>NZ_JBFAEA010000012.1:0-223091 GCF_040641675.1 Streptomyces sp. NPDC020742
GTGTGTTTTAGGGTCAGCCCATGACCGCTAGCGTGGAAACGATCAACCCCGGTGACGTCCGTACGCGCACGGAGATCCGTGCAGCCTTCGCCGTTGGGCCCGCCCCGCTCAGGCCTTTCTCAGCAGCCGCGATCCGAACCAGTCGTCCTTGTCCCGCACACCGGGCAGGACGAAGAAGTAGCCGCCGCCGAACGGGGTGATGAAGCGGGCGAGCGGCTCGTGTTCGAGGCGGCGCTGGACGGTCGCGAACTGCCGCTCCGGGTTCTGCTGGTAGCCGGCGAAGACCAGCCCGAGGTTCATCCGCCCGTTGTGGTCGTAGCCCTCGTTGTAGTTGTAACTCCGGCGCATGAAGCGGGACCTGTCGGTCTTCTCGGTGCGCGGATTGGCCAGCCGGATGTGGGAGTCCAGCGCGATCCGCTCGCCGTGCGGGTCGTCGTGGTAGTCCGGCGCGTCCGCCTCCTTCCGGCCGCCCAGCGGCGCGCCGCTGGCCTTGTGCCGCCCGAAGATCCTCTCCTGGCGCGCCAGCGGTACCTTGTCCCACTTCTCGACGTGGAAGCGGATCAGCCGCAGCACCTGATAGCAGCCGCCCAGTGCCCAGTCCGGCTCACCGCACGGCGGCGTCACCCACATCAGCCGGTCCATCTCCCGGCCCGACGCGGTGTCGGGATTGACGATGCCGTCCTTGAAGCCGAGGAAGTTGCGTCGGGCACCGGAGGGCCGGGACGGATTGAGGAAGGCATCCGTGCGCCAGCGGGGCCGCAGTAGCCCGTCCGTCTCCCGCCCCAGGTCACGCAGCACGTGGACGATGGCGTCCGGGTGCTCGGCGCAGACCTGCAGCGAGAGGTCCCCGTGGCAGCGCGACGGCTCCAGCCGGTCGTCGGGGAACGCCGGCATCGCCTTCAGGTGCCGGGGCTTGTGCCCGGAGAGCCCGAAGCGGTCGTCGAAGAGCGAGGCCCCGACGCCGAGCGTGATGGTGAGCGAGTCGGGCGTCGGCCGCTCGGCGGCGACCTGCTCGTCCTTCGGCTTGACCCCACCCGTGAGCACCCGAGCCCGGTGGGTGAGCGCCTGGAGCAGGTCCACCAGGCCGTCGCGGTCGTCGGCCAGCACATCGAAGCCGGCGAATCCCGCGAAGAGCTGCTGGGGCGTCACCACGCCGGCCTGGTGGTGGCCGTGGAACGGCACCTTGTCCGGCAGCCGGCCCTCGTGCCGGCGCACCCCGTCCGCCGGGCGGTCCGCGGCGGCGGCCTCCCCGCTCAGCCCCGTGGTGGCCGCCACTCCGGCGAAGCCCGCCGCACACCGGAGGAAATCCCGGCGACCGTCGTCCCGTACCAGCGCACCTCCGGCACCGGCCTGATCACGTCTCATCGTCCCGCCCTCCTGACTGTGTCAACCGGCACCCGTGTGCCTGCCCCTACGTATCCGGGATGGTTGCTGGCCGCGGTGCGGGCGACGGGGAGCAACACGGTCTCGGAGCCGGATATCACGCATCGGGCCCCGGCCGGCCGCCCGAATGGCGCAGCCGGGCCGCCCTGCGCGCGACAGCGCCCCGGAGCGCTCCTAGCGTCACCCCTGTGACCTGCACTCACACGGCCCCGAACCCGGGCGGCGCACCCGCCGGGGCGGCTCGGCATGTGCCCCGCACCACCCACGAGCCCCTGGACCGTTACCGATGAACGCCTTCACCGACGAGAGCAGAGCCGCAAGCCGGCGCACCGGCATCGAGGAGGCCGCGACGACCGAGGAGACGGCCGCGGGCGCCAGGTCCGCCCCGACCGACGCGGACCTCCCCGCCGAGGAGAGCGCACCCGCCGACGAGCCGCTCCCGTTCTCGCTGCGGATCGAGAAGGGCCATGCCGAACCCGAGGAACTCGCCGCGCTCACCGTCGTACTGCGGGCCCGGCTCGCGGGCGGATACCCCTACGTCGACGGCGACCGGCCCGAGGCGCGCCCGGCCGACCGGCGCCACCCCCAGGGCCACCGCGCCGGCCGCTCGGCCTGCTGGTCGGGCTGCTGGACCTGCAGCTGACGGCGCCGACAGGGGATCCGACGGGCGGTCAGCCGAACAGCGCCAGCAGCACCGACGCCGCCGCCACCACGCCCGCGCCGAGCGCACAGCCGAGAATCACCTTCTGCTGCCAGGGCGCCGGGCGCCCATCGCGCAGCGCGCTCCCCCTCCTTCCGTACGGCTCGATCCGCCCCATCGGCGTCAGCGGCTCGGTCGGCCCCTGCGGCCTGCCCTGAGTCCCGTCCGGCCCGGGGCGCGGGGAGCGGCGCCGCCGCCCCTCGTCCTCCCGCCACGGCAGTGTCATCTCGCTGCGCTCCTCGCCTCGTTGTTCCGCCCCGGCGGACCGCCATAGGTGCACGGCGCGGTGGGCCGGCTTCCGTGCCGTCCCCTACCCACCCGGAATGCTCCTGCGCGCGGCGGCAGGGCAGATCACCCACCCGAGCCGCTGTCAGGACCGCGGCCCGGCCCGTCCGGGGAGGCAACGGGCGGCCAGGGCGGCGGCGGTGAGGAAACCCCCGCCGCCGAGCAGCACCGCGGTGTGCAGGCCCGGGACGAGGTCGCCGGCGGCCAGCGTGCCGAACAGCGCCACACCGACCGCGCTGCCGGTCTGCCGGGCCGCGTTGAACACCGCGGCGGCGGCCCCGCTGCGCTCCCCGGGCGCGGCCTCCATCACCGCCGCGGTGGCCGCCGGCATGGTCAGCGCGGTGCCGAAGCCCGCGCCCGCCATCGGTGCCACCAGCGCGAGGTACGGCGTGCCCGGCCCGGCCACCAGCCAGCCGCACAGCCCGGCGGCGCCCACGGCCAGGCCCACCACCATGGGCAGCCGCGGTCCCGTACGGGCCGTCAGCCGGCCGGCCAGCGCGGAGCCCGCGGCCACCAGCCCGACGGCGGGCAGCAGGGCCAGGCCGGTGCGCAGCGGGCTGTAGTGGTGCAGACGCTGGAAGTACAGCGGGGCGAGGAACAGCAGCCCGTAGAAACCGGCGTTGAGCAGCACGCCGATCGCCGCGGAGGCGGAGAAGGCCGGCGCCCGGAACAGCCCGAGCGGCAGCATCGGCGCGGCCGAGCGGCGCTCCAGCACCACGAACCCGGCGAGCCCCGCAGCGCTGCCCGCGAGGGCGCCCAGTACCACCGGGTGCGTCCAGCCCAGCGCCCCGGCCTCGATGCAGCCGGCGGCCAGGCCCCCGAGGGAGCCGGCCGCCGCGAGCTGCGCCGGAAGGTCCAGTCCGGCGCGGGTCCGCCCGGCGGCGGGCCGCGGTACGTGCCGTACGGTCAGCAGCAGTGCGGCCAGACCGGCCGGCAGGTTCAGGAAGAACACCGACCGCCAGCCGAGCCCGGCCACCAGGACGCCGCCGAGTACGGGCCCGGCCCCCGCGGCGAGGCCGGCGACGGTGCCCCAGACCCCGAACGCCCGGGCGCGGGCCCGCGCGTCCGGGCAGGAGGACCGCAGCAGCGCCAGCGAGGACGGCACCATCAGCGCCGCCCCGAGCCCCTGCACCAGGCGCGCCAGGACCAGGACCGACACGGTGGGGGCCAGTGCGCACCCGGCGGAGGCGAAGGTGAACACGGCCAGCCCGGCCAGGAACACCGTCCTGGCGCCCAGCCGGTCGCCGAGCCCGCCGCAGAACAGCAGCAGCCCCGCGAACACCAGGGTGTAGCCGTCCACCACCCACTGGAGCGCGGTCACCCCCGCCCCCAGCCGGTCGCCGATGACCGGCAGCGCCACCGTGACGACCGTGACGTCCAGGATGACCATGAAGTACCCCAGGCACACGGCGACCAGTGGCAGCGGGGACGGCCGGGCCGGGGCAGGCCGCCTGGCGGTGGCGGTGGCGGTGCTGAGGGCGGGCAGCGAGTTCATGCGGTCAGTGTCCGGCCGGATCGTTGCGGCATCCGCCGAAACGTCCCCGCCGTGCGGCGCCGGGCACCACCACGTTTCGCCTGTTGCCGAAGCATGGGCGGCGTACGGTCGGGACATGGATGCCCGGACCGAGACCGATGTGGCCCATGTCGCGGCGGCCATCGGCGACCCCTCGCGCGCCAAGGTCCTGCTGGCCCTCGCCGGTGGCGGCGCGCTCCCGGCCAGCGCGCTCGCCGCCGAGGCCGGCGTCAGCAACTCCACCATCAGCGGCCACCTCGCCAAGCTGCTCGACGCCCGGCTGCTCACCGTCGAGCACGACGGCCGGCACCGCTACTACCGGCTGGCCACCACGGACGTCGCCCGCGCCCTGGAACAGCTCGCCCTGATCGCCCGCCCGCTGCCGGTCCGGTCGCTGAACGAGGACACCCGCGCCAGGGCGCTGCTGCGGGCCCGGCTCTGCTACGACCACCTGGCCGGACGGCTGGGCGTCGCGGTGATGGACGCCCTGACGGACAACGGCGTCCTGGCGGCCGAACCGACCGCGGCGGCCGCCGGCGACACCGCGGTCGCCTACGTCCTGACCCCGGACGGCCGCCGGCAGCTGAGCGCCTTCGGCGTCGACCCCGACCGGCTGCCCCGCCGCCGCGCCAGCATCCGTTACTGCGTCGACTGGGCCGAGCGCCGTCACCACCTCGCCGGTGGCCTGGGTGCCGTGCTCACCGCCCGGATGTTCGCCCTGGAATGGCTCCGCCACGGCCGCTACCGCCGGGTCGTCCGGCTCACCGACGCCGGCCGGGAGGGACTGGCCACGACCTTCGGTGTCCGCGCCGACCAGCTCTTTTGACCGCGCTGTGGACGGTTGCCCGCTGTCCCGTGATCGTCGAGTAGGGTCCGGCGAGCCGGAACAGCGAGCAAGGAGTCCGTTTTCGTGGGAGCACGTCAGGAAGCAGCGGGGGCCGGGGGCGGTGGCGCCCCGGAAGTGCAGGTGCAGGAGCGGCGTCTGCGCCGGGACCTGGGGTTCTGGGGGCTGACCGGCATCGGTTTCTCCAACATCGTGGGCTCCGGATGGCTGTTCGCTGCCATGTACGCGGCCCAGACCGCCGGCCCGGCGGCGCTGCTGTCCTGGATCGGCGCGGGTCTGCTGTGCGGGCTGATCGCCCTGGTCCTGATCGAGCTGGGAGCCTCCCGGCCGGAGGGCGGCGGCACGGTCCGCTGGCCGCTGTTCGCCAGCGGGCGTCTGGTGGGCACCCTGGTGGGCTGGTCGACGCTGCTGTCGGTGGGCGGCACCGCGGCCGAGATCAGCGCGATCATGCAGTACGCCGCGCACTACCTCCCCGGCATCTACAACGGCCACACCCTCACCCTCTCCGGGCTGGCCCTGGCCACCGGGCTCAGCGTGCTGCTCACGGTGCTGAACTGGTACGCGGTGCGGATGTTCGCCAAGCTCAACAACCTGATCTCGGTGTTCAAGATCGCCGTGCCGGTGATCACCGTGATCGCGCTGATCGCCTCCGGCTGGCACTCCGGCCGGCTCACCGACCACGGCGGCTTCGCCCCGTACGGCTATGTGGCCTGCCTGACCGCGCTGGCCGGCGGCGGCATCGTCTACTCCGTCAACGGCTTCCAGGCCCCACTGGACTTCTCCGGCGAGACCCGCAACCCCCGCCGGACCATCCCGGGCGCGGTGCTCACCGGCATCGCCCTGGCCCTGGTCATGTACCTCGCCCTGCAGGTGGCGTACCTGTTCAGCGTCCCCGAGAACCTCCTCGGGCACGGCTGGCAGGGGGTCTCCTTCGACTCACCGTTCGGCCAGCTCGCGCTGATCCTCAACCTGCACTGGCTCTCCAGCCTGCTCTACGCGGACGCGGTGATCTCGCCCGGCGGCTCCGCCTACGTCGGGGTGGCGATCGACGCGCGGCACACCTATGCACTCGCCAAGAACGGCACCATCCCCCGGTACTTCATGAAGGTCAACGAGCGCTACGGCATCCCGCGCCGGGCGCTGGTGATCAACCTGCTGGTCATCGTGGTCTTCCTGCTGCCGTTCGGCGGGTGGCAGGACATCGTCAGCGTGATGGGCGACATGTACCTGCTGATCTACGCCGCCTCCGCGGTCGCGGTCGCGGTCTTCCGCGCCGAACCGGGCGGGCACACCGCGGGCTGGGTGCCCGGGCTGCGCTGGATCGCCCCGCTCAGCTTCGTGGTGGCCAGCGAGTTCGTGTACTGGTCGGGCTGGCAGGACCTGCGCCTGGCCCTGCCCCTGGTGCTCGTCGGTGTACTGATCTTCCTGGTCATGCACCGCCCCGGCGCCCGCGGTGGCACCGCAGCCGTGGAGAGCGACGGCGCCGGCCCGCGCCGCCCGCTGGGCGCCGAACTGCGCACCGGCGCCTGGCTGGTGGTCTACCTCGTCGCGCTGACCCTGCTCTCCTGGCTCGGCACCTTCGAGGGCTCCGGTCGGCTGCCCGCCCCGTACGACACGATCACCGTGGGCGTCCTCGCGCTGGGGGTCTTCTTCTGGGCGGTCCGCTCCGGCGTCCGTCACCTGGTGGTGGGCCGCCCGGCTGCCGGGTGAGGCCGGCACCCGGTCGGACGGGACTCAGGGAGCACGGCGGCTCGCCGTGCTCCCGCCGCCGGCCGGGTACCGACGGCGGCCCGTGCGGGCCTGACCAGGAGCCGCTGCCGCTGGCCGGGGCCGTGCGTGTGACCGCTGCCCGCTTCCCCTCCGTCAAGCGGAAGTCACAGCGCAGAAATATGATGAGTGCCGAAAGGCGGGCTCCCCTTCACGAGCCCCATGAGGCCAGGTCAGCAAGCCAACGCGGATCGCCGTGGGGAGCGCGCTCCCGCAGTGGCCCATGCACCGATGCACCTTGGAGCGATCCATGCTTCGGCGTCGTCCCCCGCGGTCGGCGAGCGCCGACGACCTGCTGACCACGCTCGGCAGGCTGACCGCCCAGGCCCGGGAGGGCGCCGAGAACCAGCGGGCCCGGGTGGAACTCGCCGAAGCGCTGCAACGGGAGATGCTGCCGACGCGGCTGCCGGGGCTCCCCGGGCTGCGCACCGCCGCCACCTACACACCCGCCCGGCACGGCCTCGACATCGGGGGCGACTGGTACGACGGCTTCCCGCTGGCCGACGGGTCGCTCGCCTTCTGCATCGGCGACGTCCAGGGCCACGACGTGGAGGCGGCGGCCTTCATGGGGCAGATCCGCCTCGCGCTGCGCCATCGCCACCCACGCCGCCGACCCCGGCGAGGTGCTCAGCCGCGCCAACGACCTGCTGCTCTCGGTGGACTGCGGACTCTTCGCGACCTGCACCTTCGTCCGCTTCGACCCAGTGGCCTGGGAGATATCCAGCGCCCGGGCCGGGCATGTGCCCGCCATCTGGGCCACCACCGACGGCCGCAGCGGACTCACCGCCGACCCCGGGGGACTGCCACTGGGCATCCTGCCCGGGGAGACCTACCCCGTCGCCCACCGGCGGCTGCGCACGGCAGGCGCCTTCGTCCTGCTCACCGACGGGGTCGTGGAGGGGCCGTCGTTCCCCATCGAGGCGGGCCTGAACCAGGTGGCCCGGCTGGTCAGCGCCAACGCCGGGGGAGAGCCCGAGACGGTGGCCGCGGCGGCGATGAGCGTGGCGGAGTTCACCGGGCACACCGACGACGCCGCGGTGATCGTGCTGCGCTTCGACGGCGACGACGGGAGGCGCCGGGTGAAGCGCGGACCGGGCGCGCGTGTCGCGGACGACGCCCGGCCGCCGGCGTTGTCTGATGACTGACGTGGTGCGCCCCGAGGAACTCCGTCGTCCCGCACCGGCCGCCCTGACGATCCTCCTGCTCGCCGGCGTCTACTACGCCTCCGCCCGGATCGGTCTGCTGGAGCAGGTTGTGATCGCCGGTGCCGTGGTCAGCCCGTTATGGCCACCCACCGGCATCGCGCTGAGCTGCCTGCTCCTCCTCGGCCTGTGGACCTGGCCCGGGATCGCCCTCGGCACCGTCCTGGTCATCGCCACCCTCACCCGGCCCGACCTGGCCGGCATCGGCGTCGTCGCCGGCAACACCCTCGCCCCGGTGTGCGCCTGCCTGATGCTCCGCAGGGCCGGCTTCCGCGTCGAGCTGGACCGGCTGCGCGACGGGGTGGCCCTGGTCGCCCTCGGGGCCTTCGCCGGCATGCTGATCAGCGCGACGCTGGGCAGCGGCACCCAGGTACTTTCCGGCCAGCTGCCGCCCGGTGACTTCTGGCCGACCTGGGCGGCGTGGTGGGCGGGGGACGCGATGGGCATCCTCGTCGTCACCCCGCTCGTGCTCGCCCTGCGCACGGTCCGGTGGCCGCCCGGGGTCCCCGGGGTCCGCTGGGCCGAGGCGGCCGTACTGGCGGCCGCCGCGGCCCTGGTCTCCTTGATCGCGGTCCGTAGCGAGCTCTCCCTGCTGTTCCTGGTCTTCCCACTGATCGTGTGGGCGGCGCTGCGCTTCCAACTGGTGGGCGCGGCGCCCTGCGTGCTGATCGTGTCGGTCCTGGCGATCTCGTCCGCGATCCACCGCGCCGGGCCCTTCACGGGCCAGAGCCTGCTGGAGGCGATGGTCAATCTGCAGGCGCTCAACGCGTCCGCGGCGCTCACCGCGCTGCTGCTGTCGGCGATCGTCACCGAACAGAACGCCGTCCGGCGCAAGATCGAGCAGGCCTGCCGTGAACTGGCCGAGGTGGTCGACCGCCTCGCGCCGGGAGAGACCCGGCGCCGCTGGCGACCGGACGACGAACGGCCCTGACCCCGGCCGGCTCAGTCCCGGAGCAGCTCCCCCAGGTCGTACCCCACCGGCTCCTCCAGCTGGGCATACGTACAGCTCTCCGGCGTACGGTCGGGCCGCCAGCGGCGGAACTGTGCGGTGTGCCGGAAGCGGCTGCCCTCCATGTGGTCGTAGCCCACCTCGCACACCCGCTCCGGGCGCAGCGGCACCCACGACAGGTCCTTGCCGCCGCTCCACCGGCTCGGCCCGCCCGGCATCCGCCGCGCGGCGTGCGCCGCCTCGTCCGTCCACGCCCCCCAGGGGTGCTCGGCGGTCTCATCCATCCGCAGCGGCGCCAGCTCCTCCACCAGCCGCTGCCGCTTGGCCATGGGGAACGAGGCACACACCCCGACGTGCTGCAGCTGGCCCGCCTCGTCGTGCAGCCCCAGCAGCAGGGAGCCGACCACCGGCCCGCTCTTGTGCAGCCGGTAGCCCGCGACGACGCAGTCGGCGGTCCGGGCGTGCTTGATCTTGAACATGGCGCGGTCGCCGGGCCGGTACGGCAGATCCAGCGGCTTGGCGACCACCCCGTCCAGCCCGGCCCCCTCGAACCGGTCGAACCAGCTGCGCGCCAGCTCCTGGTCCGTCGTCGCGGGGGCCGTGTACACCGGCGGCCGGGCCGGCCGCAGCGCCTCGACGAGTGCCTCCCGGCGCGCCGCCTGTGGGGTGTCCAGCAGCGAGGCGGTGTCCAGGGCCAGCAGGTCGAAGGCCACCAGGGAGGCCGGGGTCCGCCCGGCGAGCGTACGGACCCGGGAGTCGGCCGGATGGATGCGCTCCAGCAGCTCCTCGAAGTGCAGCCGCCCGTCATGGGCGATGACGATCTCGCCGTCGACCACACAGCGCGGCGGCAACTGCTCCCGGGCCGCCGCGACCACCTCGGGGAAGTACCGGGTGAGGGGCTTGGTGGTACGGCTGGCGATCTCGACGTCCGCGCCGTCGCGGAAGACGATGACCCGGAACCCGTCCCACTTGGCCTCGTACTGCATGCCGGCGGGGATCTTCGTCACCAGCTTCGCGAGCATGGGGGAGACCGGGGGCATCACAGGCAGGTCCATGGTCCCGATCCTGAGGCCCGGCGGCCCTTCCCGCGCGCCGGGCGGCGCTGCAGCGGGGTCTTCCCGGCGCGCGGCGGCGCCGCCCGGACCCTAGCGTGGAGTCATGGCCGGAGGCGAAGCGGTGGAGCTGGACGTCGCGGGGCGCACGGTGCGCGTGTCGAACCCGGGCAAGACGTACTACCCGGAGCGGGGCTTCACCAAGCTGGACGTGGCGCAGTACTACCTCGCCGTCGCCGACGGGGTGCTGCGCGGGCTGTGTGACCGGCCCACCACCATGCAGCGCTTCCCGGACGGCGTCGAGGGCGAGTTCTTCTACCAGAAGCGGGCGCCCAAGGGGCTGCCGGACTGGCTGCCCACCGCCCGTATCGCCTTCCCCAGCGGACGGTTCGCCGACGAGATGTGCCCCACCGAGCCGGCCGCGGTGCTCTGGGCCGCCAACCTGGGCTGCCTGACCTTCCACCCGTGGCCGGTCCGCCGTGGGGACACCGACCACCCCGACGAGCTGCGCATCGACCTCGACCCGCAGCCTGGCACCGGCTTCGCGGACGCCGTAAGGGTCGCCCACGAGCTGCGGGCGCTGCTGGACGAGCACGGGCTGCGCGGCTGGCCGAAGACCTCCGGCGGCCGGGGCGTGCACATCTATGTGCCGATCCGGCCGCAGTGGACGTTCACCGAGGTCAGACGGGCCGCGATCACCCTGGCCCGGGCGATGGAGCGGCGGATGCCGGAGCTGGTGACCTCGGCGTGGTGGAAGGAGGAGCGCGGCGCGAAGGTCTTCGTCGACTACAACCAGATGGCCCGGGACCGGACCATCGCCTCGGCCTACTCGCTGCGTGCCCGCCCCCGCGCTACGGTCTCCACCCCGCTGCGCTGGGAGGAGCTGTCCGACGCCGAGCCGGAGGACTTCGACCTGCGGACCGTGCCGCCGCGCTTCGCCGAACTCGGCGATGTGCACGCCGACATGGCGGACCAGGCCTTCGGTCTGGAGTCCGTGCTGGAGCTCGCGGACCGGCACACGAAGGAGGAGGGGCTGGGCGACCTGCCCTACCCGCCGGACCATCCGAAGATGCCGGGCGAGCCGGCCCGGGTCCAGCCGAGCCGGGCCCGCAAGCACTGAGCCCGCCGGCACCGTCGGAGCCCGGCCACACCGCCCCGAACGGCCCCGCGGCCCCCACAGCCCTGCGGCCCCCACGGCCCTGCGGACTCGAACGGCCCTGCCGACCCGGGCGCCACCCAGACCGTGCCGGCCTCGCCGTTCGTCCGCCGGCGGGAGCGGCCGGCCGCCGTCCCGGCATGCGGAGCCGCCGCCGGGACGGGATGATGCCGCACGTGGCGAAGGACAGGAACGTACCGGAGGCGAGGAGCGGGCCCGCACCGGCACGGCGGGCTGACCGGGCGGGAGCGTGAGCCGGCCGGCGATCGACTACGCGGCGGTCTTCCAGGCACTGCCGGGCGGAGTGCTGCTGCTCAGCCCCGAGTTCGTGATCCTCGACGTCAACCAGGCGCTGCTGGACCGGACGGGGCGGGAGCGGCACCGGATGGTGGGCCGCTACCTCTTCGACGTCTTCCCCGAGAACCCGGCGGTCGCCGAGGCGGGCGGGATGCGCAACCTCCTGGCGTCCCTGGAGCGGGTGGTGGCCACCGGCAGGCGCGACGCCATGGCGCTGCAGCGGTACGACGTCGAGGCGCCGGGCCGGCCGGGGGTGTTCGAGGAACGGTACTGGAGCCCGGTCAACACACCCGTTCTCGACGCCGAGGGACGGGTGCTGCTGGTCGTGCACCGGGTCGAGGAGGTCACCGAGATCGTGCGCGCCGGTGTCCGGATGCCCCGCGACCGGGAACGGATGGAAGCCGAGCTCTACACCCGGGCCCAGGAGCTCCAGGAGGTCAACGACTGGCTCCGGGCCTCCCATGCCCGGGAGCGGCAGGTGGCGGTGGCCCTCCAGGCGGCGATGCTGCCCAGGCCCCGCCCGGTGGCGGGGCACCGGGCGGCGGTGCGCTACCAGCCCGCGATCAGCGCGCTCAACGTCTGTGGGGACTGGTACGACCTGTCCGAACTGCCCGGTGACCGGATGGCGGTGGCCGTCGGCGACGTCGTCGGCCACGGGCTGGACGCCGCCTGTGTCATGGGCCAGCTGCGCAGCGCCCTGAGCGCGGCCGCCCGGGTCGCCCGGGGACCGGCCCAGGCGCTGGAGGTGCTCGGCATCTATGCGCGGTCGGTGGCGGGCGCCGAATCCACCACCGCGGTGCAGGCCCTCATCGACTGGCGGGCCCACACCCTCACCTACAGCAGCGCCGGGCATCCGCCGCCGGCGCTGGCGCACCCGGACGGCACGGTCGAGCTGCTGGACGCGGCGACCGATCCGCCGCTGGGGGCGCGGCCCGATCACGTCGAGCGTCCCGAGGCGCAGGTCTCCTTCACCGAGGGAGCGGTGCTGGTGCTGTACACCGACGGGCTGATCGAACGCCGCGGCGAGGACATCGATGTGGGGCTGGCGCGGCTGGCCGGCTCCCTAGCCCGGCACCGGGAGGCCGACGCCGAGGCGCTGGCGGATCGGCTGCTGGCCGAACTGCTGCCGCCGGGCGGGGCCACCGACGACACCGCGCTGGTCGTCATCCGCCTCTGAGCGGTCCGCCCGGGCGACCTGCCGTGCCCGACGGATACCGCGACTGGAGTAATTCATGGGGCCGTTGGAGTGGCTCTTCGTCGTGCCTGCGAGGTTTGCGATGCCGCGCGGTATTCATCGCAATGTCAGATTTCCTGCCAAACAGGAGAACGCAATGCGCAAGTTCATAGGCCGTTCCGTGGTCACCGCGGCGCTCGCCGCCGCCACCATCGTCCCGCTCGCCGGTGTGGCTTCGGCCGCCACTGAGAAGCCGTCCACGCAGCAGTCGGCCAGCTACGACCGTCACGGGCGGGGCCACCACCGCCACGGTGGCTGCCACCACCACCGCTTCGACCGCTTCGACCGCTTCGACCGCTTTGACGGCTTCGGCCGTGGCTTCGGTCGCGGCTTCGGCTTCGGCCCCTTCGGGGGGTTCGGTGGCTTCGGCGGCTTCGGTGGCCTGTTCGGTCCGTTCTGACCGGCAGCAGCACAGGCGGGCCGCCGCAGCGCCTGCTGCGGCGGCCCGTCGCGCTCAGCCCGCTGCGCCGGCTCGCCGTTCGGCCTGCTTGCGCAGCTCCTTCTTGTCCGGCTTCCCGGCGTCGGTCAGCGGCAGCGCGTCGACGAAGGTGATGCAGGCCGGCTCGTACATCGCCCCCCGCTCAGCGCGCACCATCGCCCGCAGCTGGTCCGCGTCGACGGTGGCGTCCGGCACCCGGACCACCGCGGCGTGCACCTGCTCCATCCGGTCAGCGTCACGGACACCGAAGACCGCGCTCTGCAGTACCTGCGGGTGCGAGTTCAGCAGGTCCTCCAGCTCGGTGGTGTACACGTGGCCGCCGACCACGACGATCATGTCCTTGATCCGGTCGACGATGGTCAAGTAGCCCTCGTCGTCGAGGAATCCGACGTCCCCGGTGTGCAGCCAGCCGTCCCGCAGCACCTCCGCGGTGAGCTCCGGCTGCTTCCAGTAGCCCTGCATGATCATGGCGGAGCGGACACAGACCTCACCGTGCTCGCCCGGCGGCAGATCGCGACCCGCCTCGTCCCGGATCGCCACCTCGACGTCGGACAGCACCTTGCCCGCCGAGCGCAGCCGGTCGGGGCGGTCGAGGTCGTGGTCCTCCTGGGTGAGGACACTGATGCCGCCGGCCTCGTTCTGCCCGTAGCCCTGCAGCAGCACCGGCCCGAACGCCCGTACCGCATCGGCGATCCGCGCCGGGGAGGCCTGGCAGCCGCCGTAGGTCAGCATCCGGAGGCTGGAGGTGTCGGTGTGCTCTGCGTCCGGATGGTCCATCAGCTGGTAGAGCAGCGGCGGCAGCAGGAACATCTCGGTGATGCGCTCGCGGGCGATGGCGGCGAGCACGGTCGGCGGGTCGAAGTCGTCGAGCAGGACGACCGTGCCCCCCGACTGGAGCGTCCTGTCGGCCATCAGCCCCGCGGCGTGCGCCAGCGTGGTGCACACCAGCTGGCGGCGCTCGAACTCCGGCTGCTCCGGC
Organism: Streptomyces sp. NPDC020742; assembly: GCF_040641675.1. Lineage (NCBI taxonomy): Bacteria > Bacillati > Actinomycetota > Actinomycetes > Kitasatosporales > Streptomycetaceae > Streptomyces > Streptomyces sp. NPDC020742. The sequence continues at coordinate 13,801 of NZ_JBFAEA010000012.1, forward strand.
AGGACTCCGTGGAACCAGCGCGTCTGCTCGAAGGTGGTGCAGATGCCCTTGGGGTGGCCTGTGGTGCCGCCGGTGTGGCGGATGGTGCAGACGTCATCGGGCCGGGCCAGGCCCGCGAACGGCGCGTCGGACTGGCCGGCCGCCAGCTCCAGCAGGTCCGTGCCCACCTTCGCCGAGCCGAGTACGAGGACGTCCGGCACCGGCGCCAACTCGACGACCTCGGCGGCCCGTTCGACGTACCGGGGGTCGACGATCAGGGCGCGGGTCTCCACATCGCGGACGATCCGGGCCTGTGAGTCGGCGGACAGCTTGTTGTAGAGGTGGTTGACCCGGGCGCCGATCAGGTTGGCGGCGTACCGGGCGGCGAGGGCCTCGGGGAGGTTGCCGCTCAGCAGGGTGACGGTGTCCGTGCGGGCGACGCCCCGGGCACGCAGTGCCCGCGCCATGCGGTGGACCAGGGCGCGGAATTCTCCTGCCGTGACCCGGCGTCCTTGGTGGACCAGGGCCTCGCGGTCCGGGTCAGCACTAAGTGCATCGAGATTCTCCTCCACGTAGGTGCGAAACGTCCGGTCGGTGAGGGACATGATGGCGGGCTTCCTCCTGACGCCGGCGGACGTGGTCATCGCCGCCGGGGTGCACTGAATTTAGTTGCTAGAGGCAACAAACCAAGGGTAACCGCTGGAGATCAACATCCCCAAGTCGGAGGGCGGAGTGCGGGGGTTGCGCCCCGGCCGCCCCGGCTGCGGCCCTGGTGGCAGGCGTGCCGCGGTCGGTGCCCCGTCCCGCGAGGCGGCCGGATTCATCGCCCCGAATATCGCCAACCAGGTCGCCGGTGAGCGAACGGCGGCGGATAATGCTCCCTCGCGCACGGAGCGCCCACGCCCTGCGGCTACCGCTCTCCCTGCAGGGCCGTCCCGTGTCGGGAGATGATGGAGGACAACACGGGTTACGGCGAGAATCAGCCGATGTACGGAGAGCGCCACGGCTGTCGGTCAGGGGTGACCGGCGGAAGGAGTGCCTGGATGGGTGCGACCGACGCGTTCCCCGAGGGCGCCGCCCCGGTCGGGGCCGCACCGGGGCAGCCCGGCGGCCTGCTCGACGTGCTCGGCGTGGCCGCCGTGATGCTGGACGCGGACGGCCGGATCGCCCTGTGGAGCCCGCAGGCCGAGGAGCTGTTCGGCTGGAGCGCGGCGGAGGCACTCGGCAAGCCCGCCGCGCAGCTGCTGGTCGGGCCCGATCACGTCGATCTGGTGCTGCGGCTGTTCTCGCAGGTCATGTCCGGCGGCGAGAGCTGGGCGGGGGTCTTCCCGGTCCGCCACAAGGACGGCACCACCCGGCTCGTGGAATTCCGCAACATGCGTCTGCTGGACGAGCGCGGTGAGTCCTACGCCCTTGGCATCGCCACCGACCAGGCCGTGCTGCGGCGGGTCGAACGGGACCTGGCGCTGTCCGTCCGGCTGGTGGCCCAGTCGCCGATCGGACTGGCCGTCCTGGACAGCAAGCTGCGCTACGTGATGGTCAACCCGGCGCTGGAGCGGATCAACGACCTACCCGCCGACCAGCACATCGGCCGCCACGTCCAAGAGGCGCTGTCCTTCCTGGACACCGACACCATCGTCGCCCGTATGCAGGAGGTCCTGGAGAGCGGCCGGCCGCTGCTCGACCAGTTCACCGTCGGCCGCACCGCCGCCGACCCGCACGCCGAACGGGCGTGGTCGGTGTCGTACTACCGGCTGGAGGACCCCAGTGGCCGAGTGCTGGGCCTGGCCACCTCCGTCGTGGACGTCACCGAGCAGCACCGGGCGGCCACCGAGGCGGCCCGCGCCCGCCGCCGGCTGGCCCTCATCGCCGATGCCTCCGCGAGCGTCGGCACCACCCTCGACGTGGACCAGACCGCCCATGAGCTGGCCGATGTGATCGTGCCCGAACTGGCCGATATGGCCGCGGTCGACGTCCTCGACAGCATCCTGCAGGGCGGGCGCCCCGGAGCCCTGTCCCGCGGCGGCCGCGCCCGATTCCGTGCGCTCGCGGTGTCCACGGCCTACACCACCGAGGCGATACGTGCCGCCGACCCCACCGGGCAGATCGCCTCCTACGAGGCTGACCGGCTGATCACCCGCTGTGTGACCGAGGCACGCCCGGTCCTGGTCTCCCAGGTGAGCGACGCCGACCGGTCGCACATCGCCGCGGACCCGCAGGGCGCCGCCCTCCTGGGGCGGGCCGGGCTGCACTCCTATCTGGCGGTGCCGCTGATCGCCCGCGGGGAGGTGCTCGGGGCGCTCTCGCTGTACCGCGTGCGCAACCCCGTGCCGTTCGACGAGGACGATGCGGTGCTCGCCGTCGAACTGGCCGCACGGGCGGCGGTCTGCATCGACAACGCCCGCTCGTACCAGAGCGAGCGCCGCACCGCGCTCACCCTCCAGCGCCACCTGATGAACCACCGGCCGCCGCAGCCCAAGGCCATGGAGATCGCCTACCGCTACCAGCCCGCTCAGGCGGCCAGCGAGGTCGGCGGCGACTGGTTCGACGCCATCTCCGTCGCCGGCGACAAGACCGCGCTGGTGGTCGGCGATGTGATGGGCAGCGGCATCAATGCCGCCGCCACCATGGGCCAGCTGCGCACCACCACCCGTGCGCTGGCCGACCTCGATCTCGACCCCGCCGAGGTGCTCCGCCACCTCGACCACATCGCGGGCGGCCTCGACCCGGCCTTCGCCACCTGCCTGTACGCGGTCTACGACCCGCACCGCAGCCTGTGCCGGATCGCCGTCGCCGGGCACCTGCCGCCGATCGTCGTCCGCCCCGACCGGCCGCCGGAGCTGCTCGACCTACCGACCGGCGCTCCGCTCGGCGTCGGCGGTGTCCCCTTCGAGCAGACCACCGTTCCGCTGCGCGAGGGCGACCAGCTGGTGCTCTACACGGACGGGCTGATCGAGACGCGTGAACAGGCCATCGACACTCGCCTGGAGACCCTGCTCGCCCTGCTCGTCGAGCCCGAGCGGGACCTGGAGGGGTTGTGCGACCGCCTGCTCGCCACCCTGCGCGACGAGCACGACCACGACGACGTCGCCCTGCTGATCGCCCGGGTCCACGCGCACGAGGAGTGACCGGGCACGCCTCCACACGGTCCGCTTCGGCCCGGGGAGGCACCGGATCTCCCGGCGCACCGGGGCGGATTCCGCACCCGCCTCGACTGCCGCGAAATCCGCTTAGTCGGCGCACGGAAGTCGTGGATATGCCCGCCATGGAGCCATGATGGCTGCGGATTTCGTTGTCTCACGCTGTCGACAAGGTCTTGACGCCGTTCGATGGCGGGGGTTGTATTCGGTCACCGAAGCGGCGCCCGCAGTTCACCGGGCCGTACCGCTGATGACGCACTTCCCCGGAAGCGCCCCTCCTGCCGCCCGCACCGATGGGACACGGATGACCGATATGCCTTCCACGTCTGTTGCCACCGCAGCTCCTGAGCGGGACACCCGTAGTAGTGCGGCGGAGGGGGATGCCGCCAAGGCTCCCCAGCTCACCCGGTCGATCGGTGTGGTCGGCGGAACCCTGCTCACGCTCTCCTGCCTGACCCCGGCGTCCTCGCTCTTTGTGATCGTGCCGGACTCGTTCGCCGGCCTGGGCACCGGCACCGCGCTCACCATCGCCATCGCGGGCCTGCTGTGCATCGGGGTGGCCTTCACCTACTCCGAGCTCGGCACGCTGATCCCGAGCTCCGGCGGCGAGTACGCCATGGTCGGCACCTTGATGGGCCGCCTCGCTGGCTGGCTGGTCTTCATCCTCTCGCTGATCGTCGTCATGATCGTGCCGCCCATCATCGCCCTGGGCACCGCCGACTATCTGGCGCCGGTCATCCATCTCGACCCGCAGTACACCGCCGCCGCGGTGATGCTGCTGGCCACCGCCATGGGCCTGCTCGACCTGCGGGCCAACGCCTGGATCACCGGCATCTTCCTCGTCCTGGAGGTGGTGGCCTGCGCCGTCGTCGCCTTCCTCGGCTTCAGTCACACCCAGCGCTCGGCGTCCGTGCTGATCCACCCCGTCGTCGACGCCGGGCATGGGCACACCACGGCCGTCACCGCCGGGCTGATCGTCACCGGACTGGCCACCGCGCTCTTCATCCTGCAGGGATTCTCCACCGCGGTGTACCTCGCCGAGGAGATGGACAACCCCCGCCGCAATGTGTCCCGCACGGTGCTGTGGACCCTCGCCATTGGTGCCGCGGTCGTGCTGATCCCGGTGGTGGCGATCACCCTCGGCGCGCCCGACCTGAAGACCCTCGGCGCCGGCGACATCGCCGGCATGGTGCAGCAGTGGAGCAACTCCGGCGTGGGCACCTTCGTGAGCCTGTGCATCGCCCTGGCGATCATCAACGCGGCGATCGTGATGGTGATCCAGAACTCCCGGGTGGTCTTCTCCTCGGCCCGTGACGCCGCCTGGCCGACCGCGGTCAACCGCGTCTTCTCGCACGTCGGACGGCGCTTCGGCTCCCCGTGGGCGGCCACCCTCGCAGTCGGTGTCCCCGGCGCGGCGCTGTGCTTCGTCAACCTCGACACCCTCAGCGAGGTCACCGGCGTCGCCGTCGCCGCGATGTACGCCTTCGTCGCCCTGGGCGCGCTGGTCTCCCGCCGGGGCGAGCACAAGCACAAGCTGGCCTGGCGGATGCCGCTGTGGCCGGCGGTCCCGGCGCTGCTGATCGTGGTGCTGGCTTGGGTGCTCTACCAGCAGAGCGTCCAGAGCCTGGTGATCACCGGGGGGATCGTCGTCGCCGCCGCGCTGTACTGGGCGGTCTACCTCCGCCCGCGGCAGGACACCCACTGGGTGATCTCGGTCCCCGAGGACGAGCAGGCCCCCGTCGAGCAGCCCGAGGCGGCCTCCGCGCCGGCGTAGCGCGCACCTCCGCGGACGGGCCCCGGGCGCAGCCGCCCGGGGCCCGGCGTCCGCCGCACAGCCTGAAGCCCGCCCGGGCACGTTCTCCGGGCGGGCTTCAGGCTGTGCAGCGGACGTACCGCGCGGGGACACGGGCGGCTGCGCCCGGCGGGCGGGGAGGCCCCGCGGGGCGGGTGAGCGCGGTGTACGTGGAGGTGTACGGGCCGGGGAGCGGCCCGTAGGCGGTCCGGGCCGGGGATCAGTGCTACGCGGGCCGGGAGAGCGCCATGGCGTCCAGCAGCAGGCACACGTGGTCGATGGCGTCGCGGCCGTCGGCGCCCTCGGCCGCGGGGGCGTCGTCCAGCAGCCCGGCAGTCATCCGCAGCAGCTGTAGCAGCCGCTCGGTGGCGCCGTCCGACGGTTCTGCGTGTGCCAGCGCGGACCGGAGCTGTTCGCCCGTGAGGGGCAGCCCGGTTTCGAGGAAGCGGAACAGCGCCACGGCGGTTCGCCGGTCGGCGTCGCTGGGCTTCCACAGTCCGCGCGCGTGGTGGTCGATGAGCGCGGCCGCCTCGGCACGGATCTCCTCTGGAACATGCATGCCCACGAACGTCTCATACCGTTCCGCCGGCGTACATGAAGGCGAGATCGGCAACCGGGCCACTCCCGCGCCGGCCCCCGGCGTCCGCTCAGCCGGGCTGACCAGGCAACTTACGCAGGGTCCCGGATCGCTCGACCGGCTTACCCCGGCCCGGCGGGAGTTCAAACCTGTGGGGAGAGTTACATGTGCGGTCCCGAGGACGGGCGCTGCGCCGCCCCCGCCGTACCGTCCCCGACCGGCGCTTATGTCCTGTTAGTCGAGGACGTTCGCATATGTGGGGTAGTAAAACCTGCCGGGGGGTCTTCCCGCCCTCTGGCGCGTGGCCCCGGATCACGGGACGATCCTCGAAAAGCTCGTGAAGCAGTCCGGTGCAGCACGGGTCACAGTGTGTGCTGCGCTCCGCAGCGCGCGCTCGCCCACCGTATGCGGGAGGTGTAGAAAGAGGACATGGCCGGACGCAACGGCCGCCCGCGTTCGGTTCTCAGGATGCGAACTGTCGCAGGTCAGGTCTTTCTCCTGCAGGTCGCGATCGTGGTGCTGCTCGTCGCCGCCGCCATGGTCGCGCTGGTGCTCCAGTCGCAGAGCGATTCGGAGCGCGAGGCCCGCAACCGGTCGGTGGCCGTCGCCCAGTCCTTCGCGAACGCGCCGGGCATGCAGGCGGCCCTGCGGAGTCCCAACCCGACCGCCGTACTGCAACCGCGGGCAGAGGCCGCCCGCAAGAGCTCCGGGGTCGACTTCATCGTCGTGATGAACACCCAGGGGATCCGCTACACCCACCCGATCGTGAACCGGATCGGCAAGAAGTTCGTCGGCACCCTGGCGCCGGCGCTGGCCGGCGGCGTCGTCACCGAGAAGATCGTCGGCACCATCGGGCCCCTGGTACAGGCCGTGGTGCCCGTGTTCGGCCACAACGGCAAGGTGATCGGCCTGGTCTCGGCCGGGATCACCATCAAGAAGGTCAGCGGCGTCGCCAACTCCCAGTTCCCGCTGCTCTTCGGCGCCGCGGCCGGCGTCCTCGCCCTCACCACCGGCGGTACGGCGCTGGTCAGCCGGCGTCTGCGGCGCCAGACCCACGGCCTGGGGCCGGCCGAGATGACCCGCATGTACGAGCACCACGACGCGGTGCTGCACGCGGTGCGCGAAGGCGTGATCATCGTCGGCGGCGGCGGCCGGGTGCTGCTCGCCAACGACGAGGCGCGCCGGCTGCTGGACCTGCCGCCCGATGTGGAGGGGAGCCGGATCACCGACCTCGGGCTCGACCCCGCCACCGCCCATCTGCTGGCCTCCGGTCGGACGGTCACCGACGAGGTCCATCCGGTCGGCGAGCGGCTGCTGGCCGTCAACCAGCGCTCCACCGACCAGGCCGGCGGACCGCCCGGCAGCGTCACCACCCTGCGCGACACCACCGAGCTGCGGGCGCTCACCGGCCGGGCCGACATCGCCCGCGGACGCCTCAAGCTGCTCTACGACGCCGGTACCGAGATCGGCACCACCCTCGATGTGGTGCGCACCTGCGAGGAGCTCACCGAGTTCGCCGCGGCCCGGTTCGCCGACATCGCCACCGTCGACCTGGCCGAGGACGTACTGACCGGTGAGGAGCCCACTGCGGGGGCGTCGGCGGACCTCAGGATGCGCCGCACCGCGGCCGCCGGCGTACCGCCGGACAGCGGCCTCTACCCCGTCGGCGAGCTGATCCGCTTTGACCCGGACGCCTCGGTCGGCTCCGGGCTCACCAGCGGCGAACCGCTGCTGGAGCCCAACCTGTCGGAGTTCCGCGGCTGGCATCTGCAGAGCCCGATGCGAGCCAGGAAGATCGTCGCCGGCGGCATCCACTCCATGATCGCTGTCCCGCTGCGAGCCCGCGGCGTCATCCTGGGCGTGGTCATCTTCTGGCGCTCCCAGGAACCCCAGCCGTTCGACGAGGAGGACCTCTCCCTCGCCGAGGAGTTGGTCGCCCGGGCCGCGGTGAGCATCGACAACGCCCGCCGCTACACCCGCGAGCACACCATGGCGATCACCCTCCAGCGCAGCCTGCTGCCGCGGGTGCTGCCGGAGCAGAACGCCGTCGAGGCGGCCTACCGCTATCTGCCCGCCCAGGTCGGACGCGGTGGCCTCGGCGGCGTCGGCGGCGACTGGTTCGACATCATCCCGCTGCCCGGCGCCCGGGTGGCGCTGGTCGTCGGGGACGTCGTCGGCCATGGGCTGCACGCCGCGGCCACCATGGGCCGGCTGCGCACCGCCGTCCACAACTTCGCCAACCTCGACCTGCCGCCCGACGAGATCCTCTGGCACCTCGACGAGCTCGTCACCCGCATCGACCAGGACGAGGGCGCCGGAGGGGCCGAGGCCACGGTCACCGGTGCCACCTGCCTGTACGCCATCTACGACCCGGCCACCGGGACCTGCACCATGGCGCGTGCCGGGCACGTCCAGCCGCTGGTGCTCCGGCCGGACGGCAGTGCGGAGACCGTCGAAGTGCCGGGCGGCCCACCGCTCGGGCTCGGCGGCCTGCCCTTCGAGACCTGGCAGTGCAAGCTGCCCGAGGACAGCCGGCTGGTCCTCTTCACCGACGGCCTGGTCGAGGACCGCGACCGGGACATCGACGAGGGCATGGCGCTGCTCAGCCGCACCCTCGCCGATCACCCCGAACGGGCCCCGGAGGAGATCTGCGAGGCGGCGCTGGGCGCCCTGCTGCCGGACCGGCCCAGCGACGACATCGCGCTGCTCGTCGCCCGCACCCGGGTGCTGGACACCGCGCACGTCGCGGACTGGGACGTGCCGCCAGACCCCTCGGCGGTGGCCGAGGTACGGGCCGCGGCGGTCCGCAAGCTGACGGAGTGGGGGCTGACGGACGAGGCGTTCACCGCCGAGCTGATCCTCAGTGAGCTGGTCACCAACTCCATCCGTTACGCCTCCGGCCCCATCCGGGTACGGCTGATCCGCGACGCCTCCCTGATCTGCGAGGTCTCCGACCGCAGCAGCACCTCCCCGCACCTGCGCCAGGCCGCCACCACCGACGAGGGCGGCCGGGGCCTGTTCCTGATCGCCCAGCTGGCCGAGCGGTGGGGGACCCGCTACATCTCCAGCGGCAAGGTGATCTGGACCGAGCAGGCGCTCGGCGACCACGACCTGCTCGCGGGGGAGGCTCCCAGCGAGGATGCTTGAGGTGACGGCACGGCTCGGATCAAAAGGAGGCCGTGATGGACTATCCGTTGCTCAATGTTTTCTGGACGATGTGCCTGGTCTTCCTCTGGGTGATGTGGCTGTTCCTACTGGTGCGGATCATCGGGGACATCTTCCGCAGCCGGGACCTCAACAACTGGGCCAAGACGGGCTGGCTCGCCCTGGTGATCCTGCTGCCCTTCCTCGGGGTCTTCGTCTATGTGCTCGCGCGCGGACGCAGCATGAGCGAACGCGAGGTCGCGCAGGTCGAGCAGCAGCAGAAGCAGATGCAGGCGTACATCCGGGAGACCGCCGGGAGCGGTGACACCGGCGCCCGGCACGCGGAGTCGCTGGCGAAGCTCGCCGAGCTGAAGGCGCACGGGGACATCACCGAGGAGGAGTTCCAGAAGGCGAAGGCCAAGGTGCTGGCCTGACCTCTGCCGGCCTGGCCGTCCGGGATGCGCCGGCCCTGACGTGGCCGGTGCGGGCTCCGTGGCGGCCGGCCGGCACCCCGTACCGGCGGCGTCCGGCGGGCGGAATTTGCCCGCCCATTACTCCGACTCGCGCAATTCACGCTGGATCAGGTTTTGAAGGAATGCGCGAAGGTGATCCCTGAAAAGGTCGATATACCCCTTTGATCCTCCTGAGGAGCACACATGCGCATCCGTGCCGCGATCGCCGCCAGTGCCCTGGCCACCACCATCGTCATGGGCGGTGCGAGCACCGCCCTGGCTCACGGCAAGGACCGCCACGGCCACCACCACAACCACCACCGCGGCCACGGCTACGGCCACTTCAGCTCGTGCCGGCTCACCGCGGGCGTCTTCGACCGTGTCGGTCCGGTCTTCAGCGAAGGCTGTGAGCGCGGCGGCATGGGCTGGGGCACCTACCGGTAATCCGGACAGCCACTCCGCCGGTGCCGGCCGGACGACCCCCTGTCGTCCGGCCGGCACCGGCACATCTGCGCCCGGGTGGGGGAGGGCTCGCCCTCCTGGCAGACCTCCTGGTGGGCCTCGCGGTCGGTCACCGTCCGGGCTTCCGTGCGCCCTCCCGTGCAGACTTCCGCGCGCCTTCCGTCCCGGCTGCTGGGTGCCCTGCCGTCCCGCTTGCCGCGCGGTCTTCCGTTCGGCGTCCCGCCCCGGTTCCCGCGGGTCCGGCCCGGGCGGTTCGGGCAGCGCCTGCAGCCCCCTGAGGAAGGCGGCCCGGTCCGCGGCCGGCAGCCGGGCGAGCAGCCGCTCCTCACCCTCCTGGATCGCGGCCTGCACGGTGTCCCGCAGTCGCCGGCCCTCGGTTGTGAGCGACAGTAGGCGCGCCCGGCGGTCGTTGGGGTCCGGCTGACGGTTGATCAGTCCTCGCTCCGCCAGGTCGTCGAGGACGGTGATGATGCGGGTCTTGTCCGCCCGGATGGCCTCGGCGAGTGCGGCCTGGGTCCGGATCGGGATCTCATCGAGGTGCAGCAGTACCGAGTACGCCCACATGGTCAGTCCGTGGGCCTCCAAGACCGGCTGCTCGGCGGCCATCAGTGGCCTGGACGCTGGCCGATCTGCTGGCCCATATGACGGCCCAGCACCACGGGTTCGCCGCAGCGGCGCTCGGCGACGGCGAGGAGCTGGCGCACTGGAGGGTCCACCCGCTCGGAAACGACCCCGTCGGGCGCTACACCGAGGCGGCCGATGCGGTCCTCGCCGCCTTCGCCACCGTGGACCGCCCCGACCGCCCGTTCGTCCTCCCCGAGTTCGGCACCACCCAGCCGTTCCCCGCCGACCGGGCGATCGGCCTCCACCTCATCGACTATGTGGTGCACAGCTGGGACGTGGCCCGCTCCCTCGGCCTCGGCTACGACCCCGGCCCCGACCACCTGCCCCTGCGCTCGGCCGTTGAGGAACTCACGTCCCGCACACCGCCGTTGAGGAACTCCAGGTCCCGTGCTCCGCCGTTGAGGAACTCCACATCCCTGCTCAGCCGTTGAGGAACTCCAGCAGGTCGGCGTGGAATTCGTCCTTGTACGGGGCGACCGCGAACAGGCCGTGCGGTGCGCCCGGATAGACCTTCAGCGTGGCGTCCTTCACCAGCTTCGCGGACTTCCGGCCGGCGGCGTCGATCGGCACGATCTGGTCGTCGTCGCCGTGGATGACCAGCGTGGGGACGTCGAACCGCTGGAGGTCCTCGGTGAAGTCGGTCTCGGAGAACGCCTTGATGCAGTCCAGCGCCCCCTTCAGCCCCACCTGCATGCTCCACAGCCAGAAGGCGTCACGTACGCCCTGGGAGACGGTGGATCCGGGCCGGTTGGCGCCGTAGAAGCTCTCGCTGAGGTCCCGGTAGAACTGCGACCGGTCGGTGGCGACGCCGGAGCGGATGTCGTCGAAGACATCGATCGGCAGACCCTCGGGGTTGGCGTCGGTCCGCAGCATCAGCGGCGGTACGGCCCCCAGGAGCAGGGCCTTGGCCACCCGGCCGGTGCCGTGCCGGCCGATGTAGCGGGTCACCTCGTCGCCGCCGGTGGAGTGCCCCACCACCGTCGCGTCCCGAAGGTCCAACGACTCCATCAGCTGGGCGAGGTCGTCCGCGTAGGTGTCCATGTCGTTGCCCTGCCAGGACTGGCCGGAGCGGCCGTGGCCACGGCGGTCATGGGCGATGGCGCGGAATCCGGCGGCGGCGACCAGGCGCATCTGGTCGTCCCAGGCGTCCGCGTTGAGCGGCCAGCCATGGCTGAAGACCACGGGCCGGCCGGAGCCTCAGTCCTTGTAGAAGATCTCCGTGCCGTCCTTGGTGGTGAAGGTGGCCATGGTGCGGTCCGGTCCTTTCGTCAGTGGTCCGAGGGCGCGGCGGTGCTCCGCCGTCGGCGGGCGCCGGCGACCAGCCCCGCGCCCGCGAGCAGGGTCAGCCCGGCGACCGTGCCCAGGCCCATGAACATCAGCGGCTTGGTCCCGGCCGTGGTCCGTGCGGGCCGCGCGGGCGGCTCCTCGGCGGCCGGGCCGGCGACGGCCGGTTCCGCCGCGGCGAACACCATCGCGAGCAGCGCCGCCGTGACGATCCACCAGCGGCGGAGCGAGCGCAGTGGGGTCGGAGGGGCAGACGTGGCCATGCGGATCTCACCATCTCTGTCGTGCGCACGGTCTGCGCTGTGGTGCGGGACGGGTGCGCCTCGTGTGCACGGCCTCCTCGATCGCTGTCGCGAGGCCCGTCGCTCGGTCGGTCGCGGTGCCGTCCCGGGGGCTGTCCCGAGCTGCCGCCCCGCACCCGGCCCCGCGGGAGCATCAAGTCCAACGGGCCGGCGGGGCGTCCTGCGCGGGGCGGCCGGATCGCACCGGCCGCCGGATCCCAGACTCCCGGGCCTCCGCCGAAGGGGCGTGCCGTACGCGGCAGCGGAGTGACCCGGGCCTGCCGAACGGGTGAGGGGCGCCCGAGCGCCGCATGCCCGCCGTCACCCCGGGGCCACCGTGGTCCGGGCGGTGGCCGGGATGCGCCCCCGGAGCCCCGGCACACCCACCGTGCACCCTGGACCGCACGGCGCGCACTCCCTAGCCTCACGCGGTGTGACCGTCATTCCTCCGGCTCCTGACATCCTGTCACCCGAGTTCGCCGCGGACCCCTACCCCGCCTACCGCGTCCTGCGCGAGCACTATCCGGTGCTGCACCACCGGGGCACCGACAGCTACCTGCTCTCACGGTACGAGGACGTGGCACGGGCCTTCCGCGACCCGGTGTTCAGCACCGACAACTACGCCTGGCAGATCGAACCGGCCCACGGCGGCCGTACCCTGCCGCAGATGAGCGGCCACGAACACGCGGTACGCCGCGCCCTGGTGGCCCCGGCGTTCCGCGGCCGGGAGCTGCGCGAGGTCTTCCTGCCGGTCATCGAGCGCAACGCGGGCGAGCTGATCGACGCCGTCCGGGACGCCGGGGAGACCGATCTGGTGGCACGGTTCGCGACCCGCCTCCCGATCAACGTGATCGTCGACATGCTCGGGCTGGACCGGAACGACCACGACCGTTTCCACGGCTGGTACGTGGCGGTCGTCGCCTTCCTGGCCAACCTCGCCCAGGACCCCGCGGTCGCCGAGGCCGGCCGGCGCGCGGGCCGGGAGCTCGCCGCCTATCTGCGGCCCGTCCTCCGGCAGCGGCGCGCGGAACCGGGCGGCGATCTGCTCTCCCGGCTGTGCACCGCGGAGATCGACGGCGTCCGGATGAACGACCAGGACATCACCGCGTTCGTCAGCCTGCTGCTGGCCGCGGGCGGTGAGACCACCGACAAGGCCATCGCCCTGCTCTTCCGGCACCTGCTGGCGCACCCCGACCAGCTCGCCGCGGTGCGCGCCGACCGGTCGCTGGTCCCGGTCGCCCTCGCCGAGACGCTGCGCTGCACCCCGCCGATCCAGATGATCATGCGTCAGGCCGGGGCGGACGTCGTCCTCAGCGGTGGCACCGTGCCGGCGGGCGCCACTGTCACCTGTCTGATCGGAGCGGCCAACCGCGACCCCGGCCGGTACGCACGGCCCGACACCTTCGACATCTTCCGCACCGACCTCAACCCGGCGGGCGCCTTCACCGCGGCCGCCAACCACCTCGCCTTCGGCCTCGGCCGGCACTTCTGCGTCGGCGCCCTCCTGGCCAAGGCCGAGGTGGAGATCGGCGTCAACCAGCTCCTGGACGCCTTCCCCACCATGGACTTCGCCGACGGCACGCCACCTGCCGACGCGGGCACCTTTACCCGGGGACCGCGGCAGCTGCGGGTACGGCTGGGGCACGGCGAGGGGACGCGGCCGGCGACGGACAGTACGGGGGCGACGGGCGCGGCTGGTGCGACAACGGTCCGGGCCGCGGGGAGCGACGGGACCGACTGAACGCCCCTTCCTGGTGTGCCCGTGTCAGGGCCTGCGCGCCACGCCTCCCACGCCACCGCTCGGGGTCCCCTATCCCCATGACGGCACGTCACCGCGCGGGGACGTCCAGTCCCACGAGATGGCCCACGAACTCCAGGTCGCCGTGGTCGGCCGTCCACCGGGCGGCCGCGGACAGCGGGGTGAAGGTGCTGCTGCCCGGTACCGGATGGCGGGGCCCGCTCTTCGCCCCGGGCAGTGGTGCGTACCGGCAGTGCACCGCGCTGAGGGCCGTCACCGTGCCGGACGTGGGCGACGTCTTCTCCGGGGCGCCGCCGTGGTGCTCCTCCGCGGCATCCACTCCGGCGGCGGCCGCGGAACCGAGCACCGCCGCCAGCCACTCCCCGTTCGCCTCGACCAGCGTCCACGACACCCGGGACCCGACCCGGAACGGATCGCCGCAGCACTCCATCTGCCAACTGTCCATCCATACCGTGAGGTTCATGGCTCCGAGTCTGCCCCAGGCGCTCCCCGGGCCGCTCACCGCACCCACGGACGCCGTCGCTGCCACAGCCTCCTGCCGGCGCGCGCCCCGTGTGCACCGGGCGGGACGAGGAAGGGCGCCCTCCCACGGAGGCGAGGTGAGGGCGCCCGCTCTGCCACTGTCCCCCGTAGCGCCGTTCGTCCCCAAGAAAGCGGCCGCCAGCGGCAGAGACGTCCCCATCGTGCGCCGGCCCGGGCCGGGTCACGATCCCCCGATGGGGGGACGCACCGGGGGAAAAGCGGTCCGGTTCCCGAACGCCGCCCACCGGACACGGAGCGTGCCTTGCCCGGTCCCCGCCCACCAGGCCGGGGCGCCCGCCGACGCGCAGGCCGGGACCGGTTGCAGGATGCTGGAGAGGTGAACGATTGCTCCCCGACCGCCGGTGCGCCGAGCGGGAAGGCGGGATGACGATGTCCGGCATGGGGGCGCGGATCCGCGTCGTCGTGGCCGACGACCACCCGGTGTACCGGGAGGGCATCGCCCGCGGTCTGACCCTGAGCGGGCAGATCGAGGTGGTCGGCGAGGCCGCCGACGGGCGCGAGGCACTGGAGCTGATCCGTACCGAGAAGCCGCAGGTGGCGGTGGTCGACTACCGGATGCCGCAGCTCGACGGACTGGCGCTGCTGCACGCCGTGGTGCGCGACGGGCTGCCCACCCGGGTGATGGTCCTGTCGGCCATCGACGACAGCGCCGTGGTCTTCCGGGCCGTCCAGGAGGGGGCGGCCGGCTATCTGCCCAAGGACGCGCGCCGCGCCGAGATCGTCACCGCCGTCCTGAAGGCGGCCAAGGGCATGACGGTCATTCCGGAGGAACTCGCGGCCGGCCTCGCGGGCGAGATCCGCCTCCGTGCCGACCGTGACCAGCCGGTGCTCTCCGAGCGGGAGCGCCAGGTGCTCCAGGCCTTCGCGCGCGGCCTGAGCATCCCGGAGACGGCCGCGGAGCTCACGCTGGGTGCCAGCACCGTCAAGACGCACGCCCAGCGGCTGTACGAAAAGCTCCAGGTCTCCGACCGCGCAGCCGCGGTGGCGGAGGCGATGCGGCGCGGCCTGCTCGAATGACGCCCGTGCCCAGGAACGCGTACGTCCCCGTGCTCAGGAACGCGTACGTCACGGGTGCAGACGTACGGCATGGTGCCGTGCCGGGGCTGACCGTCGTGGGCGGTGACGTGGTGGGCGGGGACGACCCGGCTCGACCCGGCCCGGCTCGTCACCGGGTGCCGGACGCCGCCGCGGCGGGGGCCAGGGGGACGAACACCCTGATGGACGTGCCTCGTGGTACCGGCAGCAGGGTGAAGGAACCGTGCGCCGCCTCCACCCGTACGCGCTGTGACGCCAGGCCGATGTGGCCCTCGGCGAGGCGGTCGGGGATACGGGCGGGATCGAACCCCTTGCCGTCGTCCGTGACGGTCAGGGACACCCCGCCGTCGGACGCCGCCAGTTCCACGCACAGCCGGCTGGCCCGCGCATGCTTGACCACGTTGGTGATGAGTTCGCGGGCGACGCTGAACAGCAGCGTGTCGTACGGGGTGGTCATCGGGTGCAGACGGCACTCCGCGGTGAGCCGGGCCCGCGCCTCGGCGGCCCTCGCGAGCGACTCGATGGCGGCGGCCAGCCCCGCTGCCTCCAGGACGGCGGGGTGCAGTTCGTAGGTGGTGTGCCGCAATTCGCGCACGACGTGGGTGAGCGTGTCCTCCGCGTGCCGGAACGCGTCCCGTGCGCCCGAGTCCGCGTACTCCTCGAGGTCCTGCCGGGCCGCGTAGACCGATTGCAAGGGGCCGTCGTGGAGCGCCTCGGCCAGGTGCCGGCGCTGCCGCTCCTCCGCGCTCATGGTCTCCGCGAGCAGCGCGGACCGGTCGTTGATCAGCCTGCCGATGCGCGCCGCACGGTCGTTCTGCACATAGGTGAGGGCGAAGACGGCCGCACAGACGA
The DNA here is from genome assembly GCF_040641675.1 of Streptomyces sp. NPDC020742. Classification (NCBI taxonomy): domain Bacteria; kingdom Bacillati; phylum Actinomycetota; class Actinomycetes; order Kitasatosporales; family Streptomycetaceae; genus Streptomyces; species Streptomyces sp. NPDC020742. Next base: position 29,725 of record NZ_JBFAEA010000012.1, read on the forward strand.
GGAAGTGCGCACACAGCAGGACGACGAACCGGCCGGGGCTCACCTGGGAGGTCAGGACCGGGTCGCTCTCCGCGGCGATGGCGAAGGCCGCGAAGTTGACCGCGACGGTGATCGCGGTGGTCGCCTTCCTGATGTTGAAGGCGCAGAAGAGCGGCATGAAGAACAGGACCAGGAGCAGCAGATAGGCCCCGTCCGACATTTCGAGCATGGCGAAGACCGCGAGGATGTCCACCAGGCCCTGGATCACCGACACCGCGCCCAGCATCCTTATCGGCGGCCGTACCGTCCACCAGGTGAGGGCGCCCGCGGAGAGTACGGCATAGACCAGCACGATCGTCATCAGCCGCGCCCTGCTCGCCTCGGGCACGTCGACCAGGGTGATCATTGCCAGGAGCAGTGCGATGGCCAGCCGGATCACGTTCCGCAATCGCTGTACCCGGATTCCGTACACGATGAAGACGTGCTCGACGGGGGGCGACTCGGCGAAAGGAGGGGTGGCGGCCCTTGGTTGAGGAGCGCTCATAGCGGTCAGCTCACACGACGTCCTGGATCAGGAAGCAGGCCCCCTCAGGATAGGACAATGCCGTCAGGGCCGCCGGTGCTGCCGGACGGCCGGGCCGCTCGGCGGGGTGCGGGCCGGGGCGGTGCTGGAAGCAACTGGCCTGCCGGACGGACGACTTGTCGGGCGGTGCCGGCCGAACTCGGCTCAGTCCACGCCCTGCGGCGGGCGGCGCAGGACGTACAGCCCGACCGCGATGGCCACGGCGATGACGCAGGCGGAGAAGGTGAGGCCGGCCCCGCGCAGGCCCAGCACCTCGGTGAGCGCCCCGACGCCGACGACCGGCAGGGAGATGCCGAAGTAGGCGACGAGGAAGAACGCGGAGATGGTGCCGCCGCGGTGCGCCGGCGGCGCGGCGTGGCCGACCGCGGTCAGCCCGGCGCGGAAGGCCAGGCCCTGGCCGATGCCGCCGCAGACCGCGCCGGCGACCAGGACGGGCAGGGCGGTCACGGCGAGCGAGGCGGCCACCAGGGCGAGCCCGATCACCAGCACCAGACACCCGGCGGGCAGCGCCCACCGCACGCCGATCCGCCCGGACAGCGCCTGCCCGACGGTCGAGCCGAGGAACACGGTGAACACGATCGCGCCGGCGACGGCCAGGTTGTGCACGCCCAGTGTCTGCCCGACGAAGCTCGGCGCGACCGCGGTGAACAGGCCCAGCAGTGCGAATCCGGCGAAGGCGGCGATCGCCGAGGGGGTGAAGACGCCCCGTACCTCGGGCGGGACATGGAGCCGCTGGGGGCGCAGGCCGCGCGTACGGTGCGCGGGCGCGACGGTCTCCGGGAGGAGCCAGGTCGCCACGGCGGCAAGCGCCAGGAGGCCGAGGTGCACCACGAACGGCAGGGCCAGTGGCCAGGGCGCGTACTGGGCCAGCAGCCCGGACAGCAACGGGCCGCAGCCGAGGCCGCCCATGTTCGCGGCGGTCGCGGCGAACCCGGCGCGCGCCTCCTGTCCCGGCTTGGCGAGTTCCAGGACGGCCGCGGTGGCGGCGCCGCTGAACAGTCCGGCGGCGAACCCGGACAGCACCCGTCCCAGCAGCAGCATCGGCAGGCCGCCCTCGAAGAGGAAGCACAGCGCGCTCGCCGCGGAGAGCGCCAGCGCCCAGAACAGCACCGGCCGCCGGCCCACCGCATCGGAGACATTGCCGGCCAGCAGCAGCACGGTGATCACGCCGAGGGCGTACACCGCGAAGACCACCGTCACCATCAGTTCGGAGAATCCGAGCTGGGCGCGGTAGAGCCCGTAGAGCGGTGTGGGCAGCGTCGTCCCGGCCATACCGATGGCGAACACGCCCGCCGCGACGGGGTAGCCGGGGCGCCAGGTGCCTTCGCGCGGATCCGGACGTCCGGCCTGGCGATCGGTGATCATGCGCTCCAACGTAGGTGCGCCCGGCCGCGTGGTCGAGGGTCGCCGCGGATCTGCACCCGGACGGCACGGTGCCCCCGCCCGGAGGGCAGGGGCACCGCGCGGAACGGGACCGGTGTCAGTGCCCGGCCGACGGGGCGTTGGCCGCCGTCACATTCACCGCGGCCCAGGCCTTGTTCACCGTCTTGTACTCGGTGCTCCCGGCGCCGTACAGGTCCTTCGCCGCGTGCAGCGTCGCGGTACGGGCGTCGTGGAAGTCGGTCGTGGAGACCATGTACCGGGTGAGCGCCCGGTAGAAGATCGCCGTCGCCTTCTTCCGGCCGATGCCGGTGACGGAGGAGCCGTCGTAGGTCGGCGAGTCGTAGGCGACGCCACCGATCGTCTTCTTGCCGCTGCCCTCGGCGAGCAGGTAGAAGGCGTGCGAGGAGACGCCGGAGCCGGCGTGCACCTCGGTGTCGAAGGACTCCTTCGACCAGTAGTCGACGGTGCCCTCCAGCTTGTCGAGGGACGGCTTGTCCAGGCGGCGCAGGAACTTCTGCGCCAGGCCCAGCTTCTCGCCCATCAGGTAGTTCGGCGGGTTCTTCGGGTTGTTGGTGGAGAACTCCACCGCGCTGCCGAAGATGTCCGCCAGCGACTCGTTCAGGGAGCCGGGCTCGCCGAACTGGTTGCCCTCCGCGTCGACGCGGGTGGGCTGGAGGTTGGCGGTCGCATCCACCACACCGTGGCTCAGCTCGTGGCCGGTGACGTCCAGGACGACCAGCGGCTTGGCGAAGGTCTCGCCGTCACCGTCGCCGTAGAGCATGCAGCCGCACTCCGAGGACCAGAAGGCGTTGCCGACCTTCTTGCCGAAGTGCACCAGGGCGTGTGCCCCGCGGCCGTCGTTCTTGATGCCCTTGCGGCCGAAGGTCTTCTTGTAGAAGTCCAGCGTGCTGGTGATGCCGTACTGGGCGTCCACGGCGGCGGTGGCCCGGTCACGGGTGGTGCCGTTGCCCCAGCGGTTGGTGGCGCTGGTGAACGCCTTGCCGTCGGAGAACTTCTCCAGCTCCTTGCCGCCGGCGTCCCGGGTCTCGGTGTTGCCGCGGGTGGGGTCCTTCAGGACGAAGGACTTGGTGCCGGTCCGGGTGGTGGACAGCGGCACCGTGCCGACGAAGAAGGACGCGCCGGTGCCGTTGGCCGCGGTCGGGAAGCCGGCGGTCGGCGCGGCCTCGGCGGTGACGGGCGCGGCGGGGGTGGCCTGCCCGGCGACCGGGTTGAGGTGTTCACCCCGCTTGCGCAGCTTGTCCAGCAGGGCCGGTGACAGGAAGGAGTCGTTGGCCGGCGCGTTGCTGAGCACCTTGCCCGAGCTCGCGTCGAGGACGACGGTACGGGTGCCGCCGGCCTCGTCGAAGCGGGTGTCGGCGACCCGCACCTGGTAGGCCAGGGCGGTCCGGTCGTCGCGCGCGTCCACGACCAGCTCGGGCTCGCCGGCCTGGCCCTTCGCCGCGGCGGCGGCTCGGGAACGGGCCTGCCCGGCCGACAACTTGGGGTCGGCAGAGGCCAGCTGGACCTGGTGGCGGTAGGCGCGGGTCACGCCCTCGTACGCCGAGTCGGCGGTGAGGTGGACGACGAGGTCGCCGCCGAGCACCGGCAGACCGCGGTGCGTACGGACGAAGCGGACGTGCTGCCGGCCGTCCGGGTCGACCATGGTGTCGACGGCCTTGAGGGTGTCCTTCTTGCCGACGCCGGTGGCCGAGGAGTGCGCCAGCGCGGCGGCGCGGGCGGTGTCGACGACCTTGGCGGCGGAGGGAGTTGCGGCGGGGGCGGCGGCCGGAGCGGCCGGGGCGGCGGAGGCGACGGAGGCCACTCCGGCCGTGAGGGTTGCGGCGGTGGTCACCGCGACGGCCATCGCCAGGCGATGGCTGCGTATGTGGGGTCTACGCACGTAAGAGGGTCCTTAGCGCTGCGGGGGCGGCCGGCTGCCCAACCGCCCGTACACGCGGTGCCGTTAGGCACCACGGGGGCCGGGTGGCCCCGCGCAAACCCTGGCGGGCCTGGCATGAGCATGTAAAGCGAAATGATCGGGATTCACAATTTGTGGTCCAAATTTGACAATTGATCACCTATCGGTAGTGGTGAAGTGACCAACTGTGCTCTGCCTCAGGAGACATGAGGTGGCGCGAAATGGTTGCTCGCGAGAGGCAACGAGATGTTGCGCGGGGGAACGGCCGGTGTCGTCAGCCCGCTGCCGCGGCGCGCCCGGACGGAAACGGGCACGCGCGGCCCGGGGCAGCCGGCAGCGGACCGCCCCGGGCGGTGACGGTACGGGGTGCGGCGACGGCCGTGGAACGGGTACGGCCCGGGGGAGTGCGCCTCGGGCCGCAGGTCAGGCCGGCTACCCGGGCCGGTGCCTCGCGTACGAGGAGCGCCCCGGGCGCCGGAAGCCGGCCGTGCCCGGGGCGCGGCGCAGGGAGGTCGGGGAGGTGGCGGGCGCCGGCCGGAGCACCGGGGCGGTACGGCGCCGGGGCGGGCCCGCGGCGTCCCGCCTGCCGGCGGATGAGGCCGGGCGCCCCGGGACGCGTCGCTCGGATCAGGCCGGATCAGGGAGCTCGGTTTGATCCCAGGGAAGCGTGCTCCGAAGGACTCCTAGGCCTGGCCGCGCCGCCGGCTCCGCTGCTCGGCCGCCGCGGGCGCGCCCTGCCGGAAGAGCTCCTCCAGGGACGCCTCGGCCCGCTCACCGCCCCGTACGGCCTCGACAACGGCCTGGTGGAAGGAGCGGCTGGCCTCTTCGGAGGGGCAGGGGACCGGGCTGCCGGCCATGGTGTACCAGTCCGAGGACCCGGTGTACTGCACCGCCACGTGGGCGAGGTCTTCCGACCAGGTCGTGTGGATGGTCAGGTCGCCGTTGATCACGCCGATCTCCTCGGTGCGCACCGCGCCGGGTAGCGCGTGGATCCCGACAGTGGTCCAAGATGCCCAGGTCATAGTGTTCCCCTCGGCGACACGGGCCCCGGCCGGCGGCCGGGCACGGTGACTCAAGTCTGGCACTAGCGGTGCGGCAGCGCAGCGTGTGCGACACCGGGAATTCTGGTGGCTTCTGTGCCTGACGGGGAGACGCCCGCCGTGGCCGCACGACGGCCGTGGCGGGCACCGGCCCCCTTGGCGCGCCCGGTGGCGTGCGGGGCAGCTGGTCAGCACGCCGGGTGAGCGCCTCCCGCAGGGCCCGATGGCCCCGCCGCCGCGGGGCGGACGTACGCGCCGGGGACGGCGGTCACCTCGTCGATCCGCGGTCCTGGGCGGGGCACGGCCACGCTGCGGAGTCCGCCGGAGTGGACCGCCTCGTGGCCGGACCGTTTCGGTACGCCGCGGCGCCCGCCGCGGCCCCGGCCGATGACCGCGGTGTTCAGTCGATGACGGTATGGAAGAAGGTGACGGCGGCGCCGAACGCGGCGCCGCCGACCAGGGCCGCGGACGCCAGTGTCCCGCCGTTGACACAGGTGAGCACGCCGGCGCCGAGGGCGGTGAGAGCGCCGAGCAGGAGGATGACGGCGGCGCGCTGACTCAGCAGGGCTGATCTGTTCTCGGACACATCAACTCCGATCTGCGCGGGAGCGGAGGACCGCTCGGGGCGGATGCTGATGGTCCGGCCGATCATCTCATCTACCACCCCGTATCTCCGGTATGCCACGGGGAGTTTCGCCGACTTCACCCCGCAGGGAGGGGCCGCCTGGTGAGTGCGAGAACCGCCATGTCGTCGTCGCGCGGACCGTCGGTCCAGCGCCCGATGTCCCGCACCAGCAGGTCGATCACCTCCTGCGGCGCGCCGAACGGGCCGCGGCCCGTCAGCTGTGCCGCGGGGTCGTAGAACCGCCCGGCGCGGTCCCGGGCCTCGGTCACGCCGTCCGTCACCAGCAGCAGGGTGCTGCCCACCGGGAACGGCGCCGCCGTGGCGACCGGACGGCCCGCGCCCAGTGCGCCCATGCCCAGCGGCAGCCCCGGCTCTCCGGCGTCCAGCGCACGCACCTCGGAGCCCCGGCAGAGGTACGGCGCGGGGTGGCCGCAGTCCAGCAGCCGCACCCCGTCGGCGCCCGGACGGACCTCGCACAGCAGCGCCGTGATGAAGCCTTCGAGCCGGTTCTCCTCGGAGGTCTGCTCGCTCTCCCGCAGCAGCGCGCGCTCCATCCGGTCGGCCAGCGCCGGCAGCTCCGCCTCCACCTCGGCCGCCTCGCGGAACGCGCCCAGCAACACCGAGACCGCGCTCACCGCGCCCATCCCCTTGCCCCGAACGTCGGCGATCAGCAGCCGGACACCGAAGGGGGTGCGCTGGACGGCGTAGGCGTCGCCGCCGATCCGGGCCTCGCTCTGCGCGGCCTGGTAGCAGGCCGCGACCGCCAGCGGACCGATGCGCCGCGGTGGCTCGGGCAGCACCGCGCGCTGGGCGGCCTCCGCCACCATGCGCACCACGCCCAGGTGCCGGCCGTGGCGGGCGATCACCCGGTTGACCCCGACGCCCATCAGCGCCGCGAAGACGGTGTTGAACAGCTCCAGATGACCCACCACGGTGTCGGCGGTGCCGTCCTTCACGGTCAGCGCGAAGACGCCCACGACGATGACGACGCCGACCGCTACGGTGTGCCGCAGCGACAGCAGCGCACCGGCCGTCACGCTGGCCGCGGTCAGCATCGGATCGCCCCAGTAGTCCTGCGGGGACAGCGCGTTCCAGACCAGCCCGCCGGCCACCAGCACGCCCGGCGCGAACTCCACGTACCGCGGCCATCTGGCGTGTAGGGCGTGGCAGGAACGGCGCTCATGCCGCGCGGCCCGGTCCTGGCGCTCAGCGGTGCTCGGGGTTGGCGAAGTCCGGCCGGCAGCCGGCGTCCCACTCGCTGCGCCGGTTGCCGTGCGCCGGGATGCCGCCCGCCCGCTTGAGCAGCGCCGCGAGGTGCATCAGGTTCCACGACATGAACGTCGTGTTGCGGTTGGTGAAGTCGTTCTCGGGCCCGCCGGACCCCGGGTCCAGGTACGAGGGCCCGGGCCCGGCCTCGCCGATCCAGCCGGCGTCGGCCTGCGGCGGGATGCTGTAGCCCAGGTGCTGCAGGCTGTAGAGGACGTTCATGGCGCAGTGCTTGATGCCGTCCTCGTTGCCGGTGATCAGACAGCCGCCGACCCGGCCGTAGTAGGCGTACTGGCCACGGTCGTTGAGCACGCTGGAACAGGCGTAGAGCCGCTCGATGACCCGCTTCATCACGGAGCTGTTGTCACCCAGCCAGATCGGGCCGCAGAGCACCAGGATGTCGGCGGCCAGCACCTTTGCGTACAGCTCGGGCCAGGCGTCGGACGCCCAGCCGTGCTCGGTCATGTCCGGCCACACCCCGGTCGCGATGTCGTGGTCGACCGCGCGGAGCACCTCGGTGCGCACCCCGGCCTCCGCCATCACCCCGCGGCTCCGTTCGAGCAGGCCCTCGGTGTTGCTGGTCTCCGGGGAGCGCTTGAGCGTGCAGTTGACGAACAGGGCGCTCAGGTCGCCGTAGTCATGACTGGGGGCCATCGGGAACTCCTCCTGCGGGACGGGTGCACCCTCGCGCCCCAGCCTTCCGCGGGACCGGGATCCGGGCCACCCGGGCGGCCCGAATGTGTGTCACCCCTGGGCGGCGAGCCGGGCGTGGGCCCGGACGTCCGCATCCGGGTCGTCGGCGACCGCGCACTGCTCCGTAGCGGACGTGACCTGCGGATACGCCCCCGCCGAGGAGAGATCTGCCCCCGCCGGCCCAGCCCGGGGGAGCGCTGGATGCCGCCGTCCGGAGCAGCGAATGCGACCCCGCGGCGCCCCGTGTCGGCGGCCGGTCCCCGGTGCGGTGCGGCTAGCGTCGAAGGCAGGCACCACAGCGGGAGGTGGGCGCGTTGGGCACAGGTCCGGCCGTGCTGTTCGCGCTGCTCGCGGCGGGCAGCAACGGACTCGCCACGGTGTTGCAGCGGCGCGCGGCACGCACCGTCCCGCTCTCCGCCGGTCTCCGGCTGGGCCTGTTGGTCGACCTGCTGCACCGGGCGGTCTGGCTCGGCGGGATGCTCGCGGTGATCGCCGCCGCCTGCTTCCAGGCGGTGGCCCTCTCCCAGGGCGCGCTGTCGGTGGTGCAGCCCATCTTCGTCCTCGAACTGCCGCTGGCGCTGCTCATCGGCCGGGTGCTGCTCGGCGGGCGGATCCCGCCCGGCGGGTGGGCGGGCGTGGCGCTGCTCGTCGTCGGTCTGGGCACCGCGCTGGCCGCCGCGGCGCCCACCCTGGGGACCACCCACGCCCCGTTCAGCCTCTGGGTGCTCGCCCTCGTGGTCTGCGCCGGAGTGATCGTGGTGGTGGTCGGGGCGGCGCTGCGGCGGGGCGCGGGCAGCGTACGGGCGGCCTGCTTCGCCGCGTCCGCGGCCGTCGCCTACGCGCTCACCGCCGCGCTGATGAAGGACGCCACCCACGCCTGGGAGGCCGGCGGCCCGGCGCGGTTCTTCGCGTCCTGGCAGACCTACGGCTTCGCGGTCGTCGGGGTGCTGGCCCTCTTCCTCTTCGAGAACGCCATGCAGTCCGGTCCGCTGACCGCCTCGCAGCCGGTCCTCACCCTCGGCGACGCCCTGGTGAGCCTGTCGCTGGGCGTGACCCTCTTCGACGAGCGGATCCGCGTCGGCTGGTGGCTGATCCCCGAGGTGCTGGGCATCGGCCTGGTGTTGTGGGGCGCCGTGCTGCTCTCCCGGGTCAACCTGGCCAGGGACCTGGCCGGCGTCGCGGAACAGCCGCCCGCGGTCGCCCCCGACGCCGGCGCGGAGCCCGACGCGCCGGGCCCCTGAGGGGCGTTCACAGCATGGCGTGCTTGACCTGGGTGTGGTCCAACAGGCCGGCCAGGGACAGATCGCTGTCGTGGCCGGAGTGCTTCACCCCGCCGTGCGGCCTCTCCGACACGGTGGTGCCGTGGGTGTTCACCCCAGATGATGCCGGTGTGCAGGGCTCGCACGGCCCGCACGGCCGTGCGTGGTCGCCGGTCCAGACGTGCGCCGCCAGCCCGTACGCCCCCCGTTGGCCAGCCGCAGCGCCTCGTCCTCGTCGGCGTACGGCTGCACGGTGACGACCGGCCCGAAGGCCTCCTCCTGCACGCTCTCGTCGTTCCTGGCGCACACCGGCGACCACGGTGGGGGAGTGGAAGAAGCCCGGCCGGTCCGGCACCACCGTCCCGCCCGTGACCACCTCGGCGTACCTCGGGCGTCTGCTCAACAGTGCCTGCACGGAACGGAGTTGGGCTGCGCTGTTGAGCGGTCCGTAGTCGGCCGCCGGCTCGCCCGGGGCCCGGTGCGCAGCCGGCCCGCGCGGTCGGAGAACCCCGCGACGAACGCCTCGTACCGGCTGTGGTGCACCAGCAGCCGGGTGGGCGCGGTGCGGTCCTGCCCGGCGTTGTCGTACGCGGCGGCCGCCGGCTCCGCCGCCGTGGCCTCGACGTCCACATCGTCATGGACCAGGACCGGGCGTTGCCGCCGAGCTCCAGGTGCACCCGTGTGAGGTCCCGGGCCGCGGCGGCGATCTCCCGCCCGGCCCGGACGCTGCCGGTGACGGCGAGCAGCCGGGGCACCGGGTGCGAGGTCAGCGCCCGCCCGGTGTCGCGGTCGCCCGGTCGCCCAGGCCGCCCTCTGGCGCGCGGTCGCGGGCACGCTCGATGTGCCCGACGCTTTCCCCGCGGTCCGAAGCGCGGAGCCACCCGCTCCGCGGCGCACGGGCGGCGATCCCACGGTGGTGCGGCACCCCCGCCGTGCGCCGTCCGTCCACCCGCACACCCACCGCCCCGGTGCGTGGCCGTCACCCGCTGCGGCTAAGCTTGCTAGGTACAAGCAATGTATTCGGGTGACCGAGACGCACCGCGAAGGAACACGAGGATGAGCAAGGGCACGGCCCCCGGCTGTGACAGGGCGGCCCCGCAGGTCACCGCCTCGTCGGGGTTGGACGAGGCGGCCGCCGGGCTGGGGACGGAGATCGTCCGCTTCTCCCGGCTGATCGCGGCGTGGAAACAGCGCGCCAAGACCGACGGGGGAGCGGCCGACCGGGTGCTGCTGGCCCGGCTGGTGATCGGCGGGGACAAGCGGGCCACCGATCTGGCGGCCGACGCGTTCCTGGACCTGTCGACCGTAAGCCGTCAGGTGCGCTCACTGGTCGAGCGCGGACTGGTCGCCCGGCGGCCCGACCCGGAGGACCGCCGCGGCTCGCTGCTGACGGCGACCGACGCCGGGCGTGCCGCCTTCGAGACCTACCGGCAGCAGCGGGACGCCGAGCTGGCCGCACTGCTGCGGCCGTGGCCGGCGCAGGACCGGGCCGACCTGATCCGGCTGCTGGGTCGGCTCAACGAGGACATGGCAGATCGACAACACACACGGCTGGGTCCCGGAGGAGACCAGGGTGCCGCCGTGGAGCAAGGAGAGACCCGTACATGAGCACCACCTCTCCGCCCGGGGCGGAGACCAAGGCGATATCCGGACCAGGAGTCCTGAGTCACCGTCAGATCCTCACCATCCTCAGCGGACTGATGCTGGGGATGTTCCTCGCCGCCCTCGACCAGACCATCGTCAGCACCTCGATCCGCACCATCGCCGACGACCTGCACGGCCTCAGCCAGCAGGCCTGGGCGACCACCGCCTACCTGATCACCTCGACGATCGCCACGCCGCTGTACGGCAAGCTATCCGACCTGCACGGCCGCAAGCCGTACTACCTGGCCGCGATCAGCATCTTCGTCGTGGGCTCGGTGCTGTGCACCTTCTCCACCTCGATGACCGAACTCGCCGCGTTCCGGGCCGTCCAGGGCCTGGGAGCCGGCGGTCTGATGTCCCTGGCGCTGGCGATCATCGGTGACATCGTCCCGCCCCGCGAACGCGCCCGCTACCAGGGCTACATGCTGGGCACCTTCGCCACCTCCAGCGTCGCAGGACCGCTGATCGGCGGCGCCCTGGCCGGCCAGGCCCAGCTGCTGGGCATCACCGGCTGGCGCTGGGTCTTCCTGGTGAACGTGCCGATCGGCATCATCGCGCTGTTCGTCGTCGCCAAGGTCCTCAACATCCCGCACACCCGGCGCGAGCACCGCATCGACTGGTGGGGCGCGCTCACCATCTCCGTCGGCGTGGTCCCGCTGCTGCTCGTCGCCGAGCAGGGCCGGGAGTGGGGCTGGGACTCGTCCCGGTCGATCGCCTGTTACGTCATCGGCGTCGTCGGCATCATCGCCTGGATCTTCGTCGAGCGGTGGATCGGCGACGACGCGCTGATCCCGATGCGGCTGTTCCGCAACGGCACCTTCAGCAAGACCAGCCTGCTGTCCGTGCTGATCGGCATGGGGATGTTCGGCGGGATGCTGATGATCCCGCAGTACCTCCAGCTCGTGAAGGGCGCCAGCCCCACCAAGTCCGGCCTGGAGATGCTGCCGCTGATGGCGGGCATGTTCATCGCCTCCATCGCGTCGGGCCAGATCACCGCCAAGACCGGCCGCTACAAGGTCTTCCCGATCATCGGCACCGCCCTGATGGTCGTGGCGATGCTGCTCTTCCACTTCCGCGTCCAGTGGGACACCCCGCTGTGGGAGACCATGGTCTACATGCTCGTCTTCGGCCTCGGCCTGGGCGGCTGTATGCAGACCCTGGTGCTGGCCGTGCAGAACGCGGTGCCGCCGCGGGACATGGGCGTGGCCACCGCCTCCTCCACCTTCTTCCGGCAGATGGGTGCCACCGCCGGCACCGCGATCTTCCTGTCGGTGCTCTTCAGCACCGTCGGCGACAAGATCTCCGCCGCGTTCCGGCACGCCGCCACCACCGAGCGCTTCCAGGCCGCCCTGCACGACCCCGCGGTGCTGCGCGACCCGGCGAACAAGCCCGTGCTGGACATGCTCAAGCACCCGGGCAACGACGGCTCCTCCGGCGTGCTCAGCGACTCGTCGTTCATCCAGCACCTCGACCCGCGGCTCGCCGAGCCGTTCAAGCGCGGCTTCGCCGAGTCCATGCACACCGTCTTCCTGATGGGCGCGGCCGTCGTCGCGGTGGCCTTCGTGCTGATCTGGTTCATCAAGGAAGTGCCGCTGCGGCAGATCTCCGGGCTGCAGGCGCGCGCCCAGGCGGAGGCCGAGGCCGAAGGCCGGGCCGCCGCCGACGGCGAGCCCGCCACCGCGGCAGTGGACGGAGCGGCCGGCGCGCCGGCCGGCGAGGCCGCGCCGGACCCGGTGCCGGACCCGGTGCCCGACCCGGCGGCCCCCGTGGTCCCGGCGACCGGCGCGACCCCGGCGTCCGCGCCGGCCGCGGCGACCGGACCGGTCATCCGAGGGACGGTCCGCGACGGCGGAGGTCGGCCGGTCGCCGACGCCGCGGTCACCCTGATCACCGTCGCCGGCCGGCAGCTCGGCCGTGCCACGACCACGGCCGACGGCGGCTACGCCCTGCACACGACCGGCGCCGGCACCTATGTGCTGATCGGCTCCGCCGGCGCCCGGCAGCCGCAGGCACTGACCGTCGTGGTGGGCCAGGAGCCCCTGACCCACGACCTGACCCTCGCCGGCGCGACCGAGCTCGCCGGGGAGGTCCGCAAGGAGAAGGGCGACGCCCCCGTCCCCGGCGCGCTGGTCGTGGCCACCGACGTCCGCGGCGAGGTCGTGGCGTCGGGCGTGGCCGGCCAGGACGGCGGCTTCGCGTTCGCCGAACTGACGCCGGGCAGCTACACCCTGGCCGTCAGTGCTGAGCGGCACCGCCCCTCCGCCCTCCAGGTCGAGGTCGCGGCCGGCCGGCCCAACTGGTACGAGATCCGGCTGACGCCCGGCGCCCAGCTCCGCGGCACCATCCGCACGGCCGGCGGCGGGGCCGTCGACGACGCCCGGGTGACGCTGCTGGACCCGGCCGGGAACGTGGTGGGCACCGCCACCAGCGGCCAGGACGGCGCGTACGTCTTCACCGACCTCGACAGCGGTCCGTACACGCTGATCGCCAGCGGTTACCCGCCGGCGGCCACCCCGCTGCACCTCGACGCCGAAGGCCGGACGGACTTCGACCTCGAGCTGCGGCACGACCCGACGGACTGACCGGAGGGTCAGCGCCCGCTGCGGGGCCCGGTGCCGAACGGCGCCGGGCCCCGCACCGGTTTGGCCGACCCGCCCCTTGCTACGTACAGTTCCGCCGACACAAGAACACCAGCAGTACACACACCCAGGGAAGCGGCAGCGGCAATGACGGTGACCGAAACAGGCCGGGCCGCCGGCGACGGTATCGATGCGGAGCGGATGGCGATCTGCCTGAGCGTGCTGGAGGAGCTGGGCGACATCCCGCTCGACCACCCCGACGCGATCACCATACGCAGGGCCACCGCCGGCATCTTCCGCGAGGTCAAGGCGCGCCGCCGCAAGGAGCGCCGGGCGGCCAAGACCGCCAACGACCGGGCCGTCACCGCGGCCACCGCCACCGGCGCGGCCGACCGGATCGACGACGAGACCCAGGGACGGGCCCTCACCACCTCCACCACCGGCGAGATAGCCGGCATCCTGGAGCGCCCCCGCAGCTGCTACGTCTGCAAGGCCCGGTACACCGAGGTCGACGCGTTCTACCACCAGCTGTGCCGGGCCTGTGCGGCGGAGAACCGGGCCCGCCGCGACGCCCGCACCGACCTCACCGGCCGGCGGGCGCTGCTCACCGGCGGCCGGGCGAAGATCGGCATGTACATCGCGCTCCGGCTGCTGCGCGACGGCGCCCACACCACGATCACCACCCGCTTCCCGCACGATGCGATCCGCCGCTTCACCGCGATGCCGGACAGCGCGGAGTGGCTGCACCGGCTGAAGATCGTCGGGATCGACCTCCGGGACCCGTCGCAGGTCATCGCGCTCGCCGACACGGTGAGCGCCGAGGGCCCGCTCGACATCCTGATCAACAACGCCGCCCAGACCGTCCGTCGTTCACCCGAGGCGTACGAGCAGCTGGTGGCCGCCGAGTCCGCGCCGCTGCCCGCCGGTGAGCTGCCCGCCTCCCTCGTCCTCGGCCACTTCGGTAGCGGCGCCCCCGCCGCGCTGACCGCCGCCGAGGCCGGTACCGGCGGGCTGACCGCCGAGGACCTCACCGCCCTCGCCCTGACCACCGGCTCCGCCTCGCCCGCCCGGATCGAGGCGGGCACCGCGATCGACGCCGGGGGACTGGTCCCCGACCTCCACCCCGTCAACAGCTGGACCCAGAAGGTCGACGAGGTCGACCCGGTCGAGCTGCTGGAGGTCCAACTGTGCAATATGACCGCGCCGTTCCTCCTGGTGAGCCGGCTGCGCCCGGCGATGTCCGCATCGCCGGCGCGCCGCAAGTACGTGGTGAACGTCTCCGCGATGGAGGGCCAGTTCAGCCGCGGCTACAAGGGGCCGGGCCACCCGCACACCAACATGGCCAAGGCCGCGCTGAACATGCTCACCCGCACCAGCGCCCGCGAGATGCTGGACACCGACGGCATCCTGATGACCGCCGTGGACACCGGCTGGATCACCGACGAGCGCCCGCACCCCGAGAAGATGCGGCTGGCCGAGGAGGGCTTCCACGCCCCGCTCGACCTGGTCGACGGCGCCGCCCGGGTCTACGACCCGATCGTCCGCGGCGAGAGCGGGGAGGACCTCTTCGGCTGCTTCCTGAAGGACTACGCCCCCGCCGCCTGGTGACCGCCGCTGCCCGCCGCCCGGTGACCGCCGCGTTCGCGGCCACCGGGTGAGGGCAGCGCGGACCGCAGCCGGTCCAGCAGCGCCCGGGCCGCCGGGCCGGCCGGCCCCTCCGTACGCCAGGCCAGGGCGATCCGGGCGCGCGGCCGCGGCCCGGTCAGCTCCAGCGTCCGCAGCCCGGACTCCTCCGCGCCCTCGCCCGGTGTCGCCGGGAGCACCGCCACCCCCAGGCCCCGCGCGGCGAGCTGCGCGAGGACCGGCGGGGCCGCCGCCTCGAAGGCGATCACGGGCCGGAAGCCCGCTTCCGTGCAGGCGCGTTCGAGGACCCCGCGCAGGCCGGTACCGCGCGGCAGGCTGATCAACGGGCGGCCGGCGAGCGCAGACAGCGCAACGCTGGTGCGGCCCGGGGGAGCGAGCAGCGGGTCGTCCGGCGCGACCGCGGCGACCAGCGGCACATCGACCACCAGCCGGAGGGAGATCCCCGGCGGGGGCTCCTCCTCGGCGAGACCGATCAACGCCAGGTCGAGGGCGCCGCTCTGCAGCGCGGCCAGCATCCGTTCCGAGGTGTCCTCGGTCAGCGAGATCTCCACCCGGGGGTGGGCGTCGTGGAAGTCCGCCAACAGGCCGGCCACATCGAACGCGCCGACGCTCGCGCCCGAGACCAGCCCGATCGCGACCCGGCCGCGCAGCAGCCCGGTGAACTCCTCCACGACGTGCCGGATCCCGTCGACGGAGGCGAGCGCGGCCCGGGCGTACCCGAGCACCGCCGCACCCACCTCCGTCACCGTCACCGAACGGCCGGAACGGTCCAGCAGCGGCTGCCCCAACTCCCGCTCCAGCTGCCGGATCTGTGCGCTCACCCCCGGCTGCGCCACATGCAGCCGGGATGCCGCCCGGGTGAAGCTCGCCTCCTCGGCCACCGCGACGAAGTACTGCAACTGCCGGAGTTCCATGAGCGGCAGTCTAGGACGCTCCAGAACTGCTGCTTATGGCAGGCAGAATGACCAGCTCTTGGACTTATGGCGGCGGGCCCACGAGGCTGGAGCCATGGAGATCACAGCGGCGATCGCGGCCGAACGTCGGGAGCTGGCGGACCTGTTGGATGGCCTCACGGACGAGCAGTGGGACGCCCCGTCCCTGTGCCGGGGCTGGCGGGTACGGGAGGTCGCCGCCCATATGTCGATGGGCTTCCGCTACTCCCTTTCCCGGATGGCCGGCGAACTGGTCAGGGCCGGCGGCAGTCTGCACCGGATGACCGACCGGCTCGCCCACAGGGACGCCGCCACCGCCTCGACGGCCGAACTCGCCGCGTTCCTCCGGGACAACGCCCACCACCCCTTCAAGCCGCCGGGTGGCATCACCGCCGCCCTCGGCCACGACGTGGTCCACGGCCTGGACATCACCGTGGCGCTCGGCCTCGACCGCCGGGTGCCCGAGGACCGGACCCGGGTCCTGCTGGAGAGCGTCACCCCCCGGTCAGCGGCCTTCTTCGGCGCCCGCCTCAAGGGGGTCCAGCTCTGCGCCGACGACCTCGACTGGTCCTTCGGCACCGGCACCCCGCTCACCGGCAGCGGCCAGGACCTGCTGCTGGTCGCCTTCGGCCGCAAGCTCCCGCCCGGACGCCTCCGGGGCGACCGGCAGGAGGAGTTCGTGGCCGGCTGAGCGACCGGGACGGGGCGCCGGGCCGGTCCTGCGGAGGCGCCGCCACCGGGGCGGGCAAGAAGCGATTGCGGCCCGGGAGCGGCCTCCGGCATGGCGGAACCACCAGCTCCCGTGCTCCGTCCGCCGAGGAGGCGCTCCTCTGGCTCCCATGGCTGCTGTTCCCGCACGCCGGCTGGCCCACCTCGGCGGCGGCTTCTCCACCGACGACGACGGCCGCCTCGACGACTGGGCGCTCGGGCACGCCCGTACCTGCGCGCCCCGGGTGTGCTTCGTGCCCACCGCCAGCGGGGACGCCCCCGGCTACATCAAGCAGTTCCTCGCCGGGCTGGGGCTGCTGCCCGGCTCGGTCTGCCCGCACTACGACAGCGAGCCGGGCCGCCGCCCCTCCTGCCGGGCGGCCGTGGCCAACGGTGCGTTGCCCGCCGGCTGGGCGTTGGACGACGGCGTCGGCGCGCTGTTCACCGACGGCCGGCTGACCGAGAGCGCGACCCGGGCCCGGAGGTCGGCCCATACCGCGTGGAGCTGGATGGGCGGGGCGGTGTCCGGGAGCGAAACCTGCCCGCCCGACCGCTTCCTGACAGGGCGTGAGCAGTCGATCGGACTTCCCGGTCAGCCGGCCAGCCCATGGCGGGCGAGCAGCGGCCCGATCTCCGGATCGCGGCCGATCACTGCACGGAACGCCTCCAGCGGGTCCACGCTGCCGCCCCGGGCGAGCAGCTCACGGCGGAAGACCTCACCGCTCTCGCGGACCGTCTTGCCGTTCTCCCGGAACCAGCGCACCGCGTCGGCGTCCAACACCTCAGCCCAGCGGTAGCCGTAGTACCCGGCCTCGTAGCCGTGGCTGAAGATGTGCGCGAAGTAGCCGGTGCGGTAGCGCGGCGGAATGGTGGGCAGCGCCAGCCCGGACCGCTCCAGCGCGGCGGCCTCGAACGCCTCGGCGCCGTCCTCGTCCGGCAGCTCACCGTCCGCGGAGAGGGAGTGCCAGGCCCAGTCCAGTACCGCTGCGGCCTGGTGCTCCACCATCCGGAAGCCCGCGCCGAAACGCTCTGCCTCCCGCAACCGGGCGGGCAGGTCCGCGGGCATCGGCTCGCCGGTGACATGGTGCCGTGCGTAGTGCGCCAGCACCTCGGGCCACTCCGCCCACACCTCGTTGACCTGGGACGGGAACTCCACGAAGTCGCGCGGCACCTGAGTGCCGGCCAGTAGCGGATAGCGGACGTCGGAGAACAGCGCGTGCAGCGCATGGCCGAACTCATGGAAGAGCGTGCCGACTTCCTTCCAGGTCAGCAGGGTCGGCTCGCCCTCCGCGGGCTTGGCGACATTGAGGTTGTTGACCACCACCGGCCGGTGGCCGAGCAGGTGCGACTGCTGCACCAGCTCGTTCTCCCAGGCCCCGCCGCGCTTCGAAGGGCGGGCGTGGAAGTCGCCGATGTAGAGGCCGAGCGGGCTGCCGTCGGCGTCGTGGACCTCGAAGACCCGGGCGTCCGGGTGGTACGCCACCAGGTCGGGCCGCTCGGTGACGGTGATCCCGTAGACCAGGCGGGCGGCGTGGAAGACCCCGCGGTGCAGCACGGACTCCAGCTCCAGGTACGGCCGCAGCGCGGCGGCGTCGAGGCCGAACCGCTCCTTGCGGACGCGCTCGGCGTAGTACTGCCAGTCGGCCGCGCCGATCTCCGCGACGCCGGCCGCCTCGGCCAGCGCGGCGGCTTCGAGCGCGGCATTGGCGACGGCGGGGCCGTTCACCCGGCCGAACATCTCCTCGACGGCCTCGGTGGTCCCGGCGGTCCGGTCGGCGACCTCCCAGGAGGCATGGCTCGGGTGGCCGAGCAGGGCCGCCCGCTCGGCCCGCAGCCGGGCCAGGGCCACGGCGACCGGGCCGTTGCTCCGTGCGGCACGGCCGAGCGAGGCGGCGAGCAGCCGCTCGCGCAGCACGGGGTCGTCGAGCGAGGCGAGTTCGGTCTGGTGGGTGAAGTTCTTCAGGCTGAGCACGAACCTCCCGTCCAGGCCCCGCGCCCGTGCGGCGCCGGCAGCGGCGGCCACCTGGTCCGGCGACAGGCCGGCCAGCTCCTCGGCGCGCTCCACCACCGGCGCGGCCTCGGCGGTGGCCGCCCGCAGGTTCCGCCGGAACTCCGCGCACCGCTCGGCGATCTCGGTGTTCAGCTCCCGCAGCCGCCGCTGCCGGTCCGGGGCGAGCTGTGCCCCGGCCCGTACCCGAAGGTCGTGTTGCCGCTCCAGCACCTTCAACTGCTCGGCGTCCAGGCCGAGGTGCTCCCGCCCCTCGTACAGCGCGGCCAGCCGTGCGAACAGGGCCGGATCGAGCAGCAGCGCATCGCCGTGGGCGGCCAGCCGGGGCGCGATCTTCGCCTCCAGCGCCTGGAGCGCGTCGTCCGTGTCCGACGCCACCTTGTTGAAGAACACCCGGTGCACCCGGCCCAGCAGCGTGCCGCTGCGCTCCAGCGCCTCCACGGTGTTCGCGAACGTGGCGGGCTCCGCTCCCGTGGTGATCGCGGCCACCTCGGCCAGCTGTTCCGCCATCCCGCGCTCGAAGGCCGGCAGATAGTGCTCGTGCCGGATCCGCGCGAAGGGCGGGAGCCCGTACGGCAGCTCACTGGGTTCGAAGAAGGGGTTCGTCGTCACGAATGCCGACCCTACGCCCCGGAGGGGACCCCGGGGGTGGTGGCGGCCGAAGAGGCGGGTGCGCCCCCGTCCGCCCCGGGAAGCGTCGGGCACCCATCCGTGATGTCATCGAAGGCGAGGCAACCAACGCTCCTGATACGGGAGGAATCATGGCCGGCAAACTGCTAGCCCGCGACATCATGACCGGCGGAGTGCGCTGCGTGGGTGCCCATGAATCGCTCTATGACGCGGCGAGGATGATGCGTGATCTCGATGTCGGATGCCTGCCCATCTGCGGCGACAACAACAAGCTGGCGGGTATGGTCACCGACCGCGACATCGTCATCACCTGCTGCGCCGAGGGGATCGATCCGGCGACGGTCCAGGCCGGTTCGCTCGGCGGGGAGCTGCACTGGATCGATGCCGAAGCGGACGCCTCCAAGGTCCTGGAGATCATGGAGAACAACCACATCAAGCGGCTGCCGGTGATCGACGTCAAGGGCGGCCACCGCCTGATCGGGATGATCACCGAGGCCAACCTCGCGAAGAGCCTCACCGACGGGCAGATCGCGGAGTTCGCGACCCGCGTGTACGCCATGGCCTAGGCGAACGGCCGCACGCCCGACCGTCCAACGCCATCGCCATCCGGCGTTCCCGACGTGGCTGATGCGCGCCCGAGGGGCCGGTGCCGCACGGGCGGCGCCCCATCGGTCCGCCGGTCCCCGCGGATGCCGCGAGGCCGGGGCCGGACATCCGGGACGGCGGACACCCGGCCAGGTGGGCAGGCCGTCCGCGGCGCCACGGACGGCCTGGGATCCACCGCTACGACAGGGGGCCCACCGCTACGGCCCGGCAGTCACTGCCACCGCCGGTGGGCCGATGCTGCGGATTTCCGGCTAGGGAATGTCCGGCCGATGGGCGGAGTGCGCAGCCGGTGTCAATTCACCGCTCATCCACGGTCATCGACCGGTAAGACCAGCCGGGTGCCCGGGAAGATGAGGTCCGGATTCCCGCCGATCGCCGTGCGGTTGGCCCGATAGAATTCTTGCCAGCGGAATCCGTGCGCGGCGGCGATTCCGCTCACGGTGTCCCCGGCGTTGACGACGACCGTGCCGCCGGAACTCCGGTGGCGCTGGGCCTTGAAGCGCTTCCCGTGGACGTGCGGGTGCCCCGGCCGGGCCGGTGTGCGAGAGGTGTGCTGCGGGGCGCGCTGTGGTGTGCTGCTGCGCGGGGTGGCTCCCTGCGGGGTCCCGTTCAGACCGAGCCGGGCCGAGCAGGCCGGCCATGCGTGCCAGCCCTGCCGCGCCAATACCCGTTCCGCGACGTGGATCTGCTGGGCCCGGGTCGCGTGTGCGGCGCGGGCACCGAAGGACCGGCCGCCGAAGGAACTCCAGGTGGAGTGGGCCAGCTGCAGCCCGCCGGAGAACCCGTTCCCGCTGTCGATGCGCCAGTTGCCCCCGCTCTCGCAGCCGGCGAGACGGTCCCAGGTGCCGCTCGCCACGGCCCCGGCGGGCTGCCCGGCCGCCACGTTCAGCGCGCCGGCCGCCAGCAGGACGGCGGCCGCCGTGACGCCCCGGGACCCGTATCCCCGGAATGCGCCCCGGGCGCTCGTTTCCGATGCCTGAGGAAATTCCATGCGTGTGCTCCCGTCGCTCGCCGCACAGTTGCCTGGCGGCCATTCAGGAAACTGACGCCGCACCGGAATTCGGGTGCGGGGGATTGCCCGTACCGCGCATTCCGGGTGACGCCATGAAATCGACGGGGACGAGACAACCATGCGTGGCGTCGGCACCGGCAGAGCGCGCGGTAGCGCCGCTGCGGCCCGGCCTGCCCCCTTGTCCGGGGCGCGCGGACATGCCTCCGTGAGGTTCACCGGCCCCCCAGGGGCGGGGGCGCACCCCGCTCCGGACCGGGGCACGGCTCCCTGCTTCCGGGCGATCACCCGGCCGTGGCGGGGGTGTCCGCCGAGCGCATCCGGGGCGCTCGATGCATGCGCTGCGCAGGTCCGCATGCACCGCGCACGGACCTCCGGGCGGTGCACCGGTCCGTCCGGTGCGGGGCCGGCGCCGGAGGCGGTCCCGCACCGGCGCACCGGCGCCTGCTGACACCCCGTCGCTTCCATTGCGAAGGCGAACCCCGGTTTTTCGAACGGTAGTTACCCGCGATGAAACCTCACGTCAATGTGGTATTGATCACTCCCGAAGGAGGAAAGTGCAGGTCGGACGCACAGTGTGCAATTGATCGATCACTTTCTGCTGATTATGTGCGGAGCCTGATTAACCCTGAAGCCCCCTCTCGTCGGTGAGAGGGACAGGAACGCCGTCCGCGTTCCGCCCACCGCAAGGACGCGGGGGCAGCAACTCTCAAGAAGGGAGGGCTCGTGGAGAACTTGGGGCATGCATGGCCCTGGTACGCGCTGGCACTGGTCGGCGTCTACCGGTTGACCGCCACAGGACTCGACGCCCTTGTCCGGCGCGTGGTGCGCACCGTCTCGCAGGCCTGCGCCGAAGACCACCACGCCGCCACCGCCGCCCGTACCACCGCCGTACCGCTGCTGCACGGCACCGTCCTCCAGGGCCGCCCGCGCCACGGCACGTCCCCGGACGCCGCCGTCCCGTCCTCGCCGGTGTCGCCGACGACGGGCCATGGCCGCGAGGGGGCCTGGTGAACGAGCACTCCCCCCTGGCCAGCCCCACCGATCTGCCGCTGGACTTCGAGGTGTTCTTCCAGCGGGAACAGAAGGCCCTGCTCGCCGTCGCCGCCGCGCGCCTGCGCGACCGCCGCGACGCCGAGGAGGCCACCTTGGAGGCTGGGTGCCGGATGTACTCCAAGTGGGAGCGCATCCTCGCGCACGTCAACCCCAAGGCCATGACGTACACCATCCTCAACGGCGTGATCTCCGACTTCTACCGCCGCGAGATCCGCAACAGCCGGGTTCAGCCCTTCGCCGACCCGCCCGACACCGCCTACCTCCAGGAGCTGCGCAGTTGCGAACCGCTCGACCTCGCCCTGGACGAACTGGAGTCCACCGCGCCCCTGCAGGCCAACTCCGTACGGCTGCGCCACCTGGCCGGCCTGTCGTACGACCAGATCGCCGAACGGCTGGGCACCACCCCCGGTGCCGCCAAGGTCAGCACCAGCATCGGGCTGCAAAGGCTCAAAGAGATCATGACGAACGGTTCCTGCGGGGCCGGAGAGGACGCGTGATGCTCGAAGACCTGCTACGACGCCAAGCCGACGCGCTCAGGGCGGAGTTCGCCGACCACGATCCGGTGGCCTTCACCGAGCGCCTGGCCGCCCGCATCGCCGACGGCACCGGTCGGGACCCCGAGCCGATCCCCCGGGGCGCGGTCGCCGGCATCCGCCCGACCCCCGTACGCCCCGCCCTCGCCCGCGGCCGCCGGAGGCGCCGCCCCACCCCCCTCCTCACCCCCGCGATCCCCTGCGCCACGGTGCTCGCCGAGGCTCGGCGGCTGTGCCACATCGTGCTCCGCTCCCAGGACATCGACACGCTCGGGGCCTTCGCCGCCGACTACGACGCGGCCGGCGCACGCACCTTCGGCTGCCTCCTCTACACGCTCGACAAGTGGGACAGCGCCTTGTACTGGTGGCGCTTCGCGGCCGGGGCCGGCGACGAACTCGCCGCGCATCTGCTGGCCGTGCACCACGCCGCGGTCGGCCGCAGCACCGACGCCCGGCTCTGGCGGGCCATCGCCCGGATGATGGGCTTCGCCCTCGAACGGCACCTGCCCCTTCCGGTGCGCGGAACCTCGGAACTGGCCCAGGGATTCGCCCGCACCTGCGACCGGAGCCTGCGGACGTTCCTCCAGCAGAACCATTTGCCGCGAGAACTCGTCGCGCCGTGACGGTGCACGCCGCGGTCGCCGCCGCCCCGTACCGGCCGGCGACCGCGGTGTTCGCGGTGTTCGCGGGGCTCGCGGTGTTCTGCAGCGCCCCGGGAGGGACACCGCCCGCCCCGGTACGACGCCCGCCGGTACCCGCCCCGCCCGCTGGCCGCCACCCGCCCCGCGAGCCGGCCCGGTGGCGGCCGTCGCGGCACGGGTGTGGGCTGTATCCGGGCACCGGCCCGGCGCCGCGTACCGCGCCGGGGGCTGCCCGCGGTGCGCGGAGTGACCGACCGATCGGGAGGAACGACCAGATGGCCACCGGACAGAGCGAACGGACCGCCCCGGACGCGGCGGACCGGAGCGGGGCGGGCCGGAGCGGGGCGGCGGACCCGGGCGGCGCCCGGCGGCCGCTGTCGGGCAGTGTGGCGCTGGTGACCGGTGCCTCCAGCGGCATCGGTGCGGCCACCGCGCTGGCGCTGGCCGGGGAGGGCTGCTCGGTCGCCCTGGTGGCGCGCCGCGCCGACCGGCTGGCGCGGCTCACCGCGGCCATCGAGGAGCAGGGCAGCGGTACGGCCGTCGCCGTGGCCGCCGACCTGAGCGACGCCGAACAGCCCGGCCGCACGGTCGCCACCGCAGTGGACCGCCTCGGACGGCTCGACATCCTGGTGAACAACGCGGGCTTCGGCGCGCGCAGTTCCGTACAGGACAGCGACCCCGCGGACTGGCAGCGGATGGTCGACCTCAACCTCACGGCGGTGCTGCGGATGTCGCACGCCGCACTGCCGCACCTGCTGCGCGCCGCGGAGGGGCCCCGGGGCGTCGCCGATCTGGTGAACGTCAGCTCGGTCGCCGGCCGGGTGCCCCGCAAGGACAACAGCGTCTACTCCGCCACCAAGCACGCGGTGTGCTCGTTCAGCGAGGCGCTGCGCCAGGAGGTGACCGCGCGCGGCGTCCGGGTCGGGCTGGTCGAACCGGGCATGACGACGACGGAGATGACGCTCGGCGCCGGGCAGGTGGGAGCCGCGCACGGTCTTCCGCAGGACGTCTGGCTGCGGCCCGAGGACCTCGCCCGGGCCATCCTCTTCATGATCACCCAGCCGGCCCGTGCGGCGGTCAACGAGATCACGGTGCGCCCGACCGCCCAGGAGCGCTGAGACAGTCCGGGGCCGCCCGGGAACGTCGACGTGGTCCGGCAACCGCCCAGGAACGCTGAAGCGGTCCGGTACCGCCCTGGTACACCGATCGACCGCAATGCGTGGTGCCCGGCCCGCCGGGCGGATACCGTCGCCCCGTGCGCCTCCTGATCATGTCGGACACCCATCTGCCCCGGCGCGCCAAGGCGCTGCCCCCGCAGCTCCTCGACGCGGTGCCGCACGCCGATGTGGTGATCCACGCCGGCGACTGGGTCGACACCGCCACCCTGGACCTGCTGCAGTCCCGTGCCCGGCGGCTGATCGGGGTGTACGGCAACAACGACGGCCCGGAGCTGCGGGCCCGACTGCCGGAGGTGGCCCGCGCCGAGCTGGCCGGGCTGCGGCTCGGTGTGGTGCACGAGACCGGGCCCGCCCAGGGGCGCGAGCGGCGGTGCGCCGAGCGGTTCCCCGACCTGGACGTGCTGGTCTTCGGGCACAGCCACATCCCCTGGGACTCCACCACCGCCGACGGCCGGCTGCGGCTGCTGAACCCCGGCTCACCCACCGACCGCCGGCGCCAGCCGTACTGCACCTACCTGACGGCCCGGGCGCGGGCGGGCCGGCTGACCTCGGTGGAATTGCACCGACTACCCCGCCGCGGCTGACCCGACGCCGGTCCGGAGCTCAGCGGCCGAGCAGCCCGCGCACGTAGGCGGCCTGGCCGACATGCTGAAGATCGTCGGCGATCACGCTGACCAGCCGGACGCCCAGGGTGACCGGCGGCGACCAGCCGCGGTCCACGATGCGCCTGAGGTCCTTCTCCCCGACCCCGGCGAGGTACTGCACCGTGGCGTCATGGACGGCCTCGTGGTAGTCCGCCAGTAGCTGGGCGCTGATGTCCCGTACCGCCGCGACCTCCTTGCAGGAGTGGCCGTATCCGGTGTCATCGCCCGTGAACGGCAGCCCGAAGCGCTCGTACCACTCGTCCGCGGTCCAGACCTGCTCGGTGCCGGCGACCCCGGCGACATGATCGTCCTGGATCCTGGTGAGGTGCCAGACCAGCCAGCCGATGGAGTTGGCGTCGTCGTCGGGGCGGTTGCTGAGCTCGTCGGGGCCAAGGTCGTCAACGACGTCGTCGACCGCCTCCCGGATCCGGCCGAAGGCATCGACGAGCAGGTCCGTGCTGGCGGTCATACGGGCTCCTTTGCGGCGACGGAAGGGCGGGGGTCCCCGGCGGCGCGCCCATGGTCGCAAGCCGGCGCGGCGAATGGTGGGAGGCCGCCCCGGCGGCACCGGCCCCGCGGCGGCCACCGCACCCGCCGCCCAGGGCTCCGCCGCACCGCAGCACGGGACGTTGCCGGATCTCGCGCACGCGAAATATCGGGTCGGTCACGCCTGCAACCGGCGGGTCGGGCAAACAGTCCTACCGGTCATGAATCGACGACTGAACCTGCGCATACGGCGGCGGGCCGGCGCGGCGCGCCGGGCAGGCACGGCGCTGGCGGTCACCGCGCTGACCGTGCCGCTGACGCTGGCCCTCGGCTCCACCGCCCAGGCCGCCACCGCGTCCTCCTGCACCGCGTCCCGCGGCCCCTACCAGAAGCAGGCCGAGAAGTTCCTCGGCCGACCCGTGGACGGCCGGCAGTCGGCGTCCGACTGCCGGGCGATCCGGGCCTTCCAGACCAGCCACGGCATCAGCCCGAACATCGGCTACGCGGGCCCCGTCACCTGGGGGGTGATGCGCGTCGTCGCACAGCAGAACGCGGCCGGCAGCCACCCGAACAAGGCCGGCCGGTGCCCCACCGACCGGGGCCGCACCGCCTGTGTCGACCTGACCCGCCAGCTCAGCTGGATCCAGGACGGCCCGCGGCTGGTGTACGGCCCGGTCCCGATCCGCAGCGGACGCGACGGCTACGAGACCCGCACCGGCGCCAAGAAGATCTACTGGCGCCATCTGCACCATGTGTCGACCCTGTACCACGTGGCCATGCCGTACAGCCAGTTCTTCGACGGTGGCCAGGCGTTCCACTCCATCAGCGGCAGCGTCTGGTCCGCGCCGGGCTCGCACGGCTGCGTCAACATGCGCAGTGGTGACGCCAAGAAGTACTGGTCCCTGCTCAAGAACGGCGACGACGTCTACGTCTACGGCCGCAAGCCCGGCACCTGATCCGCCCGGCACCTGATCCCTCAGGGCATCTGCAGGCACAAGGAACGGCCCCGGACCGCGGGGCCGTTTCCCGTCAGAGGGCCAGCAACTCAGCGGCCCAGCAACTGGTACAGCGCCAGCGGCGTCACATAGCCCGGCCAGCGGTGATCGGCGAACAGATGCACCCCCGCGTCCACATAGCACTGGTCGACGAGTTGGGAGCAGATCATGTGCCGGGTGCTGGCGACATAGCGCCGCAGCCCCGGAACGGGGACATGGAAGCGGTGGGTGGCGATCGCCAGGTAGTCGAGGAAGCTGTAGGGCACCCCCACATACCGGTCGGCCGCCGCGCAGATGTCGGCACGCTGCTCCTCGGTGAGCCCTTCCGGGCAGACATAGCGCACGTCGGCGTCGGCGTACTGGGTGAGGGGACGGACGCGGGCCCCACCGGGCTCCGCCTCCAGCAGCTGGTCGTCCGGGAGGACGAGGAAGGCGTGTTGGTAGTCGGCGAAGCCGTCGCCGTTGATCCACTGGCCGAAGCGGATCAAGCGGCCGCTGATGCCGTTGATGTGAGTGAGTCCGATGTCGCCGGGCAGGGAATGCGTGTGCTTCATGAGCGGCTCCCGGGAGCGCAAAAAGCGGAATCCCCCCGGTGATACCCGCTGCGGCGACCGGAGCACCGTATTCCCCCAGGAGGATCGGTCCGACGGGCGGGGGAGACACCTGACATGACGGAGCATCAGGTTCTGCAGTCGTACCCCCCGCAGTCGTTCGGCCGGGGGGCGTACGGCTGAGCGGTCTCGGTCATCTGGGCCGGCCAGCACCGGAGCTGGTCCGGACGGCCGTCGACCAGGGTCGATGCGCCGACGGTTCCGGACTTCTCCTGCACGCAAAGTCCCTACGTCAACGGAGAGTTGACCCCACCGAGATCGTTAGCGCGACACCAGGAAGTGGACCTCACGGGGCCTGACCTCCAGGTCGCTCAGGCCGTCCGGCGTCGCGCCCATCTCGCGGCCGACCTCGGACGCCGCCCGGAAGGCCTCCTCGGACTCGAAAGCGCCGGTGGTGACGACGGCGTCGCCGTCCGGCGTGACCCAGACCCCGACGGACAGGAAGCCCGGCTGCCGCCGCGACGCCTCGGCGACCAGGTGGCACTGGTCAACGAACTCCTCGACGTGCTCGGGGGCCGGGTAGTGGAAGGCAACGAAGCCGAATGACATGACGTCTCCCCTCTCGGGTTATACGATGCCGTACAAGGCGAGACTAGACCTGTTGTGCGGGACCGTACAACAGGTCGGACTGGGTGAGGTGAGTCACATATGGGTGCATTGCGTACACCGCGCGAGAAGTGGGTCGAGGAGGGGCTTCGGGTGCTGGCTGCGGGCGGAGTGGACGCGGTGCGGGTCGAGGCGCTCGCCAAGGCGCTGGGGGTGACCAAGGGGGGCTTCTACGGTTACTTCGCCGACCGTGACGCTCTGCTGACCGAGATGCTGGACGCGTGGGAGCGCGAGAGCGTGGACGACGTCGTGGACCGCGTCGAGCGGGAGGGTGGCGACGCACGGAACAAGGTCCGCCTGGCCGGGCAGCTCACCTTCTCCAGTGATCGCCTGCTCCCCATCGACCTAGCCGTCCGCGAATGGGCCCGCCGTGACCGCGCCGTCGCCGACCGCCTGCGCCGCGTGGACAACAAGCGCATGCAGCTGGCCCGCGACGCGATCGGCACCTTCTGCGCCGACCCCGACGAGGTCGAGGCCCGCGCCCTGCTCGCCTTCTGCACGGCCATCGGCAGTCACTTCCTCGCCGCCGACCACCCCGGCAGCACCCGCGCCCCGGTCATCGCCCGCGCCGCCGACATCATCCTCGACGTCCCGCAGGGCAACCCTGGTGCATGAGCCCCTCCCGGGCCCCCGACAGCCGTCGAGAACGTCGGGGTGCTCGGGATGTGCCAGCCGAGTCGTGCGATGAGCCGCGCTGTCGAACCCTCGCTGTTCGGCGGATCGAACCCTCGTCGTTCGGCGGATCGAACCCTCGTCGTTGGGCGGATGCCGCGAAGGGCCGGCACGTGACGCGGTCGACACCGCTTGGGTGAGGTGGCCGTGCGTCCGCCGACGGCCGCCAGGCACAAGGAGCGTGAAGTGGCCGCCTCCTGCGGGGCGTTGGATAGCCTGCGACCGTGAGCGTCGAACCGAACACGGACGACTGGTTGGCAGACACCCGGACGTCCTACGACACCGTGGCCGCCAGCTACGCGGACCAGGTCCGTCACCTCCTGGAGGAGACACCCGAGGAGCGCGCTGCCCTGGCGCACTTCGCCGACCTGGTGCGCACCGGCGGCGGGGGGCCGGTCGCGGACGTGGGATGCGGCCCGGGGAGGATCACGGCCCACTTGCGTCACGTGGGCGTGGACGCGTTCGGGGTCGACCTGTCGCCCGGGATGATCGAGGTGGCCCGGCGTGACCACCCCGGCCTACGCTTCGAGGTCGGCTCCATGACGGACTTCGACCTCGCCGACGGCTCGATGGCCGGCCTGGTCGCCTGGTACTCGCTGATCCACGTCCCCGACGACGAGATCGGCGCGGTCTTCGGGCACTTCCGGCGAGTGCTGCGGCCCGGCGGCCCGCTGCTGCTCGGCTTCCACGTCGGTGCGGAACCGCAGCTGAAGACGCAGGGCTACGGCGGCCACCCGATGAAGGTCCACGTCCATCGTCGACAGCCCGGCCGGTTGACTGCCTGGCTCAACGATGCCGGCTTCACCGTCGAGGCGCACCGGACTCTCACCTCAGCCGAGAGCACCCTCGGCGGAATCCTGCTCGCGCGCCGCCAGCCGGATGCCCGGTAGGGGGCCGACCGGCGGACCGGCGGACCGGTCGGCCTCACCGGTGCACCACCGATGAGGCCAACCGCTGCGGCAGATGCGCCGGCGCCCGCCCACCGTCAGGCGCGGCGGCGGGCCACCGTCAGCGCTTCACCACGAACGCGTGGCCCTTCCTGAGCCCACTGGAGCAGGAGGCCTTCTCCTTGGCCGTCATCTTGCGGGTCTTGACCGTCACCGCGCTGCTCTGCCCGTCCGTGCCGTTGGGCGCGGGACCGGTGACCGTGTCCGGCACGAACCAGTAGTAGTGCCCCCACTTCGGGCTGTCGTAGTGCGTCTGCCAGGTGCCGGTGACGGTCTGCATCACCTGTGCACGCGAGATCCAGCCCACCTCGCCGGGCTTGACCGTCATGTTCAGCGCGCTGTCCTCGGTGTGCGAGCTCGACCAGGTGTGGCTGTAGGTCGCGGTCACGCTCAGGTCGATCAGGTCGGCTATCTTGCCGCCGGCGGTGACCGAGACCCCAGCGGAGTCCGTCGAACCCACGGTGTCCGACCAGCTCATCGACTGCGTGGCATCCGAAGTGCTGCAGTTGTAGAGCGAGTTGGACACCCGGCGGAAGTCGCCCAGGTACGCCTCCCCGAGCTTGGGCTCGTTGAAGGTGCACTTCCCTTCACCGGAAGCGCAGTCGGCCACCAGCTGCTGCCGCGTGGGTGCCTCTTCCGCTGCGGCCGGCAGGGTCATCGCCGCGACCAGTCCGCATGCCGCGGCGGACAGCGCCATCAGTCGGCTTCCGTGCCGGAGGGTCCTGCGGTACGTGCTCTGTGCCATCGTGCTGTTGCCTCATCCCTTTCACTCGGTGTGTGCGTCACATCCAGCAGCTGGCGGCCTTCCGTGCCGGAGGGACCGGATGTCCGTCGGGGCCCGGTGCTCAGCACTCAGCGCGGGGCCGGTGCTTCTTGCTGGGGCCGCCGTTGCTGCTGTTGTGTTTGAGATTGGAGTGAAATCTTGTTCAACTACACCAAGTTTTAGTAAAGTTGTAGTTGATTGTGGAACGTTCCCCTGTAGGGGGTGTGTAGATGGTGCGTCAGATGGCTGCCGCGCCCGGTACGGTCCCCGCACCCGCAGCGTCCCGGCCGGTAGGGGCCGTGGTCCGGCATCACCCCGCCCCTGAGGCCCCGTTGAGGACGGTGTGCACCGCACGCGCCACGAAGTCGTCCTCGATGGGGAGTTGGCGCAGGGCGACCCGGACCCAGGCGGCCCCCGCCAGCAGGTCCATCAGCAGCATGGGGTCGGCGTCCGCGGAGAGCTCGCCCCGGGCGACGGCGCGGTCGAAGAGGGGTCGCTCGCGGGCGATCCGGTCGGCGAAGAAGTCCCGTACGTACCCGGCGAGTTCGGGGCTGTGGGTGACGGCGCCCAGTGCCGGCACGGCGATCGCGGCGGCCGGCGGAGCGGTGAGCAGGGTGACCACTCCCGCCAGTAGGGCCTCCAGGTCGCCGCGGAGGCTCCCGGTGTCGGTCGGGGTGAGGGTCAGTCGCTGCGACCCCAGTAGCGCGGCGCCCAGGAGTGCCCCTTTGGACGGCCACCACCGGTAGATCGTGGTCTTGTTGACGCCGGACCGCTGGGCGACACCCTCCACGGTCAGGCCCTCGTAGCCCTTCTCCGCGAGCAGGGTCAGCGTCGCGTCGAAGATCTCCTGCGCCTTCCGCGGGCCGCCGCCGCTCCGTGCTGCGCCGCTCTTTCGGGGTTCCTCGCTCATGGGGTGAGCCTATCGCGAAAAGCAACGCAACGTTGCGTTGCATTTGTTGTAGCGTGCCGGACATGGAAACCAACGAAGCCGGGCTGCCCCTCGTGTTCGTGCACGGCACCCGGGTCAGCGCCACGATGTGGCAGCCCGTGATCCAAGCCATCGGCGCGCGCCATCCCGTCGCGGCACCCGACCTACCAGGCCACGGGGCGCGGCGCGGTGAGCCGTTCACGCTGTCCGGCGCCGTCGAGGCGGTCGTCGCGGCCATCGACACACTCGGCGGCCGGGCGCTGGTCACCGGCCTGTCCCTGGGCGGCTATGTCGCCCTGGCCACCGCCGGCCGTCACCCGGAGCGGGTGGCCGGTCTGGTGGCGATGGGCTGTACGGCGGTGCCGCGGGGAACGCTGGGCGCCGTCTACCGGGGCGCGGCGCGGCTGTCCGGTCGATACCCGCAACGGGCCGACCGTCTCAGCGCGTTCGCGTTCCGGCGCGCGCTTCCCGGCCCGCTGGCACGGGCCATGGTCGCGGGCGGCCTCGACTGTGCCGTGGTGCCCAGTGTGGTGGCCGCCGTCTCGGTCATGGACCCGCTGGCATCGCTCTCCGCCTACCCGGGGCCCGTATGGCTAGTGAACGGCGAACGCGACCACTTCCGACGCGACGAACGCCGCTTCCTGCGCGCCTGCCACCAGGGCAGGCTGGTCATCCGTCCCGGGTGCGGGCACCTCGGTGTCCTCGCGGACGCAACGGCGGTCGCCCGGCAGGTATGTGACGCCGCGTCGGTCGTGACCACGGGCCGGGCGCCCGCCATGGCGTCGGCGGGGGGCGGACGATGAACGCCACCGCGGCCGCCCGGGAGTGGAGTGCAGAGGAGTCCCTGGAGATCGCCGCCCCGCCGGACGCCGTCCATGCGGCGCTCGCGGACGTGCGGCGGATGCGGGAGTGGAGCCCGGAGGTCTTCTGGGTGTGGCGGCGCGGCGACCGCTTCGTGGGCTTCAACCGCAGGGGACCGTGGGTCTGGTTCACCGACTGCCGGATCGTCATCGACGACCCCGGCCGGGAGTTCGCCTTCGACGTCGGCACGTTCGGCCTGCCCGTGGCGCGGTGGGGCTACCGGCTGACGCCCACGCAGCGGGGCACGCGGGTCACCGAGTACTGGATCGACCGCCGGCGGCACGGCTGGCGCCGGTCGGTCGCCGAGCTGCTGGGCCTGGTCTTCACGGGCACCCCGGCCGCTCGGCGCGCCGCGCAGAACCGCATCGGCATGCGGCAGACCCTCCAGCGCCTGTCGGCCACCTGCCGAACGGACGACTGAGCCGTCGCCCTTCTGCCCTGGCCGGGCCCGTGGACGCGACG
The DNA here is from genome assembly GCF_040641675.1 of Streptomyces sp. NPDC020742. Taxonomy (NCBI): domain Bacteria; kingdom Bacillati; phylum Actinomycetota; class Actinomycetes; order Kitasatosporales; family Streptomycetaceae; genus Streptomyces; species Streptomyces sp. NPDC020742. The sequence continues at coordinate 61,614 of NZ_JBFAEA010000012.1, forward strand.
GGCGCGGCCGGGACGGGCCCGACAGGGGCGGGCGCGGCCGGGAGCCGCCCGGCAGCCCGTCGCCTCAGACGCTCCGGGTGGCCACCACCAGCCGGCACCGCGGGCTGCCGTCCGGGCGCCGGCCGAGCTCCGCAAGCGCGGACAACTCCACCCGGAAACCGGCCCGCACCAGCTCCGCGCGCACCTCGGTGAGGCGGAACGGCCGGTAGTACATGACGAACGGCGGATGCCAGAGCGCATTGCGCACCCGCATCGCGGCGTCGAACGCCAGCAGCGCCCAGTACGCGACCGAACCGGGCGGGGACGGCGCCACGATCGGGAAGACGAACCGGCCGCCGGGCCGCAGCACGGAGTGGACCTGCGCGAACAGCCCCGGCCGCTCCCGGGGCAGGAAGTGCCCGAACGCACCGAAGCTCACCGCGAGGTCGAAGACCGGGCCGAAGGGCAGGGCCCGGGCGTCCGCCCGCACCCACTCCTCCCGTGGCCCGGCCGCGGCCGCCGCTTCCCCGTCCACGTGGGCGGGCCGGGCCGGATCGGCGGGATGCGCGCGGGCGGTGGCCCGCGCCACCGCCAGCATCCCGGCGCTGATGTCGACGCCGGTGACGCGCTCACCGCAGACCTGCCGCAGTACCTCCGTACCGGCGCCGGTGCCGCAGCACAGGTCGAGTCCGCTGCCGAACGGCCCGAGGTCGTGCAGTGCCCGCGCGACGGACGTCAGCACCGGCCGAGGCGTCCGGAAGGGGGTGTGGTCGAACTTCGGCGCGAGCAGGTCATAGCCGTGCTCGACGGAGGACAGCGCCTGGACGGCGAGTTCACGGAACGTGGGGCCTTGGGCGGTGAACATCGCGCCTCAGCATACGCTCGACGGCCTTCCCGGCGGAGTGGTACCGTGCCGGTGGAGCGTACTTATGTTCGCCGGTTCGCCGCTCTGGCGGCGCCGGTGTCCTGGTTGCCTATCTGGCCTTGCTTCGCGATTCACGCTCCTCGCACCAGTCACCTTCATCCGGGGATGACCCAGCGCCGCACCGTACGCCGTTGACACGGCCCGGCTGGGCGATGCCGGCACCAGCTGCCGTTCCCAGGCCGTGGGCCGTTCCGCCGTCCGTCCGCGGGGCGTACCACCGGTGCGGCAGGGGCGTGCCGTCGCGTCCGCCCGACGCTGCCGGCCGGCCGCTTCCGGAGCGGCCCTGCCGCCCTCCCCGCCTTCCCCCATCTGCCCTGTCCGCGCGGGCGCCGTGAGCGATCCGCGCATGACGAGAGGACCTCCTCCACCACCATGGCCACCACACTGACCACCCCCATGCCCAGCCCCACGTCCATGGCAGCGACCGCGAGCACGACCGGGGTCGCGGCCACAAAGGCGACGGGCGCCCGCCGTGCGTCGGCGACCGCCGCCGGGACCCCGGCACCGGCCACCGCACCGACGGCCCCGCCGCTGTCCGCCGCAGGGGTCCTGGACGGCGCGAACGACCGGCAGCAGCACGGCTTTCTCCGCACCGAAGGACTTCTTCCCTCGCCCCGGGACGTCCGTGTCCCCGCCGAGCTGATCCGCCGCCACGGCCTGCGGAGGGGCGACCTCGTGGTGGGGGAGTGCGACCGGGCGCGGACGCTCACCCGTATCGCCTCGGTCAACGGCCTGCCACCCGGGGCCGTACGCGGCCGGCCGCACTTCCGCGATCTCACGCCGCTGCACCCACGCCACCGGATGCGCCTGGAGACCCCCACCGGCGGGCTGACACCGCGCATCGTCGACCTGCTCGCCCCGGTCGGCAAGGGCCAGCGCGGCCTGATCGCCGCCCCGCCCAAGACGGGCAAGACGGTGCTGCTGCAGCAACTCGCCGCGTCCTTCGCCGAGAACCACCCGGAGTGCCGGCTGATGGTGGTGCTGATCGACGAACGCCCCGAGGAGGTCACCGATATGCGCCGGCGGGTGCGGGGCGAGGTGCTGGCCTCCACCTTCGATCAGTCGCCCAAGGAGCACATCGCGCTCGCGGAGTTGGCCGTGGAACGGGCGAAGCGGCTGGTCGAACAGGGCCAGGACGTCGTCATCCTGCTCGACTCCCTGACGCGGCTGTGCCGGGCGCACAACAACGCGACCGGGCCGGGGAGCGGGGGCAGGACCCTCAGCGGCGGTGTGGACGTCGCGGCGCTGCAGGGCCCCAAGCGGTTCTTCGGTGCGGCGCGCCTGACGGAGGAGGGCGGTTCCCTCACCATCCTCGCCACCGCACTGGTGGAGACCGGTTCGCGGGCCGACGACTACTTCTTCGAGGAGTTGAAGAGCACCGGCAACATGGAACTCCGCCTGGACCGCGCCCTCGCGCACCGGCGCCTCCATCCGGCGGTCAACGTCCCCCTGACCGGTACCCGCCGGGAGGAACTGATGCTCCCCGCCGACGAGTTGGTGGCCCTCCACCAACTGCGTCGTGCCCTCCACGCCGGCGACGGGACGGTGCGGACCGAGGCACTGCTGGAGCGGGTCCGCAAGACGCCGGACAATGCGACGTTCCTGCGGCAGGTACGGGGAACCGAGCCTCGGTAGCAGCCCTTCCCAGCGTCGAGCAGCGCTCGGACGGCGGGCGGTGAGGGGAGGCCGGCGGTCGCCGTCCCGCGTGCGGATCCCGGGTGACCGGGGCGGTGGCTCCACCGCCGCGAGCGGCAGGTGGCCCGCACGGGCTGTACCGCCGCAAGGAGCCGCGCGGGTCGGCCGGTACGCCCCCTACGGTACGAGGCCGTTCAGATGGCCAGCACGATCAAGGCGCCGATGCCTCCGACCCCCAGGGCGAAGCCCGCGCAGGCCATACCACCGTCCCGCCAGCGGAACGGACGGTCCAGCGCGAACCGGCCGGGGCCGATCGCGGCGATCGACAACGCCACGACCGCGATGCAGAGGGGATACTCCATGCCGCCGCTCTGTGTCCAGAGCCCCTTGGGGGCCGCCAGGACCATGGCATTGATCATCACGCCGATCACTGCGGCCGCGGCGAGCGGGGTGAGCAGTCCGGCCGCGAGGCCCAGGCCGCCGAGGAACTCCGAAACTCCGGCGAGGCCCGCATAGAACTCGCCCGGGTGGTAGCCAAGGGCATCAAAGCCCTTTCCGGTGGCGGTGAGTCCCTGGCCACCGAAGATTCCGAACAGTTTCTGGGCGCCGTGACCGGCCATGATCAGCCCGAACGACAGCCGGAGGAAGAGCAGACCCAGGTCGGTGGCCAGCGGGGGAGATCGGAGGTCGTGGGGCCGGGTGGTTGCGTCCGGCGGCCGCTCAGCGAGGAGTTTCATGACGGTTCGCTTCCCGCACCGGCGCCTCGGGTGGCCGCGGTGTAGAACACCCGCGCCAGCGCGCTCGTGGTGGCGAAAATCCCATGGACTCTCGTGGAATGTGGTGGCGCCCTGCGGAGTGCGGTCGACGGACGACGCCGCCGGGGCACCCGCATCCCCTGCTGCGCAACAACGAGGGGCTTGCGCTTTCAATCGATACTGTCGATCGTCCTACGTCGGAGCGCGCTTGCCTAGGGGGAGGGCGAGGCGGCTCCGCCCGAACGGCCGGGACAGCGGAGCCTTCCGCGCAGAACTGGTGTGTACGCATGCGTACTGAGGTGGCGCGGCGACGCCCGCCCGCCGACAGGACTCCGTTGCCCCGCCACCTCCGTCCCCGGTGGCGTCCGGGCGCGGCCGGCCCGTACGGATCCGTTTCCTCCGACCTCCGCCGGTAGGCGCTTCCGCGCCCCCACCCGTGCTCCCTCGCCCCGTGCTCCCAGGCGGTACAGGGCGTCACCCGAGGAACGGCTCACCTCTGGCCGGATTGCGGCTCGAACCCCGCTGGCGCGGCCCCCTAACCTGGCGCCGGTCCCTGCTCCACCCCCGCAGCCCGCGGGCCGTCGACCCGACCCACGACGGACCGGGCCGACCCACGCACGGCACGCCCCGGAGCCGGCCGCTCCTGCTCGTCCCCCCGGGCCGCGGCCGGCTCGTGCGACGTCTGTCGCCGCACCCACGGCCGCGCCGCGTGAACCTGCCCCGAATGAGGGGGAGTTCGACGCGGCGCCTGGTTCCACGCAGGGAGCGGGCCCCCGGGAAGGACGACCTTCCGGGGGCCCGCTCTTCCGGCCCGCACACGCCGGGCCGCCGGCCTGGCAACGGCGTACGTGCGGGGTATCAGCCGTTGGGGCAGGGGGCGCCGAAAGCGGGGTTGAGCAGTCCGATGACGTTGATGGTGTTGCCGCAGACGCCGACCGGAACGTGGACGGGGATCTGGATCACGTTGCCGGAGACGATGCCGGGCGAGTGGAGCGACGCGCCCTGTGCGCCGCTGTCGGCGGTGGCCAGACCGGCCCCACCGAATGCGGCGGCGAAGGCGCCGGCGGTGACGAGGGCACTCTTGATCCGGTGAGCCATCGATCGGTCTCCTTACCTGTGGCGGAAGCGGTTCCGTCCCCTGCCGTTCCGTGGAAGGCCTGGTGCGCGACGGTGGACCGCCTTTGCGTACGGGGGAGTTGATGCCCTGTCGACTTCCTCGTCAGAGCCGGAGAGCGCGAAGATCAGACTTCTCGGTGATATGGCGACGGGGGTTGACGCTCTGCCGTGCGAATCCGGTGTCCCCTGCGCCCCTGACGTCCCAGCCTCCCCGGTGTCCACGGCGTCTCCGGGACGGAGGAGGCGCACGCGGTGCACAGGGCGCACCGGGCCTACGAGGCGTACGGGACCGTCAGTCGTCGGCCGGCAGGCCCAGGCGGGCGTCCAACCAGTCGAACACCCGCTGCTCGAACCGTGCGCGGCCCAGGGGCTCGCAGTGCAGATGGGCGCCTTCGGCGGCGGTGAAGCGGACCAGCTCCTTGGGGCCCGGCAGAGCGTCGTAGAGGCGCCGCGCCGCACCGGGCCAGAAGTTCTCGCCCTCGGGGTCGGTGATCAGCAGCGGGGTGGTGATCTGGTGCACCACCGGGGCCACGGTGTACCGGGCGACCTCGGTGAGCAGCGCGAAGGGGGAGGTGATGCCGTACGGCTTGGCCCGCCAGCGCCACACGGCGGCCAGCGCGGGCGACTCCTCCAGGGCCTCGTTCATGAGCCGGTCGAAGGTCTCGCGGTCACCGGATTCCCACAGCGCGCGCAGATCCGGGCCGAGGTTGTGCCACCAGCTCTCCGCGACATCGACGACGCCGGGGTCGGCGACGGCGGCGGCGAGGCGATGCTCGAAGGCGAGCGCCCGCGGCACCCAGTAGCCGGCCTGGCTGATACCGGCCAGCACGATGCGCCGGGCGTCGACGTCCTCGTGGGCGGCCAGGAAGTCCACGACCGGGGTGATGACGCGCTCCCAGTCGGGCCGGAAGGTGACCCCGCGCTCGAAGAGCATCGACTGCTGGCCGGGGCCGTCGAAGAGCAGGGCGCGGTAGCCGCGAGCCACCGCGGGCGCCCCCAGCAGCGTCCAGGCGGCGGAGACCGGGCCGTCGCTGCCGTTGTTGACGATCATCGTCGGCCGGGGGCCGGGCGGGCCCGGCGGGCTGATCAGGTAGCCGGGGAGCGCGGTGTCCTCGTACGGGATCGCCACCCGCTCGGCAGGCGGGTCCCAGGCGACCGCGAACCGGTCGAAGCAGTGCCGGTGCTCGGCGAAGAGCTCGCCCAGCCGCGCTTCCGGGTCGGCGAGCGCATCGACCGCCACCAGGGCCGTGCCGAAGTATCCGGCCGCCCGCAGAAAGGCCTCCCGGGCGCTCACCGCGTGCCCGTGCGCGGCGGACTTCTCGGCCTGTTCGCGGACTGCACGGGCCAGGTCGCTCCAGGTGGTCAGCCAGGTCCCGGCGTCCGCGTCCGCCACGGACCCCGCGGCGGCCAGCACCTCGCCCACGTCGGCGCCGTGGCGCCATGCGGAGCCCAGAGCGATCTGGATCTCGTAGTTGAACTGATCGTTCTGGGAAAACCGGTACGTCATGGCGGCTCCGGCACGGGACGTGCGGACGACGGGGGACGCCGCGGAGCCGACGTCCGTCAGCTCCGGCCGGAAGGGGTGCCGCGGGACCGGAGCCTTCGTTCCAGCCTAGGAACGGCCGCCGGGGCACGCACTCCGGGCACCGGCGCCTGGGGCGTGCCGTGCGGAGGTGGGGGGCGTGCCCTCGGGAGCTAACACGTCGGCCCCGCCGACGCCACTTCGCCCGCCGCCTCCCGGCCTGGCATGATCGCGCGCATGGCTGAACGCGTGATTGCCGCATGTGATGGTGCTTCGAAGGGGAACCCCGGGCCAGCGGGCTGGGCGTGGGTGCTCGCCGACGCCCAGGAGACCGTCGTCCGCTGGGCGGCCGGCCCGCTGGGCACCGCGACGAACAACGTCGCCGAGCTCACCGCCCTGGAGCGCCTGCTGTCGGCCACCGACCCGGCCGTGCCGATCGAGATCCGGATGGACTCCCAGTACGCGATGAAGGCCGTCACGACCTGGCTGCCCGGCTGGAAGCGCAAGGGCTGGAAGACGGCCGCGGGCAAGCCGGTCGCCAACCAGGAGCTGGTCGTACGGATCGACGAGCTGCTGACCGGCCGCGAGGTGGAGTTCCGGTACGTGCCGGCGCACCAGGTGGACGGCGACCGGCTCAATGACTTCGCCGACCGGGCCGCGAGCCAGGCGGCCGTCGTCCAGGAAGCCGCCGGCACCGAGCTCGGCTCCCCGGAGCCGCTGGCCGCGCCGGACACCGTACGGTCCGCCGGTCCCCGCCGCCCCGGCAGCCCGGCGGCCTCGGCACGGCGGCCCGGTGCGAAGAACGGCGCCCGGGGTGCGGCGAAGGGCTCGGCGCGGACCCTCAAGGCCAAGTTCCCCGGCCGCTGCCGCTGCGGACGCTCGTACGCCGCCGGCGAGTCGATCGCCAAGAACCCGGACGGCTGGGGGCATCCGGACTGCCGCGCCACCGCCGGCGACGGCGCGTAGCGTAGGGCACGCGGGGGCGTTCCACCGCACAGGGGGCGGGGTGTCCCGGCATGAGGACGCCGGTTCGGCCGGTGGTCGTGTGGACCCCGCGGGGAGGCGGGCGCGGGTGGCAGCGTGCCGCGGCCGTGGTTCGGCCAGTTGCCGGAAGCGGTCCCATGAGCGGCCGCACAGCTGGGAACGATGGCGGGTGCGCGCACGCGCCGCTCGCCACACCGGAGGTACCCATGACAGCTGACCGGCACGGACACCCGATGACCGACACCGGCGCCGAGGCCGTGGCCCAGTACGAACGGGCCCTGGACGACCTGCTCTTCTTCCGCCCGCAGGTCATGGCGTCCGCACAGTCGGTGCTCGTCGCCGCGCCCCGGTCCCCGATGGGCCACGCCCTGGCCGCCTACCTGGGCGTCCTGGGCACCGAGGAGAAGGACGCCGAGGTCGCGCGCGCCACCTTGGCCGGCTTCCGGACCGGTCTGGACACCGGGCGGCTGACGTCCCGCGAGCGGATGCACCTGGCCGCCGCGGCCACCTGGCTCGACGGCGACATGCACGGCGCCGGCCGCCTCCTCGGCGAGCTCTCCGTCGCCTTCCCGCGCGATGCGCTGGCCCTCTTCGCCGGTCACCAGCGCGACTTCCTCACCGGCGATGCCCAGCGGCTGCGCGACCGCGTCGGCGGCGCGCTGGACGCCTGGGACGAGTCCGATCCCCACCACGGGCCGCTGCTCGGCATGTACGCCTTCGGCCTGGAGGAGTCCGGCCACTACGAGCACGCCGAACAGGTCGGCCTCGCGGCCCTCGCCCGGCATCCGCGCGATGTCTGGGGGATCCACAGCGTGGTGCACACCTACGAGATGCGGGGCCGCTTCGCCGACGGCCTGCGCTTCCTCGACGCCCGTACCGACGACTGGTCCGCCGGCACCCTGCTCACCGTCCACAACTGGTGGCACTACGCCCTCTACGCCCTGGAGACCGGGGACACCGCCCGGGTGCTGGAGGTCTACGACAGCGCACTGCACCACGACGGCTCGGCCGACATCGCGATGGAACTCCTGGACGCCGCCGCCCTGTTGTGGCGGCTGCACCTCGCGCAGAACGACCAGAGCGCCCGATGGGCCCGGCTCGCGGACGCCTGGGAGCGCCGCCAGGTCGGTCCGTACTACGCCTTCAACGACGCCCACGCGGTGATGGCCTACGTGGGGGCCGGCCGGATCGAGGAGGCGCAGCGGCTGGTGCGGGACCGGGAGGAGTGGCTGGCGGCCGAGGGGCCCGGGGTGTCCAATCGGGCCATGACCGCCGACATCGGCCTGCCGGTCTGCCGTGCCCTGATCGCCTACGGGCAACAGGACTTCGCCCGGGTCACCGATCTGCTGCTGCCCGTCCGCCACCGGCTGCACACCTTCGGCGGCAGCCATGCCCAGCGCGACGCGATCCAGCGGACCCTGGTCGAGGCGGCCCTCCGCGCCGGGCGCAGCGACCTGGCCCGCACGCTGCTGAGCGAGCGCATCCAGCTGCGGCCGATCTGCCCGTACAACTGGTCGGCCAAGGCCCGCCTGGAGGACCAGCTCGGTGCCCCGGACCGGGCGGCCGCCGCCCGGGCGCGCGCGGCCGCTCAGGCCTCGTCCTGAGCGGACCGTCCCGGGGGTTCCGCCGTGGTGCCGGGTTCCGCCGTGGTGCGCGGTGCGGGAGGCGTCCCCGGGGGCGCCTTGCGCCGGTGTCCCCGGCTGCCGGTCGCTGCCCCCGCGTCGAGGTCCACCACCGGGCCGAGCGCGCCCAGCAGGGCGCCGATGCACATCTCGCGCAGGTCGGTACGGGAGAACGCCCGGTGGGTCAGCCAGTCGACGCACAGGGTCCGCACGAAGACCAGCCAGCTCATCAGGGCGGCGGCGACCGCCTCCCGGGGGCCATCGCCGAGCGGGGTGGCGTCCAGCAGGCGCGCGCGGAGTACCGCCAGCTCGTCGGTGATGACGGCCTGGATCACCGGGTCCCCGGCGAGCACCCGGTTCGCGGCGAGCACGGTGTTGCGGTGGGCGAGGAAGTAGTCAATGTGCGCGTCGAGTCCGGCGGCCAGCTGCTCGGTGAGGGGGGTGTCCCGGTCGAGGCGGGTGGCGGCCAGCAACTGGTCCGCGGCCTGCCGGTAGACCGCGGCGAACAGGTCGCGCTTGCCCGGGAAGTAGCGGTACAGCAGCGCGCGGGAGATGCCCGCCCGTTCGGCGACGTCCTCCATGAGCACGTCGTCGTACGGCTTCGCCGCGAACAGCCGCGCCCCGACGTCGAGCAGCTGGCCGCGGCGTTCGGCGGGGCTGAGCCTGCGGCGGGCGGTCACGCCGCACAGCGTACTTGCTTGACAGTTGTCTACTCACCACCGAAGCTCATTAGTAGACGAGTGTCTACTAACTGGGCGAAGGTGGTCGGGCATGCCGAGACTGCTCAAGTGGCTGGTGTGGGCCATGGGATGGGCCTGTGTGGCGATCGGCGTCTTCCACTTCGCCCTCGGGATCGACTCGGTGCCCGGAGAGGGGTCGGCCGGGGCGACCGTCGACAGCCGTGAGCGGTACTACGGGGCCATCTTCCTCGGGTACGGGCTGGCCTGGCTGTGGGCGGGACGGCAGTCGCCGGTGCCGGCGAAGGCGGTGCGGGGGCTGGCGGCCGTCTTCCTGCTGGGCGGCGCCGGCCGACTGCTGTCGCTCGCCGTCCACGGTCGGCCACAGTGGTTCCAGGTGGTGCTGACGGTCCTCGAACTCGGCCTGCCGCCGCTGTACTTCTGGCTGGCGGGCGCGGACGAGCGGGCGGCGGCCGAGCGGGCGACGGGGGAGGCCCGCCCGGCCCCGGCGCCCGCGGCCGGCGACCGCTGAGCGGCCACTGATCCCGCGGGGCCGGCACGGGGCCGCGACCGCGTCCGGCCGCCGGTCGTACGCGGCGGGCCGGGGTGACGGGGTCGGCGGCGGTCGCGGCGGCGCCGGTCAGCGCCTGGTCGGCGCCGCGGCCTCCAGTGCGTCGATGCTGCCGGACATCACCGTCCGCAGGTGCGCGGTGAGGTGCTCGGCGGGCCAGTCCCACCAGGCGACGGCGAGCAGCCGCGCCACCTCGGCGTCGCTGAAGCGGCGGCGGATCAGCCGCGCCGGGTTGCCGCCGACGATGCCGTAGTCCGGTACGTCGTCGACGACCACGGAGCCGGAGGCGATCACCGCGCCATGGCCGATGCGGACGCCCGGCATGACCGTGGACCGGTATCCGAACCAGACGTCGTGGCCGACCACGGTGTCCCCCCGCCCGGGTAGCCCGGTGATCAGGTCCGCGTGGTCGGCCCAGGAACCGCCCATGATCGGGAAGGGGAAGGTGGAGGGGCCGTCCATGCGGTGATTGGCACCGTTCATCAGGAACCGCACCCCCGTGCCCAGTGCGCAGAACCGGCCGATGACCAGCCGTTCCGGTCCGTAGTGGTAGAGCACATTGCGGGTCTCGAAAGCGGTGGGGTCGTCCGGGTCGTCGTAGTAGGTGAACTCCCCGACGTCGATCAGCGGGGAGGTGATCAGCGGTTTGAGGAGCACCACCCGCGGCTGTCCGGGGACCGGGTGCAGCACGGTGGGGTCGGCGGGGGTCAGGGGCATCGAGGCATCGGCTTCCTGGCGTCCCTCGGGCGCGAAGCCGGATACCCGGGCCCGTGCGCCGTCAGAACACCCATTCGAATATCGGGCTACTCTGTCTGCATGAGCATGCATCTCCAGGGCTCGCTCTTCGACCAGAACGAGGAGATCCGCCTCGGCCCGCTGCGGGGGCTGCGGAGGACCCAGCTGGGTGACGGGGCCTGGATCGATCTGCTCCCGGGGTGGCTGACCGGCGCCGACGGCCTGTTCGTACGGCTGGCCACCGAGGTTCCCTGGCAGGCCGAGCGCCGGCAGATGTACGAGCGGGTGGTCGACGTCCCGCGGCTGCTCGCCCACTACGGCGCGGGGGAGGCGCTGCCGCACCCCGTACTGGCCGAGGCGAGGGACGCCCTCTCCGCGTACTACGCCGCCGAGCTCGGCGAGCCGTTCACCACGGCCGGCCTGTGCTACTACCGCGACGGCCGGGACAGCGTGGCCTGGCACGGCGACCGGACCGGCCGCGGCAGGCGGGAGGACACCATGGTCGCCATCCTGTCCGTGGGGGCGCCGCGCGACCTGCTGCTGCGCCCGCGGCGCGGCGGAAGCGCCGTCCGCAGGCCGCTGGGGCACGGCGATCTGATCGTGATGGGCGGCTCCTGCCAGCGGACCTGGGAGCACGCCATCCCCAAGAGCAGCCGGGCGGCGGGCCCCCGGATCAGCATCCAGTTCCGGCCGCATGGCGTGCACTGAGGCCGGGCGTGCTGCGGGGCGCGGTCGCCGGGCGGGGGAGCGGTTCACCGGCGCACGGCGCCCAACGGGCGCCGGTTTCACGACAACTTCGGCCGGGCCTCGGCCGAATTCCGCCCCGCGCACAACGCTCCGGCGGCTTTGCCCGTCCTACCGCACGCATCTGACCAAGACTCTTCTTTGGGGGTATGACATGCGACGTCTGGGGGCAGCCGCCGCGGTGGTCGCCTTGACGGGCGCCGGACTGCTGGGCACCGCCGGAGCGGCCGGTGCCGCCACGGTCACGCCGGGCCAAGCCGGACCGGCCAAGGCCTGCGCGGTGAACTGGGGCAGTGGCACCAAGTCGGTGACGGACGCGGGCACCGGCCCGCTGAAGAACGTCACGACCAGCAAGGGCGCGTGCTTCGACCGCATGGTCTTCGACCTCGGCGGCGTGCACGGCAAGGCCGGCTACCACGTCGGGTACGTCGACGCCTTCCACCAGGACGGCTCCGGCGAGCGGATCCCGGTCAAGGGCGGCGCCATCCTGCAGGTCTTTGTGTCCGCGCCGAGCCACGACCCGTCGACGGGCAAGCAGACCTACCCGGGCAAGGCCGGCAAGTCGCTGCCGGGCGTGAACATCGGCGGGTACCGGACCTTCAAGGACACCAAGTTCGGGGCGAGTTTCGAGGGTCAGACCCAGATAGGTCTGGGCGTGCGCGCCAAGCTGCCGTTCCGTGTCCAGCAGTCCGGCCACACCCTGATAGTGGACGTCGCGCACAGCTGGTGACGCGACAGGGGCGGGCCACCCGGGGCGAACCGGTGTGGCCCGCCCCGAGCCGTGGAGCCGGCCGCGCGGCGGGCGCGGGTCAGCGACGGCCGGGGGATTTACGGGTATATGTGGCAGTGCCCGTGCGGTGCTCACGGGGCCCACGGGGTGCCCGTGGAGCCATGGGCCCTCCCCGCGCGGCGGACCCGGGAGCGTGCGGAAGGAGCGGTGGCGATGGAGCGGACCACCTGCTGTGTGGTGGGCGGCGGTCCGGCCGGCATGGTGCTCGCACTGCTGCTGGCCAGGGCGGGCGTCGAGGTCACGGTCCTGGAGAAGCACGGGGACTTCCTCCGCGACTTCCGCGGGGACACCGTGCACCCCTCCACCCTCGCGCTGCTGGACGACCTCGGGCTGTCCGAGCGGTTCGCCGGGCTGCCGCAGCGGCGGGTGACGACGGTTCGGCTGCCCCTGGGGCCCGGCCGCTCACTGGTCACCGTCGGCGACATCGGCGCCCTGCGGGGCCCGTTCAACTACATCGCGATGGTGCCGCAGTGGGACCTCCTGGACCTCTTGGCGGACGAGGCCCGCCGGGAGCCGTCCTGCTCCGTACGGATGAGCACCGAGGCGACGTCGTTCCTGATGGAGCGCGGCCGGGTCGCCGGGGTGCGCTACCGCACCGCGGACGGCCGCACCGGCGAGCTGCGGGCCACCCTCACGGTGGCCTGTGACGGCCGGGGCTCCCTGGCGCGGTCGCTGCCCGAACTGGGGCTGCGCCGCTTCGCCTGCCCGATGGACGCCTGGTGGTTCCGGCTGCCGCGGCGCGATGACGACCCGCACGGCCTGGTGGGCGGGGTGGGCGACCGGCTGCTCGCCGCCATGATCGACCGGGGGGACTACTGGCAGTGCGCCGCCCTGATCCCCAAGGGGACCGACGCCGAGCGCCGCGCCGCCGGACTCGCGCCGTTCATGGCCAACTTCACCACGGCCGCCCCCTGGCTGGCCGACCGGATGCCGGCCCTGCGGTCCTGGGACGAGGTCAAGCTGCTGGACGTCCGGCTCGACCGGCTGAGTCGGTGGCACCGCCCGGGACTGCTGTGCATCGGCGACGCGGCCCATGCGATGTCGCCGGTCTTCGGCATCGGCATCAACCTCGCGGTCGAGGACGCGGTGGCCGCCGCCCGGTACCTCGTCGAGCCGCTGCGCACGGGCGCGGTGGGCCTGCGGGACGTCCGCGGGGTCCAGCGCCGCCGGTGGCCGACCGCGGCGCTCACCCAGGCCCTGCAGCGCTTCGCCCACCGGCGGGTGATCGGGCCGGTGTTGGACGGGGACCCGCCCTTCGGCGACCCGGCGCGGGCCAAACGGGCGGCCGAGCTGCTCACCACCTCGCGCTGGCTGAACCGGCTGCCCGCCTACTTCTTCGCCTACGGCGCGGTGCGCGAACGCCCCCCGGCCGCCGCGCTGCGCTGAGCGGCCGCCCCGGGTGCTCAGCGCCGGCCGAGCCGGGACGCGCCTTCCGGACCAGGCTGGATCAGTCTGGCTCAGGTCGGCTCAGTCTGGCTCAGGTCGGCTCAGGCCGGATCGGAGCGGGCCGTGCCGGGCGCCCGGGCCGCGATCCCGTCGAGAACACAGGCCAGGCCGAACGCGAACTGTTCCTCCGGCGTGAGGTCCTCGGCGTCCCGTACCCGGCGGGCGAACTGCGGATAGTCGCCGCTGTCGATGACCTGGCGGATGTACGGGCCGACGCCGGCCCGCCACTCGTCCTCGGTCAGGCCGGTCCGTTGCTGTGCCCGGAGTTCGGCCAGCTCCTGGGCGACGGTGCCGAAGACGTACGCCGTGACCGCATCGACGGCATGGGAGGCGAAGGTGATGTCCGCGGTGAGCGAGCTGGCGGCGGCCAGCGCGAGATCGTACCGGCGCAGGGAGTTCGCGCCGAGGGCGGGCCGCCCGGTCAGCTCGGAGCCGAGCCAGGGGTGGCGCAGCAGGGTGGCGCGGGCGTCCGCAGCGATGCCGGTGAGATCGGTGCGCCAGTCGCCGGTGAGTGCCGGGGGGTCGGTCTCGCCCTGCGCCGCGTCGACCATCAGGTCCAGCAGCTCGTCCCGGCTCGTCACATACCGGTAGAGCGAAGCCGTGCCGGAGCGGAGGTCGGTGGCGATCCGGCGCATCGACAGCGCGGGCAGCCCCTCCGCGTCGGCGATGGCGAGGGCGCGCTGGACGATCCGCTCCACGCTCGGCGCCTGGCGGCGCGGGGTGGGCCGGTCCTTCTGCCACACCAGAGGTGGGGACGGCTGCTGGGCCGGGTCGGTCATCGCGGTCCTCCTCATCGCGGCTGTTGCCCTCAGCCTATCTTGATGGCTACGGTGTTTCCGTAATGGATACGGTGTAGCCACAGCCGTGATGGCTAGCCAAGAGGGGGAAGTTGTCCATGCCGAAGACCCAGTCCGAGCAGCGCATACCCGTACTGATCGCCGGCGGCGGCACGGTCGGCCTGTCCGCCGCGCTGTTCCTGGCTCACCACGGGGTCGAGTGCCTGGCGGTGGAGCGCCAGGACGGTCCGTCCCGCCACCCGCGGGCCACCGGCCTCGGGCCGCGGACCGTGGAGTTCCTGCGCGAGACCGGTATCGCCGAAGCGGTCGACGCGGTGGCCATCGACATGTCCGCCGGCGGCCTCGGCAAGATCTCCGTGACGACCCTGGCCGAGGCCGACCTGCCCGCGCTGGCGCGCGCCACGCCGGCCCACGCGCGGCCGGGGCGCCAACGGACCGACCGGACCAGCCCGGGCACCCTGCGCGGCACCTGCCCGCAGAACCGGCTGGACGCCGTACTGCTGTCCGCGGCGCGCGACCGCGGCGCCACCGTCCGCCACGCGACCCGGTTGGTCTCCTTCGAGCAGGACACCGAAGGCGTCACCGCGCTCCTCGACGGCCCCGACGGCCCGCACACCGTCCGGGCGGACTACCTGCTGGCCGCCGACGGCGTCCGCAGCGGGGTGCGGGACGCCCTGGGCATCGGCGCCTCGGGGCCCGGAAACCTCGGTACGCCGATGATCAACATGCTCTTCCGCGCCGACCTCACGCCGTACACCCGGGGCCAGTCCTTCGTCATCTGCGACATCACCCACCCCGATGCCCCCGGCATCCTGCTGACCATCGACGGGGACCAGGAGTGGATCTTCCACACCAGCTATGACCCGGACGGCGGTGAGTCGGCCGACGACTTCACCCCGGCACGCTGCCGCGCCCTGATCCGCACCGCGATCGGCGCCCCCGACCTCGACGTCGAGGTGGTCAGCACCCTGCCGTGGCGGCCCCGGGGGCTGCTCGCCGACCGCTTTCGGGACGGCCGGGTCTTCCTGATGGGCGACGCCGCGCACACCAACCCTCCGCTGGGCGCCTTCGGCCTGAACACCGGCATCGCCGACGCCCACAACCTGGCCTGGAAACTGGCCGCCGTGCTCAGCGGCCAGGCCGGGACTGGTCTGCTCGACAGCTATACCGCCGAACGGCGCCCGGTGGGGGCGCTCGCCCTGGAGCAGTCACTGCGGCGGCTCGCCGACCCCCGGCTGCACTGGGACCTGAGTCCACGGCTGGCCGAGGCGCGCGCCGCGGCCGGCGTCCTCAACGCGCCGCTCGTGCACATGGGGTACCGCTACGACTCCGCCGCGGTGATCGACCCGCAGCCCGAGCTGCCCTCCCCTGAGGACCTCACCGTCGCCCTGGACGGAGCGCCCGGGTCCCGGCTCCCGCACCTGTGGGTGGAACGTGACGGCCACCGGCTCTCCACGCTCGACCTGGTGGGGTCCCGGTTCACCCTGCTGACCGGCGCCGGCGCCGGCGGTGACCGGTGGGTGCGGGCGGCCCGGGAGGCGGGGGAGCGGCTGGGGCTGGAACTGCCCGCGTACCGGATCGGACCGGGCGCCGAGGTGACCGACCCGGACGGTCGCTGGCCGCAGTTCACCGGCCCGGACGGGGGCGGTGCGCTGCTGGTGCGCCCCGACCAGTTCATCGGCTGGCGGTCGGCCGCGCCGTCAGGCGGCCCGTCCGATCCGTCCGACGCCTCGACCAGCCATCTGACCGAGCCGTCCGCCCCGTCCGATGACCCGTCCGGCCATCTGACCGAGCCGTCCGCCCCGTCCGATGACCCGTCCGGCCATCTGCCCGAGCCGTCTGCCCCGTCCGATGACCCGTCCGGCGACCTGGTGCGGGCCCTGCTCCGGATACTCGCCCGTGAGGACCAGGGGGAGCGCGGAGGCCGGACGGGGGCGACGCGGGTGGCCTGATGCGGGATGCAGGGGCGCCGGGGCGGCGTGGGTCAAGGGGCGGTGGGGGTCACCAGCGCACCGCGGTGAAGTCGACCGGCTGCGGCCGGAGTTCGGCGACCCGGTCCGTCAACTCCCGCAACCGCCGGACCATTTCGGCGGCGGGAAGCTGCTTGCGGTCGCCGTGGCCGGGCAGCAGCCACTCGAAACGCAGCCGGCCGGCGGTCCGGGCCAGCGAGGCGGCCAGTGCCTCGATGGAGTACCAGGTGACGCTCTCCGCCACCTCCAGGTCGCCCCGCCCCCGTGACCAGTAGAAGCTGTCCCCGCTGAAGCAGAACTGTTCATCGGCGACGTAGAGCACGCTCCCCTCGGTGTGACCCGGCAGGGGATGGGCCACCATCCCGTCGGCGATCTCGATGGGCTCGGTGCCGCGCAGTACCCGGTCGGCATCCGGAGCCGCGTCGAGATCGCCCTCGTGGATCCACAGCCGGGCCCCGAGGTGATCGGCGTACTGGCGTCCGTGCGCGGCATGGTCGCGGTGGGTGAGCAGCACATCGGTGATCCGGCCGAACCGCTCGTACCGCGCGGCCAGCGCGGCGCTCCAGCGCGGGGTGTCGACCATCATCTGGGTGCCGTCGGAGCGCCGCACCAGGTACGCATTGGCGCCCGCGTTGTGCGGGGAGTTGTGCCCGCAGAACCGGACCCGGTGGTCGTCGTCCAGGGGGAGCGGGAACGGGTCCCACGCCGGGTCCAGCCGCCCCGTCGCGGGCCGGACGGAACGAGTGGGGCAGGCGAAGGCGACGGCGTGCAACTGCCGTTCCTCGGCCGTGTCGCGCGGCTGCCGCAGGACCCGGGAGCGTCCGTCGTGCTCATCGATCAGCTCCGGCGCGAGCTGCCGGGCGACATCGCAGTTGGTGCAGCGGTCGTCCACCGACCAGCCGGGTGAACCGGTCCCGGAGGCCAGACCGGGGTGGGGGGTGTGCGCCTGAGGCACGAGGGGCTCCTTCTCTCCGCTTCTTCCGTGTCCGGTACCGGATTTCCGGTCCGTGACTACGAGGTTCGCTGGTGGCCGCCGTAAGCGGAAGGGGTGTCAGATCTTGTTTCCTGTGCGTACCTGCTCTCTCGCTGTCCGGGTGGGAGTGAGGATTGGTCCGGGATTGCTCCATTATGCGGCTCCCGCCGGTCACCGTGCGTCAACCCTCCAACGGGTCAGCACCGCCTGCCGGGCCCCGCCGCCGGTAGTAAGACGGAGAGGACAGAGGCGATGGGTGTGGCGGTGGGAGGAGTGGTGTCCGGGATGAATGTGGTCGTCGACCTCAACCGCTGCCAGGGGTATGCGCAGTGCGCCTTCCTCGCGCCCCAGGTGTTCACCATGCACGGCGAGGAGGCCCTGTTGTACACCCCCGTCGTTCCGGAGGAGCAGCACGAACGGGTCCGCCGCGCCGCGGCGGCCTGCCCCGTACAGGCCATTCTCGTGGGGGAGGAGGCGGGACCCGGTGGGTGGTGAAGTGCGGGACGGCCGGATCGTCGTCGTCGGCGCCTCGCTCGCGGGACTGCGGGCCGCCGAGACGCTGCGTGCGGAGGGCTTCACCGGCTCGCTGACCCTGATCGGGGAGGAGCCGCGCCCGCCGTACGACCGGCCGCCGCTGTCGAAGCAGGTGCTGCTCGGGAAGGTGTCCGCGGAGCACACCGGGCTGCCGCAGCGCCGGCCGCTGAACGCGCAGTGGCGGCTCGGCGTGCGCGCCACCGGGCTCGATCCGGCCGGCAAGCGGGTGCTGCTCGCCGACGGCGCGGAGGTGCCCTACGACCGGCTGCTGATCACCACCGGCACCCGCGCCCGGCCCTGGCCCCACCCCGAAGAGGCCGCCCTGGACGGGGTGTTCGCCCTGCGCACCGCCGACGAGGCGGGGCGCCTCGCCGAGCAGCTCGACGCCGGGCCCCGCCGGGTGCTGGTCATCGGCGCCGGATTCACCGGATCGGAGATCGCCTCGGCCTGCCGGGAGCGCGGTCTCGAGGTCACGGTCGCTGAGCGCGGGCCGGCGCCGCTGGTCGGCGCGCTCGGCGGGACGCTCGGCGCGCTGGCCGCGAAGCTCCAGCAGGCCCATGGCGTCGATCTGCGCTGTGGGGTGACGGTCACCTCGCTGGAGGGCGACAAGGGACGGCTCACCGGCGCCCGGTTCTCCGACGGCTCGCGGATCGAGGCGGACATCGCCGTGGTGGCGCTGGGGGCGATCCGCAACACCGAGTGGCTGGCCGAGTCCGGCCTCGCCGCCGGCCCGCGGGGCGTGACCTGCGACGCGGGGTGCCGCGCCTTCGACATGTACGGGATCGTCACCGACGACGTCTTCGCGGCCGGCGATGTGGCCCGGTTCCCCCACCCGCTCTTCGAGTACCAGCTGCTGTCGCTGGAGCACTGGGGCAATGCGGTCGCCCAGGCCGAGGTCGCGGCGCACAACATGGTCCACCCGGGGCCCCGCAGGCGCCCGCACCTGGCCGTGCCGTCCTTCTGGTCCAGCCAGTTCGGCCTCAACATCAAGTCCGTCGGCGTACCCACCTTCTCCGACCAGGTGGTGATCGCCCAGGGCTCGCTCCAGGACGCCCGCCTGGTCGCCGTCTACGGCTACCGTGGGCGCGTCACCGCGGCGGTCAGCGTCAACCAGGCCCGTTCGCTGGAGTACTACCAGCACCTGATCGAGACCGCGGCGCCGTTCCCGCCCGGGCCCGGAGCCGCCGACCAGGCCGAGTCGCAGGACCCCGTCCCCTCCGACGTACCGGACCCGCGGGTGCTCTCGCACGGTCCGACCGTCGCCCTCACCGGGCACCTGCCGGACCGCCGCCTGACCGTCGTGCAGCCGCCCCGGTGAACCCGCCCCCCTCCGGCGACGCCGAGCGATGAGGAGAACGATCGTGCCCGCGGACACCCTGTTCCACCGGATCACCGACTACGCCAGCCGCCCCGACCCCTACCCCCTCTACGCCGAGCTCCGCGAGGCGGGGGTGGCGCGCCAGGAGGACGGCAGCTACCTGGTCGGGACCTACCACGAGGTCGAGGCGCTGCTGCACGACCCCAGGGTCAGCTCGGACCGCCGCAACCGCATCCCGCCGGAGGAACCCGGCGGCGGTCTGCCGCCGTCCTTCATCGGTCTCGACGACCCCGAGCACCACCGCCTTCGCGGCCTGGCCATGCGCTCGTTCGGGCCGCCGCACACCCCGGGCCGGGTCGACGCCCTGCAGGGCGAGATGTCCCGGATCGTGGCGGACCTCATTGCCGGCCTCCGCGACAAGGACCGGATCGACATCGTCGACGACTTCGCCTATCCGCTGCCGGTCGCCGTGATCTGCCGGCTGTTGGGCGTCCCGACCGAGGACGAGCCGCAGTTCCGCGAGTGGTCCAACGCCATCGTCGCCGGCTTCGACCCCACCCCCGGCGAGGATCCCGCGGACCGCGAACGCGCCGCCGCGGAGGCCCGTAAGGCGATGGGCCTCTATCTGGGCGGACTCGCCGAGCGGCGCCGGACCGAGCCCTCCGACGACATGCTCTCCGCCTTCGTCGGTGGCGACGGCTCCGGCGGGCAGCTCACCCAGCTGGAGATCATGGCGACCTCGGTCCTGCTGCTGATCGCCGGCCATGAGACGACCGTCAACCTGATCACCAACGGTGTCCTGACCCTGCTGCGCTACCCCAGCCAGCTGGAGCGGCTGCGGCAGGACCCCGCGCTGATGCCGCGGGCGGTCGAGGAGTTGCTCCGCTACGAGCCGCCCGTCCAACTGCTGCCGCAGCGCACCCCGCTCGCCGACATCGAGGTCGCCGGCGTCACCGTCCCCAAGGGCGCCCCGCTCATCCTCGTGCTGGCCGCGGCCAACCGCGACCCGCGGCGGTTCACCGACCCCGACCACTTCGACCCGGGCCGGCAGGACATCCAGCACCTCGGGTTCGGCAGCGGCATCCACAGCTGCTTCGGCGCCCCGATGGCGCGCCTGGAGGCCCAGATCGCCCTGACCGAGCTGATCCGGCACCTCGACGGGCCCCGCCTGGTCGAGGATCCGCCGCCGTACCGCCGCAGTCCGGTTCTGCGGGGCCCGCGGCACCTGCTGATCACCCACGACCGGGCGGGGGCCTGAGCGCGGCGCACGGCCGCGATGTCGTCAGCCGGCCGTGCCGAAGTCCTGCGTCCAGTAGTCGCCGGGCTGCGCCAGGCCGACGCCCAGCTCCTTGAACGAGCAGTCGAGGATGTTGCGCTTGTGGCCGGGGCTGGACATCCAGCCCTTCATCACGCTCTCCGCCGTGCCGTAGCCGTACGCGACGTTCTCGCCGTACGCGCTCCACTTGTAGCCGGCCCGGGTGATCCGGTCGCCGGGCGAGGAGCCGTCGGAGCCGGTGTGGGACATGTTCCGGTGCGCCGCCATGTCCTTGCTGTGGTCCTGGGCGGCCTTGGAGAGCTTGGCGTTGAGGGTCAGCGGTGAGCATCCGGCCTTGCTGCGCTCGCTGTTGACCAGCTCCAGGATGCGGGCCGCGGTCTTGGACGCGGGCGCGGCGGTGGTCGAGGCGCTGGGGGACGCGGCGGGGGTCTTCGCCGGCTGCGCGCCGCCGCC
Organism: Streptomyces sp. NPDC020742; assembly: GCF_040641675.1. NCBI lineage: Bacteria > Bacillati > Actinomycetota > Actinomycetes > Kitasatosporales > Streptomycetaceae > Streptomyces > Streptomyces sp. NPDC020742. Next base: position 82,436 of record NZ_JBFAEA010000012.1, read on the forward strand.
GGCCGGCTGCCCGCTCGCCTGCGGCCGGGGCGCTGCCGAGGCGTGCTGCCAGTGGCCGTGCTTCCCATGACCGTGCTTCCCATGACCGTGGGCGTGCTGCCAGTGGGCTTTCTTCCAGTCGGCGTTCTGCCAGTGGCCGCTGTTTCCCTCGGCGTAGGAAGGCCTGCCCTCGGAGCCAGGTCCGTTCAGACATGCCATGGCGGCGGAGGGAATGGCCACGGCGCCGACGGCCAATGCGGCGACGGTTATCTTTCGGTAATGCCTGGTCCTGCGGTGCTTCGTCATCCGTGACCTCACTCGGTATGTGCGCAGCACTCCTGCACGGCCGGGCTCGTACCGAAAACCCGCCCGTGAACTGCGGAGATGCCGTGGGGTCGCCATTCTTGGGACCGCTGGTGAGGCAGGGCAAGAACGCACAATACTAAGCGGCTTAGTAGGCATTCCCGGCTCTTGTCATGAGAGGGGTGGCGTGCTGCCCGTGCAGGCGATCTCCGTGGAATTCCTGTCGCTCCGTCAGGAAGCCTTGGATGTGGAATACGCGGACAGAAATTCCGGACGGACCGTGGAACCGGACGCGCCGTGCCGGCTATGACGCTGCCAAGGAGGACAAATCCCTTATGTCGCCGAGGTGGCATCTACTATGCGGCTTAGTTGGCGAGGGCCCGGGCTATGGCGGATGTCACAGGGGACGCCCCGCCGGGGGTGCGGTGCTCTTCAGGACGCCGTCGTGAACGCCCGCGCCAGCTCCTCCGCCACGGCCCGCGCGGCCGGCGATACCCACCGCCGCCGGTGCCGCACCAGCTGCACCGGCACCGGCTCGGCTGCGGGGCCGGCCACCTCGGCGAGCCGGCCCTCGGCGAGCTGGCCGGCGACCGTGACGCGGGGCAGCAGGGTCAGCCCCAGACCCGCCGCCACGCACGACCGGGTCGCATCGATGCTGCCGAACCGGGTGATCCGGGGACGGACCCCCGGCATGCCCTCGAGCACGCCGACCAGTCGGTCACTGTAGGAACAGCCCTCCTCGTGCACGAAGAAGCTCTCCCGCGCCAGCTCCGCCCAGTCGGCCGTCCGCCCGGCGAGGCGGTGGTCGGCCGCCGCCACGTACACCAGCGGTTCGCTCGCGATCCTCCGGGCCAGTAGGTCCCGGTCGGTGACCTCCGGCTCCAGCAGCAGTGCGAGGTCGAGCCGCCCGGAGCGCAACCCGTCCACCGCCGGCGCGGTGGCGGCCGCCTGCAGATGGACGTCCAGCCCCGGGTGGTCGCGCCGCAACGCGGCGATCACCCCGGGCAGCCGCGCCGAGCACAACGAATCGCCCGCGGCCACCGCCACCTCCCCCTCGATCGCCGCCCCGTCGGCCGCGTCGCCCTGCCCGGTTGACGCCCTGGCCCGCAGCCGGGCGACCGCGTCGAGCACCGCCTCGGCGTCCTCCAGCAGCCGCAGTCCGGCGCGGGTGGGCACCGTCCCCGACGGCAGCCGGTCGAACAGCGGCGTCCCCAACTCCCGCTCCAGCGTGCGGATCTGGACGGTGACCGTGGACTGCGCGAGGTGCAGCGACCGGGCGGCGGCGGTGAAGCTGCCCGCCCGGACGAGGGTGACGAACGTCTGGAGGAGCCGGGTGTCCATCCCGGCAGGCTATCGGCATTCTCGATAGGGGCGAACGAGAACCATCGTTGGACGCGATTGTCCTGCTGGTGCCAGGCTTGCCGGCATGACCACCCACGAGCCCGTCACCCACCCCGCCACCACCGATGCCGACGCCGTCGAGGTGCTGCGCTACGCCGCCTTCACCACCGACCCCGCCGGCGGCAACCCCGCCGGTGTCGTCCTGGACGCCGAGGGCCTGGACGACGAGCAGATGCTGGCCGTCGCGGCCCGGGTCGGCTACTCCGAGACCGCCTTCGTCACGGCACTCGACCCCGCCGCCCGCCGCTACCGGCTGCGGTACTTCAGCCCCCGCGCCGAGGTCGCCTTCTGCGGACACGCCACGATCGCCACGGCCGTCGCCCTCGCCTCCCGGACCGGAACCGGTGAGCTGGTCTTCGACACGCCGGCCGGTGAGATCCGGGTGGGGACCACCGCCGACGGCGGGCCCGTTCGCGCCACCCTCACCAGCGTGCCGGCGCACTCCCGCCCGGCCGCGGACACCCACCTCGCCCCCGTCCTGCGGGCCCTGGGCTGGAGCCCGGACGACCTCGACCCGGGCCTGCCGCCGCACATCGCCTTCGCCGGCAACGACCATCTCGTGCTGGCCGTCCGCAGCAGGGCGCAACTGACCGCCCTCGACTACGACTTCGACGCCCTGCACGCCGTCATGCGGGAGTACGGCTGGACCACCGTCCACCTCGTGCACCGCCCGGACCCCGGCCGCCTCGATGTGCACGCCCGCGACCCCTTCCCGGTCGGCGGCGTCGTGGAGGACCCGGCGACCGGCGCCGCCGCCGCGGCCTTCGGCGGCTATCTGCGCGCCCTGGGCCTGGTCACCGAACCGGTGCAGGTGCACATCCGGCAGGGCGAGGACATGGGCCGCCCCAGCGACCTCTTCGTCGACGTCCGCCCCGACGAGGCGCGGGTACGGGTGTCCGGCGCGGCCGTCCCCCTCCCGGCGCCGACGCGGTGACCCGCCCGGTGACCGGCTCGTTTGGGGATCGGGCCCGGCCCGGTGACCGGCACCTGCGGTAGGCGAGCGAGCGGGCCGGCCGACCCGGGCCGTACGGGCGGCCTCAGCCCTTCGGGCTCGCCGGGCCGGCCACCGGCACCTCCAGCGGCCGGGCGATACCCACCACGTACTCGTCCAGCCGCTGGAGATGCCGCAGCACCCGGAAGGTGACGCTGCCCGAGCGCAGCGCCGGGGAGTCGCTCGCCTCCAGCATCGCGGCGATGCTCGCCCCCGCCTCGACCTCGCCCGTCACCGGCTCGTCCTGCACCCGCGCCGCGATCAGGTCGAGGTTGCGGGCGATCCGCCGGCCGGCGTGCGCGAGCCGCGGATCGGCCGCGACGGTCCGGCTGTACGGCACGAGTTCGGCCGTGGCCGCCAGCGAACGGGCGTGGTAGGCGCAGGTCTCCAGCAGCGCCACCAGATAGCGGGCGGTCTGCCGCCGGACCCGCAGCGGGGTGATCGGGTGCGTCAGCGGACCGGTGGAGGCGCGCAGCTCGTCCAGCGCGGTGTCCAGGTCGCGCGCCTGGCTCAGCAGGTCGACGGCCGGGCCGCCGCTGAGCTGCTCCACCGCCGCGGTCACGATCTCCCGCAGCCGGACCAGGACCGTGGCCAGCTGCTCGTCCGTACGGCTGTCGGTGGGCACCGGCAGCACCAGCATCGCGGCGATGATGCCGCAGGCGGCCCCCAGCGCCGTCTCCTCGATGCGCAGCACCAGCACGGACAGGCTGTAGGTGCTCAGGACGGTGTAGAGCAGGCCGAGCATCGCCGTGGTGAAGAACGACATCAGCGCGTACGACAGCGGCGCGGTGAAGAACATCCCGAAGACACAGAGCAGCACGAGGGCGAACGCGGTCCAGGTGTGCTGGCCGACCAGCCCGGCCAGCGCCACACCGGCGACCACCCCCAGGACCGTGCCCAGCAGCCGGCGGTAGCCCTTCACCAGGATCTCGCCGGTCGAGGCCGTGTTGAGGAAGACCACCCAGCAGGTCAGCACCGCCCAGTACCAGCGCTGGCTGGACAGGAACTCCCCGCCGACGATGGCCAGCGCCGAGCCCACCGCGACCTGGAAGGCGGCGCGGGTGGTGGGCCGTTGCAGGCCGGTGCGCTCGTCCTCGGGCGCCTCCTGCGCCACCTCCTCGCTGGCCCCGACGATCGCGATCTCCTCGGCGTCGAACTCCTCGCGGGAGCGGGTGGTGGCGGGGGAGTCGTCCGACTCGTCCTGCGGACCGTCCAGCGCGAGCCGCAGGCCCAGCACGCCGCGCGCGGTCTCACCGATACCGCGGAAGGCGTCCTGCACGGCCGGGGACGCCGGCGGCAGCTTGTCCTCGTCGCGGTAGGCGAGCAGCCGGTTGCGCAGGTGCGCCAGCGCTGTACCGCGGTCGTCCGGCGCCCGGCGGGCGACCAGCAGGCGCAGCGCCTCAAGGTCCCGGCGCAGCTGGAGGTGCACATCGCCGCCGCTCTGCAGCACGCTCGCGGTGGCCGACACCGGAGCGTCGGGCAGATGGAGGGTGAGGGTGTCGGTGCGTTCGGCGCTACGGGCGTTGAGCAGCAGCATGCCCAGCCGCTCGGCGGCGATCTCGGCGTCCGCGGTCCGGCGCTGCAGCAGCCCGGCCGTGGCCGCGTCGCGGGTGCCGTCCTCCAGGCGGCCCTGGATCATCAGGGCCGTCTCGTGCAGCCGGGAGGTGTGCCGGCGGAGATCGTCCAGGACGTCGTCCAGCTGCCCGGGTTCCGCGTCGAGCAGCGTGAGGTGGGTTTCCACCAGCTGTGCCAGACGGGCCCGGAACGCGGCACGCAGCCGGCCGAGGGTGCGCTGCGGTGTCTCCGGGACGACGGTGAACCGTACGACGGCGCTGCAGGCCATGGCGATGGTCAGGGTCAGCCACAGCTCGGGCAGGGCGGCCACGCCGGCCTGGACGAACAGCGAGATGAAGTAGACCTGAAAGCCGATCAGTCCGAGCGCGGTGCCCCGGTCGCCGAAGCGCCGGGAGTACACGGCGCCGAAGATCAGCGCGAGGAAGAACAGGTCACCGGCGAGCACGCTGTGGTGCAGCAGCGCGCCCAACGACATCGCGGCGAGCGCCACCGGCAGGCCGAGCGCCAGCGTGATCGCCTGGCCGCGCACCTGCTTCTCCTGGATCGCGAAGGTCGAGACCATCGCTGCCATGGCGCCGGCCACCAACAGGGTGACGTCGGTCCCCAGCAGCGCCAGGGCACCGAGGGTCAGCAGAATGGCCCCCACCGTCCGCAACCCCGCCATCAGCCGCAACAGCCCGGGGTCGGATGCCGCGAAGCGGTCCCACGCGCCGGTCACTGCCCGTCGTATCGCTGACTTCACGCTGCCCTACACTCCCGATTCTCGCCCTGAGCAGGGGTGTCTCAGCATTTCATGGGGGTGGTTGCGGGGCGGCGGCCGGTGTCCCCGCTCTGCCGAATGCGGCGAGCACGCCGGGTCCCGCCGCGGCGCGCAGCGGGACCAGGCGTGCTCATCCGCCGTACGGAACGGGCTACTTGACCGAGCCGGCCATGATCCCCTGGACGAAGTGCTTCTGGAACGCGAAGAACACGATCAGCGGCACGATCAGAGACAGGAACGCCCCGGGCGCCAGCACCCCGATGTTGCTGCCGAACTGCCGCATCTGCGACTGCAGGGCGACCGTCAGGGGCTGCGACTCGTTGTCCGCGAACAGCAGCGCCACCAGCATGTCGTTCCAGACCCACAGGAACTGGAAGATGGCCAGGCTGGCGATGGCCGGACGGCCCAGCGGCAGCACCAGCTGGGAGAAGATCCGCCACTCCCCGCCGCCGTCCATCCGGGCGGCCTCCAGCATCTCCTTCGGGATCTCCGCGAAGTAGTTGCGCAGCAGGAAGATGGCGAACGGCAGGCCGTAGGCGGTGTGGAAGAGGATCACGCCCGGGATGGAGCCGAACAGGCCGAGCGCGCCGAACAGCTTGGCCACCGGCAGCAGCCCGATCTGCACCGGCACCACCAGCATGGCGACCACCACCAGGAAGACCCAGTCCCGGCCGGGGAAGTCCATCCAGGCGAAGGCGTATCCGGCCAGTGCGGCGATCGCCACCACCGCGATCGTGGTGGGCACCGAGATCAGCACGGTGTTCCAGAACGCCTGGACGATGCCGGAATCCTTCAGCAGCGCGGCGTAGTTGTCGAGCGACAGCCGGCCCGGCGCACTCAGCGCGGTCCACCAGCCGCTGCTGGCGTTGGCCTCCTCCGTCCGCAGCGAGGAGAGGAAGAGGCCGGCCGCCGGGGTGAGCCAGACCAGGCCGATGACGAGCAGGAACAGCTGGATCACGGCGCGGCTCAGCCGCTTGGCCGGGCGCGCCCCCGGCCGCCTGCGCGGCGCGGCGGTTCCCTGGGCGGTGGTCATGTCTGGCTCCTGCGGAAGCGTCGGATGTTGAGGGCCATGGCCGGCACCACCAGGAGCAGCAGCAGGACGCCGAGGGCGCTGCCGAGTCCCTGGTTGTTGCCGCCGCCGAAGGAGACCAGCCACATCTGCAGGGCCAGCACATTGGCGTCCTGCTGCACCGGGCCCGGGGCGATGATGTAGACGAGGTCGAAGACCTTCATCACATTGATCACCATCGTCACGAACACCACGCCCAGCACGGGCCCGAGCAGCGGCACGGTGATCCGCCGGAAGACCTGCCACTCGTTCGCGCCGTCCATCCGGGCGGCCTCCAGCACGTCCCGCGGCATCGAGGAGAGCCCGGCGCCGATGAGGACCAGCGCGAAGCCCGTCCAGATCCACATGTAGGCGCCGATGATGGCGGGGGTGATCAGGGTGGGGCCGAGCCAGGAGATGCCGGCGTACGGCGGGGCGAAGTCCTTCGCCGGCAGCCGGAGGGCGTACGACCCCGGCGCCAGGCCGGTCAGCCGGTAGGAGCCGTCGGCGGCGGTGCTGGCCGTGGCCGCCACCCTGCCGTGCGCGTCGACCGCCTCCACCGACAGCTTCGGCAGCCCGCGTTCGCCGCGGTCGACGACGCCGGGGCGGCCGCCCCCGCCGGGGGTGAAGTCGAGGTAGACCACGCCCCGCAGCTCGCCGTGGCCGGCCGGGGCCGCGGCGGCTCCGGCGGCGGGCCGGGCGGTGCGCGGCATGTCCTTGGGCGCCACCCCGACCAGGCCGAGGTGGACGGTGTGCCCGGGGCCGGTGCGCCGCGCGGTGCGGTAGCCGCCGTCCGGCTGCCGGGTCAGCTGCCGGTCACCCAGCCGCGGCTTGGCGGTCGGGAAGGAGACGGACTCACCGTGGAAGGTGTCGTGGACGCCGACGGTGACCGCGTTCAGCACACCGCGCTGCGGGTCCTGTTCGTAGGCCAGCCGGAAGATGATGCCGGCGGCGAGGAAGGAGATCGCCATCGGCATGAACATCAGCAACTTGAACGCCGTCCGCCAGCGGATCTTCTCGGTCAGCACCGCCAGCACCAGCCCGAGGCCGGTCAGCAGCGCGGGCGCGAAGACCACCCAGACCGCGCTGTTGCGGATGGCCCGGAGCGTGGCCGGGTCCTGGAACATCTCGGTGTAGTTGGCGGCGCCGACGAAGGTGTCGCCCGAGGCGTCGTAGAGGCTGCGGACCACCGAGAACACGATGGGGTAGGCGATCAGCGCACCCAGCAGCAACAGCGCGGGGAACAGGAACAGCGCGGCGATCCGCCGGCGGCGCCGGACGGCGCGGCGCGCGGGGGCGTCGGGCCGTCCGGGCGCGCCGCCCGGGGGGAGGGGCGAGCCGCCGCGCGGGGTGGCGGGCGGCGCCGCAGACGTGGTGACAGGCATCGATCGGGCCCTTTGTCCTTACTTTCCGTACGCCTTGGCCGCCGCGGCCTCCAGCTTGTGCGCCGTCGCCTCGGGGTCGGACGGGTCGCGCAGGAAGTCCTGCAGCAGCTTCCACTCACCGGCCCCCTGGGTGCCGCCGAAGGCCGCCGGCGCCTGGTCGGACATGTCGAAGCGCACGGAGTTGCCCGCGGCGGTCAGCGAGGTGGCTATACGGCGGGTGACCGCGTCGTGGTAGTCGGCCGCCGGCACCTTCTTGTTGGGGGAGAGGTAGCCGCCCGCCTTGGCCCAGACCGACGACGCCTCCGGTGTGGCCAGGAACTTCACCAGGTCCATCGCGGCCTTCCTGTTCTTGCCGGCCTTCAGCACCACCGCGGCGTCCCCGCCGCTGACCACCGGTGCCTTGCCCCCGTCGACCGAGGGGAAGGGGAAGAACTTGGCGTCCTTGCCGACCTGCTTGTGCAGCTCGTCGGTGACCAGGGCGCCGACGAAGTCGCCCTCGTAGACCATGGCCGCCTTCTGCTCGGGGCCGAAGACCTGCTGGACGGACTCGGGGAAGTCGGTGCGCAGCGCGCCCGAACCGCCGCCGGCGACCAGGCTCTTGTCGCCGAAGAGCTTGCCGAGCGTGCCGAGCGCCTTGACCACCGTACGGTCGGTCCAGGGGATCTTGTGGGCGGCCAGCTTGTCGTAGTTCTCCCCGCCGGCCTGGGAGAGGTAGATGTTCTCGAACCAGTCGGTGAGCGGCCAGCCGGCCTCACCGGCGACGGAGAAGGCCGGCACGCCCGAGTCGGAGAGCGTGTGGCCGGTCTTGAGCAGCTGCTGGTAGGTGGTCGCCGGCTCGGCCCCGGCCTGGCTGAAGGCCTCCGGGCTGTACCAGACCGTCGACTTGTGGGACGCCTTGAAGTACAGGCCGTAGTAGGTCTTGTCGACCGTGCCGTAGTCCTTCCAGATCTGCGCGAAGTTGCGCTTGGCCTCGGCGCCGATGTCCGCCGTCAGGGGCGCCAGCCAGCCCTTCCTGGCGAACTGCTGGAGCACGCCGACCTGCGGGACCATCACCACGTCCGGTGCGTTGCCGCCCTCGATCTGGCTGCCGACGACGGTGGAGACGTTGTCGCCGGTGGAGGAGAAGACCACCTTCGCGCCGGTCTTCTCGGAGAAGGCGTCCAGCACCTTCTTGAAGTTCTGCTGTTCCACACCGGTCCACACACCGGCCACGGTCACCGTCTGGCCGCTGAGTTCCTGCTTGCCGCCGCCGGCGGAGGCCCCGCCGCCGCAGGCGGTGGCGGTCAGCGCCAGACCGAGCGCGGCCGCGCCGGAGAGGGCGGCTCGGGTGTGTCGTACTGCGGGTCGTCTCATGGTGGTGTTCCCTTCGGGAGGACGAGCGGGGCGTGGTGCAGGGGGACGGACGGGGCTATCGGGGGTCGGGGGAGTGCGTCCACCAGGCGGTGGTGGAGCCGGGCAGCGTGCCCGCCGGGCAGTCGCCGCTGGCCAGCAGCGGGGCGCCGGGCGCGGGCGCGGCCACCGGCTCGGTGCCGAAATTGACGGCGCAAACCAGGCCGTCGCCGCGTTCGAACGCCAGCACCTGGGGCGGGGAGGGCAGCCAGCGCAGGGTGCCCTCGCCGAGCTGGGGCAGGCTGCGGCGCAGCTGGAGCCCCTCGCGGTAGAGGTGCCAGAACGACCGGGTGTCGGCCAGCGCCCGGTCCGTGGCGTGCGCGGCGAACCACTCCGGCTGCGGCAGCCAGGGCTCGGCCGCATCGGTCCCGGAGGTGAAGCCGAACGGGGAGGCGTGTCCGGACCAGGGGAGCGGCACCCGGCAGCCGTCCCGGATGTGCTGCCGGCTGCCCGTACGGTGGAAGATCGGGTCGGTGAGGACCTCGTCCGGCAGGTCGACGACCTCCGGCAGTCCCAGCTCCTCGCCCTGGTAGAGGTACGCGGCGCCGGGCAGCGCCAGCATCAACAGGGCGGCGGCGCGGGCCCGGGCGGGGCCCAGTCCTCCCTGGGACTTCGTCCGGGAGGTGCTCCCAGGTCCACTGCCGGGTTCGGTGGCGTAGCGGGTGACGGTGCGGACCTGGTCGTGGTTGTTGAGCACCCAGGTGACCGTGGAGCCGGTGCCGGCGATGTCGGTGAGCGCGTCGGAGATCACCGTGCGGAAGGTGTCGACGTCCCAGCGCGCGGTCAGCAGGTGGAAGAAGAACGCCTGGTGGAGTTCGTCGGGGCGGACGTAGGCGGCCTGCTCGCTCGGGGTCCGTACGGAGACCTCGCCGACCAGTAGCCGGTCGCGGCCGTCGCGTGCGGTGTACTCCTCGCACAGCGCACGCCACTCGCGCCACACCTGGTGCACCTCGGGCTGGTTCCAGGCCAGCGGGTTGACCGAGTCCCGGGTCCGTTCGTCGGCCGACGGGTCGGGGGAGTCGGGCAGTTCGGGGTGCTTGAACAGCCCCGCGGCCACATCGATGCGGAAGCCGTCGACCCCGCGGTCCAGCCAGAAGCGCAGCACCTGGTCGAAGTCGGCGGCCACCGCGGGGTTGCGCCAGTTCAGATCGGGCTGTTCGGGCGTGAACATGTGCAGGTACCACTGGCCGGGCGTGCCGCCGCCGTCCTCCGCGCCACTGGACGCCGGGCCCGGTTCCGTGACGCGTGACCAGGCGGGGCCGCCGAACATCGCCCGCCAGTTGTTGGGCGGCAGTTCGCCGTGCTCCCCCCGCCCGTCGGCGAAGTGGAACAGTGCGCGGGCGGGGCTGCCCGGCCCGTCCTCCAGCGCGGCGCGGAACCACGGGTGCGCGCTGGAGCAGTGGTTGGGGACGATGTCCAGGAGCACCTTCAGGCCCAGCCGGTGGGCGTCGGCCACCAACCGGTCGAACTCGGCGAGGTCGCCGTAGACGGGGTCGACATCGCGGTAGTCGGCGACGTCATAGCCGTGGTCGTGCTGCGGGGAGGGGTAGAAGGGGCTGAGCCAGATGCCGTCCACCCCGAGCTTCCTGAGGTAGGCCAACCCCGCGCGGACGCCGGCCAGGTCGCCGATGCCGTCGCCCGTGCTGTCGAGGAAGCTGCGGACGTAGACCTGGTAGATCACCGCATCGCGCCACCAGCGCTGTGCCGTGTCGGAGGAGGGGGTTCCGGTGGCCGGCGAGGGGGCGGCCGGGCCGGGGAGGCGGAGGGAAGGCGCGGAGGGAGCCGGGGAGTCGTTGTCTGCGGTGGCGATGAGCATCTGCCGTGATCCCGTTCTTGCAGGGGCATGCCGTGCGGCCTGCGAGGTCGCTGTTATGCATGCATGTTAAGTAGGGATGTCATTTGAGTGTCAACGAAAAGGTCGAAGATGCCTGCCACTTGCCGGCATTTGTCCAGGAATGTGAAGCCAGATAGCGCGCGACAGTACTTAACAAGTAACTAGAAGAGGGGGATACTGAAGAGGTGAGACCGAGGTGTGTCAGCCGCGGCCGACGATGGCCCGTAGCTCCCGCTCCAGCCGTGCGACGGTGGCGTCCGTGCTCCGCCGGTGGACCAGTGCGTCATGCATGACCGCCTGTACCGCAAGGCTCACCTGGTCGTACCGGGGGCTCTTCAGTCGCGGCCGGGCGGTGAGTACCGCCCGCTTGAGCGTCGGCAGGTAGGGGAACCGCCGTACCAGCCGCGGGTCCTCGTACAGTCCGGCCCACACCGGTGGCAGCGCGCCCTTGGTCAGCACCCGGCGCTGGACCGGCTCGGACGTCAGGTACGAGATCAACTCCTCGGCCGTCCGCCGGTGCCGGGAGTGCGCGTTGACGGCCAGGTTGGAGCCGCCCAGCGCGCTGGAGCCCGGCCCGTCCGGGCCCGGCAGCGGCACCGCCCCGAACTTCCCCGCTACCTTCGACGAGCGGCCGCCGGCCAGCGCATAGGCGTACGGCCAGTTCCGCAGGAACAGCAGCTGACCGTCCTGGAAGGCCCTACGGGACTCCTCCTCCTTGTACGTCAGCGCGCGCCGCGGGATCCACCCCTCCCGCACACCGTCGAGCAGGAAGGACAGGCCGCGGCGGGCCGCCGGGGAGTCCACCGTCACCCGGCTGCCCTCGCCGCCGAGCACCGAACCGCCCGCCGACTGCACGGCCTCGACGACATTGGCGGTCAGCCCCTCGTACGGCAGGAACTGCCCGGCGTAGCCGTCCAGTCCGTACTTGGGGGCGACGGTCTTCGCCAGGTGCGCCAGCTCGGCCCAGGTGCGCGGGGGCCGGACGCCTTCCTGGTCCAGGACGTCCTTGCGGTAGTAGAGCAGCCCGGCATTGGTCACGTACGGGACCGCGTAGAGCCGGCCGCGGAAGGTGGCGGTGTCCACCACCGGGGGCAGGAAGCGGTCCAGCGGGAACCGGCGGGCATCCACCGGCTCGATCCAGCCCGCCGCCGCGAACTCCGACGTCCAGGCCACATCGATGTTCAGCACGTCGAAGCGGGCGCTGTGCGAGCGGAGTTCGGTGACCATCTGGGCCCGCACCTCGTCGGCCGCGTCCGGCAGCTCGACCAGCGTGACCTTCTCGCGCGGGTGACGGGCGTTCCACCCGTCGAGGACACCGCGCAGATAGCCCGTGAGGTCGCCGCCCGTCACCAGCGTGACCGGGCCCCGCCCGTCCGCGCCGTCGGCCGGCTCCCCGGCCTGCGCGCCCGCGCTGCCGGAGAACAGCAGCGTGAGCACCAGCAGAGCCCGTCCCGCGGCACGCTTCCACCGCATGGGCTCCTCCTTGCACCAGGCGTCGACGGGGCTGGGCCGACAGCCCGCCCCATGTATACCTGTTAGCCATGCGGGATACTAGATGCTGCAGGAAGATACGGGGATGGTCCGGCTCACCGTCGGACACGCCCGCATAACGGACAAGTAGGGCGGGGAGGGAGAGGACGAGCGTGCGGCTGCCACTCCTGGCACTGTTGGTCAGCGGACCCGCACACGGCTATGAACTCAAACAGGCCCTTGAGAACCTCCTCGGCGCCGCATACCCTCAGCCGAACGTCGGCCAGATCTACGTCACCCTGAACAGGCTGGAGAAGGCGGGCCTGATCGAGGGAGAGGACGTCGAGCAGTCGGACCGGCCCAACAAGCGCATCTACCGGATCACCGGGGCGGGACGGGAGACGGTGGACGCGTGGTTCGAGGAGACCACCGCCGAACCACGGGTCCGGGACGAGTTCTTCATGAAGCTCGCCCTCGCCCCGCACACCGGGACCGCCCACCAGATCACCCTGATCAACAACCAGCGCCGCCAGTACCTCAACACCATGCGCGACCTGTCGAAGCTCGCCGCGGCCGAGGACCGGGACAACCGGATCGCACAGTTGCTGATCGAGGGCGCGATGCTGCACCTGCAGGCCGATCTCGACTGGCTGGAGCGCTGTCAGGAGGAGTTGGAATGAACCAGGACGAGCCGTCCGGCCCGATACTGCGGGCAGCCGGCCTGGTCAAGACCCACCGGCCGGAGGGCGCCGCCCCCGTCCACGCCGTACGGGGCGTCGACCTCACCGTCGAACGCGGTGAGTTCGTCGCCGTCACCGGCCCCTCCGGAGCCGGCAAGTCCACCCTGCTCCACCTCCTCGGTGGCCTCGATCGCCCCGACAGCGGCGCCCTCTGGCTCGACGGCCGCCAGGTCGACTCCTTCCGCGAGGCCCGCTGGGCGGAGCTGCGCCGCAACCACATCGGCATCGTCTTCCAGTTCTTCAACCTGGTCTCCAACCTCTCCGTCGCCGACAACGTCGAACTCCCCGCCCTGCTGGCCGGCCGGTCCCCCCGGCAGGCCCGCGCCGCCCGCACCGAGCTGCTGGACGAACTCGGCCTGGCGGGCAAGGAGAACTGCACCCCCGGCGAGCTCTCCGGCGGTGAACAGCAGCGGGTCGCCCTCGCCCGCGCCCTGGTCAATTCCCCCAGCCTGCTGCTCGCCGACGAGCCCGCCGGCAGCCTGGACAGCAAGGGCACCCGGGAGGTTCTGCGGCTGCTCGCCCGCTTCCACCAGCGCGGCCAGACCATCCTCCTGGTCACCCACGACGCCCGGATCGCCAGTGCGGCCGACCGCGTGATCAGCTTCTTCGACGGCCAGGTCGTCGACGACGCCCACCTTGGCGGCGACGGCCGGCGCCCCGCGGCCGGTGTCGCGGACGTCCTCAAGCTCAAGGGCTGACCGTGCGAGCAGCGGCCCGCTGGACCCAGGCGCACCTCCGCGCGCACCGCCCCGCGGCCGTACTGATCGTGCTGGCCACCGCCGGGATCACGGTCTCCCTCCTGCTGGCCACCGCCCTCTTCGCGTACGCCACCGACCCCTGGCAGCGCACCTTCACCCAGTCCGCCGGTGCCCACGTCTGGATCCACACCCGGGCCGGTGCGCCCGCGGGCTCGCTCGCCGCGCTGGACGAGGTCCACGCCGCCTCCGGCCCGTTCCGTACGGTCCGCACCACCGCGAGCCTCCAGCCCGGCGGGACGAAGGCGGCGCTCGAACTGCGCGGCGCGGCCCGGCGGCCGGCCACCGCCGCACCTCAGATCACCGCCGGCCGCTGGCTGGACGCGGAAGCGGACGCGGGCCGTACCCAGGGCATCGTCCTGGACGCCTCGGTGGCCCGGGCAATCTGGGCAAAACCGGGAGATTCGCTGGTGTTGGGTGGCTTCTCGGCGCCGCTCCGTGTGGTGGGCATCGCCGACACCGCCGAAGTCCCCTTCCGTGCCGGCGAGACGCCGGGCGTGGCCTGGGTGCTCCCCGGTACCCTCGCCGCCTCCGAGGCGGGACCCGACCAGCGCGGCCGGGCCATCGGTCTGCAGCTCACCCACCCCGACGACACCGACTACGTCGTCCAGCGGGCGGTCACCCGGCTCGGCGCCGACCAGATCACCGACGTCTCCACCTGGCGCCAGGCCAAGGCCGAAGCCGCCGGCGACAACAACCTCCTCGCCCGGCTGCTCGGGCTCTTCGGGCTCGGCGCGCTGCTCGCCGCCGCCCTGGCCGTGGGCGGTGCCATCAGCACCCGCATCCGCGGTCACCTCCGTGACATCGCGGTCCTCAAGGCCATCGGCTTCACCCCCGGCCAGGTCGTCCGGATGTTCCTCGTCCTCCACCTCGGCCTCGCCCTGCTCGGCGTCACCCTCGGCGCGCTCCTCACCCAGGCCCTCGGCCCGCTGACCCCCGGCCGCATCGGCGAGGCCACCGCCCTGTGGCAGCAGCTCCCCGAACACACCTGGCTGCCCCTCGCCATCTGCGGCGGGGTGGTGGCCTTCATCGGTGCGGCGACCTGCCTGACTGCCTGGCGCGCCGGCCGGGTCCCGCCGGTTCCGGCGGCCCGCGCCGCCGCACCCGCCGGCGGTCGCCCCTCCGCCCTCACCCGCCGCGCCCTCGGCCTCAAGATCCCGCCGGCCCTGGTCCTCGGCTGGCGCGGAGCCTTCCACCGCCCCCTGCGTTCCTCGGCGGCCATCGCCCGGCTCGCCGTCCCGCTGCTGCTGATCACCATCGCCCTGGGCGTCTGGACCACCCTGGACCGCTTCACCGCCCACCCTCAGAGCGTCGGCCTGCCGGCCGCCCTCACCGTGCGCCCGGACTCCCTGAGCGACCCCGAGGTGCGCCAACTCATCGCCACTCAGGGCGGGTTGACTGCCTACCCCGGTGCGGAGGTGCAGGCGCTGGTCCCCGGCCAGACCGGCACGATCACCCTGCGGGGCCTGGGCACCGACGCCCGCCCCTACCCCTTCGCCCTCGCCGAGGGCCGCGCCGCCCACGGGCCCGACGAAGCGGTCGCCGGGCAGGGCCTGCTGGAACTCCTCGACGCACACGTCGGCGACTGGGTGCGGATGACCGTCGCCGGCCGCCCGCACGTGCTGCACATCGTCGGCCGCAGCATCGAGACCAGCGACGCCGGCCGGGTCATCTCCACCAGCCTCGACACCCTGCGCGACGGTGCCAACCCCGCGCCCCGGCCCGACTTCTACCACCTGGCCCTGCGGCCCGGCACCGACCCCGCGACGGTACGCAACGCCCTGACCGAGGCCTCCGGCGGCCGTCTCGAAGTCCGCCAGATCCCCAACCCCGCCGATCAGCTCTCGGCGGTCCGCGGGGTCTCCGCGGGCCTGATCGCGGTGCTGACCCTCATCGGGCTCGCGGAGTTGGCGACGACGGTCGGCGCCGCCGTACGCGACCGCAGCCGCGACCTGCTCGCCCTCCGGGCCGTCGGCCTGACCCCGCGCGAGATCACCGCGGTCATCGTCTCCGCCACCGCCTTCACCGCCCTGGCCGCCGCCCTGGCCGGGACGGCGCTGGGTGTCCTCGCCGCCCAGTGGCTGATCGACCTGCAGGGCGCCACCAGCGGCTGGGGCACCGGCATCGCCCAGCACCCCGCTCCGGGAACCCTGCTGCTCGTGGTCACCCTCGCCGTGGCGATCTCCGCGGCCGCCGCCGTCCTCCCCGCCGCCCGCATCGCCCGCCGCCGGCTGGCGGACTCGGCCTCGGCGGTGCTCTAGTAGGGCGCTTCCTCTGGATCTTCGTGGGCTCGCGAAGATCCAGAGGAAACGTCCCGGCGCCTTTCGACCCACGAACCCACGGCCGCCGCTGCCGCGTGCGGTGACGGTGTGCCTGCGGAGCGTCGCCCCCGCTAGCGGCCGGCTGTTGTCCGCTTTGTGGCTTGCCGTGCCGTCCCGTACCCCGCACTGTCGATCTCGGCAGCGTTGATCACCGCGGGGAAGGACCTACCTCGGCCGGCATTCGACCGTGCACCCCCGTGCCTGCGGGCCCGGCAGTGCGCTCGCGGATAGCCCGTCCTCCGCGGACGGTCCGGCCCCTCGGGCAGCCCGTCCCCCACCACCGAAGGCCACACCATGACCGAAGGCCACACCATGACCGAACCCCACACCGACCGCGCGAGCGACACCGACACCGGTCCCGGCCCCAGCGGCACCGACGTCGCCGGCTCCGCCGCTGCCGCGGCCGTACGCGCGGAGTTGGAACGCTTCCTCCAGACCCGCGAGTTCAGCTGTCTGGGAGCCCGCGCCGCGCTCAAACGCCACACCCTCACCCATCACCACTACCGAAGAATGGGCGACGCCGCGACGGCCGCCGACAACCACCGCGACCTCCTCGCCTACGTCCGCACCGTCCGCCCCCAGCTCTCCGACCAGAGCTTTCGTACCTTCGTCGCCACCTTCGACGAACCCGGTCGGCTCGACGAGGCCGCCCATGAACGCCTCCTGTGGCAGCACCTCCAGCTCATGCACGACATCGACAGCCGGACCCACGGCGTGGAAGCCGGCGCATCGTCGGACCCGGGCCGGCCCGACTTCGGCTTCCACACCGGTGGGCACGCCTTCTTCGTGGTCGGCATGCACTCCGGTGCGTCCCGGGCCAGCCGGCGCTTCACCTCCCCGGCGATCGTCTTCAACTCCCTGACCCAGTTCGTGCTGTTGGGGAAGAAGTTCTCCACGATGCAGGCCGCCATCCGCCGCCGGGAGTGCCTGCACAACGGCTCCGTCAACCCCAGCTTCACCCGGTACGAATACGAGCAGCCCGCGCGCCACTTCGCCGGCCGGTTGACCGAGGAGGACTGGACCTGCCCGTACATATCCCGCCATCCACACCCACAGCCGGGGGGCCCACACCCGACGGCCGCGGAGGACGCCACCGAGGGCCACGCACCGCACCACGGGAGCACGCCCCGCCGGCCCTGAGGCGCCGCGCCGGCCGCCGAGGCGCGGCTCTCCCGCGGCCCGGCCCCGCGCCGCGTGCGCCCGCTGGGCCGGGCCGCCCGGCACCCGCCCGGCGCCCGCTCAGGACCTGCCCGGGACTCCCGCGTCAGCCCGTGCCGCCGGAGTCCCGGGTGTCGGGGAACACCGGTCCGGCATGGGGGAGTGCCGATCCGGCATCGGGGAGTACCGGTCCGGCATGGGGGAGCGCCGATGCGGCATCGGGGAGTACCGGTTCGGCATCGGGGAGTGCGGGTCCGGCATCGGGGAGTGCCGGGCCGGTCGGCCGCTCGCTCTGCTCCGCACGATCGAAGCGGGGAGCCTTGAGGACCACCCCGAACCCGTGGACCCGGTGCAGGTAGCGCGGCCGGGCCGCGCTCTCCCCCAGCCTGCGCCGAAGGGTGGACAGGTGGACATTCACCGTGTTCAGCGAGGGCGGGCCGACGTCTCCGCCCCACAGCTGGTCGAGGAGTTCGAGGGTGCCCACCACCCGGCCCGCCCTGTGCGCCAGGTAGAGCAGCAGCCGGAACTCCTGGGGGCGCAGTGCGACCTGCCGGCCGTCCAGAGTGACCTCGTGGGTGCGCTCGCTGATGAACAGCCGTCCGATCTCGATGTCCCGCCCGGGCTCCGGCGCGATGACGGAGTCCATCTGCAGCGACCTCAGCTCCACGGAGGCCGACTCGGGCATATAGCCGCTGGCACCCGCCTGCAGGGCCGGAATGATCTGACGCTCCGGACCGCTCACGATCACCGGGGCACCCCGCGCGGCCGCCACGAACTGGGGCACCCGCGGGCCCGCCCGCTCGGTGAGCGCCAGGTCGAGGATCACGGCGTGCGGCCGGGTCTCGACGATGAGTCGCAGGGCGTCCTCGCCGGACTGCGACAGCAGCGCCGAGTGTTTCCTCCGGCGCAGCGCGGCGAGCAGAAGCTGCCCCCGACAGTCGTTGCCGTCGGCGATCACCAGGCGAGCCACCGGACTCGCTCCCTTCGTCACTGCAGAGCTACGACAGATGCGACGCGGGTGGCCCGGTCCTGTTCGGAAGGGCACCCGGCAGCTCCATGGTGGCGTCCGGACGTGCACGGGGGTGTCGGCCGCCCGGAGGGTGTACCGGGTGACGTCTGCGGCGCCGATCGGGGGATACCCGGGCGGGCACCGATCGGGGGCCGCCCTGGCCGGGGCCGGGCGACGGCCGCCCGACCCCGGCCTCGGGGGCCGCCGGCTACTCCCGGTCGCCGCTGCCGGACCACGGGAAGCCCAGCGCCTCGGCGTAGGCCGATCTCCCGCCCGTGACCTCCGCGAAGGCCTTCGGGTCGGTGGTGGCCAGGCGGCTCAGGGCGGCGTCGGCGCGCTCCTGGGGAGGGGTTCCGTCCTCGGGGATGCGCCAGACGAACTGGAGCCAGGGCCCGTCCCTGTCCTGGCGCCCGGCGGCGAGCCCCGGCCAGTAGACGAAGGACAGCACGGTGGTGTCGGGGTCGGTGAAGTCGGTGCCGACCCAGCCGAGCCGGGCGTCCCACCGGGTGAGGAGACCGGGCCGGTCGCGCAGCCCCTCGGTGAGCAGCCGGGCGGCGCTACGGGCCGGCCACGACCAGGACCGGTCCCGCTCGGCACGTGCGATCTCCGCGTCGTACGCGGCCGCGTCGAAGCGGTACACCGGGAGGTCCGACCGGGGCGGCAGGGAAGGGCGCTGGGCAGGGCGGCGCCAGTCGCCCCACACCACCTGGTCCCCCTCGCGGTGGATGGTGACCTGCAGCGCACCACAGCAGCCCTCGGTGCAGGAGGCCTCGGACAACTGCACTGGGTGCGGTTCGGCGGCGGCCCGCAGCCGGCCGGTGTCGAGGAGGTACTCGGGGGAGTGGGCGGGACCGAGTCCGAAGGCCTCCGGCACCAGGGGCCGGCCATCGATCAGGATCCTGGTCTCCACCGGGCCGGCAGCCGCCGGGTCCCCCACGGTGACCTCGACCCGCAGTCGCGCCGGCTCCGTCGGCCGGCCGAAGGGCAGGTGGGTGGCGCTGCGGGCCCAGCGGATCCGGCGGCGCGCGGCGGGACCGGCCGGTTCGGCGGTCAGCACGGCGGACCACCGGGGCGAACGGAGCACGGACTCCAGGGAGTCCAGCAGCGCCGCACGCTGTCCCGGACGCCAGTCGAGCAGGACGCTCGGGCCGCTGTGCAGGTCGAGTGCCAGCGCGAGCAATAGCGCGAAGTGGTCGAGAGTGGGCGGCAGTTGGCCGGCCCGGACGATCAGCGCCTCATACCCGGCCACGGCCTGCCGGTAGGCCAGGATCTCGGCCACGTCGGTGCCCAGGACCGTCATCCTGGCCAGCAGACGCCCCGCCTGCGCCAGGACACCGGGGCCAATGGGTTCTTGACGCAGGGCGTCGGGGAGCCGTACCGCTTCGGCGATCGTGCGGGCCGTCGACGGCCACACGGCGCGCGGGCCGAGGGGAACGGCCAGCAGCCATCTCCGTGCGGCAGGGCCGTCGCGCCGGGTGAGCGCGGTGATCAGCGGCTGGAGTTGTCGGCCGCTGACCCGGTCGCCCAGCCACACCAGCGCCGAAGTGGGACAGCCCAGCGCGGTGAGCGCCTCGACGACCGGCTCGGTGAAGACCCGCAGCAGACCGAGGACCTTCAGATACGGCACGTCCTCCGGCTCACCGACCCGGGCCAGGAGCGCCAGGCCGACGTGCACGGCCGCGGTGCCGGTCCCGGTGCGCGTCAGGCGGCGGCCGAGCGCCCGGGCCGCCGCCTCGTCCTCGAGCGGCAGCTCGGCGACGGCGCGGGCGAGCTGCCGCTCGGGTACGCCGAGGCCGGGGAGGCGACGGTGCACCTCCTCGGCGGCCCGGGCGGGATCGGGACCGGCCAGCAGCGGCAGCAGGGCCGCACGGAGAGCCGGCCGGGCCGCTGGCCGGCGGCGGTGAGCGTCCCGTTCCGGAGGACCGGGGCGGGCGCGGTGCGGCAGCGGGCTGCCGCCGTCGGGCAACGGGCCGTCGGGCGCCGCGCGATGCAGCCGCAGGGCGTGGAGGTACAGGGGGAGCACAGAGGTGAGCGCACCGCGCTCTTCCGGGGCGCTCACCGGGTGGGGTGCGACTCGATTCGATAGATCACGGGAGCGATCGTGTCAGGGCCGCGGGCGCCGGGCCACGGGTTTTCCCCGCCACGCCGCTCCTCGCCCCGCCTCCGTGGCTACGACCGGCGGCGCGGTCGCCCGCCCTTGCCGCCGCCCTTGCCACGCCGGGAACCGCCGGAACCTCCGGAACCCCCGGCCCCGCCGGCGCCTCTCCGGGGCCCCTTTCCGGTCGGTCGACCGGCCGTGGCCGGCTTTCGCCGCGCGGCCTCCGCACCGGCACGCTGCTGCTGGGGCTCCGCCGGGCGACGCCCCCGGGAGCTGTTGACCGTCCGGCCCCGGACGATCCCGATGAAGTCCTCCACCAGATCGGTGGTGGCCTCCTCCGGCCAGGACAGTGCGACGCTCGACTGTGGGGCATCCACGACCGGACGGTAGGTGAGGTCCCTGCGGTGGTACAGGCGGGCCAGGGACTGCGGGACGATCACCACGCCCACACCGGCCGCCACCAGCTCGAGCGCGTCCGGCGTCGTGGCGGGACGCTCCTTGGCCGGCTGGCCGGGCAGCCGCTCCCAGCCGAGGGTGTCGTCGAGGGGGTGCAGCACCAGCTCGTCGGCGAGGTCCGCCAGCGACACCTCCTCGACCGCCGTCACCAGGTGGTCCTTGGGCACCACCACCACCGTGGTCTCGGTGTAGAGGGGGATCGCGCTGAAGTACGTCCGGTCGACCGGCAGCCGGATCAGGCCCGCGTCAGCGCCGGCCTCCCGCAGCGCACCGGGTGCCTCGGCGGCCGACACCCCGACCAGGGTCAGCGGAACGTCGGGCAGCCGCTCGTCCCAGATCCGCACCCACTTGGCGGGCGTCACTCCTGGTACATACGCGAGCCGGAACGAAGGGGATACATCCGAGCCTGTCACCCCGCCAAGGCTACCGGTCGTGGTCAGAGGTCGTGCACACGCTCGATATCCTTGACGGCATGACGTCGCACAAGACCACCCAGACCATGAAGCCCGCGACCGCGGCGAAGAAGCTGGGTGTGTACCTCCAGGCCACCCCCGCCGAGTTCCAGGAGGGTGTCGTCTCGCGCAGCGAGCTGAACGCGCTGCAGGCCGACCCGCCCGAGTGGCTGAGGGAGCTGCGGCGCAACGGCCCGCACCCGCGGCCGGTGGTCGCCGCCAAGCTGGGCGTCTCCATCTCCGGACTCGCGCGCGGCGGCATCACCGAGGCGCTCACCACCGAGCAGATCGAGGCGCTGAAGGACGAGCGCCCCGAGTGGCTGGAGCGGGAGCGCGCCACCCAGGCCGAGGTCCGGAAGGAGACGGCCCGTATCAAGGAGAAGAACGCGGCGCGGGACGAGCAGCAGCACAGCCCGGAGGCCTGACCGCCGGCCCGACTCCCGTACCCATCGCCGGACCCGGCCCCGGAGGCCCCGCGGCAGTGCTCCCGGCGCCCGGAGAACGCCTGACCACGTTCCCGGGGCGCGGAGGTGCGGTGTTCCCCGGGGCGCGGAGAAGCGGTCGGGGAGCCTCCGGCTGGGATCCCGATCCCGGCCCAGGACGCCGGACCCGGCCGATGCCGCCCTCGCGGCGATCACGCGCCGCGAGGGGTCCGGTCCCACCGCCGGGTCTGTTCCTTCTTGCACAGGGGGAAGAAGGAACAGACCCGGGCAGGTGATGCCGCATCCCGTCACCTTGAGCGGCGCGCAGCGCGAGGCCGCCTCGGGAGCCGTGCAACTCGCCCAGTTCACCCCATCCACACGCCCTTCGCGCAGCACGGCGTGGAACCGGGACCGCGTCGCCTACCGCAACGAAGCACCCACCGGCTGAATCAACCACCGGACGGGGAGTTCAGCCGCCGGGGTAGTCCCCTTCGGTACCGGTGCCGACAGGTCGGGCGATTCGCTACGGTGGGCCGAGAAGTCACGGAACGTTCGTGAAGTGCGGTGTGGAGGACCCGATGAGCAGCACCGGCCGGTCGTGGACCGTGGACGGCGTCGTCCACGCCCTCCCGCACTCCCAACTGCGCGCCACCTTCATGCACGAGCTCAGTTTCACCGATGTGCGGGAGCTGCCCGCGGTGCTCGACCGGTGGGTCGCCTTCGTCGAGGACTTCGAGGCCGACCGCGACCGGATCGAGCAACTCCGGTCCATCGTCCGGGACAACGGCCACCTCCCCTCCGCCTACACCGCCGGTCTCATCGATGTGAATGCCGAGGAACTCCAGGCCGCCGCCGACGACACCGCCCGTCGCCGGGGCGCCGCGTGACCTATCGGCTGCACCTCGACCCGTCCCTGCACGCCACCTACACCGCGCTGCCCGACGACGCCCGCCGTGACCTGTCGGTGTGCATGCTCGACGCCATGGTGGATCCGCGTGCGCACTCCGAGCCGTACGGGGCCGACGACGGCATCATGCGCACCATTGCCCGCGGCAGCGTCGCCGGCGTCATCCTCATCGGCAACAGCGAAATCGCCCTGGTCCAGCTGAACTACGCCGGTTGACCGTTCGATTCGGTAGGCATGGGGGTGTCCGGGGCCGGGTTCCGTCGCCATCCCCGGTCGGACGCATCGTCATTGTCGGTGGCCAGAGCGGAACATGACGGGTATGCAGAGCTCAATCCCGTTGCGCGAAGCGGCATTTCATGGCCTGTTCGAGAGGCCGCTACGGTCGGATGCATGGAGTGGAATTCTCAGACGGCAGAAGAACTCGCGGCTGCCTTGCGTGCCGGTGAAGTGACCTCGGCGGAACTCACCGACGAGGCGATCGCCCGTATCGAGCGGGACGACAAGGCGATCAACTCGATCTGTGTGCCGGACTTCGACCGTGCCCGGGCCGCCGCGCGAGACGCCGACCAGGCGCGCGCCCGCGGTGCGGACCGGCCGCTGCTCGGCATTCCGGTGACGGTCAAAGAGTCCTACAACATGGCTGGGCTGCCCACGACCTGGGGCATGCCGCAACACCGGGACTATGTGCCGGCCGAGGACGCGGTACAGGTATCGCGGCTCAAGGCCGCAGGCGCGGTGGTGCTCGGCAAGACCAATGTGCCCGTGGGGCTGCAAGATATCCAGAGCTTCAACGAGATCTACGGCACCACTAACAATCCGTGGGATCACGGTCGCACGTCGGGCGGATCCTCCGGCGGATCAGCGGCGGCCCTGGCGTCCGGATTCGGCGCGCTGTCCATCGGCTCCGACATCGCCGGTTCGTTGCGCACCCCCGCGCATTTCTGCGGTGTCTACGCGCACAAGCCGACACTCGGGCTGGCGGCGAACCGCGGTATGGTCCCGCCGCCCGCGCCGGCGTTGCCTGTCGACCTCGACCTCGCCGTCGTCGGTCCGATGGCGCGCACGGCCCGCGACCTCACGCTCCTGCTCGACGTCATGGCCGGACCGGACCCGCTGACGCTCGGTGTGGCGCACGACGTGACGCTGCCGGCCGCGCGCCACGAGCGGCTCTGCGACTTCCGGGTCCTGGTCCTTGAGGAGCATCCGCTCATTCCGACCGGGTCCGCCGTGCGGGCGGGCGTGAACCGGGTGGCCGACGCGCTGGTCGACGACGGCGCCCGCGTCGAACGGCACAGTCCGCTGCTGCCCGATCTGACCGAAGCCGCGATGCTCTACACGCAGTTGCTGTTCTCAAGCTCCGTTGCACATTTTCCCGTCGAAGCGTACGAGGAACTGCGGACCCGTGCCGCCGGGCTGAGCGCAGACGACCAGAGTCTCGATGCGGCGCGGCTGCGCGGCATGGTGCTCAGCCACCGCGGCTGGATCGAGGCGAACAACCGTCGCGACCTCCACCGCCACGGCTGGCGGCAGCTCTTCGCCGAGTTCGACGCCGTGGTGTGTCCCATCACGCCCACTCCCGCGTTCCCGCACGACCACAACCCCGATCCGAGGGAGCGCCGGATCGACATCGACGGCGTCGAGTACCCGTACCTCGACCAGCTCGTCTGGGCCGGTGTGCCCACCATGCCCGGCCTACCCGCCACCGCCGTCCCCGCGGGCCGGTCCCCCGAGGGACTGCCGGTGGGAGTGCAGCTCATCGGCCCGATGTTCGAGGACCGCACCCCGCTGCGGCTGGCCGAACTGCTCGAGCAGAAGATCGGCGGCTTCCAGGCACCGAAGTAGGGCGTACTACCGGGGAAGTGGGGCGTACTACCGGGCACCGTACGAGCGTCTGCGGCAGGAAGAGCCGAGTGACGGCCACAGTTCGCTCCTTGAGGCACCGCGGGCGTGGACGACGTCGGCAGGCGAGGGGCGACGTCGGCTTGGGCTCATCGCTCGGTCGTTTCCGCAACGCTGGGGTGGGGTGCCGGCTGCGGGGGCCGGGCTTGCTCGGCGAGGAGCGGGAACAGCCGGGTGACCGCGGCTACGGCCCTCGCGTCCCGGGGGCCTGCGGCAGGGTGGTGGTCCCGGTCGCGATAGCGGGCGATCAGGCGGCGGAGGGACGCGGCGAGTTCGGCCATCTCCGCCGGGGTGAGGTGGAGCACGGCGCTGAAGGACTCGTCCTGCTGCCACTCGGTCGGCGCCTGGTGCTGGTGCGCCAGCCAGTGCCGGTAGCTCTCGTCCTCCAGCCCGCGGGCGAGGGTGGCGAACTCCTCGGGTTGCTGCGGACCGGACTGCTGGGGTGAGTCCCACCGCAGCCGCCAGGGCCGCGCCCGGCCGCCTGCGTGCGGTGCTTCCTCGATCAGGCCGTACCGGGCGAGCTGGCGCAGGTGGAAGGAGCAGAGTCCGGAGCTGTGGCCGAGGCGGGCGGCGGCCTCGGTGGAGGTGAGGGTGCCGGTTTCGGCGAGCAGGTCCAGCAGGGCAATGCGTACGGGATGGTCGGGGAGGTACTGGCGGGCGCGCTCTGCCAGGGGGCCCGCGGCCACGGACCGACGGTGTTCATCGGATGGACGGTGTTCATCGCTCACTTTGCAAAGGGTGCTACTTTGCAAAGGACTTGGCAAGCCGTCAGGTAGCCGGGCGACAACTCCGCCCGGTGACTGGGGCGTTCATGGAAGGCGTTGAGGGTTCATGGCTGTGGAGTTCGGTGACACCGCGCAGGATCGCCGGGTGCGGGTGCAGGGTGAGCCCGTCGCGCCCTCTCCGCGGCTCGCGCCGGAGGCGGCTCGGGGCGCGGTGCACCGGATCACCGTGGTCGGGGAGGAGATTCTGCGCCGCCGGTGCCGGGAGGTGACCCGGTTCGGCACGCCGGAGCTGGCGAAGCTGATCGACGACATGTTCGCCACCAACCAGGTGGCGGGGGGAGCCGGGCTCGCTGCCAACCAGGTCGATGTGGACCTGCAGTTGTTCGTGTGGGACATCACCGACGACTGGGGCGTCCGCCATGTCGGGCACATCGCCAATCCGGTCCTGGACGAGACGCCCGCCGAAGGCCGCCGGCTGGTGGAAGAACCCGAAGGCTGTCTGTCCGTGCCCGGTCCGTACCGTGTCGTGCCCCGCCTTGACCGTGCCGTTGTCCGGGGCCGTGACAAGGACGGCAATCCGCTGGTGATCGAGGGCCGGGGCTACTTCGCCCGGTGCCTGCAGCACGAGACCGACCATCTGCACGGCCGGCTGTATCTGGACCGGCTGGCACAGCGGGAACGGAAGGCGGCCCTCCGCGAGATGCGGGACTCCCAGGACGAGGTGTTCGCCCGGCGTGCCGCCAGGGCGAAGCGACTCGGCACATGACTCGCGGTCTGCCAGGACACCGTGGAGGGCCAGGGGTGCACTTTCGAGGCTGATCGAATCACCTTCTTCCGGCGCCCGTCCTCGCGGTACTCCTTGGGGAGCACGGGGTGCGGAACTCCTGCCGCCGCTGGGCGGGGGCGGGGGAGACGGCCGGAATGCCAGAAGGCCGGAGCAGGTGGCAGTGGAGGGGATCTTTGTGTGGACACGGGGGATGGCGACCGCGGTGGCTCCGGCGCAGGAGTGCTGTCCAGGACGGGCGGGCCGGCACCTCCCGGCGACCGGCCCGCCCGGAGACGGGCTGTCAGATGGCCATCGCCTCCTGGATCCAGCGGTTGACCCGGTACGGGAGCCACCACAGCAGCGGGCCGGTACGCCGCACCAGCCGCTCCTGTAGGAAGTCGGCGGCTACGGCCTCGGGGACGGCCGACGGCGGGGCGCCGTAGGCCAGCCGGGCGATCGCCCGGTGGTACGCGGGCTCCTCGGCGGTGAAGCGACGCAGGTCGCCCCACCGGCGGTCACGGATCTGTACGAAGCCGGGGCCCTGGCGCCACAGGCACTTGCAGAGGTAGTGCTGCTCGCGCCACTGGGTGAGCGCGGCCGCCGGGTCGACGGGGCCGGTGAGCATCCCGGGCGGCTGGAGGTGGCCGAGGTCGCGCCAGCCGTCGTCGGGCTCCGCCGGCAGGCGCAGCCGCCACTGCACGAGGACGGCGTGGGCGGTGAGGTCGCGGATGAGGCAGAGCCGGCGGACTGCCTGGGCCGCGGCGTCGGCGTCGTCCACCGCGGTCAGGTCGATCTCCTCGGTGAACTGCACCCGACGCACGCCGAGTTCCCACAGCCGGGCGGCCCGGTCCTCGGTGGGGCCGGTCACCTCGACCGTGCCCAGGCTCATGCCGGGCAGTGCACAGGCGTCCTCGTCGTAGTCCCGCCACGCCCGGATCGTCAGGGCTCCGGGCTCGGTGAGGGCGACGGGGGCGGAGGTCATGGCCATGGGTGTCTCCTACGGGCGGTCATGGTCGTGGGGTGCACGGACGCGTTCGGGGGCGCGCCCGTGCACCGGCCCGATCCGGCGTACGGACGGTACGGGAGGTGCGGGCAGTACGGGAGGTGCGGGCGGCGCTGCGGTACGGGGGGCCGGCAGCGCGGGGGAGCGGTCCGTGGCACGGGCCGGAGCATCGGTCACCGGGGAACCGGTACCTGCTCCCGTCCCGCCCCGGCTCCAGCCCCACCACCAGCCCCAGCCCCGGCGGCGGCCTCGGCCCCGGCAGCGGTGTCGGCGTCGGGCCCGCCGCCCCGGGCCGAGGCACCGGCGTGGGCGTGCCGCATGAAGTCGAGCCGCAGCAGGTCCTCGTTGACGGCCGCCGGGGCCAGCTGGACGTACTGGCCGTTGTCGGTGAAGACCAGGCCGAGCGTCAGCCAGTGCTGGAGGAGGGTGTGCACGGCGGCGGCGTCGACGGTGTGCTCGGGCAGGCGGGCGGCGAGCTTGCGGGCGAGCGCGGCGGGGGTGTGCGGCTGGTCGAGGAGCCGGAAGGCCTCGATCTCGTTGGGGTCGGTGAGTTCCATCGCACCCCAGTCGAAGGCGTGCCGGCGGCTCACCAGGACGATGCGGTCGCCGAGGTCGGCGTGGGTGAGCCGGCTGTCCGCATGGCGCCGCTTCCAGGCGCCGAGCGCGTCGTTGAGCGAGGTCACGGTGGGCTCGGTGATGCCGCGCTCGGGCGCCTCGAAGACATAGGCCAGATCGAGCAGTTCGGACTCGGGGAGGTCGTAGGTGAAGCGGTAGTGCTCCTCGGGGCGCAGGCCGGTGAAGCCGAGCTCGGGCCGGTTGAAGTACGGGCTGAAGCGCTCGATCGCGATCCGGGCGGAGAGGTCGACCGGCGGGTTGAGGTGCTCCAGCGCCGGTATTTGGGCGATGACGGGTTCGTAGTCGGCGGCGGTCTCGCCGGGGAAGCCGTGGAGGTAGTTCCAGGAGACGGACAGGCCGGTCTCGGCGCCGTCCCGGAGCATCCGGACGTTCTGGCAGCCGCTCACGCCCTTGTCCATCAGGTCGAGCACCCGGCTGTTGAGGCTCTCGATGCCGGGCTGGACGTAGATCATGCCGGCGTCGGCGAGGGTGCGCAGCTGCGGGCGGCGCATGTTCGCCTTGATCTCGATGTGCATCCGCAGGTCGTAGCCGCTGTCGATGATGCGGGGCAGCACGGTGCCGAGGTAGCCCATGTCGAGGATGTTGTCGACGACGTACATGTCCAGCACCCGGTGCCGGCGTGCCAGATCCATGATCTCTTCGTAGAAGGTGTCCGGGCTCTTGCTGCGGAACTGCATGAAGGAGCCGTTGAGCCCGCAGAACGTGCAGTGGTGCTTCTCCCCCCACCAGCAGCCGCGGGCGCCCTCGACGACGAGTTTGGGCTCCACCCAGTTGCGGGCGACGGAGGACGCCAGCCGCTCGAAGTAGCCGGTGTAGTCGGGCGGCAGGATGGCGACGGGCGGCAGCGGGCTGGTGCTCATGGGGTTGGCGGTGCTGGTGCCGTCGTCGGCGCGGTGGCACAGGCCGGGGACGTCGGACAGCTCGTCGCCCTTGTCCAGGGCGGTCAGCAGCTGGGGGAAGACGGCCTCGCCCTCGCCCCGGACCACGAAGTCCAGGAACGGGAAGTTGCGGTGGGCGGCGGCGCCCTGCTCCGCGTCGCAGTTGGCGCCGCCCATCACGGTCCTGATGTGCGGGGCGAGCCGTTTGACGTACTTGGCGGCGGCCAGCGCGGCGGTGTTCTGCTGGAAGGTGGAGGTGAAGCCGACAACGTCGGGCCCGGCCGCCACGATCCGCTCGGCGATCTCCTGGACGAACTCCGGTACCACGCGGTGGAGTTCGTGCGACATCCGCACCCGCTCGTCCCTGAGCTTGCCGCGCATCGAGGAGCTGAACTCCGCCACCCGCCACTCGGGGTCGTCGTAGAGGGCGGAGGAGAACACCCAGTCGCCGCACCCCATGAAGTACGAGGAGAGCGCGTAGAACTGGTAGTCGTCCCCGGTGAACGCGGTGCGCCGGGTGATCCAATCGGTGAACTCCAGGTTGGCGTGCAGGACGTCGGCGTGGCCGGAGGTGCGCTCGTTGACGCTGCGCCGCAGGATTCCCAGGGCGAGGGACGGCAGGTCGATCGGGGACCAGGGCATATTGACCAGCAGGACGCGCATCTCGGCTCCTTGTACGGCGGCGGAGCGCAGCGGGGCTCCGGGGATACGGCGGCGGTGGGCGGGGTACGGGCTGATGCGGCCGGCGGCCGGCCGGGGCGGTGCGGGACAGTCCGGCCGGCCCGGCGGTGCACCGGGCCGGCCGGGGAGCGTCACTCCTCCTCGGTGTCCTCAGCGGTACGGAACGGGACGGTCACCGTGATGCCGATGCCGGGCTTGCGGTTCTCCTCGTCACCCTCGAGCGGGTCGTTGTGGATGATGTCCTTCTGCATGGCCGTTTCTCCTGTTCTGCTTCTGCCGGTGTTCGGACAACGGGTCTGGCAATCCGGGGGCACCGGACGCGCCGGTGCTCCCGGGGACCCCGCCCGCGCTGGGGCGGGGGGTTCGGTGGGCCGCGGGGGTGCGGCGCAGATGCCGGTCGAGAAAGCCCAGGGCGCGGGTCAGCACGGCCACGTGGTGGGCGCCGGTGTAGCCGTCGTGGCCGGTCTCCAGCCACATCGACTCGTGCGCAACGCCGGCCTCCCGCAGGGCCGTGAGGTAGCCCCGTACCTGCCCGGGCGGGCACTTGGCGTCCAGCGTCGCGGCGACGACCAGCAGCGGGGCGCGCACCGCGGCGGCGTGGTGCAGCGGTGAGCTGCGCGCATAGCGCTCCGGTACGGTCGCGGGGGTGCCGCCGAACAGCCGCTCGTCCAGGGCGCGCAGTGCGGGGGTGCCGGCACGGTAGGCCGCCGCGCAGTCGGCGACCGGTTTGACCGCGACCCCGGCCTGCCACAGGTCGGGCCGGGTGCCGAGCGCCAGCAGCGTCAGATAGCCGCCCCAGGAGGTGCCCCACAGGCCGATCGCGTCCTCGCGGGCCACGCCCCGGCGCAGCAGGTCGGCCCGTACGGCGACGAGGTCGGCGACCTGGGTGAGCCCGACGCCCTCCCCGAACGCGGCCCGCCACCGGGGGCCGTACCCCGTGGAGCCGCGGTAGTTGACCCGGGCCACCGTGAAACCGGAGGCGACCAGCGAGTGCACCTCCGGGTCGTAGGCGTCCCGGTCGTGGTCGGCGGGACCGCCGTGGACGAGGAACACCAGCGGCGGACGTCGGCCGGGCACCGGGTCCGGTTCGCTCAGCAGGGTGTGTACGGGCCCGTCCGGGCCGTCGGTCCACAGGTCGCGGTGCCGGCCGGGCGGCCGGGCCGGCAGCGTGGCGAGCGCCGGGAGCCGGGTCCCCGCGGTGGAGCGCATCTGCGGCGGCGTGGCGGTGTCGGTCCAGAGGTAGTGCACATCGCCGCCCGGACGGGCGGCGGCGTCGAGCAGGGTGCCGGGCGGGGACGGCACCGGGGTCAGGGTGCGCCGGCCGAGGTCGGCGGCGACGAGCGAGGAGCGGCCGTGTCGGTCCTGCCGGACGAGGACCTGGCGGCCCCCGGGGTACCAGCGGGCGGTGATCTCGGTGTCGAAGCGGCACCAGTCGTGCGGTCGCAGCCCCCCGCCGGGGCGCCAACTGGCCAGCCGATAGTGGTCGTTGTGCTCCTGCACCAGCAGCAGCTCGGTGGCCGCCGGGGAGGGGGCGAAGCCCAGTGCCCACAGCCGGCCGCCCCGCCCGGAGAGCCGGGCGAGCGGCACGCCCGCGCAGGTCAGCACCGTCACCGCCGGCTCGGAGCCGGCCGCCCCGGACACCGCGAGCAGCCCGCCCGACGGGGCGATGCCGGTGAGCAGCGCAGGGCCGTCGACGGCCGCCACCTGCCGGGCCGGGCCGCCTGGGACGCCGAGGTGGACGGCCATCCCGCGGCCGTCCCCGACGCCGATGGCCACCGTCCCGGCGTCGCTGACCGCGAGGCCGTTCGGCAACCCCGGGCGCAGACCGGACAGGCCGGGGTGCCGTGGCCCGCCCTCGAAGTCCTGGAAGTGCCACTGCCCGACGCCGCTGCGGTCCTCCGCGAACCACCACACCCGGGCGTCCGCGTCCACCGCACAGTGCAGCGTCCCGTGCCGGCTGTCGGTGACCTGGCGGGAGGCGCCGGTGGCGGCGTTCCAGGTGAAGATCTCGCAGCGGCCGCCGGCGTCCGCGGCCAGCGCCATCCGCGCGGGATCGCGCGGGCAGACCTCGGGCAGCGCCGGCCGGTAGACCCGGAAGCCGCCTCCCGGTGCCGGCGGCGCGGCCAGGGCGTTGGTCCCGGTGCTCATGCCTGCCCCTGCACGGTGCCGTGGGTGCGGTCCGGTGCCGCAGTGGTCGCATACAGTGCGAGCCCGGCCAGCAGCGCCGCGCAGCCCAGGAAGGTGGCCCTGGACCCGGCCCGGCCGGCGGACAGTCCGGCGAGGACCGGCGCCAGCGCGGCCAGCGTGCCCGCGGCGGTGGCCAGTACGGTGCCGGTGCGGGCCTGCAGCGCGGGCGGAGTGAGCTGGAGGATCCGGGCCTGCAGCGCCACGGTCGCCAGCGGAGTGAGCGCGCACAAGAGGCCGAACAGCAGCCCGTACTGCCATATCTGACGAGCCATCACCAGGGCCGCGGCGGGCGGCACCATCAGCCAGGACACCGCCACCAGCACGGCCCGGGCAGAGTGTCGGCCGGCCAGTCGGGGCGCGAGCAGCGAACCGGCCAGCCCGGCCGCCCCCGAAAGCGCGAGCAGCAGCCCCAGCTCCGCCGCCCGCCCGGCGCCCTGCAGGGCGAAGACGGTGGCGTAATACAGCGCGACGAGCAGGGCGTTGACGACGGAGACCCAGACCAGCGCCAGTCGGAGGAACGGAGTGCGGCGGACCAGGGCCAGCCCCGCCCCCGCTTCAGCGACCAGCGCCCGCCAGCCCGGCCGGCGCCGGGCCGCGGCCTCCGGTCGACGCTCCCCGGGCGCGGACAGATCGGTGCGCATGGCGCGGACACAGCCGGCCGCCACGGCGTAGGAGACCGCGTCGGCCAGGAACGGCAGCCAGCGGCCGGCCTGGAAGAGCAGACCGCCCAGGGCTGGTCCGAGGAGCAGGGCACCGCGCTCTCCCGCCTGTAAGCGGGACAGCACGCGCCGGTGCTCGGTGGGCGGGCACACCAGGGCGACGGTGCCGAGCGAGGCCGCCTCGTAGCAGGCGGTCGCACACCGCTCGACCAGGACGGCGGTGAGCAGCAGCGCCATCGACACCCGGCCCGCCCACACCGCCCCGGCCACGCAGCCCATCGCGGCGGCGCCCACCAGTGCGGCACCGACCATGACGCGCTGACGCGCCCCGCGGTCGGCGGGTACGGCGGCCAGCGGGCCGAGGACCAGCGTGACCGCCGCCGAGAGCCCGGCGATCGTCCCCACCTCTGCGGGCGAGCGGCCGAGGCCGATCAGCAGCAGCGGCAGCACCAGCCCGGACGCCTGACTGCCCAGCGCGTCACAGGTGCCCGCGCACCAAAACAGCCGGATGTCGCGGCGGGCGTGGGGCCGGTGCGCGGCGGGCGCCGGTTCGGCAACGGCCGGCGTCATCGGGTGGGGTCCGGGGCCGGGCGCGGGGCGCAGCGGGCGACCCGACGGGGCGCACCTCCCGCACGGGCACCTCCCGCACGGGCACCGCCCGCACGGGCACCTCCCGCACGGGCACCGCCCGCACGGGCGCCGGCGGCGTCCGGGGCGGATCCCGTCATGACCGGGGCGTCGGCAGATACGTCGGACGTCACGTCGGCGGATAAGCCGGACGGAGCGTCCTCTGCGGGGGGTGCCACTGCTCGCCGTTCCATGCGAAGTCACCTCACGTCCGTGGGCAGATCGTGAAGACCAGCACACAGTTAGGTCAACTTGCGGAGGAGATGTGTCCGAAGTGTGCCGGAGCATAGCCATGGAGTGACACAGGCCACAAGGCACGGGAAGGGGAACTCATCCGGAGGGCATGGTTCTGGAGCCCGCCCTCCCGGGAAGGGCCTTCGTCGGCATCGCCGCAGCCCTCATCAACTGCCGTCGGTTCACCGGGTGAAGGACTTCGCACGGTGCGAGACTGTCGCCATGACTCTGCACCTCATCTCCGTGATCGGGAGTAGCCCTGGCGTCGGCAAGTCCACCCTGTGCCGTGCGGTGGCCCAGTGGCTCACCAGCGTCGGCGCATCGGTCGACCACTTCGAGGAGGCCGACATTCTCACCCGGTCGGCCTTCCGGCCCGTGGCCGAAGAGTTCGCTGGTGGGGCTTCCGCCGTCCGGACCGAGACCCTGGTCGAGTGCACTCGCGCCTACGTCGCGGAGTCCCTCGCGGCGGGCAAGGACTATCTGGTGACGGATGCCCTTCTGCCCTTCATTCCGTCCCTGGTGGCATGGGGCCACGACGAGGGGACCCTCGTCCACGTCATGGAAGAGCTGGCCCGGGCCGTGGAGCCGGCCCAGGTCACCGTGGTGTACGTCCACGACGATCCGGAGCGGGCACTGCGGCGCGCAGTCGAGCGAGAAGGCGATGCCTGGGAGGACTGGTACGTGCGGAAACTCGCTGGCTGCCCTGGTACTCGGGCCGTTCATGACCTCTCGTCAGCCGCCGCTCACCTCCGCTTCGAGGCTGACCTGACCAGTCGTCTCCTGGCCCGGACCCCGTGGCGCGTGCTGAGCGTGGACGGCGGAGCACTCAATGCTCAGGAGGCACACGCCCACACCCAGCACCACCTGACGGACGTGCTGGGGGTGTCAGGACGACCTTCCGCGTAGCGGTCGCCACCAGGCACACCAAGAGAATCGACGTCCAAGGGGCCGGCTCCTATGGCCTCCTGCGGCCTCCGCGGCGTTCGGCCGACGCCTCCGGCTACTCCCGCGGGCCGGCGCCTCCGGCTACTCCCGCGGGCCGGCGCCTCCGGCTACTTCCGCGGGCCGGAGGCGCCGGCCGGGACGTGCGCGAGCGCCGCGCTCGCTATGCGGTACCGGCCGTTGGGCACTTCGCCGGCGGTCACATGGACCGTCAGCGGCCCCGGCCATTCGTATCCCCGCTCGGCGGCGTGCCGGGCCAGCAGATCGGTCAGCTGCCGCCCCACCTCCCCGCCCCGCGCCGCCAGTTCGTCATGCACTTCGTGCGCCAGCTCGACCGTGTAGTCATTGGGGACCAGGACCCGATTCCGGTTGCAGACGACCGCATGGTCGTCGCACTCCCGCCGCAGGTCGTCGAAGAGCTCGACCGGTTCGCTCGGGAAGACCTTCGCCAGCAGCGCGTTCTCGCACCGCTCCACCATGCGCTCCACCCGCCTCAGAGTTCCCATGCAAAGCCGCCTGCCCGTACGGGACGCCCTCCATGCGGCAGGCTCACCGGCCCCGGGCGGCTCGGCCCCAAGCGGCGCGGTGCCCTACGCCCGCCACAGGCTCTGCGCGAAGTCGAAGACCCGGTCCGGGTCGTAGTCGTGTGCGACGCACCGCAGGCGGGCCAGGTTCGGGCCGTAGTAGCACGCAGCCCAGTCGGGCAGGGCGGGGTCGATGTAGTTCACATAGCCGCCGCCGATGCCCAGGTCCGCCAGCCCGGTCACGACCTTGCCGACCCTGCGGGTCACCACGGCCTCGGACGCGGTCGTGGCGCCCGCGTAGATCTGTGCCGTGGCAAATGCGGTCCGGTGCGGGAACGCGGTCTGCTGCACGCCGACATCGGCCACCGCACCGCCGAGGGCGTCCAGGATCAGCGACACCCCCGTACTGCCGGTCAGCAGGTCGACCACCCGGCCAGGATTGGTGGCGGGCGCGCTGAGCACCCGCGAGGAGGCCACGAACGCCTGGCGGCCCGGGGTGCCGGAGAAGAAGCGCATGGCGTCGAAGTAGCTCCGGTCCTCCACCTTCCGCGTCGTGGGCGAGACCCCGCAGCGCGCGACCAGATCGTTCAGCAGCGGGTTGCAGGCACCGCTCGGCCCGACGAAACAGCCGCTGACCCGGCAGCCCGGCGTGCTGCCGCTGGAGATGTTCAGGTTCGCCCACAACTCCCGTGGTGCGGCCGTGATCCACGGCTGCCAGGCCGTCAGCACCTTGGTCACCTTCCCCGCCGGGAAGGCGAGGGAGAAGATGGTCAGCGCCGGTGCCGGGGCGGTTGCGAAGGTGAACCGGGTGACCACCGCGAAGTTGCCCCCGCCCCCGCCGCGCAGCGCCCAGAACAGGTCGGGGGTGGCGGAAGCGGTCGCGGTGAGCGTGCGCCCGTCGGCGGTGACGACATCGGCGGACACCAGGTGGTCACAGGTGAGCCCGAACTTGCGCTGCAGTACGCCGATTCCGCCGCCGAGCGTCACCCCGGCGATCCCGACGGTGAAACAGGAACCCCCGGGCAGCGCGCGGCCGGCCTGGCTGAGTCCGGTGTAGACGTCCCGGAGGGTCGCACCTGCTCCGACGGTCGCGGTGCCGTCCGACGGGACCGTCACCGCCGACAGACGGCGCAGGTCGAGCACCAGCCCGCCGTCGGGAGCCGAGTAGCCGACGTAGGAGTGTCCACCGCTGCGGGCGGCCAGCGGCACCCGGTTCGCCGCCGCCAGAACGCCCTCGCGGACGTCCTCCACCGACGCGCACTGCGCCACGGCCGCGGGGACATGGTCGTCGTTGAGCGGGTTGAACAGCTTGCGGGCGTCGTCGAAGGCCGGATCTCCCGGCCGCAGCAGCGGTCCGCGCATCCGCGCGCGCAGGCCGTCCCAGTCCACCTCGGTCGCGCCGGGGCCGGCCGCCGGTGGATCGTCCCGAGGGGTGCGGGAGAGCCGAGCCCGCGCCATGGCCACCATCTCCTCTGCGGACAGTTCGAGAGAAAGCGGGGGAGCGCCCGTGGTGAAAGCGGGGCGGGTGCCCGTAGGGCCAGACAATTCTCAAGCTAACACCGGGTGACAGCCCCCTCCAGTCGATCAGCGGCGCCGTTCGCGCCCCTCGGCGCGCGCCGCGTACGCGGCCGGGCGCGCCCGTGCCGTCGGGCCCGCCTCGCGCACTGCGTACCACCGGCCGTCACCCGAATGGCCCACCGGGGATTTCCGTCCGGGGTGTGCGGCTTACCGTCAAACCAATCGCGGTACGCCGCCGGAATGCCCGGAATTCGCCCTGCGACATTCCCTGCCGGGTGTGCGTCACGGAACGTGCGTAACGGAAACCTGCGTCACCGAACGCGCGTCACCGAACGTGTGTCACGGGGTGAGAGCGCACCAGGCGGGCGTGCACCTCAGGCGTGTGTCATCGGGCCTGCGCCGGAGGGTTTCGCCGCCCGGAGTTCCCCGCGGACGCTGCGGAGTTCTCCGCTGAGTTCACCGCTGTGTCCACCGCTGAGTGACGGAGGAAGAAGCCATGGACGTCACCGTCGGTACCTTCAACCTCAACAACCTCTTTTCGCGGTTCAACTTCCAGGCCGAAATCACCGCTGTCCACCCGACCGGGCCCAACGGCGAACTGACCGCCAGCTATGTCTTCGACGACCCGGAAGAGGTGCGGCTGCGCACCTACCAGGGGAGGCTGGTGAAGGGCAAGGACCCGCAGGACCAGAAGGTGCTCGCGGAACGCATCGGCCGGATGGACCTCGATGTCCTCGCCCTGCAGGAGGTCGAGGACATCGATACGCTGCGCTTCTTCGTCGCGCAGCAACTCGACCGCTCCTACCGGTTCCTCACGCTCGTGGAGGGCAACGACCCACGGCTGATCGACGTGGCCGTACTGTCCCGGCTGCCGATCGGCGCGGTCACCTCCTGGCAGCATGCGGTGCACCCCGAAGCGCCCGATGAGCGGGTGTTCAGCCGGGATCTCCTGGAGTGCGAGATCCTCGATCCGCACGACCGCAACCAGCGCCTGTTCACCACCTTCATCACCCACCTCAAGAGCCAGTTCGTCGAGCCCGGACGGGACCCCGAGCAGGGCAAGCGGGCCAACGACACCCGCCGCCGCAGACAGGCCGAGACGATCGCCCGGATCGTCACCGCGCGCACCCGCCCGGACGGCCGCTTCCTGATCCTGGGTGATATGAACGACGCCCCGGAGGCCCCGGCCCTCGCCGCGCTGACGGAAGCCCGGCAGCCGGCCCTGACCAACGGACTGACCCACCCCGTCGAGACCCGCGCCCCCAAGCCCGACACCCCGCCGCCCCCGGCCTCGGGGGCATGGACCCACCGGTTCAAGGCGCCGGGCCGCCCCGCCCAGTACGAGCTGTTCGACCAGATCTGGCTCAGCGAAGCCCTGGCCCCGCGGCAGGACGGCGCCTTCATCGACCGCCGCACCCGGCACGCCGGTGACGGCAGCGACCACGACCCCGCCTGGATACGGCTGCGCCTGTGATCCCTCACCGGCGCGGCACCCGGCGCCGGCAACCGGCGCCCCCGAGGCCGGACCCCGCCGGCCCACGGCACACGGGAGGACGAGCACATGCCACTGAGGAACTACGGTGTACTGGCGGCCCGGCCGCGCGAACGACGCCGTGAAGGCGCCGCCGACACACCGCACTACCAGATCCACCTCACCGACAACCACGGAGCGTCGTACCGCGCCGCCATCAACGTCCTCTCCCAGCAGGCGCCTTCCGATCTGCTGTACGTGGTGCTGGACGACTTCCGGCACCCGCTGACGCACCTGCTCCCACCGGCCGGGAGCGGCTGGAGCCCCCTGACGTCCCAACCCGGCGGGGCAAGCCTGGACTTCATCCGCGGCAATCTCTTCGACCGCTCCCAGATGCGGACACTGCCACCGGAACTGCCGGGCGTGGACAACGACCTCGCCGATCTCCTCGACCACTCCGTGCAGCGGGCCATCGTCGACCCGGCCGCCTCCGTCTACCTCTTCGGACAGCGGTTCCGGGAACCCGCCGCCGACAAGGTCTTCCGCTTCCAGCCGACTGACGGCGTCCACGACATCCATATGAACCAGGGCAACTCCGGCCGGTTCCGCGCCGATGACGGGGTCTGGCAGGACGGCGGCCTGCTGGTGCACTTCCCCACCGAGTCCCGCTGTACGGCCGTCTTCCTGGCGTTCCAGTCACAGGCCTGGCACACCGACGACGCCACCGGCCACGCCCTGCCTGCCGTGGCCCGGCCGCACACCGGCGACGAGGAGGCGCTGCGCATCGTGGCCGCGCTGGTCAACCCGGCCGGTCCGGCGCCCGAGGAGGAGACCGTCACTCTGGTCAACACCTCCGCCGCCCCGGTCGACCTCGACGGCTGGCACCTGACCGACCAGCACAAGCACCAACTGGACCTGCCCGAAGGGCGTTTGGGGCCGGGCGCCACCCTGGTCGTCCCGGTCCACAACGGCTTCCAGCTCGGCAACCACGGTGGATCGATCACCCTGCTGGACCCGGCCGGCCTCAAGGTCCACGGCGTCGCCTACACCGAGCAGCAGGCCCAGCGCGAGGGACGGACGCTCACCTTCTGACGCAAGGAGCGCCCGCCCCGTACGGCCCGCACACCGGGGGAGCGCCGCACCGACGGCCACCGGGGCGGGCCGCACTCCCCTCAGGGGGTGCGGCCCGTCCCGCGAGTGGCTGATCAGTGGCGGCTCAATACCCTTCCGTACACACGATGTTGCCGTTCCGCCGGTACAGGCAGCCCCAGGCCTTGACGCCCTTGTCGTTGACCATGGCGGTGTACGTGGAGCTGTGGCCCGACGCCACGGTCCTGGTGTAGCAGGAACGCGGCCGGCAGGCCCCGCTCCGGTTCCGCGCCTCGATGCGGTCACCGCCGCGGGCGTGGGTGACCCGGACCCAGGCCGCACGGCACCGCGCGCTGTACCGCAGCTCGATCAGCGGCCCGATCTCCGCGCTGCGGCGCACCGTCCGTGCTTGGTGGTCGCAGCCGGTGCTCACCGGGCTCCTCCCCGCACGCCCGCTGCCCGAGCACGGTGCGGTGACCGTGACGGGAGCCGCCTGCACCGGCACGCTCCCGGAAGCGGCCCACAGCAGGGGAACGGCCGCGGCGACCGCGAGCCTTCCCCGTGTCTTCGTCCTCACCCTGTCCCTGTCCCTTCTCTCCGCGTCCCGCTCCGCGTCCCCTGACGGGCGGGCGTACCGCCGCGCACGGCGTGGCGTCCCCTCACAGGTAGGTGATGTCCCAGTGGCTGCTCTCCCGGGCGTAGAGGTTGCCCGCGGAGGAGCGGTACATCGGCGCGCCGTCCCCGCGCTTGCCGATGTAACGGAAGCTGTGCTTGATGTAGTTGGTGACGCAGCTGGTCGGGGCGACGTCGACCTTGTAGCCGTTCCAGTGGCTGTACCGGCCGGAGGCGTGGCCGGTCTCGGTGCCGCCGGTGATCGTGACCGCGCAGTGGCTGGCCCGTTTGAACGTGATGATCCCGTTGACGGTGCCGGAGTTGATCCGGGAGAACGAGGTGCACCGCCGGTTGTTGCGGTCCGAACAGTGACCGCTGGAGGTCCAGCCGATCCCCGCCGCCCGCAGTCGGCCGGCGGCCTGTGCCTGCGTCAGCTTCGTACCGCTGGCGGCCGCGGTGTCCGCGGTGACGAGCGGTGCGACGACCACGAGCGCGGTCACGGCAGCGGCGGCGAGGCCGCTCCGGGCGGACAGACGTGTGGACTTCATGGGCTTCCCTTCCTGGCGAACGGTCCGGGCGGTCCGGGCCCTCCGGGAAAGGAGCATCGCGCCGTCGCCGGTGGACGCACAGCCCCGCAGCCCGTCAGGGGACCGGGTGGGACGGCCCGGCCCCTGACCTGCTGGGACGTGCACACCGGTGAGGTCGTCCTGGGACGCTTCCCGCCTACTGCGGCCGGAAGGAACGGATCTGGTAGCCGCCCTGCAGATTGCCGCCGGAGCCGGCCGCGGTGGACCCGACCCGCGCGTGGTAGTTGGTCTGGGTGTAGTACTGCACCCGGTGCCCGGTGCCGTTCCACACGGAACGCACATTGCTGCCCCGCTGGATGAACGAGCAGTCGTCGGCGGTGTTCGCCTTGCTCGACTGCGACCACTGACAGCGCGTTCCGCCGCCGTTCCAGTCGCTGTAGATGCAGAAGTACCCAGGGGTGCAGTTGTACGCCGCCCGGTGGGCGGGCCCTTCCGGGGCCGCGCTCGCAGTGGGCGTCATGCCGAGCGCGGCGACCAGCGCGGTCGCGGCAATGGCACAGGAGGAGAGTCGGTGCATGGGAGAAACTCCGCTTCTTCGTCGAGGATCGGAAGACCGCACCGCCACCACGCCAACGACGTCCACGACGTCCACCACACCAATGACGTCCACGACCGAAAGGCAGCGGAAGGGCAGCGGGAAGGACACGGGGGACACGGGTGCGTCAAGCAGAACGCACCGTTGCCGACGGCTTGGGGCGGCCGGTCTCGAAGCGTCCTCAGTATGGGCCGCCGGAGAGATCCCTCTTAGGGCCATTCTGCGCCGTTCGCCGCCGCCTGGAGTGCGGCGGCGTAGGCACCGGGCGTGCGCGGCGCGCTGCCCCCTGACGCGTCGTTGTACAACGGATGCCGCAGGGAAGGGCCCGGCGGAGTACGGACACCACACCACACCACACCACGCGCCGGACCGTAAGGTCAGTCCTCCGCCCGTTGGGTCACCGGTGCCTCCGTGCGGTCACCGAGGAACTCGTACCACCGCCGCTGCAGGCAGACATAGCGCGCATCGGCCTCGACGAGGCGGAGGAAGGCCGTCACGGTCTCGTCGAGGCGCTCCTGCAACCCGGTGTCGGTCAGCTGCCCGTCCTCGGTGAAGCCCTTGTGCGCGCCGGCGAGGCTGAACATGTCCGGGTAGACCCGGGTGCCGAGGTGCTCCAGCGGGACCCGCAGCGCCCACAGCCCCCGGTTCCCACCGACCAGGGAGGGCGAGGCGGAGACCAGCAGGGCGTGCTTGCTCTTGAACGGTTGCGGCCGGACC
The DNA here is from genome assembly GCF_040641675.1 of Streptomyces sp. NPDC020742. Classification (NCBI taxonomy): domain Bacteria; kingdom Bacillati; phylum Actinomycetota; class Actinomycetes; order Kitasatosporales; family Streptomycetaceae; genus Streptomyces; species Streptomyces sp. NPDC020742. Next base: position 123,179 of record NZ_JBFAEA010000012.1, read on the forward strand.
CGGGAGACCCAGTCCACCGCGTTCTTCACCACTCCCGGCACGGAGGCGTTGTACTCGGGCGAGGACAGCACGAAGCCGTCGCACCGCTCCAGCCGGTCGCGCAGCGCCAACGCACCCTCCGGCAGGCCGTGCTCGGTCTCCAGGTCGCCGTCGTACAGCGGCATGTCGAATTCCCGCAGCGTACTGAAGTCCACGTCTGCGCCGGCCTCGGTCATCATCCGGGCGACCAGGGTGGCCAGGCGGGTGTTGGTCGAACCGGCCCGCAGCGAGGCGCTGAGAACCAGCACGCGCAGTGGTCCGGGAGCGGCATCCGTGGGCATGGTGATCCGTCACGTCCTTCCGTCATCACATCAACGCACGCCCTCACGGGCAGCACGGAGTCCCGCACCGGCACCGGGAACCGATGGTGGCGCGGGGACAAGGGCGCCGGCACCAGGAGCCGGGACCGCGATCCCCGTACCCGATCAGTGTGACGGTGCCGGTGCCCCCAGGGCGTACGCCGCGCCCGTCGGCCGCCACGGCCCACGCGGCTGGGGCTACGGTCGGTCCCGGGCCCGGCGCAGGGCCGGCCCGGCGGCTGCGAGCGGGAGGTTGCGGAGATGCTGGTTCTGGGGCGTGCACAGGTCGAGGCGCTGCTCGATACGGATGCGCTGATCGACGCACTGGCGTCGGCGATGACCGACCTCAGCGCGGGCCGGGCCTCCTGCCCGGACCGGGGCGCGGCGATGGTGCCCGACCACGACGGCTTCCTGGCCGCCATGCCGGGGTATGTCCCCTCAGCGGGCGCGCTCACCGGCAAGTTGCTGTCCGTCTTCCCGGGCAACGCCGGTACCGCGCTGCCGACCCACCAGGCCCTGATCGCAGTGTTCGACCCCGATACCGGTGAGCCCACCGCGCTGCTGGACGGTACGGCGATCACCGCCGCCCGAACCGCGGCCTGCTCGGCGCTCTCCGCGCGCCTGCTGGCCCGTGAGGACGCGGCCGTGCTGGCCGTTCTCGGCACCGGCACCCAGGCCCGTGCGCACGCCCGGGCGATGTGTAGGGTCCGCCCGATCCGCCGGATCCGCGTCGCCGGCCGCAACCCGGCCACCGCGGCCGCCCTCGCCGCGGACCTCGCGGCCGAACTCCGGCTGCCCGTCGAGGCGATGCCCGGTTTCGCCGAGGCGCTCGACGGCGCGGACATCGCCGCGGCCACCACCCATGCCACCGACCCGGTGATCCGCCGCGACTGGCTGACACCGGGCGTCCACCTCACCTCGGTCGGCTTCAACCCGGCCGGCCGTGAGCTCGACGACGCCACCGTCGCCGAGGCCCTGGTCTGCGTCGAATCACGGCGGGCAGCCCTGGCGCCCTTCCCCGCGGGCAGCAACGACCTGCTCCACCCGATCCGCGACGGGGTCATCACCGAGGACCACGTCCATGCCGAACTCGGCGAACTCCTCGCCGCCGACAAGCCCGGCCGCACCTCGCCCGGGCAGATCACCCTCTACAAGTCGGTCGGGGTGGCGGTCCAGGACGCCGCGGCCGCGGCCCTCGTCGTCGCCGAGGCGCGCAGGCGCCGGACCGGATCGGAGGTCCTGCTGGCGTAGTGCTCCGGCTGGCGCCGCCCGGTCGCCGCCGCGCGGAGTTACGAGGGGCGGCTGCGGGCCCGGCGGCGTGCGGCCCGCCGGCGCAGGGTGCGCCGCTCCTCCTCGCTCGTACCGCCCCAGACTCCGGCATCCTGCCCGTGTTCCAGCGCCCACTCCAGGCACCGCTCCGTCACCGGGCAGCGCTGGCAGACGGACTTGGCCTGTTGGGCCTGCAGGAGCGCGGGACCGTTGGTGCCGACGGGGAAGAACAGCTCCGGATCCTCCGCGCGGCACGCCGCTTCGTTCCGCCAGTCCATGGCTCGTGGTACCTCCGTTCTCTGCGCGGTACTGCGGTCGGGCGCCCTGTGGCAGGGCCCTCCGGCCCGGCGGGAGCACCGGCCGCTCGCCCGCGTCGTCCTGTCCGTCCCCGTTGCCTTCGCGGGTTCCCGATCCCGGGCAGGGAATGCCCTGATGCGGCCAACTATCCGGCCGGGATGGCGATTTCATCCGTTCGGGTACCGGCCGGGTCCTCGGTTGCCGCTGTCCGGCCTCAGGTCTTGCTCAGATCGCGCCGTGCATCGGCACGCCGCTTCGTACACTGGCGGGTAACCCCTCATCGACAAGCGGAGGAACCGATGAAGACCCCCCACAGCCGTCTTGTCCCGCGCATCGCGGCTTTCCTGCTGCACGGACGCCGGCCCCGCCTGGACCACCCCGACGCGCACCGCACCGCCGGCCCCCACCCGCACGAGGGGCTGAGCGACCACTACCGCCCCTCGGCCCCTTCGCCGGGAGCCGGCGGAATCCGCTGACACTCCGAGGCACCCGCCGGCCGCACCCGCCGGCCGCACCCGCCGGCCGCATGCGCAGGACGCATGCGGCCGGCGCGTTCCGTGCGGGAGGCGCTGCCGTAGCAGGCGGAAGACGCCGTCAGGGAACGTCGCCGGAGAGGGGCGAAGCGGAACACCCGGCTCCGTGGCCGGGTTTCGATGGGCCGAAAACGGCAATCCGCTGTGTCATGTCCAGACGCATCCAGTACAGCAACAACGGAGCTGCCAAAGTCATCGTCGTCATCGCGGACATCGCCGCGCTGATCCTGGGTCTGTGGATCCTCTTCGCCCTCCTCGACGCCAACCGCGCCAACGACCTGGTGAGCGCCGTGCACGCGGCCTCGCTCTGGCTGGCGGGCTGGTCGCACGACCTGTTCACCATGGACGCGGAGTGGCTGCGGACCGTGCTGAACTACGGCCTGCCGGCCGTGCTCTACGTCTTCGTCGGGCACCTTCTCGCCGCCCGCATCCGCCGCGTCTGACCGGCGGACCACACCCCCGGGTCGCCTCGCCGGATCACCCTGCCCCGCCCTTCGCAGATGCGGCGCACGGTCCGGTCCGCGGCGGCGGCCTCGGCGCCCGGACCCGTGAAAGGGGGCGGTCGCGGTACCGGTTTCTGCTCAGGCACACAGGGCACCCACGCAGCCCGGTGCCCGGCTGGCCTCCCCCTTCAGCCGGGCGCCGGGCTGCGTGTCCACCGCCGTGTGAACGGGCGCCGCACGGTGGCGGGTTGGGGTACGGATCGCGCCACTCCGCCCGGACCGGTCCGCGACCGGGTTTGTGTCCCGGGCCGCAGGGCAGGCGGGTTGTCGTCAAGGAACGGCTCGACAGCAAGGGAGCACGACCATGACGACCGACAAGAAAGTGTCTGCCAAGGCCGACCAGGCCAAGGGCGCGGTGAAGGAGACCGCGGGGCGTGCCGTCGGCAATGAGCGACTGACCGCCGAAGGCCGCGCCGAACGCGCGAAGGGAGACCTCCGCGAGGCCGGTCACAAAGTGCGGGACGCGATGAAGCGATGAGAGCGCCCCGTAGCGACTTCGGTGGATGCGACCGCGTGTGCAGAGACTGAGGCGGTGGCCCGGCGGACCTCCTTCCGCCGGGCCACCGCCGCGTCGGCGCCCGGTTCCCGCGCTGTACGGACCCCTGGCGGATGGTGCCTCCGCTTGAGTGGTTACGGTGGGGACGACCGCCGGCGTGTTGTTCGGCGGGCGGGCGGCCCGCCGGGTGCGTGCCGCCCCGGACCTACCCGAAAGGTGCGGACATGACGACTGTGCACGGCACCCCCCTGGACATCCCCACTCCGGACGGCACCGCCGACGCCTACCTGGCCCACCCGGACGACGGCGCACCGCACCCCGGTGTGCTGCTCTACATGGACGCCTTCGGACTGCGCCCCTCGCTGGAGGGGATGGCCCGGCGACTGGCCGGACACGGCTACACGGTGCTGGTGCCCAACGTCCTCTACCGCGCCGGACGCGCCCCGGTGGTGGAGATGCCCGACTTCATCGACCCCGGGCAGCGGCCGGACCTCTTCGAGCGCCTCATCCCGCTCATCATGGACCACACCCCCGACCGGGTGGCGCGGGACGCCGGCGCCTACCTCGACTGGATGGCCGCCTCCCCGCTCGTCGCCGACGGCCCGGTGGGCACGACCGGTTACTGCATGGGCGGGATCCTCGGCGTCCGCTCCGCTGCGGCCCACCCCGACCGGATCGCGGCCGTCGCCTCCTTCCACGCCGGGCGCCTGGTCACCGAGGACGAGGACAGCCCGCACCGGCTCGCCGGCCGGATCACGGCCGAGCTGTACTTCGGCCACGCCGACCAGGACCAGTCGATGACGCCCGACCAGATCACCGCCCTGGAACAGGCCCTGGACGCCGCGGGCGTGACCTACGGCAGCGAGCTGTACGAAGGCGCCGCGCACGGCTACACCCAGATCGACACCGCCGCGTACAACAAGGAGGCGGACGAGCGCCATTGGAGCGCCCTGCTCGACCTCTTCGGGCGCCGCCTCTGACCTAGTGGAGATGGGCGGGCCAGCAACCGGACAGCGGGAGCCGGCCCGCTCCCTGCCGCACCACGCCGGACCGCCCCGCGGTAGAAGGTCCCGCCGTCGCACCCATCCGCGTCCCGCTACAGCCATCCGTGCCCATCCGCACCCCGTAACGACGCGGTCGGCCCTTGAGTGGATCAGCTCGTGCCGTGGCGAGGGACCGCATGGGCTCGGGCGAACGCGAGCGTCCTGGCGATGCCACAGCAGGGGGTGAGACCAGCTCTGTCCGCACCGGGCGTGGGCGGTTTACTGCCCGGTCAGGCGGGTCCATGGGCACCGGCCGGACGTCTTTGACGGCGACATGATGGAGATGTTCGGCGACCCACGGTGCAAAGTCGCGTCTCTCCTCCGTTGCGTCCGTAGTGTCTGCGCGTTCCGCATTCGGCGCCGTGTGGTCACTTGTGGCTGGGCTCCGGTCTGACGCTGAAGGAGATCGGGGCACTCGGCCGCGGCGTGGTCGGCGTCTCCTGCCAGCCTTGCACGGGGGAGTCGAGCGCGTCGATCATCCACCAGCTGAACAGGCCTGCCGCCACCAGCACGACGCCCACGAGCACGCAGCACGACAGCACTACCCTTTTTCGCTTTTCCACACCGCTTCCTGCTCCGGGGCCGTGCAGTGCGGGCCGTTCAACCGACCCGCGTCGTACTGCGCCCCTTGACGTCGAAGTCCTTGGCCATGCCGACCATGTTGAGCCGAGCCAGGTCCGCCTGCTCAAATTGCAGCGGCCCCTTGTCTAGGTCCCGCCGGTGCTCGCTGGGGACGCCCCAGTCATACCGCTTTTGCACCTCGACCTGGTACGTGATGCGGTCGCCATGTTTCTGGCCGACGAGCCGGTACTGGAAGTTGTTCAGCGCGTAGTACCAGTTCAGACTCTTGTCGCCCTCGGAGATGTTGGGGCGGCTGCCCTGCCATGAGCTCTGGAAGGCGCCGTCGGGCAGCTTCTTCGCCTCGGCGAGGGTGGTGTCGACATCCCGGCGGAAGGCCGGCATGTCGTCGAGCATGCGGTTCGCGTCGACCTCCACCGGCTCGCCGTTCCCGTCGAGGAAGTGTCCCAGGAGCATGGCGGCATCGTCCCACCCCTTGGCGTTGAGGTAGCCGCGGACGAGGCCCATCTGCGCCTCGTTCCAGCTGTCGCTCATGTCCGCGTCGTCGCGGTCGACACGGCCCCTGTTCTCGGTACGGAAGGTGTCCTCCGTCCCGAAGATGACCTTCAGACCGCGCTGTAGGCTCCCGTCGATCTCGGTAACGGCCTTGAGTACGCCCTTGAGTTTCTCCTCGATCGCTGTGGCCTGGGCGGTCCGCACCCGGTCCGCCTGCTGCTCCTCCGGGGAGAGCGGCCCGGGCGCGCGCATGACGGTCCACGTGACGGTGCCGTCCGGCCGGACACTGAAGCCGTGGCCGATGGCTTCCTGCTGCAGTTCCGTCGCGCGGCGTTGGTGCTCGCTGAGGCTGCCGAATCCGTCGCCGGTGCCGTCCACAACGTCGTCGAGGAACTTCTGTACGGCCTCGGCTTCCTTGGCCACCGCGTCGATGTCGAGGCGGATCCCGGAACATGTGCGGGATGCTTCGGTCGCGTCGTCGCCGCTCCAGTGCTGCTCGGATTTCAGCGGTTTGATGACGGAGTCTTCGTATCCTTCGCCGGCCTGCCGCAGGCGTGAGGCGATCCATCCCCAGTCAGAGGCTCCCTCGCGGAACTTCCCGAGGTCCAGGCTCATCAGCGCGGTCATGTCGACCATCATCTGCCGCCTATCCGAAGAGGTCGTGCCACATTTCGGTGATGACGTTCTCGTTGCCGTCATGGCTGCTGGCGTTGAACCGGATGTTCTCCGCGGCTTCGGACAACTCGTCGCGTACGACCTTGTTGAGCGTTTCCCACCTGGACGACATCTCGTCCACGCTGCCCGTGAAGTCCCAGCCCGGCGCTGCGGCCTTGAGTGTGCTGACGGCGCCGTCGGCAGGCCCGAGAAGCTTGCGTACGGAGCCTCCTGTGGCGTCGATGTCGTCGGCGCACTGCCGCATCCAGCGTGTGTCAGCCTTCATTCGCACCCCCGTGTACCGGCCAACCTGAGGTCGACGGTACTCGGGTAACGCACCGCCAACCATGCCGTACGCCGGATCCAGCCACACCGCGGTGGCCTGGGTGGCGCTGGCAGTCGGCCGCCGTGAGCCTGCTCTCTCCGCTGGTGATGTCGTACCTCCTGCTCTGCGGCAGCGGCACACGCCTGCTCGACCGCCACCTCGCCGATCGGCCCGGGTACGCTGCCTACTCGGCCCGCACCAGCGGATTCCTCCCCCCCCCCGGCCACCAGGCCGCCGACCCCACGGGACGGCACCGTGACGGACACGGACCCCACCACACCGCCCGACCCGGCCGGCACCGAGGACGGCGGCCTCGCCGCGGTACCGGCCGGCGACCGGGCCGACTGGCCGGTCACCGCCGGGCACCGGCCGCTGCGGATCCACCGCAGCCCCGACGCGCCACGGGCCGCGGTCCTGCTGCTGCACGGCGGACGCGCGGACGGCCTCGAACCGCCGCCCCGCCTCAACCTGCCGGCGCTGCGGATGCGCCCCTTCGGCACCGCCGTGGTCCGGGCCCTGGGCGGCCGGGCGGTGCTGCTGGCGTCCGCGCGCTACCGCGTCCGCGGCTGGAACGGTCCGCGCGCCGATGCCGCCCGGGACGCCCGCGGCGCGCTCGATGCGCTCACCGCACTCGCCCCCGGCCTCCCGGTCGTGTTGATCGGCCACTCCATGGGCGGCCGGGCCGCCCTGCACATCGGCGGACACCCGGCCGTGTGCGGCATCGTCGCCCTCGCCCCGTGGTGCCCGCCCGAGGACGAGGTGGCCCACCTGCGGGGGAAGCCGCTGGCCGTTCTGCACGACACCCACGACCGGGTCACCGACGCCGATGGCTCCCGGCGGTTCGCCGAGCGGGCCCGCGGGTCGGGCGCCGAGGCGTCGGTGATCGCGATGGCCCGCGGCGGACACACCATGCTCCGCGGGGCGCACCACTGGCACCGCCTGACCGCGGAGCTGGCGGCGTCCATGGTCACCCGTCCCGGCTGATCTCCCGACTGATCTCCGCGCCGATCTCCCGGCCGAGCCGCCTGTCCTCTCGGCATGGGGCACCCGCCGTCGTGCATCGAAATGACGATGCATCAAAAAGAGCTGGCAGAACGGTAGTTGGACTCACCCGGGGGAGTGGGTGAGGGGAGTTACGGGTGCGTCCGCACGCCCGCCCCGTCGGTTGGATGGCCGCAACATCCTTTCCAGGGGGTGCCGTTGGCGAGTCCGGATCCGTATTGTCGGCTCGCGCCGGAACCGGACCATCCGGGTTGTTACGGGTGGGTTACGCCTGTGCCAATCACGGGATCGTGCGGGGATCACCTGTGGGATCACTGTGAAGTCACGTGTGGGACCCGAGGGCCACAGGGGGTCGCCTGCCCGATCCCCTACGAGGTCCGGGAACCGTCCCCGGCGTCTTCCGGGCCGTGCGCCGCCAGCAGTGCCTGCAACCGAGGAGCAGCGATGACACCCCTGATCGTCCCCGTCATGATCACCTTCGGGGTGTTCCTGCTCGCCATGGTGGCGGTCGGCTTCTGGACGTATCAGGACACCCTGACCTTCTCCGACTTCGCGCTGGGCGGCCGCCGGCTGAGCGCCGTGGTCGCCGCGCTGTCCGCCGGCGCCAGCGACATGTCCGGCTGGCTGTTCCTGGGCCTGCCCGGAGCGGTCTACGCGGCCGGGATCGGCGCCAGCTGGATCGCCATCGGCCTGGCGGTGGGGACCTACCTCAACTGGCTGCTGGTCGCCCCCCGCCTGCGCACCTACACCGAACGCGCCGGCGACGCCAAGACGCTCTCCGCCTATCTGGAGGAGCGCTTCGAGGACGGCAGCCACGTCCTGCGGCTGCTCTCGGCCACCGTCATCGTGGTCTTCTTCACCGTCTATGTCGCCAGCGGTCTGCTCGCCGGCGGCGTCCTGTTCGAGGGCATCTTCGGCGGCGGCTTCGAATTCGCCCTCACCGTCTTCGCCGTCGTCATCGTCGTCTACACCGTCCTGGGCGGCTTCCGCGCCGTCAGCGTCACCCACACCGTCCAAGCCACGGTGATGTTCTGCGCCGCGATCGCGCTGCCGGCCATCGCCCTGGTGGCGCTCGGCGGCTTCGGCGCCCTGCACGACAAGCTCACCCGCCACACCTCCAGCCTGCTGGACATGGGTGCCAAGGCCGGCTTCGACGGCGACCACTGGACGTCTGGCCGGCCGCTGACCGCGGTGGCGGTCATCTCCCTGCTCGCCTGGGGGCTGGGCTACTTCGGGCAGCCCCACATCCTCGTCCGCTTCATGAGCATCCGCAGCACCCGCGAGATCCCCAAGGCCCGCCGGATCGGCGTCACTTGGGTCGTGGCCTGCCTGGCCGGCGCCTGCCTCATCGGCCTGGTCGGCATCGCCGCCCTCGACCACCGCCCGGACAACCCCGAGACCGTCTTCATCGCCCTGTGCGCCCAGCTCGTCAACCCCTGGGTCGCCGGCATCCTGCTCGTCGCCGTACTGGCCGCCATCAAATCCACCGCCGACAGCCAGCTGCTGGTCTCCGCGATGGCCCTGACCGAGGACTTCTACGGCGCCTTCCTCAAGCGCAGCGCCTCCGACGCCGCCAAGGTCCTCGCGGCCCGGGCGACCGTGGTCGTGGTCGCCCTGGTGGCCTACGCCATCGCCCTGAGCGGCGGCGCCGTCCTCGACATCGTCGCCTACGCCTGGGCCGGCTTCGGTGCCGCCTTCGGCCCGGTCATCCTGCTGTCCCTCTACTGGCCGCGGATGACGCGCGCCGGTGCCATGGCCGGCATCGTCACCGGAGCGGCAACCGTCCTGCTGTGGAAGCACATCGACCCGCTCCTGGGCCCCCTCCGGTCGGGCATCTACGAGATGGTGCCCGGCGTCCTGGCCGCCACCGCCGCCGCGCTCATCTTCGGCACCTGGGTCGGCCGCCCTCCCCTCCGCACCTGGTCCGGCCGCTACGACACCACGGCCCCCGCCGCCCGCGTCCCGAAGACCCCCAGCGCCCGGTAGTAGTCCGCACCGGCGTCGGCGGGCCCGGGCCCGCCCGGCAGCCCGTACGCCCGGAGGGACGAACGGAAGGACGAACGGAAGGACAGAGGGACAGAGAGACGGAGGGACGGAGGGGCAGACGGGGAGACCTCCACGGGGAGGATGCTGTCGGGGCCCGGGCGCCTTGCTCGGGAGGGGCCGAGTGGCCCCTGACGCCTCGCCTGGGGAACCCTCACCCCCTCCCGGCAGCCCCCGCCGCTCCCGTCTCCCCGGGCTCCACCTCGCCCTCCTCCTCGTGCTCAACCGCCGCCTCCACCGCGGCCCGTGGCGCCGCCAGCCGCACCGCCGTGTAGTGCACACACAGGCTGAAGACGACCACGATCACCAGGTCCCACCAGGCCGGCAGGGCCCCCGTACCGCCGTAGCGCCCGAACCGCCCGATCACCACCAGCCCGCCCAGCCACGGCCAGATCCACACCGCCCCACGCCACCCCAGCGCCCGACGCACCTCCGGCGGAATGCCCCGACGGGTCAGCGCCAGCACCACGAAGCCCAGCGCCGCCGCCACCGCCAGCTTCCACCCCGCCTCGTACCCCGACCAGTAGAAGATCAGGTTGGCGAAGACGAAGCCGGCCGGTGCCAGCACCCGCCAGGCCGGCAGCCGGTAGGGCCGCGCCCGGTCGCCGTCCCGCAGCCGCAGGGCGTGCAGCGCCACCGGCGCGAACGCGTACATGATGGCCGCCGCCGACGTCACCACGCCGACCAGCGCCTGCCAGCTGGGGAACGGCAGGAAGGCCAGCTCGCCCACGGCGAAGGCCAGCACGATGGAGACCACCGGAACCCGGTGCCGGCCCACCCGGGCCAGACTGCGCGGCAGCACCCGCTCACGCCCCATCGCATACGACAGACGGGCTGCTCCGGCCATGTACACCAGCCCCGTACCCGCCGGCGAGATCACCGCGTCGGCATAGAGGATGGTCGCCAGCCACGCCGCTCCGACCGCCGTCGCCAGCGTCGCGTACGGCCCGAAGTTCCCCTTCCCCACCGGCGAATCCCACCCGCCGGCCACCGCCCCCGGGTCCAGCGCGGCGATGAACGCGGCCTGCAACAGCAGGTAGAGCACACACCCCACCGCCATGGCCACGATCACCGCACGCGAGATGTCCCGCTGCGGATCACGCGCCTCGCCCGCCAGCTGAATGGCCTGCTCGAAGCCCAGCAACGCGAACACCACCCCCGCCGGCAGCGCCGCGAACACCCCGTGCGTGCCGTGCGGGGCGAAGCCGCCACCCGCCGTGAAGTTCCCGCCGTGGAAGGCCAGGGACATCAGCACCACCACGGTCAGCAGCGGAACGGCCGTCTTCACCACCACCGTGAAGGAGTTCGTCGCCGACAACAGCCGGACCCCCAGCACGTTGATCAGCGTGAACACCAGCATGAAGCAGCTGGCGATGACCAGCCCCGCGGCCGTCAACGTCCCATTGGGGTGCAGGATCTGCACCCGGTCGTGCACCCACCCGATGCGGTCCGAGTACGACAGGGTCGCCTCGACCTCGATCGGCGAAATCATCACCGACCGCAGCCACGACATCCAGCCCGCGGTGAATCCCACCAGCGGACCGAACGCGAAGAACGGGAACCGCGCCGTTCCGCCCGCGATGGGATACGCAGCGCCGAGCTCCGCGTGCGCCAGCGCCAGCACCGCCAGCATCACCGACGCCAGCACCCACGACACCATCGACGCCGGACCGGCGATCACCGCCGTCGTCAGCGCACCCAGCAGCCAGCCGGAGCCGATGATCGATCCCAAGGAGAGGAACATCAGCCCCCAGAAGCCGACCGCCCTGTTCAGATGGCGGGCTCCCGGCGCGGCATTCCCCCCGGCGCTGCTCTTGTTCACAGGCATCTTCCCTTCCCCTCACCATCGTGCGGGTGGCACACGCCCCTCGCACCTCGCACCGGACCCCGCCTCCTCGTGGTCCGGACACCCACCGTCCGCACGGTGTGCCGCGCGCGGGCGGCACCGACGGCTGCTACCGGCGGCTGCTACCGGCGGCGGTGGGCGGGCCCCGACGCCGTCCTGAGCGGCATCCGTGCCCGAGTGCGCCGAGCAGCGCACCCGCGCCGCGCCCCCGAACCCCCCGGCGATCTGGAGCGATCTGCAAGCGCTTCACCAGCGTTTCGCCCTTCGATCCGTGTGCGTATCCGTGTGCGTCTCATACGCGCCCCATGTGTGTCCCGCCTGCGGTTCGCAGAGCGCTCGGATAGGGTCGGGGCGGAGGTGACGCCGTGTCCCACGACGAGATGGCCCTGTTCAGCGCGGTGGACGCGCTGCTGGATCAGGTCGCCCAGGACCCCCTGCCGGCGCCCGCGGAGCGCAAGCGTCTGCGGGAGGCGGCCGGCCTCAGCCAGGAGCAGGTCGCCAAGGCACTCCAGGCGCGGCGCGAGGCCGTAGGAAACTGGGAGGCCGGGCGCACCGAGCCGCGGCCGCCCAAACGCGCCGCCTACGCCCGCCTCCTGGAAGGCCTTGCCGCCCGCTTCTCCGCCCCCGACGCGACCACCTCCGATCCGGCCGCCGGTGAAGCGGCTGCTCCGGGCACCGCCGTCGGTGACGCGGCCACGCCCGGCCCGCTCGCTGGCAGCACGAACGCCTCAGACACGAACGCCTCCGACACGAACGTCTCTGACACGAACTCCTCCGACACGACCGTCGGTGACGCGACTGCCCCCAGCGCACCCGCCCCCGGTGCGGCCGCACGCGGCGGCGAGGCCCCCTCCGCCCTACCCGCCCCCTCCACCCCGCCTGCCGCCGTCACCACCCCGCCCCGTGCACCCGAACCGGCAGCAGACCCCGCGCCCGCCCCGGCGTCGGGCGCCGCACCCGCCCCCGGACCGGACATCGCCCCCGCCGCCCCCACGGCGCCCGCGCCCGCCCCGAAACGGACCGCCCCCCGACGCCCGGCCGTGCGCAAGACCCCGCCCGGCAAGCCGGCCGGCGCCGCCACGACCACCGGCGATCGGCGCCCCGACCAGCGCCCCGACCCGCGCTTCGCCAACGGCCCGCTCGGCGTACTGGACGGCGACGGCTCGCTCTACTGCGTCGGCGGCCTGGTCCTCAACTGCCCTGCCACAACCCTGCCGGCGCTGGTGAAGTGGACCCTGGCCGAGAGCAGGCTCGGTGCGCCCCGGCTGCACCGCAGCGGCAAGGACTCCGACCCGCTGATCGTGCTGACCACCGAGGCCGCCGAACGGCTCGGTCTGCCGACGGAGTTGGCGGACCGGCGGGGGCTGCGGCTGCCCGACGACCACAAGGTCGTCAAGCAGCTCACCCGGGCGAAGTGGCAGCTGACCCGGCGCGGCTTCGGCCCGTGGGCGCGGATCTACCGTCCGGCCGAGGGCGGCACCCGGCAGTGCGTCCAGCTGGCGGTCCTGCCGTGGGGCGCGTTGGACTCCCGCTCCTGGGGCGGCACCGGTCAGCTGCCGGCGGCCGATGTCGCGGCCGTCCTCGGCACGTACGCCACCCGCGTGCTCACCCCGCGCGGGTCGACCGCCGTGTGCGGCCTGGAATTGATGAGTGCGCTGCGGCCGCCGACGCGGGCCGTCAAGGACGAGAGCACCGGCTCGTGGGTGTCCGGCCCGATGCCTGGCTCGCTGACCCGGCCCGTCGACCCGGCGCCGCCGGAAGCCCCTGCCGAGCACCCGGTCGTCACCGCCCGCTACCCGCGCTTCCACGAGCGCACGCCGGACGAGGTCCTCGATGAAGAGGCGTACGACTGGTTCCGTCCGCTGACCGACGAGGAGTGCGCCCGGGGCTACACCCACGCCGTCGGCATCGATGTGAACATGGCGTTCGCCGCGGCCGCCAACCGGCTGAACGTCGGCCTCGGCCCGGCCACCCACCTGACGAACCCGGCCTTCGACCCCAAGCTGCCCGGCTCCTGGCTCGCCGACCTCTCCCACCTCGACCTCGACCCACGCCTCCCCTCGCCCTTCACCCCGACGGGCACCCGCCCCGAGGGCCCCGCCTGGTACTCGACCTCGACCCTGGCCTACGCCGTGGAGCTCGGGCACCCGGTCGCCCCGGCCGAGGCGTACGTCCGCTACGAGCACGGCGCCTACCTGGACCCCTGGTACACCCGGCTGCGCGACGCGTACCTGGCCACGATGGCCGACCTCGGCGTCGAAACCGGCCTGAGCGAGCGGGACTTCCTCGCCGCCATGGCCGGCCACAAGGAGGCGGACCCCGGCCGGTCCGCCGTGCTCTCCGCCATCAAGTCCACGGTCAAGGGCGGCATCGGCAAGCTGCGCGAGCGGCCGCAGAGCGCGAAGCACGCCTATGGCGAGCGGTGGCCGGCGCTGGAGCGGCCGACCTGGAGTCCGCACATCCGGGCGGAGCTGATCGGTAAGGCCCGCACCAATATGCACCGCAAGATGGCCAAGCTCGCCGCAGTCGGCCGGTACCCGGTGGCGGTCCTGTCGGACTGCGCCGTCTACCTCGCGCACGGCCCCGGCCCGCTCGACTTCCTTCCGCGCACGCCCGAGGGCGCACCGCTGCCCGGCGGCTTCCGCCTCGGTGTCAGCCCCGGCATGGTCAAGCACGAAGGGACGCAGGACTTCCTGTGGGTGGCTGCCATGATCGAGGACGAGGCGCTCAACCCGGCCCGCCACATCAAGGGCACCGACGCCGCAGCTGACGGAGAGTAGGAGCACCGCTGATGGGCATTCTCGGTGAGAGCCTGGACCAGGCCGCCGCGAACACCGCCACCCGGCCGGTCCCCAGGTCGGCCGGCGCGCAAGTGCGGTTCCTCGTCCGGCAGTTCAAGGGCTCGACCAGAGCCGTCGCCGACCTGTTGGGCGTCTCCCAGCGCACGGTCGAGCGGTACGTCAAGGACCAGATTCGCCGGCCCCGCCCGGAGTTGGCCGCGCGCATGGAACGCGAGGTCCGCCGCCGCTGGCAGCCCAGGGTGCGACGCCGGGCCCAGCAGCGCGCGGCCCAGCGCACGGGGATCACCATCGAGACCAGGGCGCGTTTCGGCTTCACCGCCGCACCCGGCAGCACCGACGACGGCCGGATCCGGCTGATCACCCAGCACCTCCCGCCCTCGTACGCGGCCCGTCTCTTCGACGCCCAGGCCGCGGGCGCGACCGAGGAGCAACTGCGCACCATCGCCGCCGAGGGCCTGCAGGAGATCTACTTCAAGGACCGCGGCCGCCGTGCCGACGGCCTGCTGGTGGAGTTCACCGACATCGACTACGTGGAGCTCGACTTCTAGCGGTGCGGCGTGACCGCTCCGCTTCACCGCCCCTGCGACTGAGCGGTTCGGTTGGCGAGTGAGTGCTTCAGTTGGCGGGCTGGACCTTCGGCATCGATTGTGACTGCGCATCAGTCGGCGTACTCGGCCAGGGCTGCGCCGAGGAGGGCGAAGCACCGCGAGACGCCAGAGTTCACCACGAGCCGGGTCGAAGCCGGCGACCGGGTTTCGCGGAGATCGCAATCCTCCGCGCGTGACACTGTGACGCAGCTCACGGCAGATGCAAAACCTGCGCGCGGCATCGGGCGTCTGGCTGGTGTGAGATCACGCAGGAGAGCACTGGACGAGTTGGACGAGGAACGCCTCGTCCGGCTGGTGGCCAGAGGTGACCGCGGGGCGTTCGACGAGTTGTACCGGCGCACGTCGCCGTGGCTGGCGGTGCGGTTGCGCCGCCGCTGCGCGGACGAGCAGATCGTCGCCGAGGTCATGCAGGAGGCCTATCTGGCGGTGTGGCGCGCGGCCGGCGCGTTCGCCGGGAGCGCGGTCGGCGGGACGGCCGTCGGGTGGCTGTGGACGATCGCGGTGCGCCGCCTCGTCGACGCGTTCCGGCGCCGTGCCCACCACGCCGAACCGCCGGTCGCCGCCGCCGAGCGGGCTGTGGCGCCCGCGGCGGAGGAAGAGGCACTCGCCGGGACCGTCGGCGGCGACGTCGGCGACGCCCTGCGGCAACTGGCGCCGGAACTCCGCCAGGTACTACAGGCCACGGTGCTCGACGGGCTCTCCATCCGGGAGACCGCCGTCCTGCTCCAACTGCCCGAAGGCACGGTCAAGACCCGCGCCCGCCGGGCCCGGATCGCGATGCGGGAGGCGCTGACATGAGCGGGGAACACGCGTCGAGGCAGTTGATCGACGACTACGCACGTGGTGACGCGACGATGGCCGCGGACACGGTATGGGCGTTGGAGGCCCATCTGGAGACGTGCGCGCCGTGCCGGAGCCACCTGGCGGCCTGTGTGGCCACCGAGGCGCCCGGCATCGCCGCGCTCCTCGACACCGTCCGGGCCGGTCTGGAACCGCAGTTGGACGCGGCCGTCAGGGCGCCCTCGCGGCGACGCCGCCCGAGGTGGGTCTCGGCCTGGCTGACGCCGGTCATGGCCCCGTGGTTGGCCATGACCGGCGTCGTCACCTTGATGGCGCTGCTGCTGGACGCGGTCGCGTCGCCGACGTTCTTCGGCGGCGTCTCTCCCGTGTCGCTGATCGCGCCCGTGCTGCCGCTGTGCGGTGTCGCCGCATCGTGGTCGCGCGGCCTGGACCCGGCGCACGAACTGACGGCCTCGACAGCCCGAGCCGGCCTGCCCCTGCTCCTCAGGCGCACCACGGCGGTTCTCGTGGTGGTCCTGCCCGGGCTCCTGGTGGGGGGATGGCTGACCGGAACGGTGACGGCCGCGCAGTGGCTGCTGCCCTCCCTGGCCTTCACCTCCACCGCCCTGGCGCTGGGCAGCGTGGTCGGCGTGACCCGCGCCGCCACCGGGCTGGCGGTCGCGTGGGGCGTCGTCGCCGTGGTACCCGCATCGGTCACCGGCCACGTCCCCCTTGTCCAGCGGCTTGTCCTCCAGACCGACCAACTGCACGTGTGGGGGCTGCTCCTCGCGCTCGGCATCGGCGCCGTGATCGCCCGCAAAAACGCGTACTCAACGCTGTGAAACCATCATCGACCCTCGAAAGGGACCACCGCATGACGCCCACCACGAGCGCGGCCGACACCGCGCCGAAAACCTACGCCTGGGAGATCCGGGCCGACGGCCTGAGAGTACGCGTCGGACGCAAGAAGATGGCCGTCGACGGGCTCGACCTATCCCTGGGCACCGGCACCCACGGCCTCCTGGGGCCCAACGGAGCGGGAAAGACCACCCTGATCCGGACGCTGGCCACCGTGCTGCGCCCCACTGAGGGCGAATTGGAGATGCTCGGCACCTCCGTGGGCGGGATGGTCGACCACCGGGCCCTGCGTCGCCGGATCGGCTACCTGCCGCAGGATTTCGGCTATTACAAGCGCTTCACGGTGCGTGAGTTCGTCGAGTACATGGCCTGGTTGAAGGAGGTTCCGAAGGCGCTCGTCCCCGGGGCCGTCCAGCGGGCCGTGGAACGGGTGGGCCTGGCGGACCGCGCCGACCATCGGATGAAGACCCTGTCCGGCGGCATGGTGCGGCGGGCCGGCATCGCCCAGGCCATCGTCAACGATCCCGCGGTGCTGCTGCTGGACGAGCCGACAGTCGGCCTGGATCCGGCGCAGCGACTGCGCTTCCGCGAGCTGCTCCAGGAACTGGGCCGCGACACCTGTGTGGTCGTCTCCACCCACCTGGTCGAGGACGTCGCGGCCGCCTGCTCCGACGTGGTGCTCTTCGCCGACGGCCGCCTCGTCTTCCAGGGCACGCCGGATGACCTGGCCGCGGCGGGCGGCCCTGACCACCCGGGCGACAGCCCCCTGGAGCGCGGCTACTCGGCGCTGCTCCGCAACTCCGGTCAGCAGGGAGGCACCTGGTGACCGGACGTGTTCTGCGCATCGAACTGAAGCGCTCCGTCGCCCCGTGGCCCGGCGTCGTCGTCCTGGCAGGCAGCCTGGCGGTCTTCTGCCTAATCGACGGGATCTGGTGGCAGGGCGCCGCGGGGTGGACGGCCCAGTGGACCTCAATGGCCCTGTGGACCCGGTACCTGCTGGTCTTCTGGTGGCCGCTCGTGGTGGGCATGGGAGCGGTGTTCGGGCTGCGCGAATCCCGCTCGCGGACGGCCGAACTGCTGATGACCACGCCGCTGCCGGCCTGGCGCCGTGCGGCGCTGCCGGCCGGTGCGATGGCGCTCACGCTGGCGTTGGGCTTCGGCCTCCTCGTCCTGGTGGGCGCAGTCCAGGTGGCCCTCGGCGCCACCACCTACACAAGTCTCGGGTGGCTGCCGATCTCGCTGGTGGCGGCGCTGTCCCTCGTCGCGGGGGCGGTGTTCGGCATGGGCGTCGCGCGGGCTGTGCCCTCCGTGCTCACCCCGCCGGCCCTGACGGTGTTCTTCTTGCTGACGGCCCTCCTCCTGCGGCAGAGCAATGAGGGGGCACTGCCGTCGAGCATCGCGCCGAACCGGCTCACCCAGCTGTCCCCGGCGACCGCGGAGCCGCGGGAGATGCTGCTGACCCTGTCCAACTCCGTGCACCTCGGTCAGACGCTCTGGCTGCTCGGCCTGCTCGCCACCGGCTTCGCACTGCTGTCGGCCGCCACCCGCCGGGCCCGGCTGCTCGCGGTGGCCCCCGTCCTGGCCGGCGCGGCGCTGGCCCTGCTGATCCTGCCGGCCGCTCCCCGCGACACCTACGTCGTCGACAAGGCCGCCGCCACCCTGATCTGCGACGGACCGGTGTGCGTGACGCAGGCACACCGCTCACGCCTGCCCGAGCTCGCGCCGCGCGGCAAGGAGGCGCTGCGCGTGCTGCACAACGCCCTCGGTGACCAGGCGCCCAACTCGGTGCGGGAGGGCACCGAGCTGCGCGCGCTCGGCGACCCACGCGAACTCTCCGGCGACGTGGTGCTGATCGACTTCGACGACCCGCTGATCGCCCACGCGGCGGGGGCCGAACTGACCCGCCTCCTAGTCGCCCAGGGCCTGGCACCCAACTGCAAACCACGCACCCCCTGGGAGGGCGGGGGCCAGCTCGACATCCCCGCACAGAGCATCGCCGCGAGCTGGGCCCTCGGCGATCGCCACTTCGAACCGCTGTGGACGCCGGACACCTACGCGTACTCGCAGCGCACATGGGCGAACGCCAAAGCCGCCTGGGAGAAGCTGACGGCCCTGCCACCGGCCGAGCAGCGCTCGCGGATCGCCCAGACGCATGCCGCCGCGCTCTCCTGCAAGAACGAGCTCGCGGCGCTGACGGGGGAGGCATCCCCATGAGATGGCTGATGCTGTACGCGCGTTCACGGCAGGTGCCCACCTCTGCCGCCGCGGTCGCGCTCGTCGCGCTGGCGGTGTGGGCCCTCAACGGTCCAGGACCGGTGGACCTGGGGATCGCGGTCCTGGTCCTCACCGCGAACGTGGCAGCCGCTTCCGTCGGGCTCGGCGGGCAGGATGCCGCGCTGGACCGGACGGCCGCGATCCGGTGGATGCCCCGGCGGGCGGCGCATGTGCTGCTGGCCGGCGCGGTCGCCGGGGTGGCGCTGCTGGCGGTCCAGGCGGCGGGAGTCAAGCTCGCCCCGGCCGCGCTCGTCGTCCAGGACAGCGCGGGCCTGGCCGGCCTGGCCGCGCTCGGGGCGGTGTTGTGCGGGGCACAGTTCGCATGGACCCTGCCGATCGGCTGGCTCGCGCTCACCCTCGTCGTCCCGGTTCCGCCCGGCATCGCGGGAGAGGTGGGCGGCTGGATGATCCTTTCCCCCGCCACGACGGCGTCCGCCGCGACCGCGTGGGCCTTGCTGGCGACCGGCACCGTGCTGTACGCCACAGCAGGACCAAGACGGTAACGGGCATGCCACGCCCCGAGCGCTTCAGTTGACGAAGCTCGCCAACTGAAGCGCTCGGTCACCGCCCCGCTGCGCGCCAGCGGACGGGGGTGTGCAGCGGGTGGTGGGCAAAGACACCGGGCGCCACGGAGCGCCCGACCGCTCCGTGCCGGTCACGCTCGGGACGCGAGGTGCCGCCAGTCTTGCCAAGTGTCGAGCCGCTTCCGATAGGCCGCCTCGACAACCGGGTACGGATAGGTGCCGAGGAAGAGCCGCAGGGGTGGTGCGTCGGTGTCGACGCGTTCGAGGACGACGGCGGCGGTGGCCCGCGGGTCCTGGGGCGCGCGGGTGGACGCGCCGGCCCGGCGCGCGACGCGGACGGGCTCATAGGCGGGGAGCGGCTCGGTGCGTGCCGCGGAGGCGCCTGACCAGTCGGTGCCGTAGGGGCCGGGTTCGACGAGGGTGACGTGGATGCCGAACGAGCCGACCTCCTGGGCGAGGGCCTCGCTCATCCCCTCCAGGGCCCACTTGGAGGTGCGGCCCGCGACCGCGCCCGGGCCGGCCGCTCCTCAGCGACCCGCCAACACGCACGCGGCCCCGCCCGAAGCCACGGCGTCCTGCCCTGCAGACATCTCCATGGCTGTGCCGCGGAGCGTGCCTGCCGCAGCCTTGCGGGCCATCTCGGATTCTCGCTTCCGCAACTTCCGCAACCCACTTCGGTGCCCCGGCGTCCAACTCCATGACGGACGGCTGCCGATCACCCGGGAGAGCACATGGCGAAGAAGGACCAGACGACGGACGCGGCGAGGGAGAAGGACCGCGAGAAGTGGATGGCGCGTTTCCAGGTACGGCTGGTGATGCAGCCGGGCGTGGACCGGGCCGTCGTGCTCCAGGCCGTCAAGGACATCACGGCGCACTGTGCGGATACGGGAGAGCACCCGCGGACCGCCTTCGGCGACCCGGACGCCTGTGCCGTGCAGGCCGCCGCGCGGCTGGTGCCGGCGGACCGGGCGGCGCGCGCGAGGCGGCACGACGCCGTGGTGGACGCGCTCGACTCCGTGCTGAAGAGGGCCAGGGACGTCGCTGGTCTGTGACCGGTTGAAGCGACTTCCGTCATGGCCCGGCGCACGGCTTCTGACGCAGCTTCTGTCCGTCGGGGCTGCTGGGCAGCTCAGGCCGTTGGTGGAGCGCCGGAGCGGGTTACACGGATTCTGCTGTGCGAGCTGCTGCTCACGGACCGGGTGCCGCCCGCGAGCGTTTCTCCCGAGAGTCACAGGGCCTCGCCGTGCCTCACAGGGCCTCACTGGGCTTGGCCAGGGCATGCCAGGTCTTTGGCGGGCCCCAGGGGCACGGTTGACGGGATCTGCGCAACTGCGGGACGTTCCGGAGGTCGGTGGTGCCGTGCGGCGGGGCGTACTGGAGGGGGACAATCCCCTCATGACGCGCTCTGCACCCGAGGAACCCCGCAACGACGGCGGCTACCTTCTCGACAATGCACAGCCCGAGGCGGGCACCCGATTCGATGCGCTCGGCGAGCTCTTCGACCCGACCACCTTTCGGCACATGGAGGGACTGGGGGTCGCCCCGGGGTGGCAGTGCTGGGAGGTCGGGGCGGGCGGCCCCTCGGTGGCGACATGGCTGGCCGACCGGGTCGGGCGGGCCGGTCGGGTAGTGGCGACCGACATCGACACCTCCTGGGCCGAGCGGGCAGCCGGAGGGGGCATCGAGGTGCTGCGCCACGACGTGGGCCGGGACGAGCCGCCGGGGAGCGGCTTCGACCTCGTCCACGCACGGTTGGTGCTGGTGCACGTGGCCGACCGGGAACGGGCCCTGCGGGCGATGGTCGGGGCTCTGCGGCCGGGCGGCTGGCTCCTGCTGGAAGACGCCGATCCGGCATCGCAGCCGCTGATCTGCCTGGACGAGTACGGGCCCGAGCAGGCATTGGCCAACAGGCTGCGGGCCGGGTTCCGCTCGCTGCTGGCGGCTCGTGGCGCCGACCTGGCCTACGGCCGTAAACTCCCGCGGCTGCTGCGGGAGGCGGGACTGACCGAGGTCACCGCGGACGCCTACTTCCCGATCACATCCCCGGCTTGCGACGTCCTGGAGGCGGCGACGGTCCGACACGTGCGCGACGGTCTGGTCGCGGCGGGGCTCGCGACGGACGAGGAGATCGACCGGCACCTCGCGAACGTCACGTCGGGCCGCCTCGACCTCGCCACTTCCCCGATGATCTCCGCGTGGGGCCGCCGCCCCTGAGGACCGACGGACGGGCCGGTGCGGTGCCGCCCCGTCGCCCGTCGCGGGACGTACGGCACGGAGCGCACCTTCGGGGCGAACCACCCTTGCGGTAGGGCGAGTTGGAATGCCGTGGGCAGGCCGCCGCGCACCGGGCGGTCGGAGCTGGTCGCAGCGGGGCGCAGTCAGTACGTACGCGGGCATCTGGTGCCGGTACGTACCGGGCATCTGGTGCCTGGTGCCCGGTACCGATTCGATCGAGGGGGACGGAATGGGCAGCGAGAACGGCTCCACCGGCGGCGAGGCCGCGGGGGACTACACCTTCGGCGGCCTCCATCACGTGCAGTTGGCCATTCCGCCGGGGGCCGAGGACCTGTGCCGTGAGTTCTGGGGCGGCGTCCTGGGCATGGCCGAGGTGGCCAAGCCGCCGGCGCTGGCGCCCCGCGGCGGTTGCTGGTTCCGCGGTGGCGGCCTGGAAGTTCACCTCGGCGTGGAAAGGACTTCAGCCCCGCCCGCAAGGCTCACCCGGGCATCCTCGTCCGTTCCCTCAGCGAGCTCGCCCAGCGGTTGCAGGAGCGGGGTCACGAGGTGACATGGGACGACGACTTCCCGGGCCACGACCGCTTCTACGCCTACGACAAGGTCGGCAACCGGCTCGAGTTCCTGGAGCCGCGGGCCCCCGGCCGTCGCTGAGGCGGCCGGGGCCACTGCCGCCCCGGTCGGCCCTTCAAGCATGCCTTTCACGGCAGCACGGTCAGCGGCACGGTCAGCAGCAAGGGCACGACCGAGAGGGCGCCGTGTGGGGCTCGGTTGCTGGGCGGTTGAGCGACCGGGGGCGGGGGACCGGGTGGCTGCTGGGTGGAAGCTCGCGCCCTGCGGGGCCGGTGGGGGCGGCTGCACGGTCGTGAGAGGCCGTCGGCGTACGCCGTGCCGGTGGGGTGGGCCCGGGCCGCCCGCTCGAAGTGGACGAGGCTGGACGGGGCGCCCTTGCCGTGCGCCCGGGGCACCAGTGCGCAGGCGGAGCGCAGCCCGGCGCCCAGCAGCAACGGTGCTCACCGCCAGGCTGCCGACGAGGAAGGCGCCGGGATGCTCCCCGTTCTGGACGGACCGGTAGAGCGTCCCGCCGATGAGTCCGGTCGCGGCCAGTGTGACCCCCGCTTTGGCGTCGGCGTGCTTGGCCGCATCATTGGCGAGTGCGAGGACCTTCCAGGCCTCCTGGGTGGCATCGGCGGGGTGCCGGGAGGCGGTGGACCCGCCCTTCTCCCCGGTGTTCGCGGGGTCGCGGTTTCACGGACACCACCTTCCTCACCTTCCTTCGGGGGAGGGGAGTCTCGGGGCGGAGGCTCTCGGCCTGAGCCATGGGCGACGGCCCGGCCGTCGCACGGGAGGGCGGGCCCAGGCGCCCTTCGGGCGGCCCGTACTCGGCCGCTGGAGCACTCCCCGACGCACCGCGCCCGGCCCCGCCGGCGGGGCCCGATTGCGGCGCATGGCCGGCCTCCGCTCCGCACGACAATCCGGGGAGACCTGGGGAAAACCGGGGAGAGGGGGCACGCCGTAACAATTCGGAAGAGAGGTTGACTCTCCCCCGATGGGAGAGCCGAAGGTAGGGCCCATGCACGTCGACGACACAGCGCTGTGGAACATCGGGGAGGTCGCGGCGAAGACCGGGCTGTCGGTGAAGCTCATCCGGCACTGGTCCGACACCGGGGTCGTGCCGCCCGCCGGGCGGACCGCCGCCGGGTACCGCCGCTACGACCCCGGTTCGCTGGCCCGCCTGGAGCTGGCCCGGACCCTGCGGGACCTCGGGCTGGGACTCCCGGCGATCCGTGACGTCCTCGACCGCGAACACACCCTGGCGGAGGTGGCCGCGGCGCACGCCGACGCACTGGAAACCCAGATCCGCGCGCTGCGCACACAACAGGCGGTGCTGCGCTCCGTCACCCGCCGTACCACCACTGCCGAAGGACTCGCCCTGATGACCCGAACCGCCCGCCTGTCCGCCGCCGAACGCCGCGCGCTCATCCACACGTTCCTCACCGAGACGCTCGGCGACCTCGACGTCCCGGCCTACCGCCGCGGACTGCTGGCAGCCGCCCCGGAACTCTCCGACGACCCCACTGACGAGCAGGTCGACGCCTGGATCGAGCTGAGCGAACTGGTGGCGGATCCGGCACTCCGCACCGGGATACGGCGTATGGCCCAGTACGCCGCCGAGCACGCACCCGGCGACCATGACGAGTGCGCACTGCAACAAGCGCGGCGGCTCACCGACGACTGGACGGCACGGGTGAACACGGCGATGCAGGAGGGCATCGCCCCCGACTCACCGGCGGCCGACCCGGTGGTCGCCGCCATCGTCGCCGCCTGGATCCCCACACAGGCGCACAACTGCGATGTCCCGGACACGGACGGCGCCCCCGCCCGGCGCCTGCTGCGGGAACAACTCGACGTCGTCTCCGACCCGGTCGTCGAGCGGTACGGGCAACTGCTGTGCACCATCAACGGCCAGCCCGCCTACCCCGGCCTCGCCGCGGCGGGCAACTGGCTGCAGACCGCGCTGCGCGCCCACCCCGTCCCCGGCGCCCGGGCCGAGGAGCTCGGCTCCCTGTACGACGCCGGGGCCGACGCATGGCAGCCCACGGGAGTGCTGGACGCCTGCGAGCGGGTCCTGATCGTGGTGGAGGGGCTCATCCGTGCCGTGGCCCCGGACCAGCTCGGCCGGCCGACGCCCTGCGCGGACTGGGACGTACGCACCCTGCTGGACCACCTGGTCCGGGAGAACCTGCTGTGGGCCGGGCTGGCCAACGGCACTCCCCCCATCGGGACCACCGCCGATCACCTCGGCGACGACCCGGTCGGGGCCTTCCACGCCGCCGCACAGATCGCACTGACCGCCTTCGGCCGTCCCGGGATGCTGGAGCAGCGCTATGGGCCGGCACCGGGCCGGCGGATCGTCGAGCAACTGGTCATCGAGATGCTGGTCCACGGCTGGGACCTGGCCACGGCCATCGGGCACCCGCGCGACCTCGTTCCCGACCTCGCCGAGTCGGCCCTTCCGGTCGTGCGGCAGATCTACGGTGACCAGCCACGGAGCACGGGCGGCTCCTTCGCCCCGCCCCGGCCCGTACCTCACCGGGCACCCGCCCTCGACCATCTGGCCGGCTATCTCGGCCGCACCGTCACCTGACTGCCACCTGGTCGGTGCCTGGTGCCTGGTGCCTGGTGCCTCGTGCCATGTGCCCGGCGCCCGGTAGCCGTCAGGCGCTAGCGGTTAGCCGGTGGCCGGTGGGGCGGTGGCTGGTGGCCGTGGCCGTGGCCGGTGGGGCGGTGGCCGGAAGTCCCTGCGGCTCGGTTGGCGTCCCGGCCCGGAACCGGTTTGTTCCCTACGGACCGGGGCACATGCGGGACAGGTCCCCCGGCCGGTCCCCCGTCCGGCCGGGGGGCCTCCCCCCCCGCTTGGTTGCCGACGCGCGCGCCGGGGCTATCCGGGGACGGTGCCGAAGTCGACGCCGGTCAGATCACAGCTCGCGTCCCACAACCGCGCCGCGACGGAGCTGTCGGTGAGGTGGTTCCACACCGGTTCACGTCGGGGCTCGCCGCGCAGGCCGAAGACGCGCGGTCCCCACAGTTGGCCTCCACACACGGCCGGGTCGAGCACCGCCCGGACCGCGGGCCATGCGCCGGCGTGCTTGCCCTGGACGAGGAGGGCCGCGGGTGCCGCGCTCAGCCGTGCGCCGGCAGTTCGCACAGGGAGCGGCGGCCGTGACGGGGTGAGGGAGTCCAGCGCGCCACCGGGATGGACCACCACGCTCGCCACCGTGCTGCCGGCAGCACGCAGCCGGCGGTCGAGTTCGACGCCGAAGTACATCTGCGCCAACTTGGAGCGTCCGTAGGTGCGTTTGGGCCGGTAGCCCGTCCGGGACTGCAGGTCGTCCAGGTCGAGCCGCTCGGACTTCGCCGCGAAGCTGCCCATGGTCACAACACGGGCCGCCGGCGCAGCCGACAGCAGCGGCATCAACCTCTGGGTCAGTGCGAAGTGCCCGAGGTGGTTCGTGCCGAACATGAGCTCGTGACCGTCCCCGGTCTCCCTGCGCGGTGGGGCGTCAAGCGCGACGCCAGCGTTGTGGACCACCGCATCGAGGCGTGCCACCTCCAGTGATTCCACCGCCGTTGCGAGCGACGAGAGGTCGGCGAGGTTCAGCTGTACGGCCCGCACCCTCGCGCCAGGGACATGCGCACGGATCGAGGCCGTGGCGACCTCGGCCTTCGCGGGATTCCGGCTGCCGAGTACGACGGTGGCTCCGGTTGCCGACAGCTGCTCCGCGACGAAGTACCCGATGCCGGCGTTGCCGCCGGTGACCAGAAAGACGCTGTCATCGGCGCGAGGCAGCCGTTGGACATCCCAGGGCAGGGCGGCGGGCGTGGACGACATGAGGACGGGGACCCCTTGCTGTTGAAGGCGGCTGCGGCTGCAGCTGCTGCGCTGGGCAGCTCGACCCCACGGTTCCAGCGACCGCCTACACCGCGCCTACACATCGCCTACGGATCACCGACAGTCCCGTCATACAGCCGGCATCCCGCCGATGCGGTGCTGGCCCGTTGTCGCACCGTGCCGCTGAGCCTCACGTTGGCCAACCGGAGCGCTCAATGGCCAACTGGGGTGCTCGGCCACAGCGGAACCGATCGGGCGCGAAGGCGGCCGTCCGCAAAAGTGGCCGGCGACGGAAGTGACCAGTGAGTAGGCTCGCATCCGCCGCACCACGCCGGGTGCCGCCGAGGCTCCGGCCCGAAGAGATGCGCACCGCACCCGGCAGCCCGCGGCCCGACCGGTTTCGGGCCGTACCCGACAGCGTCCTCAGCAGCACACGACCAAGACGGTGGGAACCCATGGCAGATCACGACCTGACCGGCTTCGCCCGGAGCACCTTCAGCCACGGCGGAGTGACCCGTCGGATCCTGCGGCGCGGTACCGGGCCCGCGGTGATCGTGATGGCGGAGATACCCGGTATCACGCCCAAGGTGCTGGCGTTCGCCGAGCGGGTGGCCGCCATCGGCTGCACCGCCGTGCTCCCGGTGCTCTTCGGTACGCCCGGCCGCAGCGCTGATCCGAACACCGACGGGAAGCTGAAGACGGGGCTCTATCTGGCCTCATCGATCGGAAAGGTGTGTGTGAGCCGGGAGTTCACCACGATGGCCACCGGGAAGTCCTCGCCGGTGGTGACCTGGCTGCGGGCCCTGGCCGCCCATGAGCACGAGCGCTGTGGCGGCCCCGGTGTCGGCGCCGTCGGCATGTGCATGACCGGCGGCTTCGCCCTCGCCATGGCCGTGGACGACCGCTTGTTGGCCCCCGTGCTGTCCCAGCCGTCGATGCCGATGGCCCTCACCAAGCGGCAGGCCGCCGGCATCGACATCTCCGCCGGGGAACTCGCCGCCGTCCGGACCCGTTGCCAACGTGAGGGTCTTCAGGTCCTCGGGCTGCGCTTCCGAGGGGACCGGCTGGTGCCGGGCGACCGGTTCGCGTTCCTGCGCCGCGAACTCGGCGACGCCTTCACCGCCGTCGAACTCGATGACAGCGCGGCCAATCCCGATGCCGCGATGTCGCCGCACTCCGTACTGACCGAGCACCTCATCGACGAGCCCGGCCAGCCGACCCGTGCGGCTCTGGACGAGGTGCTCGACCTCTTCCGCCGCCGCTTGCTGACGGAGCACCACGACCCGACCGAGGACGCCCCGGCCGCTCCGGACGGGGCGTAACGGGCTGACGGCCGGTTCCGGTTGACGGCCGGTTCCGGCGGGCTGACGGGCGGACGGGCGGCCCGGCCCGGCGGATGCGGCCGGCTCCTCGTGGCAGGGGCGCGGCCGCTGGCCGGAAGGCGTCGGTGTGCACCGGTGGCGGGTAACGTGGCGTGGCCACCGACAGACCGATGGACCGAACGACGGACCGATCGACGGACCAATGGACCGAACGACGGACCGAGGGGACGACGGGCTCGGTGGACGCAACGGCAACCACATCTGGGGGAAACTCCTTTGTCCGCACATCTGCCGCCTCCTGGCGGCCCGTACCCCTACGGCCAGCCCGGCCCCAACCCGGCCCCCTATGGCCCACCACCCGGGCCCGGCCCGTACGGCCAGCCCGGCCAGGGCCAGGGGCAGGCACAGGGGCAGGTCCCGTACGGGCCGCCGGCACAGTCCCCCTACGGTGCCCCGTACGCTCCGCCGCTACCGCCCAACGGTCAGGCAGTACCCCCGCAAAACGGCTTCGCCCCCGTGCCGGGTGTGCTGCCGCAGGGCAGCCGGCCGGGCAACACCACACGGGCACGCGTCATCGCCCTTGTCTTGGTGGCCGCCTTCGCGGCCGCCGCGTGGTTCCTGAACCACGGGGAGAAGCCCGTCGACACGACCGTCGATGCGGCCGACGTTGGCGACTGTGTGCAGAAGACCGGGTCGGGTGACGACGTTTCGCTCACCGTCGTCGAGTGTGCCGGCAGCAAGGCGGAGTACAAGGTCGCGATCCGGAATCCCACGGGTGACCGGTGCCCCGACGGCTTCAGCGAGTACGAGAGGACCAAGGGGAGCGTGACGACGCTGAGGCTGTGTCTGACACCGGTCCGTAGATAGGCCGGTGGACCACGGCGCTCGAACGGGACCGCCAGGCCCCCCAGGCCGCTCCTGCCCTCGCCCGCCTTGGCATGGGGAGCAACGGGCCTGGGCGGCCGGTTCGCGGGGCGCCAACGCCACTACGGGCGAGGCAGGTTGAGGGCAGGCGGGAGGAGAGGCGGTCGGGTGGGTCGGTCGTCCGGGGACGGCCGCTCAGGCGGTGTCGTACGTCTGTCGGCACGAGGCGGTGTAGCGGTCCTCGCCGGCCGGGGTCCAGCCGCCGGCGCCCCGTACGGGACCGGTCGGCGCGAATCCGTTGTCCAGTAGCTGCTCGCGGAGCGCATCGGCGGGGAAGCCGTCCCCATCGGGTGTGGCGTCGACCGGCCAGAGGGTCACCAGCAGCGCTTCGGTGTCGCCGGTTTCCGGTTCGCTGTCGAGGCTGGCGATCTCCAGGTGCCAGTGGCCGTCACGTACGAAGGCGTCCGCGCGGAACAGCGGCTGTGCCGTCGCGGGGTTCTGATGGGTTTCGGTCATCCGGATCGGCTCCTGTCGTGGGTCGGGGAGTGCTGAGCATGCTTGTGCCGAGTCTGCGCGAGCCGGCACCGGTGACGGGAGGAGTCCCACCACACCGACAGCACCCTTCGGCCACCGGCCGCAGACGCCGGGGCCGGCGGGAGCCCCAGCGTATGCGGCCGGAGGCGCGCCGCGGCCCCGAAGCCTCGCGGCACCGGGCACGAGGCACCAGGCACGAGGCACGAGGCACGGTGGGCCCAGGCGTACGCACTCGGGTCGATGGCGAGCGTGCATCCCCTGGGACCCGTGCGCCCCTCCGCCCGTGCTCGCCCGCGAGGTCTGGCAGGATCACTGCCCATGCAACCGGGGCAATGGGGCGGCCATGCGATCGAGATGACCGCTGACCGCGTGATCAAACGGTTTCCGGCGGTGGAGCGAGGCCGTGCCGTGTGTGAGTGGCGTGCCCTGACGCTGCTGCACGCCCATGCCCCTGGGCTCGCACCGCGGCCGTGGGAGGCGGACCTTGAGGCCGCCGAGCCCACCGTCGTGATGTCCCGGCTGGCCGGCGTACCCCTCCGGGGCGCTGCCCTCGACCGCGAGCGGACCGACGCCCTGGCCCGGGCGGTCACCAGGATCCACACGGCCGTGCCGTCCGACATCGTCAGGGAGGTCCCGGTACGGGAGGGGCACCTCGGAGCGCTCATCGTGCGCGTGCGCCGGTGGGGCGTGACGGTCCGCCCCCAGGCGACCGGCGTGGTGCGGCAGGCCATGGATGCCGGGCTCGCCTGGTTGGCGCGGTCGGGGGCGGACGTCCGCACGACGGGGGAGGTGCCGGCGGTCTTCGGTGCGGGAGACGGCAATCTCGCGAACTACCTGTGGGACGGCGTCCGAGTACAGGTCGTCGACTTCGAAGAATCCGGTCGCAGTGACCGCGCCTTTGAATTGGCGGAAATCATCGAGCACGTGAGCAGCTGGGTGGAACACCCCTTGGATGTCTCCGCGTTCCTGGGGCATTTCGACCTCACTCCGGCGGAAACGGTGCGATTGCGGGAGTGCCGGCGATTGCTGGCTTTGGTGTGGCTGTTTCTGCTGACGCGTGATGCCGCGACGAGGCCCCGCAATCCGGCCGGCACGGCGGAGAGGCAGGCCGAGCGGCTGCTGGACCGCTTGCTCTGACAGCCGCTCGTGGACCGGTTGCCTTGCCGCACACGGCCGTGCGCCCCCGAGGTCGACGTTCACCGGTAAAGCGAACCACGGGGCCTCGGGATGTCCCTTGGCGCGTAAAGCGTTCGCCAAGAGCCCCGGATCGCTGTGCCGTTCGCCCCATGGGTAGCCTGCTGCTTCGATCAGCCGCACGCTGATTTCCACTTTCTGCCGTCATTCATGGGGGATTCGCACCATGTCCGCACCGCCGCCTTACCAGAACCACCCGCCGCAGCAGCCTTACGGGCACCCGCAACAGCCCTATGGACAGCAGCAGCAGGCCTACGGGCAGCAGCAACAGCCGTACGGGTACGCCCAGCAGCCCGCTCCCGTACCCCCGCAGCAGCGTCCGCCCCAGCCCAGCCTGCTGCGCGGTCTGATCACCGCCGTGATCGTGCTGGCGGTCTTCGGCGGCGTGGGCTGGTACGTCTGGGACTACAACACCAACCCCTCGGGCGGCAAGGCGAAGAAGGAGGCCGCCCAGGCCGCCAAGAGGGCAGAGGAGAAGACGCACGACCCGCAGTCCGGCGACTGTGTGAAGGTCGAGCATCCGAACGGCGACCCGCTGCCGACCATCGTCGACTGCGGCTCCTCCGAAGCCCAGTACAAGGCGGGGGAGCGGCTCTACGGCGCCGGCAAGGAGTGCCGCTCGCCGTACACCTACCAGATCCAGGTCACCCAGTCCCGCGGCATCGACTACACGATGTGCTTCACCAAGGTCTGACCTGAGCAGGCCTCAGTTGGCCCCAGTGAGCCTGGCCTGATCTCCCCGCCTCGGGCCGCTACCCCCTCAGCGAGTGGCGGCCCGGGGCCTCGACGGCGCAACCGACCTCGGACGGCCAGTCGGGCCGGAAGCGCGCCACGAAGTCGGCGAAGTCCGCGCACAGATAGCGGGGATCGGACGGCTTCAGGCGGATCTGCTTCCGGCGGTCGGCCCACCAGATCTCGAATCCGGTGACCGTGCCCTCGGCCGGCCAGTGCTCACTCAGATCGGGCAGCAGCACGACGTCGACAAAGCCTCCGACCTCCAGCCCGATGTCTACGAAGATCCCGATCGCACCGGGACGCGGCACGCGCACGACGGTCCCCTCATAGGCCTGCCCGAAGCGCAAGCCCTCCCGGATCCTTCTCCATTCGGCATCTGTTACCACCCACGCATCCTCACCCCCGGAGCCTTGGCCGGGAGTCGGGGACCCGGCGAGTGGGTGTCACCATGAGCGGTATGCGTGTGTGGACCGTGCAACCCGGCGACGTCCTGGCGACCCTGGAGCAGGAGGGCCGGTTGACGGGGGACTGGCAGCGCGTTGCTCCCGGGGTGCGTCCGGCGTACGAGGTCATGGTGGCCGAGATGCATCGGCGGGGGATCGACTGCGGTGGCAGGCCACCGGTGTGGGCCTGGGCCGAGCCGGACGCCGGCGGTGAACGGGTGCTGCTGACGGCTCAGTTGTTGCTCAGCCCCGTCGAGTGGGAGCGTGGCGTGGTGGTCCTCGACCTCGATGTCCCGGACGCCTCCGTGCTGTGCAGTGCGTACGGACGGTGGAACGACTTCCTCTGTGACGTCCTCGAGGGGGCGCCCGCGCCTGCCATGAACTGGGCCATCGGCCCGGACGACGAGCGGGGGAGCGATTGCCGGGTACAGGCCTGCCTTCCGGTGGTGCGGGCGTCCTGGGTCGTCGGGATCCGGCCACTGGAACCGGGGCCGGAGCCGGAGGGATTCGTCTCCGTACCGCCGGGCTTCCTGTAGCCCCGACCGCGGCGTGCGCTCCGGTGCCTTCGTGCGCCGGGGTGTGCGCCGGGAGTTCCGGCCGAGTGGGCGGGTGGGCCGCTGGGTAGGTCACCCCAGGTCAGACGCGTGCTGGGTGATTGAGGAGCTGTCGCGCCAGACAAAAGGGACAGTTGATCACTTTCTACGGGTGGGCCTTGCGGGATTAGGTATGCCTAACCTAATGTAACGACGCGTGTCGACGACCAAACCACCCGCCACTGCACCCCCTGTGCCCGAAAAGCGTCCCGCCGCTCACCTCTTGCGGCGCGTACCGCTGCTCGCGGTCGGGCTCGGTGCGCTGGCGCTCTGTGCCGCCCTCAGCCTCGCCGTCGGTGCCCGCTCGGTGCCGCTTTCCACCGTCTGGGACGCGCTGTTCGGCGCCGGCCACGGGCGGGACGCCATCGTGGTGACCGGCCTCCGGCTGCCGCGCACGGTCATCGGGCTCGCGGTCGGCGCGGCACTCGGGGTGGCCGGGGCGGTCGTTCAGGGCATCACCCGCAATCCGCTCGCCTCCCCGACCACGCTCGGCATCAACGCGGGCGCCGGCTTCGCCGTCGTCACCGCGATCTACGCCCTGCACCTGACCCGGCCCGTGCAGTACATCTGGTTCGCCTTCGCCGGCGCCGCACTGGCCGCGCTCTTCGCCCAGGCGCTGGCCCGCCGGGCCGGCGACCTCGACCCGGTACGCCTCGCGCTGGGCGGCACCGTCCTGCAACTCGTCCTGCTGTCCTGGACGTCGACGGTCATGCTGGCCAGCAAGCGGTCGCTGGACGAGGCGCGGTTCTGGCTGGCCGGCTCGCTGTCCGAGCGCCCGCTGGAGGTGCTCTACCCGCTGCTGCCGACCCTCCTCGTCGGCATCGTGCTCGCCCTGGCTCTCGCCCCGGCCCTCAACGCGCTGGCGCTGGGCGACGATTCGGCGCAGGCGCTGGGCGTACCGGTCTCCCGCATCCGCGCCGCCGGCGGGCTCGCCGTCGTCCTGCTCGCCGCGTCCGCGGTGGCCGTGGCCGGTCCGCTGGCCTTCATCGGACTGGCCGCCCCGCACCTGGTCCGCCAGCTGCTGCGCACCTCCGACCACCGGATCGTGGTGCCCGGCTGCCTGATCGCCGGACCCCTGCTGCTGCTCGGCGCCGACATCCTCGGACGCATCGTCATCCGGCCGTCCGAGCTACAGGTCGGCATCATCAGCGCGTTCCTCGGCGCGCCCCTGCTGGCGCTGCTGGCCCGGAAGGTGGCCCGATGAACGACCTCGTACGCACCTCCGCACTGCACGGCGCCGCGGCGGAGACCGCCCGCCGCCCCGGCCGCAGGGCCGGACGCAGCCGCACCGCGCTGATCGGGGCCGTCGGTCTGCTGGTGCTGTGCGCCCTGGTGACGGTGTCGGTGGCCAACGGCGATATGCCGCTGCCGCCCGTCGACGCGGTCAAGGGCCTGTTCGGGCTCGGCGACTCCGCCACGGTGCTGGTGGTCCAGGAGTTCCGCGCCCCCCGCATGGTCGCGGCGATCGTCGCCGGGGCGGGGCTGGCGACCGCCGGCGCCCTGCTCCAGCGGCTGTTCCGCAATCCGCTCGCCTCACCCGACGTCATGGGGGTCACCGGCGGAGCCTCGTTCGGCGCGGTGGCGATGCTGGCCGCCGGGGCCTCGCAGGCCCTGATGCCGCTGGCCGCGCTCGGCGGCGGGCTGCTCGCCGCGGTGCTGCTGGGCGTGTTCGGCTGGCGCTCCGGCACCAGCGTGACCCGACTGGTGCTGGTCGGTCTCGCCGTCCAGGCCGGCCTGTCCGCGGCGGTGAGCTTCATGGTCGTCCGCTTCCCCACCGAGCTGGCGGGCTCGGCCCTGCAGTGGACCACCGGCTCGGTGTACGGGCGGACCTGGCCCGAGGTGTGGTCCGCGGGCGGGGCGGTGGCCGTCGGCCTGCTGGCCGCCTTCGCGCTGCACCGCCGGCTCGCCGTGCTCGACCTGGGCGACGACTCGGCCGGTGCGCTCGGCCTGCGCACCAACGCCGCCCGGCTCCAGGTCCTGGTCATCGCGATCGTGCTGGCCTCGCTGGCCGCCGCGCTCACCGGGCCGGTCGCCTTCGTCGCGCTGGCCGTACCGCACATGGTCCGGTTCCTCGCCGGGCCGCCGACCGCCGGAACGCTGGCGCTGTCCGGTCTCGCGGGCGCCGTGCTGCTGCTCGCCTCCGACCTGGTGGCGCAGTACCTGCTGCCGATCGGCGGACTGCCGGTCGGCGTGGTCACCGCCACCCTGGGAGCGCCATGGCTCCTGGTGCTGATGATCCGTCAGAGCAGTTCCGTGAACAGGAGTGTCCGATGACCGCCAACCAGCTTTCCACCCACGGACTCGACCTGCGCTACGGCGACCGGCTGATCGTCGGCGGCCTGGACCTGGTGCTGCCCGGCGGCGCCGTCACCGCCGTCGTCGGCCCCAACGCCTGTGGCAAGTCGACCCTGTTGCGCGGCCTGACCCGGCTGCTGGCACCGGCCGCCGGCACCGTCGCGTTGGACGGCGCCGACATCCACCGGATGCCGGCCCGGGCGCTGGCCCTGCGGATGGGGCTGCTGCCCCAGCAGCCGGTCACCCCCGACGCGATCACCGTCGAGGCGCTCGTACGACTCGGCCGCTACCCCCACCAGCGGCTGCTGAGCCCCTGGTCGGCGGCGGACCAGCAGGCGGTGGAGAAGGCGCTGCGGCGCACCGGCACCGCGGAGCTGCGCGACCAGCCGGTCGACCGGCTCTCCGGCGGCCAGCGGCAGCGCGCCTGGATCGCCCTCGCCCTGGCGCAGGACACCGACCTGCTGCTCCTCGACGAGCCCACCACCTTCCTGGACCTGCGGCACCAGCTCGACGTCCTCGACCTGGTCGCCGCCCTGCACTCCGAGGCGGGCCGCACCGTGGTGATGGTGCTGCACGATCTCGGCCAGGCCGCCCGTTACGCCGACCACCTGGTGGTCCTCAAGGACGGGCAGCTGGCGGCGGCCGGCGCACCGGCGGACGTCCTCGACGCGGAGCTGGTCAAGTCCGTGTTCGACGTGGACTGCCGGGTGATCCCCGACCCCGAGACCGGCACCCCGCTGGTCGTCCCCAAGAGCAGTGCGCAGCGGCACACCGCCGTCACCGCCTGACCGACCGCTTTCCCCCACGAGCGCGTCCCCTCCCGTTCCCTCCTCCCCCTCAAGGAAGACACCTCATGCTGACCAGACGCTCCCTCCGTGGTACCCGCCGGCTGCCGGCCGCGGCGCTCACCGTCGCCCTGGGCGCCGCCTCGCTCACCGCCTGCGGCAACGGCTCCTCCACCGCCGACGACGCCGCGAAGGGCAAGGCCGGCGCCGGTTTCCCACGCACCGTCAAGAGCGCCATGGGCGGCGACGTGAAGATCCCCGCCAAGCCCAAGCGCGTGGTCGTGCTGGACACCGGTGAGCTGGACGACGTCACCACCCTCGGCGTCAAGCCGGTCGGCGCGGTCTCCCCGCACATGAAGACCGAGGGCGGCTTCCCCTCCTACCTCAAGGACGAGATCGGCGGGGTCAAGGACGTCGGTCCGCTGCTGGAGCCCAACCTGGAGAAGATCATCTCCCTGAAGCCCGACCTGATCCTGTCCTCCAAGGTCCGGCACGAGAAGATCTACGACAAGCTCCAGGCCATCGCGCCGACCGTCTTCACCGAGACCACCGGCGGCCCCTGGAAGGCCAACCTGAAGGTGCACGCCAAGGCGCTGGGCCTGGAGAAGGAGGCCGACCAGAAGCTGCAGGAGTACCAGCACCGGGCCAAGGCGCTGGGCGCGGCCATCAAGAAGAAGTACCACGGCAAGATGCCGTCGGCCTCGGTCGTCCGCTTCGTCGCCGGCCCGACCCGCCTCTACCAGAAGTCCTCCTACAGCGGCGTGGTCCTCGACGACATCGGCCTGGCCCGGCCGAAGTCCCAGAGCTCCACCGACCCGGTCAAGACCATGGTCGACGTCAGCCCCGAGCAGATCGACAAGGCCGACGCGGACCTGGTGTTCGTGACCGTCGCCGACACCCCCAGCAAGACGCAGCAGAAGGACGTCACGTCCAACCCGGTCTGGAAGGACCTGCCGGCCGTCAAGAACCACAAGGTCTTCGACGTGCCCGACGAGACGTGGATGTCCGGCATCGGCATCCAGGCCGCCGAGCACATGCTCGCCGACGTGGCGAAGGCCACCGGGGTGCCGCTGCCCAAGAGCTGAACCGCCCAGGGCGGGCCGTTCCCCCCGGCCCGCCCCGCCCCCGACGCCCCCTGCACCACCCTTGATCCCGAAGGGGTCCCGCTCATGCGGATGTATCTGCTCGCCCTCAACCCCACCGACTCGGTCACCGAGGGGTTCCTCCCCGCCGCCGCCCACCTCGGCCTCGACGTCACGATCCTCACCGACCAACCCGAGGCGCACCGCAAGACCGGCACCGAGGCCGAGGTCCTGGAGTGCGACGTCCGTGACTTCCGTGCCGTGATCACGCGCATCGCCACCCACCACCCGGCCGACGCGGTGTTCACCAACAGCGACCACCTGCAGACCCAGGCCGCCCTGGTCGCCGACTACTTCGGGCTGCCCGGCAAGGACTGGCGGGCGGCGCTGCGCACCAAGAACAAGGCCGAGATGCGGCGTCACCTCGCCGCGGCCGGCGTCGACCGGGTACGGTCCGCCGAACTCGCCCCCGGCGAGGACCCCGCCGCGCTGCTCGCCGCCGACCTGCCCTTCCCCTGCGTCGTCAAGCCCCGCGAGGGCGTGGCCAGCGAGGACGTCCGGCCCGCCGACAGCCCCGAGGAACTGCTGGCCCTGGCCCAGGACATCCAGCGGCGGCGACCGGAAGCGGCGCTGGTCGCCGAGGAGTTCCTGGCCGGCGAGCTGTGCACCCTGGAGACCCTCGGCGACGGCCGGGTACGCCATGTGCTGGGCGGCTTTCGCACCACGGTCTCCGCACCGCCGGCCTTCATCGAGGAGCGGCACGACTACGTCCACGCCCACCCCGAGTCCATCACCGCCCAGATCCTGGCCCAGCTCGACGCGCTGGGCGTCGGCTTCGGCGCCTGCCACACCGAGTTCGTGGTGCACGAGGGCCGGGCCCGGCTGATCGAGGTCAACTACCGCGTCATCGGCGACCAGTGCGACCTGCTGCTCGCGCAGGTCCTGGGCATACCGCTGTTCGAGCTGGTGCTGCGCACCCACCTGGGCGAGCCGCTGCCCGCCGACCTCGACGTCCGCACCGACGGCGCGGGCCGGGTGGAGTACGCCCTCGCCGACCGGGCCGGGACGCTCACCGCAGCGCCCGCCGCCACCGACCGCGTCACCGACGGCGTACGGCTGGCCTACCGGCCGCTGCGCCCCGTCGGCGCCGACCACCCCCACCACCGCACCAACCGCGACTACCTCGGCGTCCTGCGGGCCACCGGCACCGACCGGAGCGCCGTGGACCGGGCCGTGGACGGCTTCTTCGCCGCCGAGCGCTGGGAGATAGCGTGACCGCCCGCACCGACACCACCACCGTGCTGTCCGAGCGTGCGGCGGCCGGACCCGCCGAGGAGCCCGAGCTGATGCTGCGGGTGCTGAGCGCGCTGCTGCGTGAGGACGTCGTCGGACTCCGCACCCGCGGCACCCTCCTGGAGCGGCCGGACGGCCCCTGGCTGCGGCTGCCCGCCGGGCCGGACACCGGCGCCCTGCTGCTGCCGCTGGCCCCCGACGGCTACCAGGGCACCCACGCGGCCCGGCTGCCGCTGCTGATACGGGAGACCGACGGCGCCCGGCTCACCTCGACCGACGCCGTCCTCACCGCGCTGCGCGCGCTGGCCGATCCGGCCGACCGGCCCGGCTTCGACGCCTTCGCCGAGGAGTGCCGGCAGACCCTGGCGACGATGCGGCTGCACACCCGCACCCAGGACGAGACCGACCGTCTTCTGACGGAGCGTCATGGCGGACTGGCCGAGGGCTGGCCGGGCCTGGACGGCGGCCTGGCGTACGATGCGCTCGCCGCCCGCCTCGACCACCCCGTCTACCCGACCGCCCGCGGCCGCTCCGGCCTGGACGAGGCTCAACTGCGCGCCTACGCACCGGAGTTCGCTCCCCGCTTCGCGCTGCGGTGGCTGGCCGTGCCCCGTACCGCGCTCACCGTGACGGGCCAGGCGCCGGCCCTGCCCGACTGCTGGCCCACCCCGGCGGAGCTGGATCTGCCGCACCTCGACGACAGCCACCTCGCGCTGCCCGTCCACCCGCTGACGCTGGGCCATCCGCTCGCAGAGGCGCTGCGCGAGACCGGCCTGGAGCGCGCCGCGGAGCTGTCCGCGCGGGCGCTGCTCGACGCGGTGCCGACGCTGTCGATGCGGACCGTGGCCGTGGACGCCGACCCCCGGCTGCACCTGAAACTCCCGCTGGCCACCGCCACGCTGGGGCTGCGCAACCGCCGCACCATCAAGCCCCGTACGCTCATCGACGGCGCCGAGGGCCAGCGGCTGCTGGAGCGGGTGATCGCCCGCGAACCCCGGTTCGCCGGATCGGTTCTGCAGGCCGACGAGACCGTCTACGCGCACGCCGACCACGAACTGCTGGCCGTGCTGCTCCGCCGCTACCCGGCCGGTCTGGAGCGCTCCACCGTCGTCCCGATGGCCGCCCTGCTGGCCCGGGCGCCCGGCGGGCGGCTGGTCGTCGACGACCTCGCCGACCGCTTCTACGGCGGCGACCCGCTGGCCCTGCTGGACGCGATGTGGGCGCTGCTCTTCGACTGGCAGACCACGCTGTTCGGCTATGGCATCGGCCTGGAATCCCACCAGCAGAACATCTCCCTGGTCCTGGACCGCACCGCGGACGGCACCCGACTGCGGCTGCTGTTCAAGGACAACGACGCCCCGCGCCTGAACGCCGCCCGCCTGCGGGAGACCCTCGGCAGCGACGCCCCGGACCCCGACGCCTTCGCCGACCCGCGGATCTTCGCCGACCACGACCGGCCGGTGCTCGACCTGTTCACCACCATCACCGTCCATCTGTGCGCCGGCTCCTACGCGTTCGGGCTGGCCCGGCACGGACGGGCGCCGCTCGACCGGACTCTGGGCCTGGTCCGCGACCGGCTCGCCGAGGCCGTCGACAGGCTGGGCGGCGCACCCGGCGCCGCACTGCGCGCCCATCTCCTCGACGCCCCGCAGCTGCCGGTCAAGGCCATGGTCAGTGCCGGCAGCCTGCTGACCAAGGAACGCTCCGGAGCCGCCGACATCAACAAGCACTACACCACCGGCCCCAACTACCTGCTGCCGACGGGGGCGATCCGATGAGCCCGCTGAAGACCGCCCCCCGACGGGTCGACGCCGCGGTCGAGACCAAGGTCCGCCCCGGGCTCGCCCGCCGCCAGGTCTACGCCGTGGCCGGCTGCTACTTCGTGGCCTCCTTCGCCGCGCTGGGCCTGCCGCCCTACCTCACCGAAATCCTGCCCGAGCTGGGCGACGGCGCCGCCCGCTGGGCCGGCCTGCTGTACATCGTGCCAACCATCTTCGGCGCGATCGGCGCGCCGCTGTGGGGCCGCCTCGCCGACCGCTTCGGCCGCAAGAAGCTGCTGCTGCGCGCCCAGTTGGGGCTCGCCGCCGCCTTCCTGCTGGCCGGCTGGGCCGACTCGCTCGCCACCTTCACCACCGCGCTGGTCATCCAGGGCGTCCTCGGCGGCACCTTCGCGGCGTCCAACGGCTACCTCGGGGCCGCCCTGGAGGGTCACGCCCTGTCCCGCGCCCTGACGCTGATGCAGGGCAGCGCACGGGCGGCCCTGGTGTGCGCGCCGATCGTGGTCGGCTCGCTGACGCCGTGGCTCTCCCCGCACCGGCAGTACGCGCTGCTGGCCGTACTCCCGCTGGCCGCCGCCGTGATGCTGGCGGCGCTGCCGGAGCCGCCGCAGAGCCGACCCGCCGCCCCCGCCCGAGCCACCGCGGAGGTCGAAGCGGCGGAGCCCACCGCGGCCGAGGCCGTCGCCGACGCCGAGCCCGCCCCGCTGGCCGACGCGCCACGGGCCACGGCCGGCTCCCTGCGGGCCCTGTACGCCCTGGAGTTCGCCTTCGTCTTCTCCACCGTCATCTCCTTCCCGTACCTCATCGCGCTCATCAAGGAGCGCATACCGGGCACCGGCCCGATGGTGTCCGGTGTCCTGTTCGCGCTGCCGCACATGTGCTACCTCGTCGCGGCGATGGCGGTGCACTCCCTGTTCCGCAACCGCCCCCGCCTCGGTATCGCGATCGGCTTCGGCTGTATCGCGCTCGGCCTGGCCGGCCACGGCGTCGCCCACTCGCTGACCGCCTTCGTCGCGGTCCGCCTGGTGCTCGGCGCCGGGCTCACCCTGGGCCTGGTCTGTATGTCGATGCTGGCCGCCGACTGCGCCAGGGGCCGTGCCCCCGGCGGCCTGTTCGGCTCGATCGAGTTCTTCTCCAAGGCCGGTGCCGTCGCCGCCGGTTTGGCCGCCGCGGCCGGCAACGACTGGTTCGGCCCCACCGCCCCCGTCGTCACCGGCACCGCGATAGCGCTGGTCACCGTGGCCGCGATCGCCGTCCCCCGCCTCTCCCGTACTCTCCGCACCCGCAGGAGCCCCCGATGCCCTCGCTGACCAACCCGCCCGGCACCGCCCCG
Source organism: Streptomyces sp. NPDC020742 (assembly GCF_040641675.1). Lineage (NCBI taxonomy): Bacteria > Bacillati > Actinomycetota > Actinomycetes > Kitasatosporales > Streptomycetaceae > Streptomyces > Streptomyces sp. NPDC020742. The sequence continues at coordinate 163,323 of NZ_JBFAEA010000012.1, forward strand.
GCCCCCGTCACCCCCGCCGGTCTGCCCACCGCCGACCAGGCCGTGGCGCACACCCTGCTCAACTGCCTGCTGCGTGAGGTCTCCGGCCCCGAGCACCAGACCGCCGTCGACGACGGACAGCTGCTGATCCGGCTGCCGCGCCGCGGGGTGCTGCTGCGGGTCGCCCTGCGCCGCACCGCGCTGCTGGGCGCCCACCGGTTCACCGGCCCGGTCTTCGAGCAGACCGCCGACGGCTGGGCGGAGGTCGACTGGCGCCGCCTGGCCACGTATGCGCACGCCGAGCTGTCGCTGCGCACCGGCGTGGACAACGACGAGTTCCTGGACCAGATCGCCTCCAGCCACCAGGCCGTTTCCGCCGCGCTGGCCGCCCGCGCCGGAGAGCAACAGCCCGCCGCCGAGCCCGCCGCCGACGACTGGCAGACCGCCTATGTCGCCTCCGAGCAGTCGCTGATCCTGGGCCACCGCTTCCATCCCACCCCCAAGGCCCGCACCGGCGACCCCACCGCCTGGCAGTCCTACGCCCCCGAGACCGGCGGAGAGTTCCCGCTGCTGCTGCTCGCGGTGCGCGCGGAACTGATCGCCGAAGAGTCCTGCGCGGACGGCGCCACCGCCGTACTGGACGCGCTGCACCCCGACGTCCCGGAGGGCTACCGGCTGCTGCCCGCGCACCCCTGGCAGTACGAGCTGCTGCGCGACCACCCCGGCCTCAGGGAGGCCCTGGAGCGCGACGACATCCGCGTCCTGGGCACCACCGCAACGCCGTTCGCCGCCACCGCCTCGGTCCGCACCCTCTACGACGGCGCCGACTTCCTGAAGTTCAGCCTGAACGTCCGGATCACCAACTGCCTCCGGAAGAACGCCAGTTACGAACTCTCCGGGGCCGTGGCCCTCACCCGCCTGCTGGCGCCCGCGCTCACCGACCTCGCCACCCGCTTCCCCGGCAGCGCGGTGCTCCACGAGCCCGCCTACCGCAGCCTGGCGCTGCCCGGCGCGGACGGCCGCCCGGACACCGCGCTCCTCGAAGGCTTCGGCGTGATCGTCCGCGAGGGCCTGTCCCAGCGGCTGCTGCCCGGCACCACCCCGCTGCTGGCCGCCGCCGTCGCCGACGAGTACCCCACCGGCCCCGCCCACCTCTCCCGGCTGCTGGCGGGCACCAGCAGGCAGGCCGCACTGGACTGGTGGGCCGCCTACCTCAACCTGCTGCTGCCGCCGGTGCTCGCCGCGTACTTCGACCACGGACTGGTGCTGGAGCCGCATCTGCAGAACGTGCTGATCTGCGTGGACGGCGACGGGATGCCCGCCCAGGTGCTCTTCCGAGACCTGGAGGGCACCAAGCTCGTCCCCGAGCACCACGCCGAACTGCTGGCCTCACTGCCCGCCGAGGTCGCGGCGCCGATGACCTACGACGCCCAGCGCGGCTGGGACCGCGTGGTGTACTGCCTGCTGGTCAACCACGTCTCCGAGGTGCTCGCCGCCCTCGCCGACCTGCACCCCGACACCGAGACGGAGCTGTGGGCCCAGGTCCGCCGCACCCTGCAGACCCACGCGGACCGGCACGGCTGCCCGCCGCGGCTGGCCGCCCTGCTGGCCGGTGTCCCGCTGCCCGCCAAGGCCAACCTGCTCACCCGCTGGGAGCGCAAGGCCGACCGCGAGGCCGGCTATGTGCGGCTGCCCTCCCCGCTGGCCGAGGCCGTCCTGTCGGGCGCGCAGCGCACCGACGACACCACCCCCTGGAGCACCCGATGACCACCCCCGCCCCCGACCTCACCCCCGCGGTCCGCGACCGCGTCCACGCCCTCACGTCCGAGGAACTGCCCGCCTACCTCTACGACCTGACGGCGCTGCACGACCACCTCGCCGCCGTACGGGCCGCGCTGCCCGAGCGCATCGAGCTCTACTACGCGGCCAAGGCCAACCCGGAACCGGAGATCCTGGCCGCGCTGCGCCCGTACGTCGACGGCTACGAGGTCTCCTCCGGCGGCGAGCTGGCGCACGTCGGCAAGACCGTGCCCGGCGCCCCGCTGGCCTTCGGCGGACCGGGCAAGACCCCCGCCGAGATCGCCCAGGCGCTGGAGACCGGCGTCGAGCGCTTCCACGTCGAGAGCGTCCACGAGCTCCACATGCTCGCCGACCTCGCCGCCCGGCTCGCCCCGGAACGCCGGATCGCGGTGCTCGCCCGCTTCAACCTGCCCGTCGACGACGGCTCCCTCGACGGCAGCTCGCTCGCCATGGGCGGCCGGCCCACCCCCTTCGGGCTCGACCCCGACCAGGCCGACGAGGTCGTCGCCCTGCTCACCGACGGCCGCTACCCGCACCTCGAACTCCGCGGCGTCCACGCCCACTTGGCCAGCGGCCTGGAGGCGCCCGAGCAACTCGCCGTCGCGGAGTCCATCGTGAGCTGGGCCGCCGCGCTCGCCGAGCGGCACCGCGTACCGCTGTCCGAGGTGACCGTCGGCGGCGGGATGGCCGTCGACTACGCCCACCCGGAGCGCCGCTTCGACTGGGCCGCCTTCGGCGCGGGCCTGGCCCGGCTCGCCGACGCCCACCCCGACCTCACCCTGCGCATCGAGCCGGGCCGCGCGCTGACCGCGTACTGCGGCTGGTACGCCACCGAGGTGCTGGACGTCAAGCACAGCCACGGCGAGGAGTTCGCCGTGGTCCGCGGCGGCACCCACCACCTGCGCACCCCCGCCACCAAGGGCCACGACCAGCCCTGCACCGTGGTGCCGTCCGACGCGCCCTGGCCGCACCCCTGGCCCCGGTCGGCGGCCGAGGGCGACCGGGTCACCGTCACCGGACAGCTGTGCACCCCCAAGGACGTGCTCGCCCGCGCGGTCCCGGCGCCCGGGCTCCGGGCCGGCGACCGGGTGGTGTTCGGGATCGCCGGGGCGTACGCCTGGAACATCTCCCACCACGACTTCCTGATGCACCCGCGCCCCGGCTTCCACTTCCTGGGCGCCGAGGAAGCCGACGCGGCGGGGGAGGGCTGAGGTGCTCCGCCCCAATGAGGTCCGGCGCAAGCTCGCCGCCGGCGAGGAGGCATACGGGCTGTTCAGCACGCTCCCCGATCCCACCGTCGTCGAGATGATCGGCTGCGCCGGCTACGACTTCGTCATCCTGGACACCGAGCACACCCTCGTCGGCCCCCAGCAGCTGGAACACCTGATCCGAGCGGCCGAGACCTCCGGGCTCACCCCCTTCGTCCGGGTCCCCGAGGCCGACCCCGGGGCCGTCCTGCGGGCCCTGGACGCCGGGGCGATGGGCGTGGTGATCCCGCACGTCCGCGGGCGCGCCGACATCGACACCGCGATCCGCGCCGCCCGCTACGCCCCCGAGGGCATGCGCTCGCTCAACGGGGGCCGCGGTCCCGGCTTCGGCCGGATCGACCCGGCCGAGTACCTGCGCCGGGCCAACGCGGAGATCATGGTCATCGCGCTGCTGGAGGACGCCGAGGGGGTCGAGGCGATCGACGAGATCCTCGCCCCGGGCGGGGTCGACCTGGTCCTGCCCGGCCCCGGCGACCTCTCGCAGTCCTACGGCGTCCCCTGGCAGGTCCGCCACCCCCGCGTCCAGGAGGCGGTGCGCACCCTGCGCGCCGCCTGCGCCCGCCACGCCGTGCCGTTCTGCGCGATGTCCACCACGCCGGAGCGCCGCGCCGAGTGGCGCGCCGACGGTGTCACGGCCTTCGTGCTGGGCGAGGACCGCGACCTGACGGCGCGTGCCCTGCGCGGACACCGGGAGCGGACCGCGGGCTGACCGCGTCGTGCCCTCCCGGACGTCCGGGAGGGCACGCGTCCCGCACTTCTGGCAGGAGGCGCGCCGTCCCGACGCGCCTCCTGCCGCACCCCACCTCCCTCGCCAGGAGGGCTGCCGGCCCCCAGGTCACACCTTCGGCGGCACCCGTCCCCGCCCCACATGGGTAGGTGATGACGCAGAACCGATCATCACCCGAGGGAGCGGAGCCCGAGATGGCCCGGAACACCGCATTCGTCATCGCCGGCGCGGGGCTGGCCGGCGCGAAGGCCGCCGAGACGCTGCGCGCGGAAGGCTTCGACGGCCCCGTGGTGCTGCTGGGCGACGAGCACGAACGGCCCTACGAGCGGCCACCGCTGTCCAAGGGCTACCTGATGGGCAACACCGAGCGGGAACAGGTCCACGTCCACCCGCCCCAGTGGTACGCCGAGCACGACGTCGACCTGCGGCTGGGCACCCCCGTCACCGCCGTCGACCCGGCCGCCCACGAGGTGGCCCTCGCCGACGGCAGCCGGCTCGGCTACGCCAAACTGCTGCTGGCCACCGGTGCCACCCCCCGCCCGCTGCCGGTGCCCGGCGCGAACCTCCACGGCGTCCACCTCCTGCGCCGCTTGGAGGACAGCGACCGGCTCAAGGAGGTCTTCCGCTCCGCCACCCGCATCGTGGTGATCGGCGCCGGATGGATCGGCCTGGAGACCACGGCCGCCGCCCGCACCGCCGGGGTCGCGGTGACCGTACTGGAGGCCGCCGAACTGCCCCTGCTGGGGGTACTGGGTCGCGAGGCCGCCGAGATCTTCGCCGCCCTGCACACCGAGCACGACGTCGACCTGCGCTGCGGCACCCGGATCACGGAGATCACCGGCACCGGCGGCACCGCCGACGGCGTGCGGCTGGCCGACGGCACCCGGATCGCGGCCGATGCGGTCATCGTCGGCGTCGGCGTCACCCCCAACACCGAACTGGCCACCGCGGCCGGCCTCCGCGTCGACAACGGCATCGTGGTGGACGAGCGGCTGCGCACCTCCGACCCGGACGTCCATGCGGCCGGCGACGTCGCCAACGCCTACCACCCCGTCCTGGACCGGCACCTGCGCGTCGAGCACTGGGCCAATGCGCTCCACCAGCCGGGGACCGCGGCCAAGGCGATGCTCGGCCAGGACGTCCGCTACGACCGGCTGCCCTACTTCTTCACCGACCAGTACGACCTGGGCATGGAGTACACCGGCCACGCCGCCCCCGGCGGATACGACCGCGTCGTCTTCCGGGGGGACACCGCCGCCCGGGAGTTCCTCGCCTTCTGGCTCTCCGGCGGCCAGGTAGTGGCCGGCATGAACGTCAACATCTGGGACGTCACCGACCAGATCCGGGAACTGGTCTCCAGCGGCCGGCCTGTGGACCCACAGCGCCTCGCCGATCCGCAGGTCCCGCTGACCGACCTGCTGTCCTGAAGGGGCGCGGCCGGCGGCCCGTACGCATTGACGGAGGGTTCCCTGGCGCCGCTGTGCCGCTGTGCCGCTGTGCCGGTGCGCCGCTGTGCCGCTGTGCCGCCCTGCGCACCGCGGCCCGCCCGTCCGCCAGGCATGGCCGGCGGCCACCGGGACAGACGCAGTACATCGGCACCGGAGAGAGGCGGCGACCGGGCGACCCGTCCGGCGGCCGCCGCTCCGCAGGAGGGAGCCCCACCATGGAGGACACCGCACCCCGTCGCACCGACGGGACCGGCCCCGGTCCTTTCCCCGCCGGCCCCCTGGACGAGCAGCCCGAACACGTCACGGCGGACCCCATGGGCCTGCCCCACCCCGGCTACACCTCACCCGACTTCAGCTCGCCGGGCCCCGGCAGCACCGCCCCGGACGAGGACGCCGTCGGCACCGCCCCCGACACGGACACGGAGGGTGCTGCCCCCTCCGCGGACGCCGGTGGCACCGCCCCCGCCGCGGACACCGCCCCGGGCTTCTCCGCACCGGAGTTCACCAGCCCCGGCTTCGACGGCCCGGACGTCCCCGCCGGGCCGCGGCTGGGGGAGACCGGGACGGGCCGGCAACTGCGCGCGGAACAACAGGGCGAGGACGCCGTCACGGCCGTCCCCCTCCCGGACGAACACCGCCCGCCGCAACCGCCCCCACCGGCGGACTGAGCGACGCCTGCCCCGGCGATCCACCCGCCCGGCCCCCGCGCACGCCAGAGTGGAGGAATGAACACCAACAACAGGGACATTCTCGCCGGGGCGTCCACGGCGACCAGGCTTCCGGCCCAGGACCTGGACCGGGCCCGGCGCTTCTACTCGGAGAAGCTCGGGCTGGACCCGGTCGACGAGCTGCCCGGCGGCCTGCTGTACCGGTGCGCAGGCACGGACTTCGTCCTGTTCCGGTCAACGGGAGCCTCGTCCGGTACGTTCACCCAGATGGCGTGGGAGGTCGACGACATCGAGCACGTGGTGGCCGAACTCACCCGGCGCGGCGTGGTCTTCGAGGACGTCGACCTGCCCGGACTCCTGGGTGGCGGACACACGAGCAACGGGATCGCCGAGATCGACGGGAACTACCCGAGCAAGGGCGCCCGGGGCGAACGCGGCGCCTGGTTCCGCGACAGCGAGGGCAACATGCTGGGCATCGGGCAGCTGGTCTTCTGACCGACGCAGGACGACACACCGCCGGCCGTGGCCGGCTCCCGCCAGCCCACACCTACCCACCTTCGCAGACCGCCGGTCGCCACACGCACGGCCGGGTCCCTCCACGCACCGCAGGATCCCCCCGCACGGCCGGATCCCTACACCCCTCGGGCATCGGCCAGCACGGCAGCCTCGTGCAGTATGCGCAGCGGGACGCGGCCGGTTCCCCAGGCATCGTTGAAGGACGGCACGGAGGGCACGGGCGGCACAGACGGTACGGACCGTCCGGACGGCCCGGGCGCCCCGCGGTCGCCGAAGCGCCGTTCGATGGCGTCCATCAGTACGCGCACCGCCCCGGCCTCCAGGCCCCGGTCGCCGCCCGCCGCTTCCCGGACGGCGCCCAGCAGACAGACCGCGCCCCGGCCGTCGGTGAGGGCTCCGGCGCACCAGCCGCCCACTGCTATGCGGCGGTGGGCCCGCTCCAGGAGGGCAGCCACCGGGGTCGGGTACGCCGGCGGCGCGGGCGGTTGCCACTCGGGGGCGAGCGGCACGGTGAGGGCGTCGGCCAGGCCGGCCTGCTCGGTCCGGATGTGCGCGGTGCGCACCTCATGGGCCACGGCGGCCTCCTCCAGACGCACGGTCATGGCGGCGTCCACGGCCGCCATCCGCGCCTCCAGGCCGGGTTCCGCCCGCGCTCCGGCACGGTCACCGCCCGACGACGGCCCGCTCGCGGCGCGCGGCAGTGCGGGCGGTAGTGCGGACGGCAGTGCGGGCGGCGATGCGGGCGGAGGCGGGGACACGGGCGCGGGCGCTCGTGCAGACGTGGACAGACGCGTAGGGGTGGACGTACGCGAAGGTGCGTGCGTGGGCGCTGTCGTACGCGCAGGTGCGGGCGGGGGTGCTGTCATGGGGACTCCGGCGTGGGCTCGGCGCCCCTCGGCAGGGAGGCGCAGAGCGGGACGGGGGGACTGCTCGTCGCGGGCGGCTGGCTCCGGGGCGGCGAGCGGCGCGTGCAGCCGGCGGCCCGGCCCGCGCACGGTGCGCACGAGGCACGGGCCACTCGTGGGAGCAAGTGTGCGGGCCGGGCCGCCGGATCCCGCCCATCGGCGCGCTCGTCGTGTCGCGGCTGCGGAGCGCGCTGGGTGCGGGGTACGGGATGGTCGGTGCGCCAGATCAGCGCGTGCGGGGAGACCGGGGTGGGGCCGCGCAGGGGATTGCGCCGTAGGTCGTGGCCGGCGGCCGGCCGGACCAGCGGGGTCCGTTCACCGAAGGAGTTCGCCAGCGCCGAGGAGTTCGCCAGCGCCGAGGAGTCCGTGACGGCGCCGAGGACCTCGATGCCGACGTCGGGACCGACGGTGCGGGCGCGTCGTGTCAGGCGTGGGCGTCACCCCGTATCGGGGCGCGGCCCTGGTGGATCGGGCAGGTCGAAGTGGGTGATGCGTCCGGTCAGGGCCTCGCTCAACTCGCCGGCTTCCCGGGCGTTCCGGACGAAGGCGCGTTGGAACGACAGCTGCGGCGAGAGGGACACGAGCTGGGGGCAGGGGCGCACGATCCCGTACAGGGCGTGGACGGGGCCCCGGGAGTGCAGCGGTATCCCGTAGGCGAAGTGCGCCGCGAGGCCAGGGCTGTCGGGTATGTCCACCCGGAGTCGTTCCTCGCGCCAGGCCCGGTCCGCCACCGCGGCCAGCAGCTCCTGGAGCTGCTCCCGGGACAGCCGGTCCCACCACGCCTTCGCCGTCGCCACGGCATGGCGTTCCTTCTCCGTCCGCTCCCTACGTTCCCGCTCCGTCCGTTCGGCGAGTTCCCGGGCGTGGCGGGCGTCGTGCTCCGCCCGCAGCCGGCGCGCCTCCTCCTTGCGGGCAGCGTCCTCCTTCTCGCGCAGCTGCCGGCGTCGACGGTCCCTCTCCGCGCGACGCTGCCGAGCCTCCTCATTGTGTACCGCCCGCTTCCGCGCGGCCTCACTCTCCTGCTCCTTCTTCCGCGCCTCGCGCTCCCGCTCCGCCTTCTCCTGACGCTGACGCATCTCCTCGTGCTCGGCCTGCGCCCGAGCGGACTGCCGGGAGGTCCACCAGCCGTCCCTCTGCCCCCATGGCTGACCGTCGGCGGTCCGGGCCAACGGCCGGTACCGCGGCAGGCTTCGGCACGGCAGCACCTGCCCCAGAAGGGTCCACTGGACGAACCGCTGCAACTCCGCCTCCTGCACCACCCAGCTACCGGCGGCGAAGTCGAAACCGGCGATCCCGTCGTCCACCGTCCACGGGTCCCCCGCTTCCGGGGCGCGCACCCGTATCGCCGGCACCGTGCCCATCCACTGTGGCGCTCTGCTGTGCGGGCAGACCCAGCAGACCGCGATCCCCTCGGCCCGGTAGCGGGCGGTGCGGGCCTGGATGTCCTCCACCGTGATCGGCGAGAGCTGCGCCTCCCAGGCCATACGTCGCGCGCCGTCCGGCGAGGACGCCATGACGTCGGCCCGCCACGTGCCGTCGGCGGCAGCGACTTCCAGCTCGGCGTACCAGCCGGCGGCCCGGATCGCACCTGCCAGCTCCAGTTTGAGCATGTGGTGTTCCCACGACTCGTTCGACAGCGCACACGACGGCGGCCGACCGGGATCGTGGCAGAAGAACCGCACGCCGTGCGGGGAACGCTTGGCGTGGACACCCCAGCCGCACTCGGGGCAGGTGAGCGCGATGCGGGGACGGGCCTTGTGCAGCCGGGACCAGTCCATCCCGCACCCGAGATCATCCTGGGTGGCGTCGAGGCGGCCGGCATCCGGGTGTAACGCAGTGAAGGGCATCCCGTACACCTCCTAACGACGGCCGTATCCCGTGCGACCTGCCCGAACGGCCTGGATCACGGACAACAGGCATCGTATGACGACGAGTTCGACCGGGAGCGGAGAGCAACGGGCCGACACCGGCCGAGCTGCCAAGCGGCCGCATCGGCGTACGGCCGACAAGGCGCACGCACTCCGCCCTCTCTGCCCCCTTCTTCCTTCCCTGTACGGTCAATCCGCGGTCACGGTGAGCCGCATGCCGAGATAGCTGGAGTTGCCCGGGCCGGGGCGACGACGCCCGTCCGGCTTCCACCCGTGCCGGGCGTAGAAGGCCTGTGCGCGGTGGTTCCGTTCCCACGCCTCGACATGGCCCGTCCGCAGGTCAGCCTCGCGCAGGAACTGCACGAAAAGGGAGTGCAGTTGACCGCCGATGCCCTTCCCCCAATGGCTCGGCAGGACATGCATCTGGTAGAGCTCGCCTACTGTGGTGGCATCCGCGCCGGGGCTCAGCGGCGGGCCCATCGCCGCGGCGCCCACGACCCCGTCTCCCTCACGAGCACACCACGCCTTCCTCCCATCCGACTCCAGGCAACGCGCCCACGCCTCCCGCCGCTGCCCTGGCCCGCCCGGACCGTCGATTTCCCCCTGAGTCAGCCCGCCGGCCAGGTAGTAGGCGGTGCGCGCCTGACCGTGCACGTCGACGATCGCGTCCAGGTCGCCCAGGCCTGCGGGCCGTATCGAGATGTTCGCCATGCCCGCGAAGACGCGCCCACCATGACAGGTGGTTCTGCGCCGGGAGGCCCGGGCCGGGTAGGCAACGACGGCCGCAATCGTGGTGCCGCCCCTGACATGCTCGACAGGCCTGTCCCGCTCACGCCGGCCCCTCTCCGCGGCGCCACCCGTGGCTGGCACACAATGGCGTATGTCGCTGCCGGTCGAATGCAGCGCCGTGACGGGGGAGTTGAGATGCAGAGCACGAGTGGCGGCGCCGTTCTGGCCCTGGTTGTGGTGGTCGGTCTGGTGGTGCGGCAGCAGCTGCGCACCCGTCCGGTACGCCGTGTGGGCTCACTGATCGCGCCGGCGGTCTTCGCGGTCCTGGGCGTCTGTGGGATCGCCTTCGGCATCGCCTCGGTCGCCAAGCACCATGCGATGACCGCGTTGCCTGTGGTCCTGCTGGTGGCGAGCCTGGCCGTCGCGGCGTGCTTGGGAGCCGTCAGGGCGCGGACCGTACGCGTCTGGCGCGGGCCGCAGGGTGAGGCGCTGCGCAGGGGGACGGTGGCCACCACCGGGCTGTGGTTGGCCTCGGCGGCCGTGCACTTCGGCCTGGGCATATGGATCGACCACGCGGCCGGCGCCGGGGTGCTGGGGGCGGTGTCGCTCTACGCGTACCTGGCCATCGGCCTGGGCACGCAGAACCTCGTCGTACGCGGGCGGGCCGCCGCGCTGCAGCCCGGCACGATGGGGGAGCGCGTGCAGGCATCGTCGGGGTGAGGACGTACCTCAGGTCAGGACGTCGCACCTCACGTCTGGACGTCGCACCTCACGTCTGGACGTCGCACCGCACATCGGGACGTCGCACCTCAGGTCAGGACGTCGCACCTCAACGGAGGCAGGGGAACGGCGGCGTCGCCGGCAGCCGTCGACGTTGTATGATCATGGTGTGACTTCGGCTCGCGGAAAGTGAGCCCGGAGTGATGCGTCTGTGGTCCAAGGAAAGACGTCCACCAACCGGTGGGAGATGCAGGTGCAAGGCCTGCCGGGCGCTCTATGCAAGGCCCCTTCCCGTAAGAGGGAAGGGGCCTTCGCCGTTCCTGGGGGAATGCGAGGGGCTCCCTGCGGCCCGGCCCGTGGGTCCGTCCGTACAGCACCCGGGGCGGCGGCAATCGGGCAATTCGACCAAAGCAGACTACGCTCCTCCCGTGGGTACGCGATCCGGCCGCGGAGGCGGTCATCAGGCAGCGGCGGTAGGACGGGCCCCCGGCTCCGTCGCGGGCCGAGGGCGACACGTCGGAGGAGAGGGCTGCGGGGTCCGGCGCGAGCGATGCGCTCCGGAAGGACCGGCCCCGCGCTCCCGGCTCCATGCACGCCGGCGCCGTGACGGTGGAAGCGGAGGAACCCCTCGGTGAGCGGCTCCGACACGATGCGGGCCTTTGTGCTGCGGGAGACCGGGGAGGTGGCGGTCATGGAGAAACCGGTGCCCGAGCCCGGCCCCAATCACGTCGTCATCCGGACCACGGCGGCCATGGTGTGCACCTCGGACATCCACACGGCCAGCGGCGGTATGCCGGTCCCGCCCGACTGGACCATGGGGCACGAAGCCGTGGGAACGGTGCATGCCGTCGGCTCCGCCGTCACCGGCCTGACGGTCGGCTCGAGGGTCGCGGTCGGGGGCGTCATCCCGTGCTTCCAGTGTGACTCCTGTCAGCGTGGGTTCTCCTCGCAGTGCGGTGGCCGGACGATGGGCGCCGCCGCGTACACCCAGCACGGCGGCATGCTCGCGGAGTACTTTCTGGTGCCCCACGCGCAGGCCAACGTGGTGGCGATTCCGGACTCCGTCACCGATCACGCGGCGGTCTACGCCACGGACATGCTCTCCACCGGTTTCGTCGCTGCGGAACACGCCGAGCTGAAACTCGGTGAGACCGTCGCCGTCCTGGGCCAGGGCGCGGTCGGGCTGAGTGCCACCGTCGGCTGCCGGCTCCTCGGGGCGGGGCTGGTCATCGCGGTGGAACCGGTGCCCCGCCGCCAGGAGCTCGCCCGGCACTTCGGCGCCGACCTGGTCATCGATCCGGCCGAGGGCAACACCGTAGAGCAGATCAGGGAGTTGACCGGAGGCCTGGGGGCGGATGCGGTGATCGAGGCCTACGGGTCCCCCGGGACATGGCAGGACGCCTTCCGGGCTACCAAACCGGGCGGCCGTATCTCCAGCGTCGGGTACCACGCGGACGCCGGTGGGCCCCTGGTCGTCCCGCACGATGCGATCGGCCACGGCATGGCCGACAAGCAGCTGTACATGGGGTTCAATGCCGGTGGGCGGGAACGGCTCGGCCGGATCCTGCGCCTGATCGAGAACGGCCGGGTGGACCCCACCGCGATGACCACGCATCAATTCGGCTTCGACCGGATCGTGGACGCGTTCCACGCCATGGCCCAACAGGAGGGCGGCATCATCAAGCCGCTCATCACCTTCCCCTCCTGAGCGACGCACCCCCGCGGCCACCGCACGTCGAAGCGCCGCGTCCCCCTTGCCGCCCTCCGCCCTCTCGCCGTCCTTCCCGGCACCGTCCTTCCCGGCACCGTTCTCCCCCTCGCGATCCTCCCCGGACGGACCGTACGAACGACCCGCGCTCACCTTCCGATTCACCGCGCCTGATCGTCACGAACCCTTGTGCTCGTTTCTGTTCTACACAACACTCTCGATGCACAGAAACGCGCACCACTGAACATGTTCGAGTCTTGGGCGATGACCGGTCGAGTCGAGGAGTGCAGCGTGACGCAGTTCAGCCGACGTAGGTTTCTGAGCGCGGCGATGGTGGGCGCCGCTTCCCTGGGCCTCACCCTGGGCGGCCGTACGACCCTCGCCCAGGCCGACAGTCCGAGCGGGCTGACCACCCGCGGGCACGAATTCCTGCTGGACGGGAAGCCGTTCCGGATACTCTCGGGCGCCTTCCACTACTTCAGGACCCATCCCAACGACTGGCGCGACCGGATGCTGCGGATGCGGGCCATGGGGCTCAACACGCTGGAGACCTACGTCGCCTGGAACTTCCACCAACCGTACGAGGGGAAGGCCGACTTCACCGGCTGGCGAGACGTCGCCGCCTTCGTACGGACCGCGGACGAGGTCGGGCTCAAGGTGATCGTGAGGCCGGGGCCCTACATCTGCGCGGAATGGGACTTCGGCGGCCTGCCGGCCTGGCTCCTCAAGGACAAGGACGCGCCCCTGCGGCGCTCCGACCCCGGGTACGAGCGGGCGGTCGATGCCTGGTTCGCCGAACTGCTGCCGCGGCTCGTCGATCTGCAGGCCACGCGCGGCGGGCCCATCATCGCCCTGCAGGTCGAGAACGAGTACGGCAGCTACGGCGACGACCACGCGCACCTGGCACACCTACGGGACACCATGCGGGCCCAAGGGATCGACAGCCTGCTGTTCTGCTCCAACGGGGCCACCCAGGAAGCGTTGAGGGCCGGCAGCCTCCCCGATCTCCTGTCCACCGTCAACTTCGCCGGGGACCCCACCGGCCCCTTCGCGGAACTGCGTGCCTTCCAGCCGGACAAGCCCCTGTTCTGCACGGAGTTCTGGGACGGCTGGTTCGACCACTGGGGAGAGCCCCACCACACCACGGACCCGGCGCAGACCGCCGCCGACGTGGCGAAGCTCCTCGAAGCGGGAGCGTCGATCAACTTCTATATGGCGGTCGGCGGAACGAACTTCGGCTGGTCCGCGGGTGCCAACCTGAGCGGCAGCGCCTATCAGCCCACCGTCACCAGCTACGACTACGACGCCCCGATCAGCGAATCCGGTGAATTGACGGAGAAGTTCCACAAGGTGCGCGAGGTGCTGGCCACCTACACCACCCTCCCGAACACGCCGCTGCCGGCCACCCCACGCCGCATGCCGGCCCGCAGCCTCAAGGTCAGCGAGTCGGTCCCGCTGATGGACGCGTTGGACGCGCTGAGCACCCCGGTACGGCGTCCCGCCCCGGTCCACATGGAGGCGCTCGGCCAGCCGCACGGCCTGATCCACTACCGCACCCGGGTGCGGGGGGCGCAGGGCACCAAGAGCCTGAGGCTCACGGGGCTGGGCGACCGTGCGCTGGTGTTCGGCGACGGCAAGCGCATCGGCACCTTCGACCGCAACCAGCCAGGCCACACCGTCGACTTCGCGGTCACCGGCACCTCGAGCACCCTGGACCTCCTCGTCGACCCCACCGGGCGGGTCAACTTCGGGCAGGGCCTCAACGACCCCAAGGGCATCACCGGAAAGGTCCTCCTCGACAACGAGGAACTGCGCGACTGGGAGATCCGCCGGCTGCCCCTCGACGACCTCTCGGCCCTGGCATTCGGCAGCGGTGACACACCGGCCGGCCCCGCGTTCCACCGGGCCCGGGTCCACCTCGGCACCCCCGCGGACGGCTTCCTGGCCTTCCCGGGGTGGGACAAGGGCATGGTCTGGCTCAACGGATTCGCCCTCGGCCGGTACTGGTCGCTCGGGCCGCAGGTCACCCTGTACGCGCCGAGCCATCTGTGGCGCAGGGGACGGAACGAGATCGTCGTCCTGGAGATGGAACGGACCGGCGACCGGATCGAGATACGGTCCGCCCCCGACATCGGCTAGTAGTCCAGCAGGACTTGCTGGTGCTCACCAAGGGAGACCCGGAGCAGGTGCGCGCCGCCGACACCGTGATACGTTCGGCTTCGCTGTGCGCCATCGCGAACTGAGGAGGTGAGACCGATCAACGCTGTGACAGGTCGGGGCTCCCTCCTTCGCATGGCTTAGGGAGTGCCCGTAGAAGGCATCCTGAAAGGCTTGAAACGCTATGCGCTTCAGCTCTGCGACGTCCTCCGACGGCGTCTGTGAACAGCTCTTCACCCTCGGTGAGATTCCCGGCGTGCTGTGGACGCCCGAAGGTTCCTCCGGTGCTCGGCCCCTCATCCTGGTCGGGCACGGCGGCGGCCAGCACAAGAAGGCACGCGGCATCGTGGCCCGTGCACGCCGCTTCGTGACCGAATGCGGGTTCGGGGTGGTGGCGGTGGACGTGCCCGGCCATGGCGACCGGCCGAAGGACGAGGAGTACGACCGGATCGCAACCGAGAACCAGGCTCGGGTGGCGGCCGGAGAGGAGTTGGCTCCGATGATCGCCGGCTTCCAGGCGCTCGTGGCTCGCCAGACCGTCCCGGAATGGCAGGCGGTGCTGGACGAGGTCCAGCAACTGGAGCATGTCGGCGCTGGCCCGGTGGGCTATTGGGGAGTGTCGCTGGGCTGCGGACTCGGCGTGCCGTTCGTTGCCGCCGAACCTCGGGTGCGCGCGGCCGTGTTGGGCCTGGGCGGTGCGCTGGCCTCGGCCGACGCTGCCGCGCGTATCACCGTCCCGGTGGAGTTCCTGCTGCAGTGGGACGACGAACGGGTGCCGCGGGCCCAGGGCTTGGCGCTGTTCGACGCCTTCGCCTCAGCCGAGAAGACCCTGCACGCCAACCCCGGCAAACACGGGGAGCTCCCGGCGTTCGAGCTGGACAGCACGCTTCGGTTCTTCGCCCGGCACCTCGGCTGATACCGCCGTCCGCCCTCCGCGACGCGCCGATCGGGCTCCGATCCCGATCGGCGCGTTCAGCGCACAGGGCGGACGCCACCGACAGCGTCCGGGTGCGGGAGATCGATGACAGTGCGGGCCGACGGCTGCTGTGGATCATCCGCGGGGGCAGCGGACCGGTGGTGTCCCGGTGGCGGGCCCAGGTGGCCGGCCGTCGGTGGTGAGACCCGTCCGCGGGAAACGCTCTCACCGCCGGACCGGACCGACCGGCCAGCCCGCCGGCGACGTGGCAGGCTGGAGGTATGTGCGGCAGATACGTCTCCACCCGCCGTCCGCAGGATCTTGTGGACCTCTTCGACGTCACGCGCTGGGACCCCGACCATGCGCTCGACCCGAGCTGGAACGTGGCGCCGACCGACGAGGTGTGGTCGGTGCTCGAACGCATCGAGCGCGACACCGGGGAGATCACCCGACAGCTGCGGCCACTGCGCTGGGGCCTGGTCCCGTCCTGGGCGAAGAGCCTGAACACCGGCGCGAAAATGATCAACGCCAGGGTGGAGACCGTCACCGAGAAGCCCGCCTACCGCCGCGCCTTCGCCAAGCGCCGCTGTCTGCTGCCGGCCGACGGCTTCTACGAGTGGCAGGCCCTCGCCGCCACCACGACCACCAAGGCCCGCAAGCAGCCGTACTTCATCAGCCCCGAAGACGGCCAGGTGATGGCGCTCGCCGGTCTTTACGAGTTCTGGCGCGCCCCCGACGCCGCTGACGGGACCCCCGGTGACTGGTGGACCACCTGCACCATCATCACCACCGAGGCCACCGACGCCGCCGGCCGCGTCCACCCCCGTATGCCGCTGGCCATCGCCCCCGACGACTGGAGCGCCTGGCTCGACCCGGGCCATGAGCACCCCGACGAGCTCCGCGCCCTGTTGACCGCACCGGCCGCCGGCCACCTGGCCGCCCGAGCGGTGTCCACCGCGGTCAACAGCGTCCGGAACAACGGCCCCCACCTCCTGGACGACGCCGACACCTGAGGGCGGGTGGGGAGGGCCCGTGCGCGCGCCGTGGCTCCTCGCGGCGTCGGGCACGCGCGCGACGGGCTGGGGCGAGAGGGCATCTCCCTTGCCCGGTAGGGCTTCGGCAATCCCCGAACCGTGCAGGAGGCCCTGCCGCTAGGCATCCGCCGGCCCCTGACCACCCGATCGAGACTCCCCGTTTGAGGGCGGTACGACAACGGCGACTGAGCCGGCCATTCCCAGCGGAAGCGTCCATCAGCCGGGCATGAAGTCGGTTGTCGAGCCCTCAGCGAGTCGACGGAGGGTGCGGGCAGCGCCGAAGAGCTGTACGCCGTACGTGGTGTGCGGGTCCAGGCCGGTCAGTTGGGCAGCCCGGGCGAGGCGGTTGTCGACGGTGTGGGGGTGGACCCTGAGCGCTTGGGCCGTGCGGCGTCGGTCGAGGTCGCAGTCGAGGAACGCGGCGACGGCCTCGACCAGACCGGCGTGGCCGTCCAAGGTCGAGGAGCGCGCCCTGCCACGGCACAGGCTCTGCGCCAGGCCGTACCCGCGGCCCAGAAGCGGATCAAGGCCGCGCTCGCCACGTCCGGGAACGAGGTGAACGGCTGGCGTGTCTCGCTCAACCTGGGCGACTATGGCACCGACTACCTGCTGCGCGCGACCACCGCCTGGCAAGGGCTCGGCGCCAACCTCCCCCAGGACGCCGTCTACCCGATCGTCCGCACCGACAGCCGGGGCAAGCCGCTGACCGGTGCCAAGCGGTACGTCCTCCACTTCGCCCCAGGGCAAACTCCGCCGGTGAAAGCCTTCTGGTCCGTCACGATGTACGACCCGAACGGCTTCCTGGTGCGCAACCCGCTCCACCGCTACGAGGTCGGACACGCCGTCAAGCCGACCCGCCACCCCGACGGTTCCACGGACCTCTACGTCCAGCACGACGCCCCGGCGGGCAAGCAGTCCAACTGGCTGCCCGCACCGAGCGGCCGGTTCTCCATGATCCTCCGCATGTACCGGCCCAAGCCCCGTGTCCTCGACGGCACCTGGACTCCGCCCGCGGTCACCATGACCAGCTGACGTACGGGTTCGCCGTCGGTCCCGTGGTCAGTTGTGGTGGGTCGTGATGATCTTGCCGCTCTTGTCGACCGTGTGGGTCTCCCAGTACGTGTCCCACTTGTCGCCGACGTGCTCGGGGACCTTGCCGGCGGGATACCGGGTGAAGCCCTTGGGTGGCTTCTTGCCGTTGGGTACGCATGCCCCGCCGGTGCTGCTGCCGATGGCCAGCACCGGGTACTCCCCACCACGGCACTTGGCGTCCTCGGTCGAGCAGCCGGTGGCCGACAGTGCGACGGTCACCGCAGCGATCGCCAGGACCGCTGTGCGGCGGCCTCCCGGGCGGCGTCGGCCACCGGCGGCCGACGAGGACCGGGGCCGGGAGGTGTGGTGCATGGGGAACTCCTTGTCGGTTGCTGTGGTGGAGAGCCTGCCCGGATGTGGGGGACGTCTTCTGAGTACGCGCACTCAGGCGGGTACGCGTACCCAGATGCGGCACGTCCCCCGGTGCGGTGCATCCGCGCGAGAGGCCGTTCGCGCTATGCGGCGTCGGCGAGGATCCGCGCCACCACAGGGGAGCGGGGGGCGAAGACGTCGAGCAGGCCGATCGTGCGCAAGGCCGGGGCGAGTTCCTGCATCTGCGCGACGAGGGACGTGTACTCGGGGGTGTCCTCGGTGAGGTCGTCGAGCCGGACGGCGTTGGCGACGAAGGCGGCCACCGAACCCTTGCGCACGGTTTGCCCGTTGATCGCGGTCGAGTCGATACCGGCGGGCAGGACGTCTTCGGGGCGTACGGCGGGCTGATGCGGAAGCGGATGCGACATGACGGTCCTTTGCGTGTTCGATGAACGTGCTTTCTGCACGCAAATGACAGTAGCAGGACTCCGTGTTTTTTGCACGTATCATTGAGGGGTGAGTGAACCGAACCGTGACAGCACCTCCGCCGCCCGTGTGGCCGAGGCCATCGGCGCCCTGACCCTGCGAGCCACGCGGGCCGGGGTCTACGGCCGGCTGACCTCGGGAGTTGAGGGGGTGGACGCCACGACCTATCCGGTACTGTCCGGGCTCGCCCGGGTCGGTCCCGCGACCGCCACCAGGCTCGCCGAGGTGATCGGGATGGACCGCACCGTCACCACCCGCTACGCGACCCGCCTGCAGGAGGCCGGGCTGATCGTCCGCCGCCCCGACCCGTCGGACGCCCGCGCCACCCGGCTGGCTCTCACTTCGGACGGTGAGCGGGCGGTCCGCGCCCTGCGCGGCGCGATGGAGTCGTTCCTGGCCGAGGAGATGTCCACCTGGCCGGCGGGCGAGGCCGCGGCCTTCGCCCGGCGTCTGGAACGTCTCACGGAAGCCCTCGCACACCCCGACGCGGACCGCGCGTCCTGAAGCCGCCTGAAGCCGGTCGTGTGTCCTGGGACCGGTCGCGTCCTAGGGGCGGCAGGGGAGGGGTGGCCGTCAGCCGGTTCCCCGGTCATGTCGGGTGCGGCGTACCGGCTGTGTGAGCGTCCTCGGCGAGGCCCTCGGTGGACTCCTTGGTGCCCTCCTCCGCATCGTCCCCCTCGGGGAGCCGCTTCGGGGCGCCTGACCCACGTGCACGGTCCATTTCGCGCCATTCCGGCCGTAGTCCGGCCAGGCTGATGGTGAGGGCGTGCGTGGCCCCGCCGGCGAGCAGCACCGACGTCAGTCCGGCGGAGGCCACCGCCGTGCCGGCGAGCAGTCCGCCCGGCGGGACGCCGGCCCAGGCCAGCGAGTCGCCGAGCGCATTGACCCGGCCGAGCATCCGGCGCGGCACACGTTCGAGGAGGACCGCCCCCAGCACCGGATTGAGGAAGCCCGCCCCGAACCCACTGAGGGCGAACACGACCAGGACTGCCCACAACGGTACGTCGGAGGCGAGGACCAAGAACCTCGGCGCCCCGGCGAACAGGAACCCGGTGAAGAACACCACCCGGCGCCGCAGCCGGTGTGCGGCCATCGCGGCGACCAGGCTTCCGCCAACCGCCGCGGCTCCCAGAGCTCCGCCCGTCAGGCCGATCGCCGTCGGCCCGTTGCCGGACTCCTTGGCCCAGACGGGCAGCAGCACCGTGCTGAACCCCGCTTCCAGCAGGTTGGTGATTCCGATCGTGACGATGATGGTGAGCAGGAGCCGTTCGCCGCGGAGGAAGGCGAAGCCCTCGGCGAAGCGTCGCCAGTAGCCCGGTGCCGGCTCCTCCGCCCGCGTCGGGGCCGCTTCGGTCGCGCGCCCCATGCCGCGCGGCAGCGCCAGGGCGATGATCACCGATCCGAGGGTGAAGCAGCCCGCGTTGACGACCAGACCGGTCAGGGGGCCGAGCAGTGCCACCAGGGAGCCGCCGGCCGCCGGGCCGATGGTGGCGGCCAGCCGCTCGATCACTCCGGACAGGCCGGTGGCCCGTTCCAGCGGTACCCGGCTGCGCTCGGCCGCCTCCGGCACCATGACCTCCTTGGCCAGGTCGCCGGGGCCGCGGGCCGCGCCGATCAGCGCGACCAGGACCAGCAGGAGGGGAAAGGACAGGAGGCCTAGGGCGTGGAGCAGGGGGACGGCAGCGGCGGCGGTCGCGCTGACCAGATCGGTGGTCCAGGACACGGTTCGCGGACCGACCCGGTCGATCAGCGGCCCGGAGAGGGCCTTGACCACCACGCAGGGAGCCATCTCGCAGAAGGCGACCAGTCCGGTCCGGGTGGCGCTGCCGGTCGTGACGAGCACGAACCAGGGCAGCGCGACGGCCGAGACCCGCGTCCCGGTCACCGAGACGGCCATGGCGGCCAGCACCCCGCCCAGCGGACGTAAGGACCGGCTGCGGGAGGTGCCCGCGGCGCCCGGGGCGTGCTCCGTCGCGGCGTCCTCCGCTAAGGCGTGCTCCGTCACGGCGCCTCCTTTCCTGTTGCTTCTCGGGGGCGGGGAGGGGCCGCCGGCGGGGCGGCGGCATCCAGCTCCGGAAGGAAGTGGGCGATGACGGCGACCCGCTCGGCCCCCTCGGGAGCCCCGGCCGCCGTCTGCGGTGTATCCCGCCGGTAGCGGGAGATGACGGCCCGCAACTCCTCCTGCAGGGCGGCGGTCTCCTCGGGTGTGAGCCGTAGGGCCCAGTCGCTGATGTCGAAGGTGTCCCGCCAGACGCCGGGCATCGTCTGGAGTTCGTTGAGTGCCCGCTGGGTGCGAAGGGTGTAGGCGGCGGCCACGGATTGCAGGTAGGCCAGGGCGGCCTCGGGCTCTCGGTCGGCCAGCTCCGGGTCGTTGAACCAGGTGGTGTGGTGCACCGAACGCCACCAGCGCTCACGCGCGTTGCCGCGTTCCGTCTCCTCGTCGACGAAGCCGGCGGCGGCGAGTTGGCGCAGGTGGTAGCTGGCCGTGCCGGAGTTCACGCCCAGTCGCTCCGCGAGACGGGTCGCCGTGGACGGGCCGTACTTCCGCAGCATTCCGACCAACTGCACGCGCACCGGATGTGCCAGGGCACGCAGGCCCCTGGCATCCAGAACTACCGTGTCCGGCTGTGCTGTTGGGGGGTACGGCCGCTCTCTGGGGTCAGTCATGGCGCACACCCTAAACCGCAAAGGATTCTTCGCGAAGGCTTCTTTGCGAAGAATCCTTTGCGGTTGTGGGGGGTGTGCCCGCGGTCGACGCGGCGGCGTACGTCCCACACCCGGCGGACCGGAAAATCCATGGTCAACTTCGTTCCGTGGCTCCTATGATGGCCGGACCCGACCACCGGCGGCCCGCGGCCGCCCTGTCCGCGCCCCGGATGCTGCATGTCCCTCGGCGCACCGACGAATGACTGCTGATCACATACCGCACAGCTTCCAGGTCGATCTCCGAGGCCTGGTGGATCTGCTCTCCCACCACCTGTACTCCAGCCCCAAGGTCTACCTGCGCGAACTGCTGCAGAACGCCGTCGACGCCCTCACGGCCCGCCGCGCCGAGTGGCCCGACGCCCCGGCCCAAGTACGTCTGCACGTCGACGACAACGGGCTGCGCGTGGAGGACACCGGGATCGGCCTGACCGAGGACGATGTCCACAGCCTGCTGGCCACCATCGGCCGCAGCTCCAAGCGCGACGGCCTGGAGTCGGCCCGTGCCGACTTCCTCGGGCAGTTCGGCATCGGCCTGCTGGCCTGCTTCGTCGTCGCCGAGGAGATACGCGTCGTCAGCCGGTCCGCGCGCGACACCGCCGCGCCGCCCGTCGAGTGGACCGCCCGCGACGACGGCTCGTACACCGTGCGCACCCTCCCCGACGACGCCCGCGCCGAGCCCGGTACCACCGTGCACCTCACCGCCCGGCCCGGCGCCGCCGAATGGCTCGCCGCGGAGCGGGTGTTGGGGCTGGCCAGGGACTTCGGATCGCTCCTGCCCTACGACGTACGCGTCGGAGACGAGCCGGTCACCGATCGCCCGGCCGTCTGGGAGCGCCGGTACCCCAGCCCCGCCGCCCGGCGGGTGGCCCTCGCCCGCCACTGTCACCAGCAGTTCGGCTTCACCCCGCTCGACGCCATCGACCTCGACGTTCCGGTGGCGGGCGTCCGCGGAGTCGCCTACGTCCTGCCCTCGGCCGTCAGCCCCGCGCAGCGCGCCGGGCACCGGGTCCACCTCAAGGGCATGCTGCTCAGCGAACGGGCCGACGAACTGCTGCCCGACTGGGCCTTCTTCGTCCGCTGCCTCATCGACACCGACACCCTGCGGCCCACCGCCTCCCGGGAGAGCCTGTACGCCGACGAGACCCTCGCGGCCGTCCGCGAAGCCCTCGGCGCGCGCATCAAGGAGTGGCTCACCGGGCTGGCCGGGGGAGAGCCCGAGCGGCTCGCGCAGTTCCTCGCCGTGCACCACCTCGGCGTGAAGTCGCTGGCCCGGCACGACCGGGACGTACTCACCACCATGCTGCCGTGGCTGCCGTTCGAGACCACGGACGGGCAACTGCCTCTGGAGGACTTCGCCCGCCGGCACGCCGTGGTGCACTTCACCCGGACCGTCGAGGAGTACCGGCAGGTCGCCGCGATCGCCGCCGCCCAGGGCATCGGCGTCATCAACGGCGGCTACACCTACGACGCCGAGCTCGTCGAACTGCTGCCGACGGTACGGCCCGGCACCGAGGTCGCCGAACTCGACGCCGACACCGTCACCGCCCACCTCGACACGGTCGACGCCGCCGAGGAACTGGCACTGTCCGGGTTCCTCGCCGCCGCCCGGGCCAAGCTCGACCCGCTCGGCTGCGACGTCGTGCTGCGCACCTTCCACCCGGTGTCCGTCCCCGCCCTGCACCTGGACGACCGCTCGGCACGCCAGGAGCGGGCCCGCGCCGAGGAAGAGGCGCAGGCCGACGAGTTGTGGGCCGGGATCCTCGGCAGCCTGCGCGGCAGCGCACCGCGCGCCCGGCTCGTCCTCAACCACCACAACCCGCTGGTCCGCAGGGTCGCCCGGATCGACGACCGGGAACTCGCCGGCACCGCCACCGAGGCGCTGTACGGCCAGGCCCTGCTGATGGCCCAGCGCCCGCTGCGGCCCGCCGACTCCGCTCTGCTCAACCGTGCGTTCTTGGACCTGCTGCAGTGGGCCACGCACGCCGACGGCCAGGAGGAGGCCCGATGACGCACGACCACACCGCGCCGCACACCCCCGAGTCGATCCGCCGCGCCCTGTGGCAGCTCGACTCCGAGCCCAACGGGTCGGCCCGCAACACCCGGGCCGAGGAGCTCGTCGCCCTCGCCGAGACCACCGGCGACCGGCCGCTGCTGCTTGAGGCGCTGCTGGCGCTGATCACCTCGTACCAGTTCAGCTCGGAGAGCGGTAAGACGCTCGTGCCGTTCGCCCGGCTGCTGCGGATGTGGGACGAGAACCCCGGGGACTTCAGCGGCCCGGCGCTCCACCGGCTCCACTGGCAATTCAAGTGGATCACCTACGGCCTGACCGGCAACCCCGCCATTCCACTGGACTCGGTCCGCCGCTGGCTCCCGGACATGGAGCGCCACTACCGCCTCGCCGGGCACTCCCTGCGCCCGGTCCGCGCGGCCGAGTTCTACCTCGCCCAGCACATCGGGGACGACGCCCGGGCCGCCCGGCTGCTGGACGAGTGGACCGCCGCCGACCGCGACGGTATGAGCGACTGCCTGGCCTGCGAACTCAACGAGCAGGGCGACTGGTACGCGGACCGGGGCGACGACGAACGCGCCCTCGCCACCTGGGCACCCGTACTGCACGGCGAGGAGTCCTGCGCGGAACAGCCGCACCTCATCCTGGCGCTGTCCCTGCTGCCGCTGCTGCGCCTCGGACGGTTCGACGAGGCCCGCCGCAACCACCTGCGCGGCTACCGCCTGGCCCGCGGCAACGGCAGCCTGGTGCCGGCCCTCGCCCGCCACATCGAGTTCTGCGCACTGACCGGCAACGAGGCCCGTGGCCTGGAGATCCTCGCCGAGCACGCGGCCTACCTCGACATGGCGGACGAACCGCTCTCCCGGCTGCACCTGCTGAGCGCCGCCGTCCTGCTGCTGCGCCGCCTCACGGAACTCGGTCACGGCGACCAGCCGGTGCCCATGCCGGGCGGCGTCACCGTCACCACCGAAGCCCTCCTGGTCCGTACCCGGGACGCCGCCCACGAGCTGGCCGGCCGCTTCGACCAGCGCAACGGCACCGACCGGGTCGGGCGTTGGGTGGCCGCGCGGATGGCCGGCACGCCGTTCACCGACCGGCTCGCGCTCGGCGTCCGGGGCGCCCGGCTCGCCGCGAAATCCCCCGTCCGTACGCCGTCCGCGCCCGAGACCGCAGGGGAGCCCGTGACGGCGGCGAAGACCGGCCCCGAGGACGTCGCTTCGCTGGTGGCCGAGGCCGGTCGCCGTACCCAGGCCCAGCACCCTGCCGCCCGCGACGGATGGCGGGCGGTTGCCGAGGCCGCCGAACGGACCGGCACCGCACTCGATGCGCGGGCTCGCGCCGAGGTCGCCTACCACGCGGCCCTGGACGCCTTCGACGACCCGGACACGGCCATCCGGCTGTTCCACCAGGCCGCCGAGCAGTTCGAGTCCGCCGGCGACCCCGGTGAAGGCGTCGCCAGCCGGGCGCGTGCCGCCTTTGTGACGGCGGTCTCCGGCCGTACGGATGCAGGACGCACCGAACTCGACGCCCTCTGCGGTGAGTTGCGCACCCTGCACGCCGACGGGCGGGCCACGGCCCGACAGCTGACCGGGGCGCTGCTGGCCGCCGCTCGCGTCCGGCTGGGCACGCTCGGGGAAGCGCCCGATCCCGAAGCGGCCGCGGAGGCCCTCACCGGCGAGCTCCGTGGCGTGCTCGCCCTCGCCGAGCAGCACCGCGCTGAGGACCGGCGGATGCTGTCCCGGATCGCCGACACCACGTGTCTGCTGGGCAGCCTGCTCGCCGGGCGGGGTGACGAGCCGCAGGCCGCGGAGCTGTACACCCGCGCGGTGCGGCTGTACCACGAGGCCGCCGTGCCCTGGCTCGCCGCGGAGGCCGAGGCCCGGCTCGCCGACCTCTGCCTCGCCCTGGGCCGTCCCCACGAGGCCGCGAAGGCCGCCCGCGCCGCCCTCGAAGACGGCGCTGAGCTGTTCGAACCGATGGGCCTCGCCCGCCTCCACCTGCTCCTCGCCGAAGCCCTGGCCGCCACCGAGCAGGACGACAACGACGTGGCCGAGCACGCACTGGAGGCCACGCACTGGGCCGACGAGGCGGACCGGAGCGAGGGGATCGGTGCCTGGGCGCGGCTGGTGCTCGGCGGCGCGCTGCTCCGCCTCCGGCGCTTCGACGAGGCCGCCTCCGTCCTGGAGGGCGCCCTGCCCGACCTGCAGGAGCACCACCAGGAGGCCCAGGTCGTCCAGGCCCGCTGGTGGCTCGGCGAATGCCACGGGGTGCTCGGCGAACCCCGGCAGGCCGGCGAGCACTTCCTCGTCGCCGCCGATATCGCCAAGGGCTGGCAGGGGCAGCGCGACCACGCCGTCCTCGCCCACCTCGCCGGCGACGCCCTCAACCGCGCCGGGATGCACGAGCAGGCCGCCGCGGCCTACGCGCGTGCCGAGGAACTCTGGCGCGGGCTCGGGCACCCGGACAGCGCAGCCCGTGCGGTGCGGGCCCGTGCGTGGCTCGCACTGCGCGACCCGGGCAGCGGACTGCCGGTCGCCCTGGACGTGATGGCCACGGCCGAGCAGATCCTCACCGAGGCCCTCGCCGAGCCGGCGGACGACGCCCTGCGCGCCACGCTGCGGTCGGAACTCGCCGGCACCCACCGCCAGACCGGCGAGCTGCTGGTCCGCGACTGCGGGTCGGAGCCCGGCGACGAGGACGACGACGGCACGGCGCGGCGCACCTACGAAGCGGCGCTCGGCCACCTCGAGAAGGCCATCGAGGTGTTCGCCTCACTCGGCCCGGCCGGCCGCCACGACCACAGCGCCACCCAGCTGATGGCCGCCTGGCTGGAGGCCGACCTGGGCCACGCCTCGGCGGCCGGCGCCCGCGCCCGTACCGTCCTGGACGCATACGGCGACACGGACGGGGAGCCGGACGCGGACGGGGGCGCGGACCGGAACACGGATGTGGATGGGGACGTGGACGGGGACGGGGGAGCGGACCGCAACTCTGACCGGGACAGGGACCGGGACACCGCCATCGCGCAGCGACACCGGGCCGAGGCCCGGGCCCTGCTCGACCAGCTCGCCTAGAGCGCCGACGCGCGGCCCCCTCGCAAGAGGCGCGTCGAGGGCGCACACGACGGAAGCCACTCAGCAGCCCCGGAGACGGGGGTGCCGAGTGGCTTCCGCCAGGCCGTACGAGAGGTGCCGTCCCAGGCCCGCCGCCCCGTCACCACATCCTCAACGGGACCCTGAACCGGACCATGCCCCAACAGGACCGCTCACCGCTCAGGGAGATCCATTGGTGAGCAGCAGGTAGCAGATGCGGTCACGGTGGAAGAAGGTCGCGGTATCGGAGTCGCCACCGTCGAAGTACACCGGAGGCAGGGGCGCTTCGCCGCTGAAGTAGCCGGTCGAACGCAGGAAGTCGGGCTCGACCGAGGCGAAGGTCCACCCGGAGCCACCCCCGTCGAGCAGCTCATCGGCGAAGTCGCTCACCAGCTTGCCGGCCTCCGGCTCCGCATAGTGCTTGTCGTACGGGCTGTACGCCTCGCAGAGCATCCATCGCAACCGTGCGAGGAACTCTCGGTGACCGAGTCGGGTCACTGTCGCGAGAAAGCCCTCGCGCAGCAGTGGACGCTCAAAGGCGACCTCCTCGCACTCGTGCGAGAGGTTGCACCAGCCACGCCGGCGATCCGCGTCGAGCAGCGCCTCCGCATACGCCTCGCTCTGCAGGAAGGCGCGGAACACGACCTCCTGGTTCTCCGGTCCGACGGGAACGTCGGCCACCGCTCCCAACAGCAGGGTGTTGCTGTTCATGGACCGGTCCACCGCCGACAGGAAGCCGTCGAGGGGAGGGCGGTGCAGATCGAGGGAGAAGCGGGTGAACGTCATGCCCTTCCCCTCGTAGGCCCGATCGCAGGTCCGACCGTCCCCCACGGGTGCGTCACGGCGCGGCGCCCCATTCCGAACGTCAGCACCGGTCATCCGAACGTCAGCACCGGCTTGATGACCTCACCGGCCGCCGCGGCCCGGGCGGCCGTCTCGATCTCCGCGAACGGAAACTCGGTGACGATCCGCTCGACGGGGAGCTTGCCCTGCCGGTGGAGCTCGATGAGCCGGGGGATGAACAGGGCCGGATCGGCGTCCCCCTCGATGACGCCGCGCAGCCTGAGGCCCTTGGTCATGACGGTCATGACATCGAACTCGGCCGTCTTCCCGATTCCCACCAGGGCGAGCGCCCCGCGCTGCCGAAGTGCCGCGATGGCCTGGGAGATCACCGCCGACTGCCCGGTGGTGTCGAGGGCGTGGTGCGGCCCGCCGTCGGTGGCGTGACGAACGGCCGCGGAAACGTCGCCGGCTGCCGCAGGGTCAATGGCGACGGCACCCAGGTCCAGTGCGGCCTCCCGCCGTGCCGGAACCGGGTCCACGGCGACCACCTCGCAGCCGACCGCCACGGCAGCCATCACGGCGCTCAGACCGACACTGCCGGCGCCGAAGACCGCCAGCGACGCCCCCGGCTCGGGCCGCAGCACCTGGAGCACCGTTCCCGCGCCGGTCTGCACACCGCAGCCGAGCGGCGCGGCCAGGACGGGGGAGAAATCGGCCGGAATCCGGACGCAGTTGCGTTGGTGGGCGAGCGCGTGGGTCGCGAAGCTGCTCTGGCTGAAGAAATGGCCGAAGACCGGCGCACCGTCACGGGACAGCGCGGTGCTGCCGTCGGGCCGGGCGCCGCTGGCATTGAGGGCGTTGATGCCGGTGGAGCAGTAGGCGGTGTGCCCCGCGGTGCACTGCTCACAGGCGCCGCAGCTGCGGTAGCTCATACACACGCGGTCGCCGGGCGCCAGGCCCGTCACACCGGCTCCGACGGCCTCGACGGTGCCGGCGCCCTCGTGGCCGAACACCATGGGCAGCCGCGGCCAGACCTGCCGGGTGCTGAGGTCGGTGTGGCAGATGCCGGCGGCGGCGGTCCGTACGAGGACCTCACCGGGACCGGGACCCTCGAGGTCGAGGTCACGGACGATGAAGGGTCCACCGACGGACTCCACACAGGCCGCTCGAATACGCATGTCGGGTGTTCCCCCTCGGTCGTGGCCGCGGTGTGCGGCCGGCGTGAGTGCGCTGCCGTCGCCGGCCGCGGTTTCGCTACGAGTCCGGGTCCTCAGCGGTCGCGTTCGAGGACGAAGTAGAAGTGGCGGCCTTCGTCGAGGGTCTCCGGGCCGTCCATGACGCCCAGCAGAGCGTCCTCGTCGATCCGCTTGAAGAAGTCGCGGACGGGCAGGCCCTCGTAGACCATGGCGGCGGTCTTCTCGCCACGGAACTCGCCCGTCTGCAGCGTGGCCTTCCCCTGCCCCAACGCGATGTTGGAGTACAGCTGCCCGTCGGCGTCACGGCAGATCAGAGGGTCCACATCGGACAGCGACGTAAAGCGTTTTCCGTGCCACTGCGCCTCCACCAGCATGCCCTCGACCCGGTGCCCGGTCGCCACGGCGTACCCCTTCCACGGGCCGAGGATGTCCTCCGGCCGTACGGGCGGCAGCGCTGCCCACAGCTCGTCCAGGTCGTCCGCAGGTGACATGCCGTCAGAGCTGCGGATGACCGCGATCCGTGCGCGGGCCTGCTCGGCATCCATGGAGGTTCCTTCCATGATCGGGTCCGGGCTTCCGACCCTAAGGGCTGTCCCCCGCTCGAGGGCACGATCGAGTCGGCGGCGGATCACGGAGCGGATGATGCCGCTGATCCGTCGGTGTCTGGCGCGAACACGACGCAGCTGCCCGCCCTGGTCTTGCGGCGGGGCGTGAGAGCAAGTAATCCGGATACATGGGGGAACACGTAACGCAATTGACGGTACGACAGGTGATCAAGGACGTGGTCGCCGAGACCGCGCCGGAGGAACTGCCGCTGCTGGCCGGGCTGGAACCACTGGACGACACCGCCATCGACCGGGTCCTCGGCCAACGCGCCCGCACCCGCGAACCGCTCGGCTTCGGCCTGGACACCGTCGTCGCCCTGGTCACCCCGGTGCTGTGGACCGTCCTGTCGGATGTCGCCCGGCAGGAGCTGCAGACCGCCGCCTCAGGCGGGCTGGCCCGCCTGAAACAGCGGCTACGTCGTCATCGTCGCCCGCGGCAGGACGAGGCAGCACTGACCCTGCCGCCGCTGGACCGCGTCCAGGCCCAGCACGTCCGCGAGTTGGTGCTCGCCCGCTGCACAGCCGCCGGCATCGACGACACCCGCGCCGCCGCCATCGCCGATGGGGTCACCGTCCGCCTCCTGCTGGACGAGCCGCGGTCGTGAGCGCCTCCGATCTGGACCGCAGGGTCCTGGGGGCGGGGACGACGCTCCGCTTCGCCCTGCTCGTCGTCCTCGTCATCACCAGCTGCGTCGAGCTGATCTCCCTGGCCGCGCCCCGCCCCGTCATCGAAGGGGTGACCAACCCAGCTCGGACGTGCGCGCTGCTGCTCGGCGTGGACGTGGGGGACTACCGCCTGGGGCCGGCCGCCGTCGAACTGGCCCTGAAAGACCCCGACAACAAGTACAGCGCCTGCGTCGAGCGGTACTCGCCTACCCCATGGGCCTGGATGGCCGGCGGCACCGCCCTGGTCCTCGTGCTCGCCCTGCTCCTGTACTGGTGGCTGCCCCACTGGAAGACCCGCAGCGGTCGGCTGGTGCCGGTCCGTGACGTCGGGCTCGCCGCCGAACTGGCGGAACTGGCCGGGGCGGCCGGGCTGGCTCGGCCGCCGCGCTTCGTCATCGACCCGGTTGCCGCCACTCCGAGCGCGGTGGTCTTCGGACGCTGGCGCAGCCACACCGTCAGCCTGCACGCCGGGCTCGTCGCACGCCGCACCACCGACCCGGACGGGTTCCGCACGGTCGTCCTGCACGAATTGGCGCACATCCGGAACCGGGATGTGGACATCGCGTACGCCACCGAGGCGCTGTGGCGGACCTTCGCCGTGGTCGTCCTGATGCCGTTCGCCGTATGGACGCTGTACCCGGGCAGCCTCGACAGCCCGGGCGCGGTGCTCGAACAGTGGCGTACGGGCTGGCCACTGGGCCTGCGCGCGCTGCTGAAGCCGGTACTGCTGGCCGCCCTCGTCCTGCTGGCGCGGGCGGATGTGCTGCGCACCCGGGAGCTGTACGCGGACCTTGACGCTGCGCGGTTCGGCGGCAGCCCGGGCTCGATCCGGGCCGCGTCCCGTGCGGCCGGCGAACGGCGCGGCACAGCACGGCGGTTCGCCGCGCTGTGGCGCACCCACCCGGTGTGGGCCGAGCGGGAGGAGTCGCTGCTCAACCCAGCGGCGCTCTTCGGCGTCCGGGCCGTGACGATGGTGCTGACCGGGGCCGCGGCGGCGAACGTCGTGGAAATGGCCACCCTTTGGTCGGGCCCCGCCGACGTGGCGTGGGCCTCGGAACTGGTCGCATGGCTGACGGCGGCGCTGATCACCGGCATCGCCGGGGTCGCGCTGTGGCGCGCGGTCGCCCACGCGGTGCTCACCGGGGGAACCGTCCCGTCGGGACTGCGCGCCGGAGTCTGGCTCGGCCTCGGCATCGCCGTGGGCGAACTGCTGACCTTCCGCAGCGCCGGGCCCGGCTGGCTCCCCCCGGCGCCGCAGGTACTGCTGCTCCTGGTGGCCGCCACCGCGGGGCTCGTCTGGTGGACCACGCAGTGCGCCGAGGTCTGGATCCGCACCTGCCGGGGGCGCTCACTGCACCGGGTCCATCTGCTGGGGCTCGCCGTGATGTGTGCGGTGTTCGGCGCCTGGTTCGTCTGGTGGTACACCCGGGGCGTTCTCTTCGAGAGCATCGGCATGTCGGCGGTGCGCCACGCGGCGGACTCCGGGTTCGCCGCCATGACCGGCACGGATGCCCAGCGGGAACTGCTGCGGTCCTGGTGGCCAGGGATCGCCATCGGGACGGACCTGCTGTCGGTGCCCGTTCTCGGCGTCGGTGGCTTGCTGCTGTGGCTCTTCCCGTTGGCTGCCTGGGCCCGGCGCCCGGTGACCGGAGTGCCGCCCTGGGTGCGTCGTGCCTTCCCGTCAGGCGATCCGCCGGGGCACGTCGGTGGCGGACTGCCGTCCCTGCGCCGGGTGCTGGCGTACGGCGTGGCGGGCGGGGCGCTGTGCGTCTGTACGGAGGTGGCGGTCCGGGCCTGGCTGCACGCGCATCACCTTCCGGCGGCGGACCGGGGCGACCTGTGGTTCGTGACCGCCACGATGGGGATGGTGGTCGCGCTGTGCGCCGCGGCGGCGGTCACCGCGGTGGTCGCGTATGTCCGGGCGCCCCGCCACCCCCTGCCTGTCGCCTTCGCGGCGGCGGGTACCGCGCTGCTGCTGGGGCTGGCGGGCGACCTCGTACTGTCCGGGACGGACGGGTGTGTGCCGCAGGTGGCGGTGCTCGGCGCGTGGTGCGGCTGGAAGACCGGTCCGGCGTGGTTCCAGATCCACACCTTCACCGCCCCGTTCACCCTGGGCATGGGCTTCTACGCGGTGGCCTTCCCCCCGATCGCTGCGGTCGCGCTGCGGGCGTGGGTCACCCGGCGTGGGGCTCGCGCGCGGCGATCCACGCAGGACGCGCAGGAGCCGTCGGCTGCCCGCCGGAGGGTGGCCACGGCCGGAGCGCGGTGGGCGGTGGCGGGGGCCGGGGTGCTGCTGGGCGTCGGTGCAGTGCTGGTGGTGCGATGCGGGCTGCATGCCGCGCGGCCCGCGCACAGTACGCCGAGGTGGCTCGCCGACGCGCAGTCGTGGACCGCGTTGGCGCTGGTGCTCGCGACCGCGACGGCGGCCATGACGGGGTATCTGGCGGCGAGGCGTTCCGGGTCCGGGAAGACCCTGAGGTTCGCCGGGCTGGGGGCGGTGGCGGCAGGGGTGCCGGGGGCGCTCGCCACGTTCCTCCTCACGGCCACGGACGGCTGCGTCCGCCCGCTCGGGGCGCTCGCCGCCAACTGCGGCTGGCGGCCGGGCCTTTCCTGGCTGTGGCTGCACGCAGCCGTGGCTCCGGCAGCGCTGGTGCTCTCCGTCGCTCTGGCGGCGGTCGTCGGGCTCGCCCTCGCTCTGGCCCGGGTGAGCGGCCGGTCCCGGCCCCGACGCCGACCGCTGCCGCCTGCCGCCCGCTGGTGGGCGCGGCGGGGGTATGTGCTGGCGGCGTGTGTCGCGGGGCTGGTCCTGCTCACCGGCTGGTGGTTGGCCAAGCCACCGCAGGAGGCCGGGCTGTTCACCTCGGCCCTCGCCCGCCAGTCGGCGAAGGCGTCGCCCTCTCCGTCGGCTTCGCCCTCCGCCGGCGCGGTCGCCGAGAGACGGAACCGACTGCTCGGCTGGCTGGGCATCCATGGCCAGGCGGTGATCGGCGATCTCATCACGGATTCCAGGGACCTGCTCGCCGCCCTGCGCAGCACCGACGGGATCCAGCCGGGGAAGGTCGGCCCGGTGTGCGGCAGGCTGGCCGAGCACGGGCGCCGCGCCCAGGCGGGTACGCCCCCGCCCGAGTCCCGGGCGCTGTGGGACCAGGCGCTGCGGGAGGCCGTGGACGGTGGAACGCGGTGCCGGGAAGGGGTGCGCAAGGGCGACGAGGCCCAGGCCGTAACCGGTCTGAAGGAGCTGGCACGGTCCATCACGGACTTCAAGCGCTTCGTCGGCCGGCTGGACGACCTCGGCCTGGCGAAGACCCCGAAGGGCTCCCCCTCGGGGAGCCCTTCGGGGAGTCGGTGAACATCGCCGCACACCTCCGCTGGCGGAGCAGTCACGCCGAGCCCAAGACCCGCTTCGCACCCGAGCCACCGATCCGGCAGCGGACCGATTACCCGGCCAAGGCTGCCTGACAAGGCACCAGATAGCCCGGGCGATCGGGCGGGAGGGGAGATCGTGATTCTCCCGGCTCGCCTCAGCGCCAGGAACTACTGTCGCGAGCATGGTCGAACACGATGCCCTCAGCGCCACCCGCGAGGCCTACGACGACGCTGCCCCCACCTATGCGCAACAGTTCCGCGACACCCTGCGTGACAGACCCCTGGACCGCGCGATCTTGGGTGCCTTCGCCGAGGCCGTACGTGCGAGTGGGGACGGTCAGGTCGCGGACCTGGGATGTGGCCCTGGCCATATCACCGCTTACCTGGATGAGCTGGGCCTGGCGGCGTTTGGTGTGGATGCCTCACCTGCGATGATCAAGTTGGCTCGACAGGCCTATCCGGGCCTGCGGTTCGACGTGGGCTCGATGGCCGCGTTGAACATCGCTGACGGCGCGCTGAGCGGCGTACTCTCACGTTGGTCCATCATCCACACTCCACCGCAAGAACTCCCCGCCATCTTGGCGGAGTTCCACCGTGTGCTGGCACCTGCCGGCCACCTCCTGCTCGCCTTTTCTGCAAGCGAAGATCCGTCTCACCCGACGCAGGTCTTCGATCACGCAGTCGCCCTGGCCTATCGGTGGTCGCCTGATCACCTTGCCGCGATGCTGCGCGAGTCCGGGTTGGTCGAGGTGGCCCGAATGGTTCGCGAGCCCCAGCCCACCGACCGACGGCAGTTCAAGGAGGTCCACCTACTCGCCCGCAAAGCCTAGGCGGGACCACCTGTCCGACCGCACGACCGCACCCCACCTGCCGGACGGGAAACCGTCCGGCTCGCGGCGGCGACTCCTGATCAGGGCTCACCGCCCGCCCGAGCTGAAGCCACTTGCTGGGCCCAGTCGGAGATGCGGTGGCAGCAGCCGGCCTACGGCACCGTGCGTTCGCCGTCCCGGACGTGGAGGAACTCCTGGGCTCCACGCAGTCGCGTGTGCACACGGCCCTGGGTGGCGCGGCTGTCGAGGCGGACGTCGAGGGCCCCGGGCAGCAAGGAGTCGGCCCGGCGCCCGGCAGGCAGCCGGCATGCGTCGAGTCCATCGCGTTGGGCGATGAGAACACCGAGGTCGTGACGGCTGAGGGCGTCTGCTCCGGCGAGGTGAAACATCCCAGCCCCGTCGGACACGGCGAGCTCCCGCAAAGCGGCGGCAAGGTCTTCGACATGCACCGGGCAACGGATGTCGTCAGTGAACAG
Organism: Streptomyces sp. NPDC020742; assembly: GCF_040641675.1. Classification (NCBI taxonomy): domain Bacteria; kingdom Bacillati; phylum Actinomycetota; class Actinomycetes; order Kitasatosporales; family Streptomycetaceae; genus Streptomyces; species Streptomyces sp. NPDC020742. The sequence continues at coordinate 197,384 of NZ_JBFAEA010000012.1, forward strand.
GACGCCGTCATGCGGGTCCGCCGCCAGGGCGTGGACGGTGCGCTCGTGCACGGAGCGGCCGTGCCCGATGATCAATGAGGTGCGTGCGACGGCAGCGGCTGGCGCCAAGAGCCGCACCGCGGTCTCGGCGGCGGCCTTCGCCGCGCCGTACGGGGTGACCGGGTCAGGCAGGCAGGTCTCGTCGTAGTGGATCCGGGAACCGGAGAACACGGCGTCGCTGGAGACGTGCACCAAACGGCAACCCCGCTTCTCCGCTGCCATGGCCAGGTGAATCGAACCATCAGCGGTGACCGCCCAGTCGCTCCCTCCGCTGGTTGCGTTGATCACTGCGACGGGGGCGATGGCGGCCAGCATCGCGTCGATGCGCCCCGGGACGCGAAGGTCGAGCGGATGCCACGAGGCTCCGGCCGTGCTGCTGGGACGTGAGTGGTACGTCGCAGCCGTCTCCCAGCCCACAGCCACCGCCTGGCGCACCAGTTCCGTCCCCAAAAACCCGCTGCCACCGATGATGAGGATCTTCATGACACCCCACAGTAGGAGCCCGGTCCGGCTCGGCCACCGCTGAGCCGAGCCCCAGCACAGCACGGCCGACGGAGACTGCGACCATCTACCTGGCGGCAGTCTCGCCCGCCGAGAGTGACTCCGCCACGTATGCGTGAGTGCACCCAACCCTCGGACGCACAGTGATCTCCTGGCGACGTCCTACGTCATTGCGATGGGAGATCCTGGAGGGAACACGCACGGAGCCGGACAGGGCGCACCGGTGCGTACAGGGACGTACGGGAGAGTGCGGACGAGATGGGGGAGGAGCGGAGGAGAGCATGCTCAAGATCGGGTCCGTGGTGCTGGGGGTGGCGGACGTACCGCGTGCGGCGGCGTTCTGGAGGGAGGCGCTGGGGTACGTCCCGCGTGAACAGGCAGAGGAGGACTGGGTGGTGCTGGTTCCGGCTGCCGGGACCGGGCCCCAGCTCTCACTGGGCCTCAGCGAGACGCCGGTGCAGGAGCATCCTCGGGTCCATCTGGACCTGTACGCGGGAGACGCGGCCGACCAGGCCGCTGAGGTGGAGCGGCTGGTGTCACTTGGTGCCCGGCGGGTTGCCTGGGACCTGTACCCGGAGGACGCCGACTTCATCGTGCTGGCCGATCCGGACGGGAACCGCTTCTGCGTCATCGCCACTCACCACGGCTGACGGCTGACGGCTGACGGCTTCGGCCCGCTCGCCGACCGGCCCCGCAGGCGGCAGCCGAGGACAACGCGGTCGGGAGACGTACGACAGCGACAGCGAGGATGACAGCGACAGCGCGGTGGCCCGGGGACGCGATCCCCGGGCCACTCCCCATTCGTCAAAGGCGGGTCCGACGTGTCGACCGGCTCCCGTGACGAGGTCATCTGCGCCACGCCGTCATCTACGGACGGCTTCCTCGGCCTTCTCCTCGGCCCGGCGCAGATCGCCCTCGGCACGTTCCGAGCGGCCCTCGCGGGCTATCCGGTCGTGGTCCACGACCCGTCCCGCGGTCTCCTGCACAGCGCCTATGGCCTGCTGAGTCCGCGCGGTCGTTTTGCCGTTGGCGGTCATGGTCGCACTCCTCCTTGCGTTGGTGTGAGTCCTTGACACAAGATCGCCTGCCCCTGTCCACCGCCCCCAAACGCCGCCACCGACCCCGCTGCCGCGTACCACCCATTCGGCCGTACCCGCCGAGGGGCGCCGCCGGCGCCGTTGCTCACGCCGCGTCGCCCGTCGTACGGGTGGGGCTACCGGGGCGTTCGAAGTACTGCAGTACGCCGCCGACCACGAAGCATGCGGCACCGGTGAGGGTTCCCCAGTTGGTGATGCCGACGTTGACCAGGGTTCCGGTGCGTGGGTTGGTGAAATCGGCGATGGCGGCGACCATGAACAGTGCCGAGCCGAGCTGGTTGACGGCGGCGATCCACCACCCGAGGTCCTGCGGGCGGACGCGGAGGGGGCCGTGGCTGACCTCGGCGAGCGCGAGGTGCCCGGAGGTGAGGAAGAGCAGGCAGCCGATGACGTCGGGAGCCCAGATCAGCCGGTTGGCCTGTTGGACGGTCAGGCCTTGCAGAAACGAGTCGAGCAGGTTGATGCCGAACTCCAGGGTGCCCACGAACAGTACGAACGTGGTCAGCCAGTCGAGGTGCAGGGGCTCGTAGCTCCACCACCGCCACCGCGGGGTCTCCAGCGTGCCGGCGTCAGCGCCCCGGCGGGGCGCGTTCACGGTCTGCAGCAGCGAAGCGTACGCGCCGGCGTTGAAGAACAGGCCGCCGACGAAGTAGACCGTGGCGGCCTGAAGGGGATCGGCGGCGGTGAACTGGGAGAGCGCGGCACCCAGGACGAAGAGCGTGGCGCCGGTCGTGAACGCCGTGGCGACCACGGTGTTGAGCAGGCGCAGCCGCCGCAGGGCCTCCTCGTCCGCGTACTGGACGGCCGCGGTGGCACCCGTGCGACGGATCGTCAGGGTGCCCCGCTTGCGTGCGCGGCGCGACTCCCAGACGGAGGTGGCGCCGGTGGCGAGGTGGCGGGTGAGTCGGGTGGTGAAGGGTCCGGCGCCCTCGGCGCGCTCCTGGGTGTGGGCCACGTGCCGAGCCTATGGCCCGTGAGCTGGCGGCCACGGTCTGCCGGGCCCGGGCCGAAGCCTTCTTCACCGTGGCGAGCGACACCCGGCCACGCCCCGCGGACGGCGGTACGTTCCGCGCCGCGGGCGGGCGCGCCTCCTCGTTCGACGGGCGGGGCGCCTCGCGGTGGTCCCGTACGGCCGGGCGCCCGGAGCCGACGCTCCCGCATGCGGCACGGCCCGGGACCCGGCCCAGTCCGGTCCGGCCTGGCCCGTCAGTCGAACCGGATGTGTTTGACGCCCGTCCAGGCCCGGCGCAGGCGCCCGCGGAGCGCGCTGTCGGTGTTGGGGGCCAGGGTCAGGCCGGCCGAGGCCGCGATGGTGTCGGCGACCTGCGGGATGGTGAGCCGATCGGTCCAGAGGTGCTCGGCGAACTCCTGGTCGCGCAGACGCTCCAGGCAGAGATCGAGCTTGGAGACCGCGAAGCTCTCCCGACGCACGGGGGCGTCCTTCCCGGCGATGAACCGCACGGCGTGGCCGAGGCCTCGCTCGCGCAACCGCCGCAGCACCGTTGCGCGATCGGCCAGCAGGGCGAAGTGCCGCACCTCGTGGCCGCGTTCCCGAAGCCGACCGATGATCTCCTGGAAGTAGGCCGGTTCCACCACCGTCATCGGTGCGAGCACCACACCGTCGTGCTCGGTGAGGACCAGGTCCAGCACTTCCTGGACGCCCTGCCGCCAGGCCGGAAGGTCCTGGAAGTCCGCGCGCAGGGAGGGCGGCATCATCCGGTGCAGGCCGAATCCGACATGTTCTGGGTCGCACACGACGCTCCCGGGAAGCCGTCGCTGGATCTCGTGGGCACTCTGCGTCTTGCCGCCGCCGAAGGGGCCGTTGATCCACAAGAGCATGCGCAGACCCTATGCGAAGAGGAGCGCATCCGCACCGAAAACCCCGTCTCCAGGACGTTCAGAGGTTCACGGGTTCAGAGCTTCAGAGGTTCAGAGGTTCCCGGTGTTCAGCCATGGTCCGGAGGAGGCCGACGGTAGGAGTGGCTGACGGCGACTGACTGTGCGTCAAATTGGCTGACGAGCATGGGCGATCAGTTCGTCCCGCGCGGTGCCCGGGGCACGGAGGAACGGCGCGAGGGCGTACAGGCAGTAGGCGTACGCGGCGAGGCTGGTGTAGCCCAGGGCGGTGACGCGGTCGCGCCGGAGAGCCGGCCGGCGGGCCGGCCCGGCGGGCGGAGGAGGCGACCGTCCCGCGAGGAACGGCAGGTTCACGTCGTCGCGGGACGGTCATCGGTCAACAGCCGCCGGCGACTGCCGGGATGATGCTGAGGCTCGACCCGTCAGGGGTGGCGGTCCGGAGATTGTCGGCGCCTCGTATGTCGTCGTTCTCCACGTAGACGTTGATGAACCGGCGCAGCTTTCCGTCCGCGTCCAGGATGCGTGAGCAGATGCCCGGGAAGCGGTCTTCGAGCACGGTGAGCGCTTCGCCGACGGTGCCGGAGACCAGCGAGACCTCGCTCGCGCCGTCGGTGTAGGAACGGAGGACGGTGGGAATGCGGACGGTCACCGCCATGGTGAACCCCCTTCTGTCGCGTCTGCGGTGGTGGGCGCCACCGAGCGGTGGCGCGAGGTGGAGCGCAGGCGGAACTCCTCGGTGTCCGCCACGGTGAGCACCGCCCCGTCCGAGGCCGCGCGCAACGACACCGCGTGGAAGCCCGGTACGGCATGGCGCGCTCCGCTGGTGCGCAGGGCATCGGGGTCGGCGGGGCCGACCCCGATGCAGGTGGCGCCGGCGGTGGTGGCGGCGCGTACGCCGCTGGAGGTGTCCTCGAAGACCAGGCACCGGTCCGGCGGGAGGTCCAGGCGCTGCGCGGCGAGCAGGTAGCAGTCCGGCGCCGGCTTGCCGCGGGGGGCTTCACCCCACGTCACGGTGGCGTCGAAGAGGCCCGTCAGCCCGAGGGCGTGCAGCGCCCGGGAGGCGCGGGTCAGGGAGGCGCCGGTGACCAGGGCCAGCGGCACCCCCTCGGCGGCCAGCGCCCGCACCAGTTCGGCGCCGTACGGAACCGGCTCGCACACCAGGTCCGGTTCGGCCGCCCGTACCCGTGCCAGCACCCCGTCCCGCTCCGGTGGCGCGAGCGGGGCGAAGAGCGTCTCCACGGTGTGCTCGGGCACACAGCCGTACACATGGTTCGCGAGGTCCTCGTCGCTGAGGGCCAGCCCGGACTCCGAAGCCAACCGGTGCCACAGGTCGGCGATGGCCCGGTCGGTGTCTACGAGCACACCGTCCATGTCGAACAACACGGCTGAGAACTGCACGGGTGGTACCTCCGTTGTGCTGGTGCTCACTTGTCGAGCGGTTGGACCAGGTCCTGGTCGGCTGCGAGCCGGCCGGCCTCCACGGCAAGCCGCATGGAGGCCGCGAGCTTGGCGGGCTCGGGAGCCTGTGCCACCGCGGTGTTGACCAGCACCGCGTCGGCACCGAGCTCCATCGCCCGGACCACCTGGGCGGGAGTGCCCAGGCCGCCTTCCAGGATCACCGGAATGGATACGGCTGCCATGGTCTCGCGCACGGCACGCTCGTCCACCACTCCCTTGGCGCTGGCCACCGGCGAACACATGATCCGTACGGCGGAACAGCCGGCCGCCTCCAGTGCGACGGCGGTGGCGGGGTCGGGCAGGATGAACGGCAGGACGTCGAAGCCCTCCGCTATCAGCTCGGCCGCCGCGGTGACCGTCTGGGCGTTGTGCGGCAGGTTGTCCGAGGGGCGGACGTCGAGCTTCATGATGTCGATGCCGTAAGACTCGCGCAGCCGGCGGGCGGTGAGCAGCGCGTCCTTCTGGGAACGGGCGAACGACGTGGTCCCGATCCATACGTACTCGTCGAGTCCCACCGCCTCGTCCAGGTCCGACATCAGCAGGCTGGGCTTGGTCTGCTCCAGGTCGAACGTGGTGATGAAAACGTCGCACGCGCCGGCTCGCAGGACCTCGCTGACGAGTGCGGGGTCGGTGTACTGCTCGATTCCAAGGATGAGCCGGGACCGGAATTCACGGCCGCGGAGGGAGAGCCAGGGCTCGGCGGTCACGGCGGTGTTGACGGCAGACGTGGTCATAACAGGTGTCCTCCGGATTCGTGGAAAGAGCGGTGGTCGTGGTGCGGGGTGTTGCGTGACGTACCTGGAATTCGTTCGGTGAATGCATGGATTCATCGGTCCCGCGCGCTGGAAATGCGAGGCGATGTCCGGGGCGTGCGGCCGACTGCTGGATCTTGGTCCCGATGGTCACAACTGTCAACAACGGGGGAGTGGTTGAAAGGCGCGATCACTTGTGCTGCGGGCAGGTTCGTGCCGCGCTCCCACAAGGGTGAATGCCCTGTTGACGCCCTCGGCGGAGTGCGGCGTCCCCCCTCTTCGTGCCGTTCTCCCGGTTGTTTCGCCATATGCCGTTGGCCTGGGAGGGACAGGGCGGATTTCCTTTTCGGAGGCGGTCGTTCCGGGGGTTCCCGTTCGCGTGGCTCCGCGTGCTACGCAATTGGCTGGAACGTTCGGCCGTTGGCTTGAACCCTCGGCCTTGTGTTGGCGTACCGATCGCTCGACGCACGAGTGCGGCCCGGGTCGGCCGAAATGAGTCACGCACCTGCCGCTCATCTCGGTCGAACCCGATACTGGTGCCATGCCTATGGAATGAGCCAACTTATTTCGCCACAGCCACCACACTCTGCGACCCCACCAGGCCCTCGACGGACGCACACCGCACGCGGCTTGCTTCGCCGTCGGGCACGGCGATTCGTATGTGCCGGATGGCGGACCCGCTGCTTGACTGGGAGCTTGACTGGGAGGTCTCGATATGACCAGTAAGTTCACCGAGCTTGCGATCGACTGTGCCGATCCCCACGGCCTCGCCCGGTTCTGGTGCTCGGTCCTTGACTACGAGGTGCAGGACGAAGGCGACGGAATCAGTTGCGGTGGCCGATGTCGGCCTTCTGCTCGTCGGTGAAGGGCGAGTTCTCCAGGTAGGAGCGAGCTTCGCCGTTGCTGGTGTCGACGTAGGGAAAGCCGTCGGGGCGGAAACCGTAGGTGAAGGGGTAGTCGGTGGAGTACAGCATCCGGTCGGTGCCCATCACCTCGGCGGTCCAGCGCAGGTAGCGGGGGCTGTTGGTGCCGCTGCCGGCGACCCAGAAGTTCCGCTCGAAGTAGTCGGCGAGCGGCTGCTGCAGACCGCCTGCCTCGCCGAAGAAGCCGGTGTGGTCGAGGAAGAACATCACGACCTCGCCCCAGTGTCCGGCGATCACCTGCAGGTCGGGGACCGGTCGAAGACACCCGAGAAGATCATGCGCAGGTACTGGATGCCGAGGTCGTAGTATCAGCCGATTCCGGCTCCGGCCAGCACGGGACCCATGGGGGCTCGCAGACCCGCCGCCGGGTCATCGACGTCGCGATCGACCTGCTGGAGCGCGGGGACCGCGACGCGGTCACCACCCGCGCGGTCGCCGGCGCCGCTGGCCTGCAGCCACCGGCCCTGTACCGGCTGTTCGGTGATAAGGAGGGGCTGCTGGACGCCGTGGCCGAGTACGGCTTCACTCGGTTCCTGGCCGCCAAGCAGCAGATCGACCCCGCCCCGCAGGACCCGATCAAGGAACTGCGCGTCGGCTGGGACATCGCGGTCGAGTTCGGGCTGGCCAACCCCGCGCTGTACACACTGATGTACGGCGAACCCACCCGGTCCACCACCGTCTTCCGGATCGGCCTCGAACTCCTCATGGACCGCATCCGTCGCCTCGCCGCCGCGGGCCTCTTGCGCGTGGAAGAGGGCCTCGCGGCCCAGATCATCCACGCCACCGCCCGTGGCGCCGTCCTGACTTGGCTGTCACTGCCCGAGCCCCAGCGTGACCCCGCACTCCTCGTCGCGCTGCGCGAATCGATGATCACCGCCGTCACCACCCAGGAACCGGCCGTACAGGAACAGGGACCGGCTGGCGCTGCCCGAGCCCTGCGCGCCGCACTGCCCGGCCAGAGCACCCTCAGCCACGCCGAACAGCAACTGCTCGCGGAATGGCTGGGGCGACTGTCCGCATAGCCGCTCGGTGAAGGGAGAGGGGGCGCGGCGGCGCGGGCGTCGATGCTCGGCGTTCAGGCGGTGGAAGTACGTGGAGCAGGTCCGCGGGATTGGCTGGATGCTGCTCATCGAGGGGGTGAATTTCGGCCCACTGCCCCATGCGCCACAACCACCCCAGATCCCTCCCGGGCACCGGGAGTCCGTAAGGCGACCGGCCCCATGAGCGACGACCGTGCGGCCCCCTGCATGGGCGCGTTCGCCCCACACCTAAACGTGATCCTGGGTACTGATGACAGCAACTCCCCGCGCTCGCACGATGACAACGCCCGCACCACGACACGCCCCAGAGCGCACTCCAGGCCGGCATCCCGTCCTGGACAAGGGGCTCTCCGTGGCTCCCGGGCACCGTCGACCGGATGTCGCGCGGAGCGGTACCGCCGTAGCATCCGGATCCGGCCCCCACCACCGAAGGGCCGGCCGCCGAGCGCCACCCACAGCGCCGCAATCCGGCGCCCGGCCCGCATTCACACGAGGAGAAGGCATGGCAGGCGCCGAGACAGTCTCGCCGGAAGGGCTGGAGGTCCGTGTGGCTCACCGCCAGAACCCCTACGCATACCTCCTCACCGGCGCCCAACTCGACGATTTGCTACTTGAGTTGGGATTGCGACGTGCCGCCAGCATCTGGCACAACCATGCCGAAGCCGCATGCGCTCCCCGCGGTGCCTACCCCCGGCCCATGATGGGGTTCGTCCTCATGGACGCCACCGCCGGACCTTGGGTGCCCAACGACAGCGCGGTGCTGGCCGTGATCACCATCGGCGACCGCGGCCACGAGTTCCTGCCCAACGCCGCAGCGAAGGCCGGCGGTCACCGCCGGCTGGGGCACAACAACGGCGAGGCGGTCCACCTCGACCCGCACCGTCTGGGCACCGGCAGCTTCCGCTACGGTCACTCCGCCGAGGTCCGCGGCCAGATCGTGGGTGCGAGCGCACAGACCACGGACCAGGACCTCTACGAAGCGGGCCGGCTGGCAGCCGACTTCGTCGATGCGATCGGCGACCGGCACCGCGCCTGGGAGCGACGGCACGGCCCCGGCGACTGGCTCTCGAACGATGACACCCCCGCCCCTGAGTACCGCGCCATGACGGACTGGTACACCGCGGCGCCTTCCTGATGGCACACCACTTCACGTGGTGGAGGTAACGGTCGCCGGGCCCCGGAACGCACCATGGGGCCGGGCGACCGGCCGGACGTCGGCAGGTCAGGGCAGGAGCCGGCGGGTCTCGGCCCAGAGGAAGAGCTGATCTCGTGATGAGCCGGGCCGCAGGTGGGGGATGAGGCTTTCCGAATGGGCCGTCAGATTCTTGTGCCGCCGCAGCTCGCGGATCTGATCGACGGGCAACCCACGCCAGCCGAGCTGCCCCTACATGTGCCTTGGGACATGCAGCCCCGGACAACTCCCCACGGGCACCGTTGACTCAAGGGATGGCCAGGGCCGGTGCGAGGCGTTTGACCTCGCGGAGCGTGGGGGTGGTTTCGATGCTCTGGATCCCCGGAAGCGGACCGATGTGCTGGTCGATGTAGTCGTACAGGTCCAAGGGTGCGCGGAAGACGCCGCTGGCAACGAGGTTGGCGGTGCCGGTGACGGCCGCGGCGAAGGCGACGGCGGGGTGGGTGGCCAGGGTCTCTCCGACCATGCGCAGATGCGCGGGGGCGACCCGCAGCCAGAGCTGGGTGGTCATGTGGTAGCCGAGGAGCTGGGGGTCGAAGTCGACGGCGAAGGCGAGGGCGCCTTCGCCGCGGAGGCGCTCCAGGTGGCGCTGGACGCTGGAGGGCGAGCGGCCGGTGGCCTTGCTCAGCTCGGGCAGGGTGGCGCGGCCGTCGCGGGCCAGCTCGGTGAACAGGACGCGGTCGGTTCCGTCCAGGGCCAGTGGGGCAACCCTCGCGCCGGAATCCACCGCGGTGGCCGGGACGGGGGCCGGGCGGAACCGGGTGGCGTGCCAGGTGCTGGCGGCTCCTGCGAAGATCCGCATCATGCAGTGGGCGCTGACGGAGAGCACCTGCGGAGTGCGGGGGAGCTTCTCCAGCAGCAGGGCGTTGCGTTCGTCGGCGGTGCGGGTGTTGACGGCGCAGTGGAGCTCGGTGCCGCCGGAGGCAAGGGTGACCCAACTGGTGTCCGGGCGGCGGGCCAGCGCGTCGGCGATCGTACCGGCGGCGTCCGGGGTGCACTGCAGACGCAGCAGCCAACGCACCAGCCCCAGGCGCGCCGTGACGGGCTGGCCGACGATGCGCAGCCCCAGGCCGCGCAGCCGCTGATAGCGACGCGCGATGGTGCGCTCGGATACCTCCAGATCGCGGGAGAGCCGGCTGAACGGTGCCCGGCCGTCGAGTTGGAGCGCCTCCAGCAGGCCCTCGTCGAGCTCGTCCACTGCGACGGAATCCACCGTAGTTCCCCACTTCCTCGCCGGAATGTCCCATCGCTCACTGTATGGCTTGGGGCGCCGTCGGCGGGACCCGGAGGCTGGGCGCGTTCTGCCCGTCCTTGCCTTCCCGGGAGTTCCGTCATGCGTATCTGGGGGCCGCTGGCCGCCATCTGTCTGGGCACGTTCATGCTGCTCATCGACATCACCATCGTGCTGGTCGCACTGCCGTCCCTGTCGGAGTCGCTGGGCGCGTCGCTGTCGCAACTGCAGTGGGTGGCCGACGGCTACGCGCTCGCCGTGGCCACCGCGCTGCTGGCAGCGGGGATGCTCGCGGACCTGCACGGTCGCCGCCGGATCTACGTGGCGGGGTTGCTCGTCTTCGCGCTGGCCTCCGTGGCGTGCGCGCTCGCCCCCGGTATGGGGTGGCTGATCGTCGCCCGCCTGGTGCAAGGTGTGGGCGCAGCGGCGATGTTCACCACCACCCTCTCCCTGATCAGCACCCTGTACTCCGGGCGCCGCCTGGGGCTCGCCTTCGGGGTCTGGGCAGCCGTGGCCGCCAGCGCCTCCGCACTCGGCCCGATCCTGGGCGGGCTGCTCACCCAGGCGCTCGACTGGCGGTGGATCTTCTACGTCAACATCCCCCTCACCGCCCTGGCGCTGACGATGACCTTCCGCTACATCCCCCGCTGCACCCCCCAGCGCGACCCCGCACGGCGACTGGACGTCCCCGGCACAGCGGTGTTCGCACTCGGGGCAGGCGCCCTGGTCTACGCCCTGACCGCGTCCCACACCCACGGGTGGACCGCGGCCGAAACGCTGGTCCCGCTGGCCGTGGCCCTCGTAGCGCTGGTGGTCTTCGTGGCCGTACAGCGGCGCACCATGCACCCGCTCTTGGACCTGTCCCTGTTCCGCCGTCCGGCCTTCACCGCCGCGATGATCACCATCGCGGTCGGCGAGGGCACGGTGTACGGGATCCTGCCCTACACCTCCCTGTGGCTGCAGTCCGTTCAGCGGCTCTCCCCGGTCGGCGCCGGTCTGGTCGTCCTGCCGCACGCCGTGGCCGCGGGCCTGGTCGCCGTCATCGGTGGGCGCTGGATGCCCAAGCCCGCTCCCCGGCTCGGTGCCACACTCGGTCTGTTCCTGGCCGGCCTCGGCGTCGGCACCGAAGGCTTCCTCACCCCCGCCTCCGGCTGGCCCGCCCTGGTCGGTGGCCTCACCCTGAGCGGCATCGGCATGGGCCTCGTCTTCCAGGCCGCCGCGTCCCTCGCCCTCGGCTCGGTCCCGGTCGAGCGCGCCGGCATGGCTTCCGGCACCTACAGCACCTTCGAACAACTCGGCTACGCCCTCGGCGTCTCCGTCTTCGGCGCCCTGGCCGTAGGCATCATGAGCCGCTCGCTCGACGGTACGACCACCGATCCGCACCGGACGGCGCAGACCCTCTCCGGCGGCGGAGCCGACACCCTCCTCGCCACCGCCCCGGCCGGACAGCGCCAGGCCCTCGACCACACCGTGCACGCGGTGTTCGCCACCGCGCACAACATCCTCGCCCTGACCGCCGGCGCCCTCGCCATGGCCGGCGCCGCCCTCACCCTCTGGCTCGTCCGGCCCCCGAAGCAGCCGTCGGGCAAGGCATCGGGCACCACCCGCCGGCCCGCCGAACAGGCCGCCCCCGTCAGTTAGAGAGCCGCTGCTTCGCCGTTCGAGATGCCCACCCCCATGCGTACGCCGGGTTGGACACGAGGTACCGGCCCGGGTGCACCGCGGTGCACCCGGGCCGGTACCGGGCACGGAGCTGGTTCGTGGTGCGCCGGCCGGTACCGAGCGCGGAGGCGGTTCATCGTGCGCCGGCCGGTACCGGGCACGGAGCTGGTTCGTCGTGCGCTGGGCCGCTCCTGGTCACTCATGGTGGCTCCGGGCGCAAGGTCGGTATCCCGGTCGGGCGGGTCACCCTTCCGGATGCCCGTACCGCCCGGCCGGACCACCCACCGGGCGCTGCGAGCCCCGGCGAGCAAGGCTGCACGGTGGAGGTGGACCATGGAGCGGGTGGCAGCGGACGTCTGCGTCGTGGGAGCCGGATTCGCCGGGCTCGCGGCCGCACGGCTGTTGGCGGAGGCCGGGCGTGAGGTCGTGGTGCTCGAGGCCAGGGACCGGGTGGGCGGACTGGTCTGGAACCGCGAACTGCCCGACGGCACGGTGGTCTCCGCGGGCGGCACCTGGCTGGGAAAGGGCCAGGACCGGATGTTCCAGCTCTGCCGCGAACTGGGACTGACGGTGTATCCGCAATACGACGAGGGCGATCACCTCGTGCGCCTCGACGGCCTCAACCACCGCTACCGGGGCGGCATCCCCAAGGTCGGCCCGGCGGCGCTTGCCACCCTCGGGCTGGCATTCCTGCGCCTGGACCTGATGGCGCGGCGGCTTCCGCCGGACGCCCCCTGGCAGGCACGGCGCGCACGCGCATGGGATGCCCGCACGCTCGGGCAGTGGCTCTCCCATCCGTTCAACGTGCCCTCGGCCACCGCCCACACCCTCCTCACGTCGACGATGAACCTGCTGTTCTGCGCCGATCCGGCGGAGGTCTCGCTGTTGGGCGCGCTGGTGCTGGCGCGCGGCGGCGGGGGTTTCGGCTACTACACCGACACACGGAAAACGGAATCCCACCTCGTGGACGGCGGAGCCCCCGAACTGGCTCGGCGGATGGCCGAACGCCTGGGTGCGGCGGTGCACCTGTCCAACCCGGTCCGACGGATCGACCAGAACACGACCGATGTGCAGGTCACCGCCGACGCGCTCGCCGTACGGGCACGACGCGTCATCGTGGCCACCCCGCCTGCCCTCGCCGGCCGGATCTCCTTCGACCCACCGCTCCCCGCCGCACACAGCCACCTGCGGCAAAGAGTGGTGCCCGGCGCCATCATCCGGGTGCACACGCAGTACCCCAAGCCCTTCTGGAGGAGCCGGCAGCTGTCGGGGCAGACGCTCGCACCCCGGTCGCCCGTCCCGATCAGCATCGACCAGACCCCGCGTTCGGGGGAGCCGGGCGTGCTCAGCAGCTACGCGTTCGGGGCCGGGGCCGTACGGCTGGGTCGCCTGGATCCCGCGGAGCGCCGGGACGTCTGGCTGGGCGCGCTGGCCGAGCGCTTCGGCCCGGAGGCCGGCCGTCCCACCGCCTACCTGGAGACCGACTGGTCCGATGAACCGTGGTCGCTGGGAGGGATGGTCGCGCATTTCCCGCCGGGGGCACTGACCAACTACGGCAGCGCGCTGCGGGAGCCCGTGGGACGCATCCACTGGGCGGGTACGGAGTCGGCGACGTCGATGCACGGGCTGATGGAGGGCGCCGTGCGCTCCGGCGAACGGGCGGCCCGCGAAGTCCTGGACGTGAGGTGACCGCAGCTCGATCGTTGGCTCAGCGCGTCGCGAGGTTCATGATGCGCTGCATCAGGTCGGGGTAGGTCCAGCCGGCCCCGGTCGCGGCGAGGGGCAGCAGACTGGTCGCCGTCAGACCTGGGAGCGCGTTCACTTCGAGGCACATCGGATCTCCGCCGGCGTCGCAACGGAAGTCGGCGCGTGAGTAGGAGCCGCTGCCGAACCCCAGAGCCCGGTGCGCGCGCAGGGCCAGCTCCTGCAGCCGGGAGGCGAAGTCGTCCGGGACCCGCGCCGGACACACTTCGCTGACCGCCCCGGGCTGGTACTTGGCCGCGTAGTCGAACACCGGCGTGGTCAGCTCGATCTCGATGACGGGCAACGCCTGGTCGCCGACCACGGCCACGGTGAACTCCCGCCCCGGAAGGAACGGTTCCACCATCAGCTCGGTATCACCGGCGCCCACCTCGGCGGCAATCCGCGCCAGCTGCGAGAGCGAGTCGACCCGGTGGACCGACACACTCGAACCGTCCGCGACCGGCTTGGCCACCACCGGCCCAGCCGCCACCAGCCGTACTACGTCCTGCGGCACCTCACGCGCCCCTGGCCGCCACACCACCCGCTCGGCCACCGGCAGACCGGCCGCGCCCAGCAGCGCCTGCGCCCGTCCCTTGTGCCACGCCGCCGCGCATTCCGCGCTGCCCGCTCCGGTGAACCGTACGTCGGCCATCTCCAGCAACGCCTGCACATGCCCGTCCTCGCCCCAACCACCGTGAAGCGCCAGGAACACCAGCTCCGCGCCGCGCAGCAGCTCCAGGACCGGGCCGCCGGTGAGGGCGGTGTGCATACGCCTCCGCAGCTGCTGCCGGTCGGTGAGGGACGGCGGCTCCTTCCCGACCCCAGCGGCGTCGACCGCATCACCGCGGCGCAGCGGCCCGGCGAGGACCGGTAGCGCGGCGGCCGGGTCGACCAGCACCACCTCGTGCCCCTGCTCCAGCAAGGCCCGGGCAACCGATCGGCCCGAGGCCAGGGAGACGTCCCGTTCCGGGCTCTCTCCACCGCACAAGATCACAACACGCATAGGGGGATGTCGCCTCTCTTCAGCCTGTCCGGTAGCTACGCCGGGCCTGCCGGCGGGTCGGCTCAGCCGCATCGCGTCGCGGTCGGTGAGCCTGGGTGGGATACCGGTTCAGGACGCCGGGTTCAAAATCATCAGGTGTTCAGGATGAGGCACGGGCGCGAAGCCGGCCTTCGCGTAGACCTCGTGCGCGTCGAGAGTGGAGAGCAGGACGCGCTTGAGCTCGTAGGGGGCGAGGTGGTCGCGCACCGCGCCCGCCAGCCAGGTGCCGAGACCCATGCCGCGGTGTGCAGGGGCAACGTAGACATCGCATAGCCAGGCGAAGGTGGCCTGGTCAGTGACCACGCGGGCGTAGGCGACCTGAGAGCCGGTGGGGTCATGGACGGCGAAGTTGAGGGAGCCGCGGATGGACCGCTCGACGGTTTCCCGGCTGCGGCCCAGCGCCCAGTACGCATCGGTCGACAGCCAACGGTGCACCAGGGCGACGTCGAGGCGGTCCGGGTCCGTGGAGAGCGCATAACCGTCCTCCCTGCTCGTGATCATAATGAGCAGCGTAGCGATGGAGGTTGGATTTTCCAAGTGCCGACTTGGTGGATCCAAGTAACGTGGGCCGGGGTCGGGGTCAGGGTCGGGACTGGGGTGGGGTCGGGGCCGGGACTGGGGTGGGCCGGTGCGTCGCGGCAGCAGCCGGCCTGACGAGGTGTCGGCAGCCCGCCTTGCGGTCGATCGCGCACACTGCCTCGAGAAGCGCAGGGCCTACCCCGTCGTACGAGGCGACCGGATCCACGGCGAGTTGCAGGAGCCCGCGTCGAACGTGGCCGGCTCGTCGAACGTTCTGAAACAATCGCAGCGTGATATCGAACACCGACGGGCCGGCTGCCGTGGCTCCGCGCGAAGTCTGCATACCTGTCCCGGCCGGCGGTTGGCTGTGGGCCGAGCGCAGCGGTCATGGCAGCCCAGTGGTGCTGCTGCACGGCGCTGGCATGGACTCTCGTCTGTGGGACGCCATCGTTCCTGAGCTGGCTCGTCACCACGACGTGATCCGCTACGACGCCCGGGGGCTGGGACGCTCCACGCCACCGGGCGAGCCGTTCAGTGACATCGACGATCTGCGCGCTGTTCTTGACCACTTCGGTCTGCGTCAGGCTGCCCTGGTCGGGTTGAGCATGGGCGGGGAGACCTCGCTGGACTTCGCCCTCGCCCACCCGGAGCGCGTCACTGCACTGGCCTTGATCGGCGCCTCGGTCAGCAGTCACGTCTGGCCGCGAAGTCCCGAGTTGTCGGCCTATGCCACGGCGCGCCGGGAGCAGGACACGGTAGCCCTGGCCGAGCTGGAACTGTCGATCTGGGCAGCGATGGGCCGCACGGCTCCCGGAGGAGAGCTGATCGAGGCGATGGTGACCCAGAACGCCAAGCGACGCATCGTGAGCGAAATGCACTCCAGCGCGGTCCCCAATGCCCAAGCGCACCTCGGGGACATCGCCGCGCCGACGCTGGTAGTCCACGGCGACGGCGACCACCCGGAGATCGGCGTGATCGCCGAACGGCTCGTCACCGGCATCCCCGACGCCCGCGGCGAGATGATTGCGAACGCCGACCACTACCTGCCGCTCCGCACACCCGAACCCCTCACCAGGCTACTGCTGGCACACCTGCCCTGACACGCGCACTGAATCGGCCCCGATCCCATCGTCCGCCGGCCGCGCCGGAGCCGCTCCCGGGCGCGGCCGACGCCGGCCGCCCGCTCGCGACCGCCCTGGCCTGCCTGTCTGTCTGTCTTGACTGTGACGCAATGGGAAGCCAGGGGAGGCGGCCCCCCCCGCGTTCAGGCCGTCGTAGCCTTCGTCTCCGCAGGTCGACGGCCCCATGCGGAAAGGGTGATCTGGGGGATGTCGATGAAGGCCGGGTCCTTCAGAAGGGCGGCGAACTCCGCCAGGTCGGCTTCCGTGATCAGACCGTCGGCGAGCAGCGCGGGGGCCGCCTGGGTGATGAGGGGGAGCCAGCGGTCCTTGTCGAGCCCGCCCATACAGCCGGGGTTTCCGGCAAAGGCCACCTCGGTCAGTGCGTTGCGCGCGAGGAGGGCCGGCAGACCGCGGACCCAGGTCAGATCGGCGCCGTGCTGCTCGTACATGCGCTGATAGGCGTCGAGGATGCGCTGGATCACAGGGAAGGGGGAGGTGCTGGCCGGCAGGTGGTAGGGCTCTTCGACGATGAGCCAGCCGCCAGGGGAGAGCCAGCGGGTGACCCGCGCGACCATCTCGTCGCGTTCCGGGAGGTGGCAGAACAGGTAGCGGGCGTGGATGAGGTCGAAGCTACCGGGCGTGTAGTCCTCGCGCGTGATGTCGGCTTCCTGAATCTCCAGATTCGCGGCCCGGCTCGGATCGAGGTGGCGGGTGTCCAGGTCGACGCCGACCACCCGCCCGTCCGGGCAGCGCCCTGCGAGCCAGTAGGCGATGGAACCGGCCCCGGCGCCCAATTCCAGGCAGTTCCAGGAGGGTTCGATCGGAAGACCTTCGAGGAGGCCGATGGTGAACGCGTCGACGTTGCGTTGGATGGACTGCAAGCGGTCACCCTCGCTACGGGCGTCATTGCTCAACATGCCGCTGTTGTAAGGGGTGGTAGGAGGCTGAGGCTGCTGTGTCATGGGTGCGCCAATCTCGTACGAGGAGCCGGGGTGGCGGTGATCGCGTCGGTCCGTCCGGCGTAGCGGGTGCGGATGCTTCTGGCCGGAGAACGAACGAGTGTACGGCGGCAGGTGGGTGGTGTGCGGGGCTTGGCGGACGGAGCGCAGAGAATCGGAAGCCGGAAGCCGGATGTCGCGAACCGGAAGCCGGAAGTCGGCAATCGCGAGTCGGAAGTCGGAAGTCGGCGAGAGGAACTCGGAGCACCGTGCGGATGATTGAGGCGCCGGCCCGTCGGGGGACCGCACGTGCCGGTGAGTGACGCCCTGCAGAGGCACTACGGCCACGGGGGAGAGGCATCTGCAAACGGCTGCGCCGCGAGAACTTCGGGCGCCGCTTCCCCGGCCGCTCGGTCTCGCCCGGGGGAGAGTTGACGCCACAGTGCTCAGCGCCCGGGGGCGTCAACCGGCCGTGACGGGCCTGAGCAGACGCTCGGCCTCGGCGGTGCGCTGGTACCGGACGCTCGCGCCGTCCCGGATGCGGGTGAGCAGGCCCGCCCGGTGGAGCCGGGTGAGGTGGTACGAGACCGTGGACGGGCTCAGCCGGTGGTCGGAGGCGAGCGCCGTGGTGGTGCGCGGGCGGCCCAGGTTGCGCAGCAACAACAGCCGGGTGTGGCCCAGGACGTGGCCGAGAAGCTCCGCGCCGCCCCGCTGCGGACCTCCGTGCCCCCGTCCGGCCCCGCTGCCCCCACCGGCGCAACCACCGCTACTGCTGTCGCCGCTGCCCGGTTTGATCGCCGGATAGATGAGGACCAGGCCGCCCTCCCGATGCAGGTCGATGCTGAGGAAGCACCGGTCCGCGAGGGTGGAAGGGACGAGTGTGACCTCTTGGTCGCAGTCAGCGTTCAGATGCGCTTCGTCGGCAATGCGCATGGTGCGGTCGCGGTAGGTGACCGTCGGGTGCAGGAGGGAAAGGGCGCCGGCCAGACCGTGCCGGGCGAGGATGCCCGTACGGCAGGAGATGTCGGCCTCCATGCGTTCCTCGATGGCGGGCCAGTGGGGAGCCAGGCACAGGCGGTGGAACCGTTCGACCTCGTCCGTGATCCGCCGGGCGACGGGGGTGCCGGACGACGCCGCATCCCGGATCGCGAGTACGGCCTTGGTGCACGGCGCGGTCCTGGTCGGCCGCGCCACGCCCTGGAGTAGGGACCGTAACTCCGATTCCACGTCCAGGTCCGCGGGCCGGTCCCTTTCCGGGGACATGGGCAGACGGGTATTCGTGGCCCCGTCCGCTCTCGTCATCGGAGGGATCGGGGGAAACGGGGGAATCGGGGGAGACGGAGGAAGAGTAGGGGCGTCGGAGGGGTGAGAGAGGCGGGAAGGGCGGGGGCTCGCCGACCGTCCACTGCAGGTGCTGAACAGGCTGGAAAGCAGTGGGAGTTGTTGCCAGATCTGAGCGCTGCGGACCGCCCGCCCCCACGGTGGTTCCTGGTGTGCCCCGTGCCATGGCTTCGGCGTGTGCCACCTGTAGTGGGAGGCAATGGCGGTTTCCAATATCGGCGACACCGCGAACCGTGTGTTCTCCAATGAGCGTGCTCCCAGGCGCAACTGGATCAATTCCATCTCCCTCTTGCGTGTGCGTACCTTCCGGATGCGGGGTGACACCGCGCTCTCCCTACCTGGCAAGCAGGGTGAAGAACTCCCGGGGCCGGTGTTTGCGCTCGTCGATGTCGGTGCTCACTCCCGAGTCGCGGACGGGGCGAACGCCGCCTGCAGGGCCTCCTGGGTTTCGAACTGACCGGTAGTCACGACCGCCTCGCCGTCGCCGGTGGCCCAGTTTTCCCCCGGCAGGCAACCCGGCCGGGCGCGTACGAACGCACAGGCTTGCCGCACGCGCTCGACGAACTCCTCGAGATACGCAGGTCGCGGGTAGGGGAAAGCCACGAAGCAGACAGGCATGCCACCGCCCCCTCTCGCATATACGGTAGCGTATATATTGAGCCTAGCCCCTCATGTGCGGTGGTGTATAGACGGCGGGGGCTTGTGAGGAGTCACCTCGTAGCAACGGTCCGCACACCACGTGGCAGGTGGATTGAAGAGGGCCTGCGGGCGCTGGCCGCCGGTGGGGCGGACGCGGACTGGATGAGCCTGGCCAGAGACCCGATGACCCCGGTCATGTGCGGGCAACCGGTTGTCGCCACTCCGGCAGGCGGGGCAGCGGCACGTTGCCCCGGGAGCGTAGGCTCGGGCCCCCTGTGCGCTGGAAGGTGGCCTGCCCATGCCCGTCCCAAGCCTGCTCGCGGTCTTCGCTCACCCGGATGACGAGTCGTTGTCGGCGGGCGGCGTGCTCGCTCGTCACGCGGCTGCGGGCGCGCGTACCGCAGTTGTCACGGCGACCTGGGCCACCGGTACCCATCGCGTCGCGGAATTGGCCGAGGCGCTGCGGATCCTGGGCGCCGGCAAGCCTCGGATGCTCGGCTACGCCGACGCCCGCGTACCGGACTCGGCCCCGGGTAGCGCGCGGTTCTGCGATGCACCGCTCGACGAGGCGGTGCAGCGACTGGTGGTGCATATCCGGGAATTTCGCCCGGAGATCATGGTCACCCATGACGCCTACGGCGGGCTGCCCGGCCATCCGGACCACGTGCACACACACCGGGTGACCCTGCTCGCTGCCCAAGCGGCCGGGCTTGAACAGCTCTACCCGGACGCCGGTGCCCCCTGGCAGCCGCACGCGCTCTATCTGGCCACGCACCCGCACTCGACTGTCCCGGCGCTGAGAGACGTGATCGGTGCACGCGAGACGGTCTACAGCGTTCCCGACGAACAGATCACCGCCACGGTCGACGTCGGCCCCTGGATGGAGCAGAAGATCGCCGCCGTGCTGGCCCATCGCAGTGAGGTGGAACGGGGAGCGCTACCCGGACTGATCGCCGGCCTGCCGCCGGACGCTCGCCACCGGCTGTTCTCCACCGAGTGGTACCTCCGCCACACACTTGCTTCGGCGGCGGCATCCCAGACGGAACTGACCACCTGAAGACGCTGCGAACGAACTCCTCCTCAGCGTCGACCAGTTCACGGTGACCAATCGGCCCGACCACGCCCCATCACCCGAGAGCATGTGACGAGAGAAGGCGAAGACCTCGTCCAGCCTCTTCTGATGCTCGTTCTGATTCTGATTCTGATTCTGATTCTGATTCTGATTTTGGTTCTGGTTCTGGTTCTGCGTCTGCCTGGCGATCGCAATCCGAGCCCGGCCCGCACTGCGCACCGGTCGAACGCTGCCACCATGACGCCATCGAGGTGAAGCGCCACTCCGGCAACAACCGCCGCCTGCATCCGCACCACGACTGACAGGAGCCCGTTGTGCACGACACGGAAGGGAACATCCATACAGAAGGGAACATCCACACCGAGGGGAACATACACACCGAGGGGAACATCGGGAACATCCACAACGACGGGAGGATCCACGCCTGGCGCATCGATGACCGGGAGTACCGGCGCCAGGAAGAACGACGCGGCCGCCGGTTCGCCTATACGAGCCTCGAGCTCGCCCGCACGGCGCTGGTGGTCGTCGACATGGTGCCGTTCTTCGTCGACGCCAATCCCTATGCCCGCGGCATCGTCCCAAACATCCAACGCCTCGCCGACCGCCTTCGGGGTGCCGGCGGAACGGTCGCCTGGGTCCTGCCCGCGCGTACCGAACGCACCCCGGTCGGCGACGAGTTCCACGGCCCGGAAGCGGCCGAGATGTTCCGCAACGCCGGAGGCGCCGGCCCGCTGCCGGGCCGGCTCTGGCACGGCTTCACCCTCGGCACCGACGACCTGTTGGTGGAGAAGTCCGCGCCCAGCGCCTTCTTTCCCGGCCGATGCGCACTGCCCGATCTGCTCCAGGGGCGCAGGATCAGCACGGTCCTGATCACCGGCACGGTCACCAACGTGTGCTGCGAGTCCTCGGCACGCGATGCCTGCACCCTCGGCTACCGGGTCATCATGGTCGCCGATGCGAACGCCACTGGCCGAGACGAAGACCACAACGCCACTCTGCGTACCGTCTACCGGTCCTTCGGCGACGTCCGGCCTACGACGGACGTCCTTACGCTCATTCGGACTGCGTGACTGCGTGACTGCGTGACTGCGTGACTGCGCGAGTGCTCGACGGCGTGACTGCCCGACTGCGCGAGTGCCTGACTGTGTGACTGCCTGAGGGTTCGTGTGACGAGGTCCGGTGCACCCTCCCACCGCGCAGCATCGTGCTTTCCGCAGCTCACGGGCCGTGCCGCAGGCAGATCGCCGACCACCGCGGTTGTTCTCGACGCCAAGTTGGCACTGACGTCTCCCTCGCCTGGGCAAGTCGGCGTGCACCCGTGACCCGGATGTGACCAACACCCCGTAATCTCCACCCGACCAGGAGATTCACGGCATGCATCACCAAACAGGGCGGGGGACGACGCGTGACATACCGTCGCGGGGCGATACCGGCGTTAGCCGGAGGGGTACTGCTCACGGCGCTGCTGTGGTGGGCAGGGGCGAGCGCATACGCACTGCATCTTCCGGGCGCCACCGGCGTGCTCGGCAGTCCGGCCACCGCCGAGCTCGAACGCTGGCTCCTGCCCTGGTCGTACGACCCGCCGGCCACGGTCCAGCTGGGCACCGAAGGGGCCGGCGGGCTCGGGGACGCAGCCGGAGCCAACAGCGTCCGCTACCTCGCGCTCTACACCACCGCGCTGCAGATTCGGTTCGGCGCGGTCTTCGCCTTCTTCGTGCCCGGGGCGCTTCTCCTCGTCCGTAGGCTGCCGCCGGTACGCGGCCGGATCTCGGCGACGCTGCTCGCCGTATGGGCCTGGGGCCTGGTGGCCGGGACTCTGGCGGTGACCGTATCGGCGCCGTGGCTGATCGCCTCGGGCGGACGCGGCAGTTTCCGTTTCCTGCCCCGCCTGTCGGGTGTGATCTCCTCCGGGCGGCCGGTCTTGGTGGTGACCGCGCTGGTCGCCGCGGTGGTGACCGTGCTCATTGCGCGGGTCACCGCCAAGGGGGCAGGTCCCTTGCCGCAGCAGGCCGTCCCCGCGCGCGCCGCCCGCCTGGCCGCCACCGCCGGGACCGCGGTGATCGCTTTTTCCCTGGTGGTCCTGTCGTACCTGCCGGTCGCCGCCACCTTGCAGAGGATGTCCCCCGACGCCGGGCTGCTGGCCGAACCGGGTGACCTCCTGCGCCAGTGGCTGCTGCTCGGTGCCTGGTCGGGCCCGGTGGGCACGCCGCTCGGCGCCTGGCTCCTGAGTCGCGCTGCCGACGTGCTGCTGCTCGCCGTGGTGTGGTGGGCACTCCGGCGGCTGCCGGGACTGCTCACCCGGGCCACCGTCCCGGCGATGGCGGCCGGCGCGGTGTGCGCGACCGTCCTCGGGCTGCTGGCGCGCCAACTGCTGCGGATGGTGACGATGACCGGAGAGAGCCAGGGCTGGGGAGTGCTGCATCTGTTTGCCGAGATCGGCGACGGCGTCCCGGCCGCCCTGACCTGGGGTCTGGTGGCGGGAGTCGCGGCTGCCGTGACGCTACGGGTGGCCAGGGGGAGAGCGGAGACCGCCGACGCCGCGACATCCGTCCAGGGCCCTGACCAGTCGTAGCACTACAGGGGGCTGGGAGTACGAGCGCGAGCGGCAGGAAGAGGATCCGGACCTGGCATGATCAACAGCAGCCGGTGTGATGTCGGACGGGAGCCTCCAGTGGACGTGACCGGGGCAGAGCATGCTGCACGGGTGTCCGCCTATGTCGCTGTGGGAGCACGGCTGTCCCTGGGGATTTTGGAGCAGCTTGGAGCGCCTGGAGCGACCGGGAGCGACTGGAGGGTCTTGAAGCGACCGGGAGTGGCTGCAGGGCCTGGAGCGCCCGGAGTGGCTGCAGGGCCTCGCCGCCCGCCCGCCCGCGCGCCCGCGCCGCGCCCACATCGGCCGGCTCACCCACAGACAAGGCACCCGCTCCGGCCCTAACCTCACTCACCAGGATGAACAACGACGAAGACCTGGCTCACCTCGAATGGTGGGCCAATCCCTCAACCTGCCTCGCCCGTATCCCGATCAGGATCGAGGTCATAGCTGGTGACGCCTGGAATGCAGCCGTGTCGCCGGAGCTTGACGACCAGACCCGAGACGGCCTCGAATTTCTCATCGACCTCAGCCCCGTCTTCACCCTCCGCTTCGACAACGACTCCGTCGTTGAAGTCGCGGCAGGTCACTCAGGAGACCTCAACCACCTGCACTTGCAAGCCACTCCAGACATGGACGCACAAGGGCCCTGATCGCCTCGCTCAACGACCGCCCGGACGCGGGCCGGTCCCTGCCCCATTCGGCGGTCTCTCAGCACCTGCTCCCGACTTCGCCTGAGGGCGTTACGGAATGATCAGCCGCACCCTCGTCTCGATGAGCCGCGGTTCACGGTCTTCCGCTATGCAGGCCAGCGCTTCCCGTACCGCGAGGGCGCCCAGGCGGACAAAGGTCATCTCGCAGGTGTCGACCCAGTGCCAGGACATGGCGCGCACGATGACCCGCGCGCTCACCGGGGCAGTTCGGCGGGCGTCGAGGGCCGTGGTGTCTGCGGCGGCCAGCTCACGCAGAACGCCTTGGGCGAGGCACTCTTCGTACTCCGGGGACGGTTCGGGTGCAGCTGTGCAGGCGAACTCGACGGAAGAGGCGATCGACGCCGGTGCCGGCTCGAAGTCCATCTCTACCCGTCCGTAGGTCGGCACGCACGCCCCGACCGTCTGCCGGGAGTGCACCCTCACCCCACGTATGGGGCGGGGGAGCGCGACGGTGGCTGTGGGAGTCATACCGGCACCGTACGAGCGGCGGCGGCGCCCTGCCACTGGCTTCCGGGGCCTCCCGTGCGGCGGGGGCGATGCGCAGGGCCCTCAGCGCACACAAGGGTTCTGCTTCTCCTGCCTGCCTGCCTGCCGGCCTGTCGGCACGGGCGGACATAATGCGGGCTGTGGACCTGAGACCGGAGCTGCTGCCCCCGCCTGTGAGCCGGCGAAGACTGGATGAGGTGAGCCGCGAGATCGATCGGATCGCTGGCCTGGTGGCGGACCAATCCCCGGCCGCTGACGAGGCGATCCGGGCCTTCAACGGGGTGACCGGCCACGCCTACGTGGCCCTCGATTTCGCCGGGTACTACGGAAGCAGGACCGTGGCGGAGTTCGCCAGGGAGGCGGCCCGGCCCGCTTGCCCCCGGATTGCGGACATCACACGGGACGAACTCATCGAGATCGTCAGCAGATTGCTGGTGAGCTTCCCGGAGAGCAACCACTACCTGCGGCTCCTCGAAGCGAACGTGCCGCATCCCCGGGTGAGTGACCTGGTCTTTCACCCCTCGAGTGACTTCCAGGACGCTTCGGCCGAGGAGATCGTCGAGGAAGCCTTGAGGTATCGGCCGATCGCGCTCTGAGCGGCGATGGTGAGGCAGCCGACCGCGCTCGCCGCTCGCCGTTGGCAGTTCGCGTCCGGAACGGTCCCGGGGTGTGGCAAGCCCGTAGGAAGCGGCGCCGGTTTTGATGATGCCGTCACCGAAGCTGCCGCCGAAGGCGAGGCGATCGAGGCCGGTTGAACGCATTGGCATCGGTTTCACGCCAGACACCACAACCGACCCGACGGCACCCACAGCCACACAAAAACCATGGACGCGCCTGGAACAAGGCCGCCCCTCATCACCACACCCCCGCCGGCATACGAACCGGTCCCCACGGCCGCCACAACAGCCGTGCTGCACGCAAAGATGCACGCAAAGATGCACGCAGAGATCCGCCGCAAACCTGCCCTCCCGCCCCTCACGACCACCACGCCCGGACAGCCCCACGGACCTCGGGCCACCCCACCTCAGCCGGGCCGAATCTCACCGGTTGCGGCAGACCCGTGGGCGTAACCTGAGCCGCCGGGCGATGCTCCTTACACGCCTCGCCACGCCTTACCCACGTTTGCGCAAAGAGAGGTACCGGACGTGCCTGCTGTCGCACCCGACGGACGCAAGATGCTGCGCTTGGAGGTCCGGAACAGCCAGACCCCCATCGAGCGCAAGCCCGAGTGGATCAAGACCCGGGCGAAAATGGGTCCCGAGTACAACCACCTCCAGGGCCTGGTCAAGAGCGAGGGCCTGCACACGGTCTGCCAGGAGGCGGGCTGTCCCAACATCTTCGAGTGCTGGGAGGACCGCGAGGCGAGCTTCCTCGTCGGTGGTGACCAGTGCACCCGCCGCTGCGACTTCTGCCTCATCGACACCGGCAAGCCGCAGGAGCTGGACCGCGACGAGCCCCGCCGGGTCGCCGAGTCCGTCGTCACCATGGATCTGAACTACGCCACGATTACCGGCGTCGCCCGTGACGACCTGGAGGACGGCGGTGCCTGGCTCTACGCCGAGACCGTCCGGCAGATCCACGCCATGACGGCGACACGCGAGGGCGGACGCACCCAGGTGGAGCTACTGGCCCCCGACTTCAACGGAGATCCGCGAGCGCTGGCCGAGGTCTTCTCCTCCCGGCCGCAGGTGCTCGCCCACAACGTCGAGACCGTCCCGCGGATCTTCAAGCGGATCCGCCCCGGCTTCCGCT
>NZ_JBFAEA010000013.1:0-198109 GCF_040641675.1 Streptomyces sp. NPDC020742
GTCCAGACGTAAAGCGAAGCAGTCTGGACACCCACCCCCGCAGGCCCACCACCGCAGCCGACAGCCCCGCGCAGCGGCCCCGCCCGCCGCAGGCGCAACGGCGAGTAGCAAGCACGCCGGCAAAGCCGACAACGTTGGAAAGCACCCAGCCGCCAGGCCACGGCGGCAAAGCCGGCAACAACCGGGCCGCCGGCCCACCGGCGAACAACCACCACGGCGGGTCAGCCGACAACGTGGGAAGCCCGCCGCCCCGGCAGACGCCGCGCAACCGTGCGCCCCTCGCGCGCCCCCTGGCCGTAAAGCGTCGTACGGGGGCAGCTGGCCCTGCCGCCCAGGGGCCGGCCGGAGGTGGCGAGCCGAGGGGGCCCTGGCGGCGCCCCGGTGGCGACCCCGCGGGCGGGCCCGGCGGAGTGCGGTGGTCGGGGGCAGGGCCTCGTGGTCGTGGGCGGTGGAGCGGCCCCTGGTCGGCCGGGAGGGCCCGGAAAGCGAGCGTGATCAGGTCCGCATGCTGGGACGATGCGGTGGCCGGGCAAAAAAGTGCGGGGCGCGCGGAGGGGCCGGCGGGCGCCGTGCGCGGGGACCGGCGCGGCCGGGCGCGGAGGGTCGCGGGGGTCGGCGCCGGGGGTGGCCGGATCCGCTTCAGCAGGGGGTTTCCCGGGGGTGCGGGTGGCCCGGAATCAGACTCCGCGGGTCGTCAACGGAAACACGCGATGACCACTCGAAGTGATCGACGGAACACAAGAACGTGCAAAATCGGCCTCGGGTCCGGAAGTCATGTGAGCTATTCTGCTGGGCAAGAAGGATCCGGGCAGCGTTGCCCCCGGGTCCTTTTGTGCTTTCAGCCACCACTGCGTGTGGCTGCGAGGACCCCGTACGAAGCAGTGCCGCAGACTCCCCCGGCCAGGGCCGGGAGATGCCCCGTCGCAGGGACCGAGGAGGAACCAGACGTCATGGGCGAGCGAAGCAGGCAGGACCGCGAGCAGATCAGGGTGGAAGGCGCCGAGGACCGGGCAGGTGGTCGGAGGTGAGTTCGCTCCTGCTGCTGACCAACGCACTCCAGCCGTCGACGGAGGTGCTCCCCGCGCTCGGCCTGCTGCTGCACAGCGTGCGGGTGGCCCCTGCCGAAGGCCCGGCTCT
Organism: Streptomyces sp. NPDC020742; assembly: GCF_040641675.1. Classification (NCBI taxonomy): domain Bacteria; kingdom Bacillati; phylum Actinomycetota; class Actinomycetes; order Kitasatosporales; family Streptomycetaceae; genus Streptomyces; species Streptomyces sp. NPDC020742. The sequence continues at coordinate 1,138 of NZ_JBFAEA010000013.1, forward strand.
GATCGACACCCCCGGTGCCGACGTCATACTGATCGACGGCCGCCGCGACCTCCCGCACGTCCGCTCCCTCTGTCAGCTGCTGCGGTCCACCGGCCCCGGCTGCCCGCTGATCCTGGTCGTCACCGAGGGCGGCCTGGCCGCCGTCACCGCGGACTGGGGCGTCGACGACGTCATGCTGGACACCGCCGGCCCCGCCGAGGTCGAGGCGCGGCTGCGCCTGGCGATGGGCCGCCAGCAGATCACCACCGACGACGGCCCGATGGAGATCCGCAACGGTGATCTGTCGGTGGACGAGGCGACGTACAGCGCCAAGCTCAAGGGGCGGGTCCTGGACCTGACCTTCAAGGAGTTCGAGCTGCTGAAGTACCTGGCGCAGCATCCGGGCCGGGTCTTCACCCGCGCCCAACTGCTCCAGGAGGTCTGGGGCTACGACTACTTCGGCGGCACCCGCACGGTCGATGTGCACGTCCGGCGGCTGCGCGCCAAGCTCGGCCCCGAACACGAGTCGCTGATCGGCACGGTCCGCAACGTCGGCTACCGCTTCGTCACGCCGGAGAAGGCGGAGCGGGCGGGCGAGTCCGCGGCCAAGGAGGGCGCGGCGAAGGCGGCGGACGCGGCCGGCGGCGGAGGCGCGGCGAAGGGGCGCGCGGGCAAGGACGGCAACGGCGCCGGGACCCCGGCCACGGCCCGCGCGGACTCCGCGGACGTACCCGCCGCCAGCCGGTAGGGCCCGGCGGCCCACCCGCGTAGACTGCCGCGCGTGGCCAAGGTGACGCGGGATGATGTGGCAAGACTGGCGGGTACGTCCACCGCCGTTGTCAGTTACGTCATCAACAACGGACCCCGGCCGGTCGCCCCGGCCACGCGCGAGCGGGTGCTCGCCGCCATCAAGGAGCTCGGCTACCGGCCGGACCGCGTCGCCCAGGCGATGGCGTCCCGCCGTACCGACCTCATAGGCCTGATCGTGCCGGACACCCGGCAGCCGTTCTTCGCGGAGATGGCGCACGCGGTCGAACAGGCCGCCGCCGAGCGCGGGAAGATGGTGCTGGTCGGCAACGCCAACTACCTCGACGAGCGCGAGGTGCACTATCTGCGCGCGTTCCTCGGGATGCGGGTGGCCGGGCTGATCCTGATCAGCCAGGGCCCCAGTGAGCACGCCGCCGCCGAGATCGACGCCTGGGACGCCCGGGTGGTGCTGCTGCACCGCCGGCCGGACGCCATCGACGACGTCGCGGTGATGACGGACGACATCTGGGGCGCCCAGCTGGCGACCCGACACCTGCTGGAGCACGGTCACCCCTACGTCGCCTTCCTCGGCGGTACGGAGGAGACCCCGAAGTCCGGCGACCCGGTCACCGACCACGTCGAGGGCTGGCGCCGGGCCATGCTGGAGTCGGGGAAGTCACCGGAGGGGCGTTACTTCGAAGCGGCCTACAACCGCTATGACGCCTACCAGGTGGCGCTGAAGCTGCTGGCCGGCCCGGACCGGCCGCCGGCCATCATGTGCGCGACCGACGACCAGGCGATCGGTGTGCTCCGGGCCGCCCGTGAGCTGCGGATCGATGTGCCGGGCGAGCTGGCGGTGGCCGGCTTCGACGACGTCAAGGAGGCCGCGCTCACCGATCCGCCGCTGACCACCGTCGCCTCCGACCGTGAGGCGATGGCCCGGGCCGCGGTCGATCTGGTGCTGGACGACGGGCTGCGGGTGGTCGGCTCCCGGCGGGAGCGGCTGCGGCAGTTCCCGTCGCGGCTGGTCGTACGGCAGTCCTGCGGCTGTCGGGACTGACCGGACGGCGGGACGCGGCCGGGCGAGGGACGCGGCCGGGCGGTGGGCCGTTCCCGGGCGGCCAGACGGCGGGGCGTTGCCGGGCGGCGGGGTGGCAGGGCGGTGCCGGGCGGCGGGTGCGGGCCTGGGGGGACGGCCGGGTGACGGCGCACGACCGGATGCGCGGGGCAGTCCTTATACCGGGCATACCTACTTCTGTTGGGTCTCTCAGGGCGTTCTCAGGCGGTTCTCATGGACCGGCCGCATGGTCATCACATGACCCAGAGCTACCGCCGAAGCGGCGATGAGATGCCCCAGGACCGGCCGTACGGTTACGGCGCCGACCACGGCGCTGACCAGGCCGCCCACTACGGCACCGACTACGGCAGCGCGCACGGCGCATACCCGGGCGGCGGCGGACCGGCGGTTCCGCCGCCCCCGCCGTACGCCCCCGGGCCCGCCGGACCGTCCGAGCCGCGGCGCGGCCGGGCCCGCCGGCCGGTCGCCCTGATCGCGGCGGTGGCCCTGGCCTCGGGACTCATCGGCGGCGGCAGCGCGGCTCTGATTGCCGGGGCGACCACCGGGCAGAGCCAGAACAGCGTCTCCACCCCGCTGGTCAACGCGGGCAAGAACAGCGGCAGCGGCGTCTCGGGGGTGGCCAAGGCGGTCAGCCCGGCGATCGTGGAGATCAAGGCCCGGACTACGGGCGGGGAGTCCACCGGCTCCGGCGTCGTGGTCACCAGCAGCGGCGAGATCGTCACCAACAACCACGTGGTCTCCGGCGCGGACACCGTGACCGTCACCTTCAGCGACGGCAGCCGGAAGACCGCCACGGTCGTCGGCACCGACCCCGCCAAGGACCTGGCGCTGATCAAGGTGCGGGGCGCCAAGGACCTGACCGCCGCCTCGCTCGGCGACTCCGACAAGCTCTCGGTCGGCGACCAGGTCGTGGCGATCGGCTCGCCCGAGGGCCTCACCGGCTCGGTGACCAGCGGTATCGTCTCCGCCCTCAACCGGGATGTGACCGTTCCCAAGGAGGAGGGCCGGCGCCAGCAGCAGGGCAATCCGGACGACGGCGGCGGCTGGCCGTTCGAGTTCGGTGGCAACCAGTACAACGGCGACACCGGCTCGTCCAAGACCTCCTACAAGGCCATCCAGACCGACGCCTCGCTCAACCCCGGCAACTCCGGTGGCGCGCTGATCAATATGCAGGGCCAGATCATCGGCATCAACTCCGCGATGTACTCGCCGAGTTCGGCGTCGAGCAGCACCGCGGGCAGCGTCGGCCTGGGCTTCGCCATCCCGATCAACACCGTCAAGGCCGATCTGGACGGGCTGCGGGACGGCGGGAGCGGCGGCGGCAACAGCGGCGTCTGAGCCTCCGCGCCGCGCCCCGGCGTGCAAGGCTGAAGGCACCAGCCGTCCGTTCCGTACCCCTCCGAGGTAACCACGCACATGAGCCCCGCCGAGCACGGTGACCAGCCCGCCCGCATCCTGATCGTCGACGACGAGCCCGCGGTCCGCGAGGCCCTGCAGCGCTCGCTCGCCTTCGAGGGCTACCGGACCGAGCAGGCGGTCGACGGTCTGGACGCGGTGGAGAAGGTCGCGTCCTACGACCCCGAACTGATCGTGCTGGACGTCCTGATGCCCCGCATGGACGGGCTGACCGCCGCCCGCCGGCTGCGGGCGAGCGGGGTGACCGTACCGATCCTGATGCTGACCGCCCGGGATACCGTCGGCGACCGCGTCACCGGGCTCGACGCCGGCGCCGACGACTACCTGGTCAAGCCCTTCGAACTGGACGAGCTGCTCGCCCGGATCCGCGCGCTGCTGCGCCGCAGCTCCTACCCGGCGGCCACCGGTGCCCAGCCCGAGGAGGGCGAGACGCTGAGCTTCGCCGATCTGCGGATGGACCTGTCGACGCGGGAGGTGTCCCGGGGCGGCCGGCAGGTGGAGCTGACCCGTACGGAGTTCACCCTGCTGGAGATGTTCCTCGCCCATCCGCGCCAGGTCCTCACCCGTGAGCAGATCCTCAAGGCCGTCTGGGGCTTCGACTTCGAGCCCACCTCCAACTCGCTCGATGTGTATGTGATGTACCTGCGCCGCAAGACCGAGGCCGGCGGCGAGCCGCGGCTGGTGCACACGGTGCGCGGGGTCGGCTACGTCCTGCGCGCGGAGGGCGGGGCGGAATGAGCACCGGCGGGACCCTTCACTCAGGCGGGACCCCTCCCACCGGCGGGACCCCGCCCACGGGCGGGGCCTCTCCCACCGGCGGGCGCCCCTCGGGCCCGATGGCCCGCTTCCGGCAGCTGCCGCTGCGCTCCCGGCTGGCGATGCTCACCGCGGTGGCGGTCGCCTTCGCGGTGGCGCTCTCGGCCGCCGCCTGCTGGCTGATCACCCGTGACCGGCTGACCGAGCAGCTCGACGCGCAGCTCAGCAGCGTCGAGGTGAACCCGGGCTATGCGCAGGCGCTCAGCGCCTACTGCGGCGACCCGGACGGGGCGCACTTCCCGCCCACGCCGTACACCATCCAGCTGGTCTCCGCGGGCGGCTCGGTCTGCACCTCGCCGGAGTCGTCGCCGATCCCCGCCCAGCGCGCGGACACCGCGGTGGCCGCCGGACGGGTGGCGAGCACGCTGCACACCGCCCGGGCCGAGAACGGCGCCGAGATGCGGGTGTGGACCCGGCCCTACACCGGCCCGCTCACCGACGCCCAGGGCAACCGGCTGGCGATCTCGGTCGCGGTGCCCATGAAGCAGGTCACCGACCCGCTCAACCAGCTCGCGCTGGTGCTGCTGATCGTCGCCGGCGTCGGGGTGCTGGGGGCGGCCACCGCCGGCCTGTGGGTGGCCCGCGCGGCCCTCAAACCGGTGGACCGGCTCACGGGTGCCGTCGAACACGTCGCCCGGACCCAGGACTTGACCATCCGCATCCCGGTGGACGGCGAGGACGAGATCGCCCGGCTGTCCCGGTCCTTCAACGCGATGACCGCGGCCCTGGCTGCCTCCCGCGACCTCCAGCAGCAGCTGATCGCGGACGCCGGCCATGAGCTGCGGACGCCGCTGACCTCGCTGCGGACCAACATCGACCTGCTGGTGCGCAGCGAACGCTCCGGCCGCCCGATCCCGGCCGCCGACAAGGAGGCGCTGCTGACGTCGGTGAAGGCGCAGATGGGGGAGCTGGCGGCGCTGATCGGCGACCTGCAGGAGCTGTCCCGGCCGCCGGCGCCCGGGCCGAGCGCCGTCGAGGTCGTGGCGCTGCACGAGATCGTCGGCTCGGCGCTGGAGCGGGCCCGGCTGCGCGGGCCGTCGCTGACCCTCACCGCGCAGATCGAGCCCTGGTACGTACGGGCCGAGCCGGCCGGGCTGGAGCGGGCGGTGGTCAACCTGCTGGACAACGCGGTGAAGTTCAGCCCGTCCGGCGGCAGCGTCGAGGTCCGGCTGTCCGGCGGTGAGCTGACCGTACGCGATCACGGGCCCGGCATCCCGCAGGACGAACTGCCGCACGTCTTCGAGCGGTTCTGGCGCTCGCCGTCCGCCCGCAGCCTGCCCGGCAGCGGCCTGGGGCTGTCGATCGTGGCGCGCACGGCGGAGCAGGCGGGCGGAGCGGTCCGGCTGCGGTCCGTGGACCTGGGCGGCACCGAGGCGGTGCTGACCCTGCCCGGTGCGCCGACCCCGCCACCCGGGACGCCCCAGGAGCCGCCGGCGCAGCCGGGGCGGGCGGGCTGAGGTCCGGCGCCGGAGCGCCCCGGCGGCCCGTCCTCGGGGGCGCTTCCCCAGCGGAACCCGTGGCGCCCGGGGCCCGGCCGCCGGAGCGCCCCGGCGGCCCGTCCCCGGGGCCCGGAGCCCGCAGCCCGAGGGCGGGAACCCGGCACCCCAAGCCGGCAATCCGGCAATCGGCAACCCGGCGCCCGGCGACCGGTGGTCGGCGCCCGGTGGCCGGTGCCCGTACGGGGCTACGCCCCCGTCCTCACCCCTTCTTCTTCGCCGAGTCCCCGAACGGCAGCTCCGACCCCGACAGCTCGGCGCGGATGCCGTCCCGCTCCACGGAGATGTGCCGCAGCCGGACGTCACCGGGCATCTTGGGCAGCTGGAAGGAGAGCGACAGCCGGTCGGCGAGCTGGGGCTTGGTGAGCCCGGTCAGGGTGCCGAGGATCTTCGGGTCGATGCCGACCTTCTGCAGCAGCCAGGGGTGGTCCGCCACCACATCGACGAGGTTGACCTTCATCAGGTCGTGCACGAAGCGCGGCGAGCCGGTCAGCTGGTGCAGCTTGTCGTCGCTGCGCAGCGCCTCCTGGACGTACTGCCGGGGGATCCCGATCCGGTCCACGATCGCCGGGATGCCCAGCATCGCCTTGGCCTTGGCGGCCTCGCGGCTGAGGTCGGCGGCGGCCTTGTGGGTCAGCCGCAGGCCCTCCTCCTTGCCGGTGCCGGGGCGGTAGACGGCGAGGTCACCGATGTCCAGGCGCATCTTGCTGATGTCGGTGGAGATGCCGCGGTCGCCGGTCTGCTGGATGCGCGCCTCGGCGTGCACCCGCAAGTCATGCCCGGCCACCGGCAGTTGCCCGACCGCCCGGACCGCGTTGGGGCCCATCTCGCTGAACTTCACCTGCGAGGCGCCCAGTTCGCGGTTCATATCGTCGAAGGCGAGCAGCACGGTGCCGTTCATGGTGCCGATGGTGGCGCCCTTGATGGAGTCCGGCAGGTCGCCGTCGATCCGGATGTCCTTCGCGGTCGCGTCGAACTTCGCCAGTGAGACCCGGTCGGCGGCCACGTCGGGGATGGAGACCTTGACCTGGTCCACCCGCTTGTCCAGGACCTGCGTCAGGAACGGGAAGCCCGCGATCTCCACCTCGGGGGTGGCGTTCAGATGCAGCGCGTCCTTGATCTTCTTGGCGGCGGCGTTCTGCGCGTAGAGCACCGCGAAGCGGTCGCCGAGGGCGAGGAACGCGGTGCACACCACGACCGCCACCAGCAGCTTCAGGGTGATCGGGACGGCCGCGAAGCGGCTGATGCCGCGCTTCTTGCGGCGGTGGTTGGGCTTCGCCCAGGTCTCGTCCTCGTCGTCCGGGCGCAGCCCCAGGCCCAACGGGTCATCGCTGTCGTCGCGTTCGTTGAGGTAGGTGCGCCGGCGGGTGGGGCCGGGGACGTCGAACCCGTCGTACTCCGACCCGGTTCCCGTCTCCGGGTCCGGGTCGGCGAGGGCGGCCAGATCCGCGTACGGGTTGACGCGCGCGAGCCTTCTGGTGTCGCCCGTGGAGTCGTCCCCGGAGCCCGGTGCGGCGGACGTGGGCGCGGCACCGGTGGGCGAGGGCGAAGATATGCGTATGGGGGTTCGCATCCGTACATCCCACCACGAGCGGGACCCTCGAACGCAAGTTGAACCGGGGGTATGTCGGCTAGTTAACAGTCGCCTCGTTGCTCTTGGCGAAAAATTGCCTCCCTCATGATACCGACTGAACTACCGTCATACCTCGTGCAGAAGCGGCCGGTTGCCCGCCGCGACGGCGACTTCTCCGGCCCGGCCGCGCCCCTCCGCTCAGGCGGGAGCCGCGACCGGCCGATGGAATGCCCGTGGACCCGGCCCGTTGCTCCCCTTCGGGGTCCGTGCCCGGCAACCACCGAACGACCGTTCTTCTCCTGGGAGATGCCCTGATGATCGTGGTAACCGGAGCGACCGGCAACATCGGCCGCAGGCTCGTCGAACGGCTCCTCGCGGACGGCGTCGCGGTCCGCGCGCTGACCCGCGACCCGGAACGCGCCGGGCTGCCGGCCGGCGCCGAGGTGGTGCGCGCCGACCTGAGCGGTGCCGCGGACCTCGTCCCGCTGCTGGCCGGCGCCGACGCCCTCTTCCTCAACCTCGCGGCCGGCGGCGAGCGGGCCGCGGCCCGAACGGTCGACGCCGCGGTGACGGCCGGCGTCCGGCGGATCGTCTTCAACTCCTCGATGGCGACCGACGACGCCGACCCCGACCAGCCCGATTTCATCGCCCGGATGCACGCCAACCTGGAGCGTGCCGTCCGCGACTCCGGCCTGGAGTGGACCTTCGTACGGGGCGCCAACTACGCCACCAACGCCCTCGCTTGGGCCCCGGCGATCCGCGCCACCGGTGTGGTGCGCGACGCCCACCCCGGCGCCCAGGGCGTCCCGGTCCACGAGGCGGACCTCGCGGACGTCGCCGCGGTCGCCCTGTTGGACCGCAGCGGCACCCACCAGGGCCGGGCCTACACCGTCACCGGCCCGGCGGCGATGACCGTCGCCGACCAGGTCGCCGCGATCGGCCGGGCGATCGGCCGGGAGACCCGGGTCGAGCAGATCTCCGAGGAGGCGGCCGCCGAGGCGATGGCCGGGCCGCACCTGCCCAAGGAGGCCGCGCTGGAGCTGGTCCGGATGTTCGGCGGGACGGTCGAGGCCCCGCCCTTCCCGGTCACCGACGCCGTCGAGAAGGTCACCGGCCACCCGGCCCGCACCTTCGCCCAGTGGGCGGAGGACCACGCCGCCGACTTCTCCTGACCGGCGCGCGCAGCTCCCGCTGGTGGAGCCCCCCCCGCGCTGGGGACCGGCCGACCGGCCGCGTCCCCCTCCGGGCGCGGTCGGCTCCGCCACACGGCGGAGGCGGGGGCTGCCGGAGGGGGACGCGGCCGGGTGGGACGGGCTACTTCACCACGGTGATGCGGTCCGCCTTCGGCGGGGTGAGGGGGTGGTCCGCCGAGGAGTGGGCGGTCAGGTAGGCGGTGAGGGCGTCCAGGTCGGAGGGGCCGACGTACTTGTTCTTGCCGTCCTTGAAGGCGGGGAAGCCGTCGCCGCCGCCGGCCAGGAACTCGTTCATCGCGACGCGGTAGGTCTTGGCCGGGTCCAGGGCGGCGCCGCCCAGCTTCACCGAGTTTTTGACGACGCGGTCGGCGCCCTTCTTGGTCATGTCGAGGGTGTAGGTGAGCCCCTGGGAGACCTGGAGGATCTTGGGGGAGGCCTCGTTGGGGCCGCTGACCTGCTGCTGGAGGGCGGCCAGCAGCTGGGCGCCGGTGAGGTCGACGACGTTCATCATGTTGGTGAACGGCTGGACGGTGAACGCCTCGCCGTAGGTGACCACCCCGTCGCCCTCCGAGCCGGAGGCCTTGAAGGCGAGGTCGGAGCGGATGCCGCCGGGGTTCATCAGGGCGAGCTGGGCGCCGCCCTTGTCGGACGCCTTGGTGGCTTCGAGCTGGGCGTCGGCGATGACGTCGCCGAGCGGGGCCTCGGGGGCGTTCGCGCCGCGGCCGGCGATATCGGCGGAGATGTGGCCGACGGGGCGGCCCGCGACCGGCGCGGCCAGCTTGTTCCAGCGGGCGATCAGCGAGGTCATGTCCGCGGCCTTGGGCTGGGTGCGGTCCACGACGTGGTTGACCGCGCCGGGCGCCTTGACGCGGGTGCGCACGATGTCCTGGGTGCGGCGGTCATAGGTCAGCGTGGTGTCGGTGTAGAGCTTGCCGTAGGACGCGGCGGAGGTGACGGTGCGCGGGCGGCCGGACGGGTCGGGGATGGTGCAGGCGTAGGCCTGGTGGGTGTGGCCGGTGACCAGGGCGTCGACCGCGGGCGTCACATGCTTGGCGATCTCGGTGATCGGCCCGGAGATTCCGGGGCCGGGGCTGTCGCAGTCGTAGTTGTACGAGGTGGAGGCGGGCATCCCGCCCTCGTGGATCAGGGCGACGATCGCCTTGACGCCCTGGCGGTTCAGCACCTTGGCGTACTTGTTGATCGTCTCGACCTCGTCGTGGAACTTCAGGCCCTTGATGCCCTCGGCATTGACGATGTCGGGGGTGCCCTCCAGCGTCACCCCGATGAACCCGATCTTGACGCCCTTGTGCCGCCAGACGGTGTACGGCTTCAGCAGCGGCTTGCCGGTCTTGTCGTCGGTGACGTTCGCGGTGAGGTAGGGGAAGTCGGCGCCCTGGTACTTCCGGCCGTCCTGGTAGCAGCCGTCCTTCGGGTGGCAGCCGCCCTTCTGCAGCCGGGTCAACTCCGCGCGGCCCTCGTCGAATTCGTGGTTGCCGACGGAGGTGACGTCCAGGCCCAGCTTGTTCATGGCCTCGATGGTGGGCTCGTCGTGGAAGAGCCCGGAGAGCAGCGGGCTGGCGCCGACCAGGTCGCCGGCCGCCGCGGTGACCGAGTACGGGTGGCCCTTGCGGGCGGTGCGCAGGGACTGCGCCAGGTACTCCACGCCGCCGGCCGGGACGGTCTTCTTGGTGCCGTCCGGCTGGAGCTCCTCGACCGTGCCGGAGGAGCCCTGCGGCGGTTCGAGGTTGCCGTGGAAGTCGTTGAAGGAGAGCAGCTGGACGTCAACGGTGCGGCCGGAGCGGTCCCGGTGGCCGGTGTCCGCGCCCGCCGGCAGGGCGGCGGCGGTGACGGCGGCCGTCGCGGCGGTGGCCAGCACGGCGGTCCCGATGGTCAATCTGCTGATTCTGCGGCGCCGTTGCGGTGTCGCTGGCATGTGGTCCCCTCCCGGATGTCACTGAGCGGACCGCAGCTTATTGTCGACGCGCGTAGTGCGACAGGGTTTCCCGGTTACGGACGGGTTGCCGGGGAGCGGCGGCGGGGCGGGCGCCGGTGCGGGTGGCGGCCCGACGGAAGGCCGCCGCCGGTCGTACGCTTCACACATGACTGACGCTGCACAGGAGATGGGCCGGACCGGCCGCAGGATCGAGGTGGTCGACGCGCTCGCGCCGGACGCGGCCGCGTCCGCCCTCGCGCTGATCGAGCGGGCCGCGCGTACCGACGGGCAGCCCGCGGTGTCCGAGCAGGGGCGTCTGCAGCTGCGGGGCGGCGCGCGCCCGGGCGTACGCCATGTGCTGGTGTACGCCCGCGGAGACCACGGGGAGGGCGCCGAGGAACTGGTCGCCTACGGGCAGCTGGAGGACACCGACCCGGTCGAGGCGCCGGCCGCCGAGCTGGTGGTGCACCCCGGTTTCCGCGGGCGGGGGCACGGGCGGGCGCTGGGCGGTGAGCTGCTGGTGCAGTCCGGGCGCCGGGTGCGGGTCTGGGCGCACGGCGGGCATCCGGCCGCCCGGCACCTGGCCCAGACCCTGGGGCTGACGATGTTCCGGGAGCTGCGGCAGATGCGGCGCTCGCTGGCGGACCTGGAGCTGCCCGAGCCGGTGCTGCCCGAGGGCGTGTCCGTACGGACTTTCCAGCCGGGCACGGACGACGCGGCGTGGCTGGAGGTGAACGCGGAGGCCTTCGCCCACCACCCCGAGCAGGGCTCGCTGACCCAGCGCGACCTGGACGACCGCAAGGCCGAGGCGTGGTTCGACCCCAAGGGCTTCTTCCTGGCGGAGCAGGCGGGCCGGCTGGTCGGCTTCCACTGGACCAAGGTGCACGCCGACGAGGGCCTCGGTGAGGTCTATGTGCTCGGGGTGCGGCCGGGCTCCCAGGGCGGCGGCCTGGGCAAGGCGTTGACCTCGGTCGGACTGCGCCACCTGGCCGGGCAGGGGCTGCCGACGGCGATGCTGTACGTGGACGCGGACAATGCGGCGGCGGTGTCGGTGTACGAGCGGATGGGGTTCGTCACCCACGAGACGGACCTGATGTACCGCTCGGAGACCTGAGGTGCCGCTCGGAGACCTGAGGTGCCGCTCGGAGACCTGACGTACTGCTCGGAGAGCTGAGGCGCCGGGAGCGGCGGCGGAGCGGAGCGGGGCGGACCTTCGGCGGTCCGCCCCGCTCCGCCGTTCCGGGCCGTCTTCCACGGCGGACGTCATGGCCGGCCCGGGGTGAACGTCATGGCCGGTCCGGGCCGAACGTTATGGCTGGTCGGGGCCGTGCCGCACGGTTGCCGAGGGCGGCCCGCACCGCTGCCGCAGGCGGCGGTCCCTCACTGCTGCTGCGCCCGCCACTCGCGTGCGAGCAGCGCGTAGATGACCTCGTCGGTCCACTCGCCGTCGAGGAACTCGTTCTCCCGCAGATGGCCCTCGCGGCGCATCCCCAGCCGCTCCAGGAGCCGGGCCGAGGCGGTGTTGCGGCCGTCCAACTCGGCCTGGATGCGGTGCAGTCCCAGCTCCTCGAAGCCCAGCTTCAGCAGCGCCCGGCTGGCCTCGGTGGCGTAGCCGTGGCCGGAGTGGTCGGGGTGGAAGACATAGCCGATGCCGCCCTGGCGGTGTGCCTGGCTGGTCAGCACGAAGGTGACGTCGCCGACGAGGGTTCCGGTCCCGCGGACCACCACGGCGAGCTGAAGGACGTCGCCGGAGGCGCGCAGCGTGGTGCGGGTGGACTTGGTGGCGACGGAGGTGCGGGAGCCCGCCTCGTCGAGCGGGCCCCAGTAGAGGTAGCGGCAGACCTCCGGGAGCCGCTGGTAGGCGTGGATCGCGGGGAAGTCGTCGGCGGTGACCGGCCGCAGGTCCAGCCGGGCGGTACGGATCGGGTACGCGGGGGAGTACGGCAGCGGCGGCGGGGTGGGCGCGGGAGGCGTGGCGGGCGTAGACACGCGGTCAGCCTAAGGAGCGGAGGTTGACAGGTGCACCCGACTTCCCTCACCCTTCCACTACTTAATTAGTGGAATGATGAGGGGCGGGGCAGGGGGCGTGGGGATGGCGACACCGACGGTGGTCAATGGGGGAAGGGCCGGCCGGGCCTCGGGGCGCACCGCCGTCGAGGCGGTCGGTCTGGGCAGGCGGTACCGCCGCCGCTGGGCACTGCGCGACTGCACCTTCCGGCTGCCGGCCGGTCGGATCTGCGCCCTGACCGGCCCCGCCGGATCCGGCATCAGCACCCTGCTCTCCCTGGCCTCCGGGCTGGCCCGCCCCACCGAGGGGACCGTTCGGATCCACGGCGACAGCCCTGCCACCCCCGCCGGCCGCGCCCGGGTCGCCCATGTCACCCAGGGCGTGCCGCTCTACCCGCGGCTGACGGTCGCCGAGACGCTCCGGATGGGCCGCGCACTCAACCCCGGGCACTGGGACGCCGCCCGCGCCGAACGGATCGTGCGGGAGGGCCGGCTTCCCCTGGACGCCCGGGCCGGCGCGCTCACCGGCGGGCAGCGCATCCGCCTCGCGCTCGCCCTGGCCTTCGCCAGGGACCCCGAACTCCTGCTGCTCGACGAGCCGTTGGACGGCCTCGATCCGCTCGCCCGGCACCAGGTGGCCGCCCTGTTGCTGGCCCAGGCGGCCGAGCGCGGCAGCACCGTCGTACTGTCCTCGCGGCTGCTCGCCGCCCTGGACGGGCTCTGCGACTACCTGCTGGTGCTCGGCGGCGGCCGGGTGCGGCTGGCGGGCGAGGCCGATGACGTCATCGGGGCGCACGCGCTGGTGATGGGGGAGTGCCGGGGCGGCGCACTGCCGCCGGAGATCGCCGCCCACACCGTGATCGAAACGCAGCTGGCGGGGCGTCATTTCACCGCGGTCGTCCGGCGGAAGGGGCGGCTCGTCCCGGGCCCCTGGGAGGTGGCCGAGCCGTCCCTGGAGGAGCTGCTGCTCGGGTACCTGCGGGCCCCGGACGCGCCCGCGTTGATCGCGCCGAGCGCCGAGCCGGTCTCCCCGCGGGCGTACGGCCGGCCCAGCGGCCGGCCCGGCATCCCCGGCATACCGCGCAACGGAACGCCCGGCCTTCCGGGCACCCCGGGCGGCGCACCAGCCATCCGGCACCACCACCACACCAGCAGCAAGGGAGCGGCGGCATGACCAGCACGGCACGACTCGGGGAGAACGGCCCCGGACCCGCCGCGGAGCAGGGCGACGGCCGGAATGGGGTCGGCCGGAAGGGGGCCGGCCGCACCCCGCTGCGCGGGGCGGTCTGGCTGACCTGGCGGCAGCACCGGCTGATCCTGGGGGTGCTGCTCGCCGGCGCGGCCGCGGCGGCGGTCTGGTGCGTGGTCCTGCGCGGCCGGATGGCCGGGTATATCGACCAGCACCACCTCGCCGGGTGCTCCATGATCTCCCTGGTGCCGCGCTGCGAGGGCACCCAGGACGCGGTCATCGCCTTCCGCGCCGCTTACAGCTCCTCGCTGCGGCTCGTCGAACTCGGTCTGACGCTGCTGCCCACGTTGATCGGGGTCTTCCTCGGCGCCCCGCTCATCGCCCGCGAACTGGAGTCCGGTACCCACCAGTTGGTGCTAACGCAGTCCGTCGGTCCGCTGCGCTGGCTCGCGGCGAAGCTCGCGGTGCCCGCGGCGTGCGTGTTCGCCGCGACGTCGGTGCTCTCCGTCGCCTTCAGCTGGCTCTGGCAGGTCGGCGGCGACGAGGTCTCCGGCTCCTACTGGTACTCCCTGCTGGGCTTCCACTCGCTCGGCCCGGTGCCGGTCGCCTATGCGCTGCTGGGCCTGGCGGTCGGCACGCTGATCGGTCTGCGGCTGCGCCGCACGGTGACGTCGATGGCCGTCACGCTGGCCGCCATGATCGTGCTGCAGTCCCTCTTCCAGCTGCTGAGGCGGTTTCTGCTGCCGGTGACGACCGTCGAGTTCCCTCGTGACAAGGCGGTTCAGGTGCCGGACAGCAGCTGGGTGCAGGGGCAGGGCTACCTCACCGGCTCCGGCGCCCGCCTGACCGACGTGGACCTGGAGTGCGGCGCGGGGGACTTCTCCGCCTGCCTGCGCCGGCACGGGGTGACCAGCCAGTACCTGGACCAGCACCCGGTGTCCCACCACTGGCCGCTGGCCTGGATCGAGGCCGGACTCGTGGTGGCTCTGGCGGCGGCGCTGACCGTGTTCGCCTTCCGGGTGATGCGGCGCCGGCACGGCTGACCCGCGGCGGGCGGGTAAGCGCGCGGGCAACGGCCCGGTCACAGCAGAGCGACGGTGTCCCCGGAACGCACCGGACCGGGCGCCACCACCGTGGCCAGGGCGTCGAGCCGGGTGTCATGCGCCGTGGCGACAGCGCGCAGCACCAACGGGGAACGGGGCAGATCCTGTTGGGCCTCGTTGACCATGACGCACCGCTCGCTGGAGCGCACGAACTCCACGCACAGGGCGCTGCCGATCCGCGCCGTGCATCCGAACCAGTCGTCCTCGACGAACGGGCGGGTGCCCGGCGGGGTGCGTATCAGGAGGTTCGGCCGGAAACGCCGCTCGTCGACCGGGACACCGGGAACGGCCGTGCGCGCCCAGTCGAGGGTGGCGGTGGTCAATACGCTGAGGGGGAGCTGGTCGAAGTGCGAGACCGCCTGCTCGCGGGCGAGTTCGACGTCGTCCCGGCCGAGGTACCGGCGGAGGTAGGCAGTGGCGTCCACGACGGCCGCCCCGTGCGGATCCAGCAACTCGGGTTGCTGCTCCGGCCCGTCGGGGTAGCGGGAGCGCAACTGGAGGAGACCGGGCATCCGGCGGAAGCGCCGGGTGTTCTTCCCCGAGCCGAACTTCCCCTCGCCGTCGCGCACCGCGAACAGCCGGTCGCCGACCAGGCCGCGGGCGTCGACCTCCGCCCGCACCAGCCGTTCGCCCCCCGTCGACTTGATCGGATACCGCCAGATGCGCTCCACCGTTCCCACCGTGTAGGTCATTCACCCGATGCTACAAGAGATTCCTGCCCGATTTCGGGCAGGAAATGGGCAGTTGGCGTCTCCGGCGGTACAGTGACTGTCCATGGTCACCGCCTCCGCACTGGGGTCGTTCGCGCTGATTGCGGGACTCCTGACCCTCACCCCCGGCCTCGACACCGCCCTCATCCTGCGCACCGCCGCCCTGGGCCGTCGCAACCGCGCCTGGGGCGTGGTCCTCGGTATCCAGACCGGCACCCTCGTCTGGGGAGTACTCAGTTCGCTCGGTGTCACCGCCGTGCTGACCGCCTCCCACCTCGCCTACACGGTGCTCCGCTGGGCGGGGGCGGCGTACCTGGTGTGGATGGGCGGCCGGATGCTGCTGCCGACGCTGCGCCGACGATCCGGGGCGAAGGGCGCCCCGTCCGACGCCGCTGGGTCGACAGGGCCCAAGGAGCCGGCGGCCCCGGACGCCCCGGACGTCGCGGACGGCTTCGCCGGAGGCTGGCGCCAAGGCGCCGTGACGAACCTGCTCAACCCGAAGGTGGGCGCCTTCTACATGGCCGTTTTGCCGCAGCTGGTTCCGGCCGGCGCCACGCACCTGATGACCGGCACCCTGCTGGCCGGTGTGCACATCCTGCTCGCCTCGCTCTGGTCGGGCGTGCTGATCGCCTGCGCCGGTGCGCTCCGCGGCACCCTGCAACGCCCCTCGGCGCGCCGGATCCTCGACCGGATCAGCGGGACGGCGATCGCCGGCTTCGGCATCCACCTCGCCCTCAGCGACTGAGCGTCACCGGCCTCCGCCCGCCCGGGTGGCGGCGGGGAAGGCTGGCGGCCGGGACGGGTGGCACCCCACCCGACTTGGTTGATCCTGAAAGTATTTCGCCTGCATAACGGAGCGTGTAGCGGTGCCCGCCGAAGGGGAGGCACCCCACGGCCGTCCGTACGGACCACCCGGCCCGCAGGCGTCACCTGGCCCCGCAGGCCCCGCCCGGCCCCGTGCCCGGCGGGCCCGTGCGCCTCGCCGTAGTACCCCGCTTGCCTGGCCGCCATATCCGCGTTACCGGCGATTCAAGGTCACTTGCGAGCATCGGTGAATGCAGCCCGCTGTGTCGAACGTCCCGAAAACACGGCTTCATCTCGCGCCCCCACCTCCTGACGCGCCTGGAACCCCCGGAACGCGGAACAATAAGGCCATGAACCAGCAGCCCAGCGCTCAGGCACAGGTCCAGCCCGAGAAGCCGACCCCGAAGCCCGCGCAGGGCCCGGGCCCCTCGGCCCAGCCCTCGGTGGGCTCCATCGCCGCGCACCGTCCGCAGGCGGTTCGGGGGACGGTGCCGGGTCTGGAGCCCGACCTGGACGCCGACCCGGACGCGTACGAGGACCAGGGCGTGGTGGGCGCGGACGGCGCGGAGCTGCCCAGCGACCGCTTCCTGGACCGCGAGCGCAGCTGGCTGGCGTTCAACGAGCGGGTGCTCGAACTGGCCGAGGACCCGGCCACCCCCCTCCTCGAACGGGCTAATTTCCTGGCGATCTTCGCCAGCAACCTCGACGAGTTCTTCATGGTCCGGGTCGCCGGACTCAAGCGCCGGATAGCCACCGGAGTGGCCACCCGCTCCGCTTCCGGCTACCAGCCCCGCGAGGTGCTGGACCTGATCTGGACCCGCTCGCGCGAGCTCATGGCCCGGCACGCCGCCTGCTTCCAGCAGGACATTGCCCCCGAGCTCGCCGACCAGGGCATCCACCTGATCCGCTGGCCGGAGCTGACCGAGAAGGAACAGTCCCGGCTGTTCACCCTCTTCCGCCAGCAGATCTTCCCGGTGCTCACCCCACTGGCGGTCGACCCGGCGCACCCCTTCCCGTACATCTCCGGACTCTCGCTGAACCTGGCCGTCGTGGTGCGCAACCCGGTCAGCGGCCACGACCACTTCGCGCGAGTCAAGGTGCCGCCGCTGCTCTCCCGCTTCCTGGAGGCCTCCCCGCAGCGCTACGTCCCCATCGAGGACGTCATCGCCGCCCACCTGGAGGAGCTGTTCCCGGGCATGGAGGTGCGCGCGCACCATATGTTCCGGGTCACCCGCAACGAGGACCTGGAGGTCGAGGAGGACGACGCGGAGAACCTCCTCCAGGCCCTGGAGAAGGAGCTGATGCGGCGGCGCTTCGGGCCTCCGGTCCGGCTGGAGGTCGAGGAGTCCATCGACCCCGCCGTCCTCGACCTGCTCGTCCAGGAGCTGAAGATCTCCGACGCCGAGGTCTACCCGCTGCCCGGCCCGCTCGACCTCACCGGCCTCTTCGGCATCGGCGCCCTGGACCGGCCCGAGCTGAAGTACCCCAAGTTCGTCGCCGGCACCCACCGTGACCTGGCCGAAGTGGAGTCCGCCTCCGCACCCGACATCTTCGCGGCCCTGCGGACCCGCGACGTCCTCCTCCACCACCCCTACGACTCCTTCTCCACCTCCGTCCAGGCGTTCCTGGAGCAGGCCGCCGCCGACCCCGACGTACTGGCGATCAAGCAGACGCTCTACCGCACCTCCGGCGACTCCCCGATCGTCGACGCCCTGATAGACGCCGCCGAGTCCGGCAAGCAGGTCCTCGTCCTGGTGGAGATCAAGGCCCGCTTCGACGAGCAGGCCAACATCAAGTGGGCGAGGAAGCTGGAGGAGGCCGGCTGCCACGTCGTCTACGGCCTGGTCGGCCTGAAGACGCACTGCAAGCTCTCGCTGGTGGTCCGCCAGGAAGGCGACATGCTGCGCCGGTACTCCCACGTCGGCACCGGCAACTACCACCCCAAGACCGCCCGGCTCTACGAGGACCTGGGCCTGCTGACCGCCGACCAGCAGGTGGGCGCGGACCTCTCCGACCTGTTCAACCGGCTCTCCGGCTACTCGCGCCGGGAGACCTACCGCCGGCTCCTGGTCGCCCCCAAGTCCCTGCGCGACGGCCTGATCCAGCGCATCACCAAGGAGATCGCCCACTACCGCGCCGGCCGCCCCGCCTACGTCCGCATCAAGGTCAACTCGATGGTCGACGAGGCCATCATCGACGCGCTCTACCGCGCCTCCCAGGCCGGGGTACCGGTCGACGTCTGGGTGCGCGGCATCTGCGCCCTGCGCCCGGGGATGCCGGGCCTCAGCGAGAACATCCGCGTCCGCAGCATCCTCGGCCGCTTCCTGGAGCACTCCCGGATCTTCGCCTTCGGCAACGGCGGGGAGCCCGAGGTGTGGCTGGGCAGCGCCGACATGATGCACCGCAACCTCGACCGGCGGATCGAGGCGCTGGTCCGGGTCACCGACCCGGCGCACCGCGCCGCCCTCAACCGGCTGCTGGAGACCGGTGCCTCGGACACCACGTCCTCCTGGCACCTGGGCCCCGACGGCGACTGGACCCGGCACGCCGTGGACGCGGACGGCGCGCCGCTGCGCAACGTACAGGAAATGCTCATTGACGCCCGGAGGCGCCGGCGTGGCCCAGCGACATGACCAGCCGACCGGGGGCCCCACCGGCCTCCTCGGCACCGGATACGAGCCCGGCGGGGCGCCCGGAGCCCCCGCCGCGGTGGTGGACGGCCCGTACGGCGGACCGTACGGCCCGCTGCTGCTCCACGGCGCGGACACCGACCCCGCCGCCCCCGGCTCTCCGCTCGGCGCCGGCCTCGCCGCCCGCACCGCCGAGGAGGTGCTCGCCGAATACCTCCACGAGCAGTCCGCGGCGTTCCTGCGGAGCCTGCGGCTGCACCGCGAGAGCGGCTCGGACGCGGAGGCCGCGGGCGAGGCGGCCCGCCAGCTGCGCCACGCCGCCCGCCGGATCAGCGCCACCCTGCACACCTTCCGGCCGCTGACCGAGGAGGCCTGGGCCGACCAGCTGCTCGCCGAACTCGGCTGGCTGTCCGGAACGCTCGCCCGCGAACAGGCCTGTGCGGCCCGTCGCGAGCGGCTGATGACGGCGCTCGCGCGGCTGACGGGCCGGGGGGAACGGCCCGAGCGTGCCGAGCGGAGCGCCAGGGGAACCAGGGGCGACCGGAGCCGGCGCGGCGACCGCGGCGCGGCCACCACCCCACCGCCCGCGCCCGCCCCCGCCGGCTCCACCGCCACCGACCCGGACCCCGACGCCGCGCTCGCCGCCGGCGCCGCCCGGGCCGGGGCGCTGCTGGACCGCCAGCTCACCCTCGCCCGCACCCGTGCCCACTCGGCTGCGCTGCAGGCCCTGGGCTCCTCCCGCTTCCACGCCGTGGCGGACTCCGTCGCGGTGCTCGCCTCCGAGGCGCCGCTGGCCCGCAACGCCGCGGAGCTGCCGGCCACCGAGGCGCTGCCGCCGCTCGCCGAGCAGGCCCACCGGCGGCTCGTCGAGGCGGTCGCCGCGCTGCCGCTGTCCCGCGCCGGATACCCGTACAACGGTGCGGCGCTCGCGGCCGACCACCGCCAGGACGCGCCCTGGCACCAGGTCCGGTTCCTGGTCCGGCTGAGCCGCTACGCCCAGGAGCTGATCGCGCCGGAGTACGCCGAGTCCCGGCTGGCGGAGGCCGCCCATGCCCTGGAGTCCCACCGCGACGCAGCCGAGGCCGCGGCCGCAGCCGCCGCCGCGGCCCGCACCCCCAGGATCGCCCCGGCCACCGCGTACGCCCTGGGCGTCCTGCACGCCGACCAGCGCCACCAGGTGGAGGCGGCCTGCTTCGCCTTCACCCTGGTGTGGCACTCCCGCCCGCCGGCGGACCGCACGGCCTGACGGGTGGCACAGGATGATCACGAGGGTGGGGGAGACCGGACCCGAGGGGGCGAGATGCCTGACTCAGTGATCCGCGCGGCCGGGTGCGTACTGTGGCGCCGGGCGGCCTCGGCGGACGGCCTGGAGATCGCCCTGGTCCACCGCCCCAAGTACGACGACTGGTCGCTGCCGAAGGGCAAGCTGAAGCGCGGCGAGGACCCGCTGGCCGGCGCGGTGCGCGAGGTGGCCGAGGAGACCGGCATGGACTGCCGCCCCGGCACCCCGCTCCCCACCTCCCGCTACCTCGCCAACGGCCGCCCCAAGCAGGTCCGTTACTGGGCCGCCGAGGCCACCGGCGGCGCCTTCACCCCCAACGACGAGGTCGACCGGATGCTCTGGCTGTCCCCGGCCGAGGCCTGTCGACACCTCACCCAGGACCGGGACAGGGAACTGGTCGAGGCCTTTCTCAGCACCCGGCACTGACCCGAGCGGGCCACCGGGGACCCGAGCGGGCCACCGGGCCGGTCCGGAACCACACGGTGCGCACCTCGCCGGGCCCGCCGTCGGCCCGGCGGCTGCACCGCCCTTGCGCCTCAACACGTGTGGCCCCGGTCCGGTCGGACCGGGGCCACACCCACGCGTGCTACCAGCTGATGACGACCTTCTTGGCCCAGAACTGCCCTCCGCCGCTGAAGCCGGAGAGCGTGAAGTAGTACGTCCCCTTGGAGAGATGCCCCCATGAGTACGTGCCGCACTTGTGGGTGATCGACTTGATCTTCGTGTCGCGACCCCAGTCGACGTTCCGGTACAGGGTCAGCGTTGCGCTTCGAAAGTCCGAGTCCGTGGCGCAACCACTGAGCTTGACAGTGGTTTTGGCGGAGTCGACGTTGCGGTCGGTCCACCTGCTGGATTCCGTGAAGGGCGTCCAGCCCTTGATGTACGAGGTCTTGTGCCCCTCCGCATGGGCGGCGGGAGTGCCGACGAGTCCGATCAGCAGTGCCGCGGCCGTGACGGCGGCAGCCTTGCGTACGCGTTGATGCATGTTCCCCCCTGTGTTGCGGCCCGTTCCCGGGCGCGACCAGACATGTATCGGACTGCTCAAGTCACGCATCCGTCCGGGGCTGCCGCAACCATGCGGTCCGGTATCCGCCAACCGGACAGAAGCCCGTCACGTCCGGTCGACCGGGGCAGCCGCCTCGCCACCAGCACACCAGCGCCAACCGGGCTTGCCCGACATCCACTGTGACACTCCGCCGCATCCGGCCGAAAGGATTCGGGCACGGTGGCGTCGATTCCTGCCGCCCGTTGGCGGCCGTGCGACCGGCCTGAGGGAGCCCGGCCGGCTCGACGAGCTAGAGGCCGGTGGTTTCGAGATCGAGGTCGAACGGCGCCGGCAGATGCACCGGCGTGCCATAGGGGTGAGGTCCGTCGGCACGGGTGTAGCCCAGGCGGCCCGGCTCGGAGTACACAGTGACGGACCGTTCCTGACGGTCGATCAGCAGGTAGATGCGTGCCCGGTCGGCAGCACCGAGCCCTCGATGCCGCGGGCCAGCATCGAGTAGGGCGGCTGCTCGGTGCGGAAGCGGACGTGGCCCGTCCCAGCCTGGGTCCGGCGGAACCACCCGGCCGGGTGCCCGCCGCCATACTGGACGGATGCTGCATGCGGAAATCGAGATCAGCTCGTTCCTCAAGGCGCGCCGCGCCGCGCTCGACCCGGCCGAGCTCGGCCTGCCCGGCGGGATCGGCCGCCGACGGGTGCGCGGGCTGCGGCGCGAGGAGGTCGCCCAGCTCGCCGGCATCAGCGTCGACTACTACACCCGCATCGAACAGGGCCGCGCGCACGCCGTCTCCGACTCGGTGCTGGACGCCATCGCGCGGGCGCTGCGGCTGTCCGGCGGCGAGGTGACCTACCTCCGCAACGTCGCCGTGCCCCGGCGCCGGAGCGCGGCGGACGCCTGTGCCGCCGGCGCCGCCCGCGAGCGCACCGTACGGCCCGAGATCCGGCAGCTGCTGGACGCCATGGACTCCACCGTCCCGGCCATGGTCATCGGCCGTGGGCTGGACGTCCTGGCGTGGAACGCCCTCGCCGGCCGGATCGCCTTCGACCTGGACGCGCTCGCCCCGGACCGCCGGAACACCGCACTGCTGGTCTTCCTCGACCCGGCGGCCCGCACCCTGCACCCGGACTGGGAGGCCAAGGCCGTCGAGGTGGTCGGCAATCTGCGCGCCGACAGCGGACGGCACCCCGACGACCCGCGGATCTGCGAGGTGGTCAACGAACTGCTGGTGCGCAGCGCGGAGTTCCGGCGGATCTGGGAGACCCAGTCGGTGCACGAGTGCCTGCGCGGCACCAAGCGCATCCAGCACCCGGAGGTCGGCGAGATCACCGTCACCTTCGAGAGCTTCCGGCTCGCCACCGACGCGGACCAGGCCCTGGTGACGTACAGCGCGCCGCGGGGTTCGGAGTCCGAGCGGCGGCTGCGGGAACTGGCGTCGCTGCCGGTCCCGGCCCAGGCCCAGGCCACGGTGCCGCCCCGGGCGGTGCCGGCCGGCGCGGCCTGAGGGGCCTCCGGACGCAGCGGCGGGCGCGTTCACCCGTTCGGGCCCGCGGCGGTGGAGGGGGAGAAGACGGACGGTGGGAAGGAGGGCGGGGGGAAGAGAGACGGGGGGAAGAGAGACGGGGGGAAGGGGGCAGGGGAGAAGCCCGACGAGGCGGTCTGAGCGGGCACGCCGCAGAGGTGCGTGTCGGGCCCCGCGAGCCCACGACGTTCCGGAAGAGGCGCTCTACCCGCGCGGCGCCAGCGCCTCCCAGCGCACCGTCACCTCGCCTTGCCGCCGGCGCCGCGGGTCGCCGGCCAGCGGCCAGTCCGCGGCCAGGGCCGCCACCGCCGTCCGCCACCGCTGCCGGGCGCCCAGCGCCGAGAGCGGGGCGGCGGCGGCCCAGGCCCGGTCGAAGTCCCGCAGGAAGGCGTGCACCGGCTCGCCCGGCACATTGCGGTGGATCAGCGCCTTGGGAAGGCGTTCCGCCAGGTCGGACGGGGTCTCCAGGGAGCCGAGCCGGGCCGCGAAGGTGACCGTACGGGGCCCTTCGGGGCCCAGCGCCACCCAGACGTGCCGCCGCCCGATCTCATCGCAGGTGCCCTCCACCAGCAGCCCGCCCGGCGCCAGCCGGGCGCACAGCCGCCGCCACACCGCGGCCACCTCGTCCTCGTCGTACTGCCGCAGCACGTTCGCCGCCCGGATCAGTACCGGCGCCCGCCCCCGTTCGCCCGGCAGCGGCACCTCGAAGCCGCCGTGCAGGAAGTCCAGCCCCGGCCTCCGGTGCCGGTCGGCCGCCGCCACCCGCGCCGGGTCGATCTCCACCCCGACGACCTGGGCGTCCGGCCGGACCGTCCGCAGCCGCCCCAGCAGCTCCACCGCGGTCCAGGGTGCGGCGCCGTACCCGAGGTCGACCGCGACGGGGTCGGCGGCACGGCGCAGCGCGGTGCCGTGCTCGGCGGCGATCCAGCGGTCCATGCGGCGCAGGCGGTTGGGGTTGGTGGTCCCGCGGGTGGCGTTCCCGACGGGGCGGGACGTCGGGGCGCTGGCGGGGGCGGAGCGGCGGGGCATGGCTCCGAGAGTATGGGAGGCCCGCGCAGGGACGTCCGTCCGGCCTCGGCACCCGAGCGCGTACGTGCCTGCGTACCCGCCCCGGGACGTCCGTCCGGCCTCGGCACCCGAGCGTGTACCCGCCGGTGTCCCGGACGACGTAGCCCTGGAAGCCACCCCTCCGCATGCGCAACCGCACACCCGAACCCGCGTACCCGCCCCCGGTCACGCTTTGGCAAAGTACGCAGCCGGCGCGCCGGACGGAAATGGATGGCGGGGCTCTGTTGTTGCAGGGGTTCGGAGGCGTGCCGCCCGCCCCGCCTAGGAGGTAGCTCGACGTGAGCCCATCTGTGTCCCGGCTCCGCAGCCGTCCCCATGGCCCGTTCCCGGGGCAGTCCCGGCTGCGCCTGACCGGCGGCCCGCGCCGCCCGCGCCGGGTGGCCATGCTCAGCGTGCACACCTCCCCGCTGCACCAGCCCGGGACCGGCGACGCCGGCGGCATGAACGTCTACATCGTCGAGCTGGCCAGGAAGCTCGCCGCGATCAACATCGAGGTGGAGATCTTCACCCGGGCCACCACGGGCACCCTCCCGCCCGCCGTCGAGCTGGCCCCCGGTGTGCTGGTGCGGCACGTGGACGCCGGTCCGTACGAGGGCCTGGCCAAGGAGGACCTGCCCGCCCAGCTCTGCGCCTTCACCCACGGCGTGATGCAGGCCTGGGCCGGCCACCGCCCCGGCCACTACGACCTGGTGCACTCCCACTACTGGCTCTCCGGCCACGTCGGCTGGCTGGCCGCCGAGCGCTGGGGCGTCCCGCTGGTGCACGCCATGCACACCATGGCCAAGGTCAAGAACGCCGCGCTGGCCGCCGGCGACACCCCCGAGCCGGCCGCCCGGGTCATCGGCGAGACCCAGATCGTCGCCGCCGCGGACCGCCTGATAGCCAACACCGCCGAGGAGGCCGACGAGCTGGTCCGGCACTACGAGGCCGACTCCGCCGCGGTCGCCGTCGTCCACCCCGGCGTCAACCTCGACCGCTTCCGGCCCGCCGACGGCGGGGTGGCCCGCAGCCGGGCCGCCGCCCGCGCCCGGCTGGGCCTGCCGCAGGACGCGCTGATACCGCTCTTCGCGGGCCGGATACAGCCGCTGAAGGCCCCCGACATCGTGCTGCGGGCGACCGCCGCCCTGGTGGCCGAGGACCCCTCGCTCCGCTCCCGGCTGGTCGTACCGGTCGTCGGCGGCCCCAGCGGCAGCGGTCTGGCCAAGCCCGAGGGGCTGCAGAAGCTGGCCGCCCGGCTGGGCATCGCGGACCTGGTGCAGTTCCGCCCGCCGGTCGGCCAGGAGCAGCTGGCCGACTGGTACCGCGCCGCATCGGTGCTGGTCATGCCCTCGTACAGCGAGTCGTTCGGGCTGGTGGCCATCGAGGCGCAGGCCTGTGGCACCCCGGTGGTCGCGGCCGCGGTCGGCGGGCTGCCGGTGGCCGTCCGCGACGGCGTCAGCGGCTTCCTCGTCGCCGGCCACGACCCGGCCGACTACGCCCGGGCCCTGCGGCGCTTCCTCGACGACCCGGACCGTTCCGTCCGGATGGGCACCGACGCGGCCCGGCACGCCCAGTCCTTCGGCTGGGACACCGCCGCCGCGGCGACCGCGGAGGTGTACACCGCGGCCATGCAGGAGCGGCGCCGTCGCCTACGATCACCCCATGGCTGACGATGCGCGACAGGTGATCGAGGCGGCACTGGACGACGCCGACCTCTCCTGGGAGTCCCCGTCCGACGGCTCCTACGTCGTGAAGCTGCCCGGCACCCGCAAGCTCTCCACGACGGTCTCCCTCGTCGTCGGCAGCCACTCCCTCTCGATCAACGCCTTCGTCGTCCGCCGCCCCGACGAGAACCACGAGGCGGTGCACCGCTGGCTCCTGGAGCGCAACACCCGCCTCTACGGCGTCAGTTACGCGATCGACCGGCTCGGCGACATCTACCTGGTCGGCAAGCTCCCGCTGGCCGCGGTCACCCCCGAGGAGCTCGACCGGCTGCTCGGCACCGTCCTGGAGAACGCCGACGGCAGCTTCAACACCCTCCTGGAGATGGGCTTCGCCTCCGCGATCCGCAAGGAGTACGCCTGGCGGGTCGCCCGCGGTGAGTCCACCCGCAACCTGGAGGCGTTCGCGCACCTGACCCGGAAGGGCGCCGGGGAGGGCGGGGACGCCGCCGGGGAGAAGGCCGGGGAGCGCGCCGGGGGCGGCCACCCCGAGGCGTAGCGGGCGGAGCGCCGCAGTGCCGGCCGTCCCCGCTCCGGCGGACGGACCGCGCCTGTCCGCCCTTGCGGAAACGGCAACAAAGCTTGCCGCCGTCGCCGCCCCGGTCGCATGGTCGGCGCCAGGAAGCACCGACGGTCGACCCCGCAGGAGGCAGACGCGATGACCGGTACCACCGACGACCGCCCCGGCCACCACCACGACCACACCGGCCACGGCGACGCCCATAGCGGCCACGGCGATGCCCACCACGGCCCGCACCTGGGCCACGACGACGACTTCGACTGGGCCGCGATGGCCGACCTGCTGGAGCTGGAGGGCGAGGTCCACGCCCCCTACGTCCAGCAGGCGTTCGAGCAGCTGAGCCACCTCACCCCGCGCCGGATCCTGGACATCGGCAGCGGCCCCGGCGTCGCGGCCTGCCGGCTCGCCGCGCTCTTCCCGCAGGCCGAGGTCGTCGCGGTGGACGGCACCCCGGAGCTGCTGGCCCGTGCCGAGCAGCGGGCCGCACGGCTCGGCGTACCCCTGCGGACCCGGCAGGCCGAGTTCCCGGCGGGGCTGGCCGGCCTGGGCACGGCGGACCTGGTGTGGTCCGGGCAGGTGGTCCACCACGTCGGCGACCAGCAGGCGGCCCTGAACGCGATGGCCGGACTGCTCGCCCCCGGTGGCGTGCTGGCCATCGTCGAGGGCGGGCTGCCGCCCCGCTGGCTGCCGCGCGACCTGGGCTTCGGACGCCCCGGCCTCCAGGAACGGCTCGATGTGGCGATGGCGGACCGCTTCCGCCGGATGCGGGACGAACTGCCCGGCTCGGTCCGGGCGGTCGAGGACTGGCCCGGCATGCTGCGGACCGCGGGGCTCACCGGGGCCCGCAGCCGGACCTTCCTCGTGGAGCACCCCGCGCCGCTGTCCGACGCCACCCGGCAGTTCGTACGGGCATCGGTGCAGCGCTGCCGCTCCGTACTGGCCGAACTCCTGGACGCCGAGGACCTGTCGGCCCTGGACCGGCTCCTCGACCCGTCCGACCCGGCGGGCGTCGACCGCCGCCCGGACCTGTTCCTGCTGACCGCGAAGACCGTGCACTACGGGACGGCCCCGGCGGCGGCGCAGCCCTGACCGGCTCTGGCGGTGCCCCGTCCCGCCGGCCGCGGGCGCACGGCCGGCGGGGCGGGCCGGGAGACACCCCGCCCGGCCCGCCGGCCTCACCTGCTCCGCCGGCCTCACCTGCCCCGCCGGCCTCCGCTCGCCCCCGACGGTCCGAAGCCCCGCCGGCCTCACTGCCCCGCCGGCCCGCTCGCCCCTCCCGGTGATCCGAAGTCCCCGCCTACCGCACGAACTTCACCTCCGGATACCGCGACGACGGCCCGTCCAGCAGTCCGCCGTCGGCCCGCCCCCGCAGCCACCGGTCGAAGAACGCGGTGACGTAAGCCCGCTGGGCCGCCACCGACCGCACCGGATCCACCGTTCCGAGCAGCTTCTCCACGTCCTTCCGCGGCAGGCCCACCTGCCGGGCGACCTGCGGGATCAGCGTCTGGCCGTCGGTGAACCCGGCGTGCCGGCCGCCGCGCAGCGTCAGGTCCCGCATCCAGGCCCCCTTGCTGTGCCGCCACACCGCGCCCCAGGAGGCCACCGTGTGGTGGTCGTCCCCCGCCATCCCCATCAGCAGCAGCGGCCGGTCCACCCCGTCCCGCCCCACCGTCGACGGGTTCGACGGATCGTCATCGCGCTGGGTGTAGCCCATCACCCCGTCCAGGTTCGCCGCGGCCCTGATCCGCCGGTCGTCATGCATCGTCTGCGCCGCGGTGAACCCGCCGGCCGACTGCCCGAACATCCCGACCGCGCCCGTGTCCAGCACTCCCCGGAGCCCGCGCGGCAGCGGCGAGGCGGCGCCCCGTTTGTCCAACTCGTCGAGCACGAACCGGGTATCGGCCACCCGTACCCCGCTGACCTTCTTCAACAGCTGGGTCATCCGCCCGGCTTTCTGGGCCTTGACCATCTCGGCCGGCATCACACTGCGCGCCACCCGCCCGCCGGGGAACTCCACCGCCGGCGCCTCGTAGGGGTGGTCGATGGTCACCACCGCATAGCCGCGGGAGGCCAGTTCGTCGCAGAGGGTACTGCCGAACGAACGGGGGTCGCCCGCGCCGGGGGAGTAGAGCACCACCGGCAGCCGTCGCCCGGCCTGCCGGTCCCCGGCCACCGGTGCCCCCTCGTGCGCGTACGTACGCGTCGCGGCCCAGGCGACCTTCCCCCGCGGTACCGGCGGCGAGAAGTTGTTCAGCCCGTCGAACCCGGCCGCCTCCCGCGCCGTCAGCTGCGGCGCGCGCGGATACCGCCCGGCCCCCGCCCCCGCCGGATACCGGACGCTGACCATCAACTCCCGCGGTACCGCACGCCCCCGTCCGCCCACCCACGGGTCCTGCCGCCGATGGTCCACCAGATGGAGCGAGACCGTGCCGACGGGGTACCGCCCGGTGGGCGCCGGCAACGTCAGAGGGGCGGCGGCCACCCCCGTTCTCGCCGCCGCCCCCGCACTTGCCCCCGTTCCCGCGGCCGAGGTGCGCGGCGTACGCCCGGCCCCGGTCCCGGCCCCGTCGGCGCCCGCCCCCGAACAGCCCCCCACCGACGCCGCGACCAGCAACCCCGCCACCACCAGCGCCCCGGCCGCCCCGGCCCGCCGCGCGCTGCGGCCATCCACCCGCCGGGCGCCGGTCCCCCGTTGCCAGGCGTTGCCGGCCCCCTCCCGCCCCACGGCGCCGGTCCCTTCCCGCCCCACAGCGCCGGTCCCCTCCCGACCCGCGGTGCCGGTTCCCTCCCGACCCGCGGTGCCGGTTCCCTCCCGACCCGCGGTGCCGGTTCCCTCCCGACCCACGGCGCCGGTTCCCTCCCGACCCACCCTGTGGTCCCCCGTTCCCCTCACCACTGCCGCTCCCCCTCGATCGGTTGGTCGCCGCCTACCGCCGTCCGCTGTCGCTTCCGGCGTTCCCGACGTGCCTTCAGCTTCCCGGACTCGACCCGCCGCGATCGACCGTGGCACCCCCCGTCTCCGGGGTGTGGCCACCACGACACCGACGGTGCGGCCACCACGGCCCCACAGCCCTCCCCTCTCCGCCCTACGACACGCAGCCGCCCGCCCCCGCCCCCGCATCCGCCGCCCGCGCTCCCCGACTCTCCGCCACCCGCACCGCGTCCCGTAAGGCCGCGCTCAGCTGCACCGACAGGAACCGCAGCTGCCGCGCGTCGGCGGCCGGGTCGTCGATCAGCACCCGCGCGTGCTCCAACAGGCCCTCGCTCATGCCGAGTTGCAGCTCTTCGACCTCATCCGCGTACCGGGAGAGGAACCCACCGTCCTGGTCGGTGACGAGATAGCAGGGCTTGTCCCCGGGAGCGGTCCAGGGGAGGAGGCGGGCCCGGGGAAGGGATCCGGGTGTGCGGGGACCGTGTTCGGGGAACGTCATCGTGCGACCTGCTCTCCTGGCGTGGCTGTTGACCCCGAGCGGTCTTCACGGCTCCGGGGGCGTCCTCTCCGGACGGCTCGGGCAACGCTAGGCAGGCAGGAGCGGCCCGGACAGGGACATCCTGTGCCACTTTGCCCCGCTGCTGGGACGCCCTGTCCTACCCCTGTCCTACCCGTGTCCTACCCGTCGAGCCCGAGCCGGCCGGCCAGTTCGGTCAGCGGCGAGGTACGGCGCCGCTCGCGGTTGCGGAGTTCGGCGACGAGGCGGCGGCCGGTCGCGTGGTAGCGCATCCACTCCGGCGCCGTGCGCTCGGCGGAGAGCAGCGCCTGCAAGGCACCGTCGTCCCGATGCAGGTCCGCGCATGCCAAGGCGCGGTCCACATGGAAGCGGGCCCGCCAGGTCGGCGGGAGGGAGTGCAGGGCGGGGATGGTGCGGGTGGTGCGCAGCGCTTCGGCGCTCTCCGCCATCTCCACCAGGAAGTTGACCTTCGCCACCCCTACGTTGGTCGGGCCGAAGGGCGTCGCGTAGTCGAGCCGGTCCGTGCCGATCCTGGCCGCCGCCGCGCTCGCCATCGCCAGCAGCTCATGCACCGCCGCGTGCCTCTCCAGGCGGACCGCCGCGGTCGCCGCGCGAAGCAACAGGATCCCCCACAGGGCGAGTTCGCCAGGCGGCGAGCGAAAGCCCGGTTCGATGCGCTCGGCCGCGCGCACCGCGACCCGCTCCGCGTCGGCCAGTCGCCCCTGCTTGGTGAGCACCCAGGCCAGACAGGAGTGGCCGACGGTCTCCAGACGCGGGTCGTCCCCCTTGGCCGCCGCAGCCATCGACCGTTCGAGCGCGGTGAACGCGGCGTCCTCCTTGCCCAGCGCCGCCAGCGTCGTCGCGGCGACCTGATACGCCTCGGCCAGGACCGCGTGGGCCGCGGCGGCATCGCTCCCCTGGAAGGCGCGGGCCGCGACCTGGGCGTCCCTGATCAGCTGCGGCAGCAGCGCCCCGATCTCGGCCATCCGCCCCTCCCGGCGGATACGCTCCGTCGACCTCAGGGAGGCCCGCAACGCCGCGATACCGGGTGGGTCTTCGGGATCCGGCTCCTCACCCAGCAGATCGGACACCGGCGAGACCGCCTGACGCAGCGCCAGCACGGAAGGGCGCTCGCCTTCCTCCCGCACCTCGAAGGTGGCGGGCTGGCCGACGAGCGCGGACGGCTCCACGTCCAGCGCCCTGGCCAGCGCATTGAGGGTCGACAGCCGGGCCGTCTGCCGTACGCCCTGTTCGAGCTTGCGGACGATGTCGACACAGAGGCCCGCGCGTTCGGCGAGGCCTTCCTGCGTCAGCTTCCGGCGCGTGCGCAGCCGGGCGATACGCTCACCGATACCGGATTCCTCGTGGAACAACTCCATGGCCACCCCCGCGAGAAGGACGTACCACCCACGCTACGCCCACCCGGCCATCCGCCCCTCAATTCACGCATCCACCGGAACCACCGCCACTACGGCGCGCTGATGCGCCGATGCGCACGTATGTCATATCGAAGTCAAGCCTCCACAACTCCCCGTCGTCCGACCGCTCCCAGCCGCCGTCGAGGGTGTCGCCCCCGTCCCTGAAGGTGGCCCTGAACCGCTGGTGGAAGCCGGGCGCGGCGCGCCACTGCGTCCATACGCCGTCGGTCAGCTGCATCCGGTAGGTACGTGCGACACCCCGCCCGTCGGCGTACAGCGTGCTGAAGTCCCCGGCCGTCTCGTCGTAGCCGGTCAGCGCCACGGTGGGGAACGGCGCGTGCGAGGCCCACTCGTCAGGCAGGGCCGTCTCCGGCCCCACATCCGCACGCTGGACGAGGAAGGCGCCGCCCTCCACCCAGCCGAACTCCGTCCGCACCGGCCCGACACTGCGACCGGCCGCCCACATCTCCCACTCGCCCACCAGCACGTCCAGCTTTCGCAGCGCTCCATGGGGTGTCGGTTGCCGCATCAGGTTCTCCTCCACTCGGCTCGAGATCGCCTCTCCTTATGACCGAGAACATCGGCCGAACTCATCGCTTCGTCGACCCACCCGGGCCGACCTGAGGGGAAGGGCACCCCGACCGGGCTAACGAGGGCGGTCGCCTACTTGCCAACAGCCCGCACTCCCCGACTCTCCGCCACCCGCACCGCGTCCCGTAAGGCCGCACTCAGCTGCACCGACAGGAACCGCAGCTGCCGCGCGTCGGCGGCCGGGTCGCCGGTCAGAGCCCGCGCACGCTCCAACAGGCATTCGCCTCTGCCGAGTTGCAGCTCTTCGACCGCATCCGCGTACCGGGTTGGGGAACGGCCCGTGCCGCGGCTGGTGATCAGATGGGGCACCCGTGAGATGCTGGATTTCATGACGGCGACCGTGTCCGGGGACTTCGAGCTGACCATGGACGAGTTGCGGGCCGTGGCACGTTACGTAGCGGAGACCGCTCAGGAAGTCCTCCCTGTGTTCGAGGGCGCTAACCCCGGTGATCCTCGACCTCGTGCAGCCCTTGATGCCGCATGGGAGTTCGCCAACGGAGCGAGGAGGACCAAGCTGCAGCGTGTCACCTCGTTGGACGCACACCGAGCAGCGAAGGAAGCTTCCACCGAAGCCTCATGTCTCGCTGCGCGCGCTGCCGGCGATGCCGCGGCTGCCGCGTACCTCCACCCGATCGCGAAGGCTCACCAGGTAGGCCACATCCTGCGCGCCGCTGCGAGTGCAGCGCGCATAGCTGAAATCAACGCAGGCGACGATCCCGAAGCCGGCAACAAGATGATCGAGCAGGCCCGGCAGCGCGCCACACCGGTCTTGATCGATGTTCTTCGCCGGTACCCTCTCGCGCCGGCCGGCAAGAACCGCGTTGCGCAACTCATGGCCACCTTGGACGCTTCCCTGCGCCTGCCCCGCTGAGGACCCCTCTCCCTCGGCGCTGCTCCGCAACGGAGCCCGGCAGGGCCGCCGGCTCACAGACACCGGCTTACAGGCACCGGCTTACAGGCACCGGCTTACAGACACCGGCTCACGGACGCCCTCCGACAGTACGACTGAGCCGAGGCGCGCAGCAGGCGTACGGGAGCCCGCCCGCTACGGACCTCGTACCGCACCAGCGCCCGCGCGAACGGCTCGCCGGCGGCCTCCGCGTACGCCCTCCGCGTACGCCCTCCGCTCCTTGACCTCGCTCAGGAAGCGGGCGGAGCGGGCGCAGCAGGCGATCCGGAGGAAGCCGGCGGAGTGACGGGTTCGGACGGCTCGGACGGCTCGGGGGAAGCACCCGGAACGCCCGGAGCACCCGGAACGCCCGGAGCTCCCGGACCGGACGGCGCGCTGGTGGAGGCCTCGGCCCCCGCCCGCGCAGACGCCCGAACCGGGGCCGCGGCGCTCACCGTGCCCGCCGCGCCCGCCCGCCCCGGCACCGTCCGCAGCAGCAGCCCGTACCCCAGGGCCGAAACCGTGCCGACCACCGCACACCCCGCCCACAGTGCGTCCGCGCCGTAGTGGTCGATGACCGCGCCCCCGAGCAGCGGGGCCGTCAGGGCGGCGATTGACCAGGACAGCGCGTACATGCCCTGGTAGCGGCCCCGGCCGTGGACGGGGGAGAGGCGGACCACCAGACCCATCTGCGTGGGGGAGTTGATGATCTCGCCGAGGGTCCATACCGCGACGGCGACGGCGTACAGGGCAACCGAGTCGGCCAGCGCGGTCAGCCCGAAGCCGTAGCCGGTCAGCAGCGCGGAGCCGATCAGCAGCATCGCCGGGCTGCGGTGTTCGATGAAGCGGGTGACGGGGATCTGGAGCAGGACGATGAGCACGCCGTTGACCGCGACCACCGTGCCGAATTCCGTACTGGAGAAGCCGTCCCGGCCCATCGCCACCGGCAGCGAGACGTAGGCCTGTTGGAAGAGGAGCGCCAGCAGCAGGTTGAGGCCGACGACGGTCATGAACCGCCCGTCGCGCAGCACGGTCCGCAGGGAGACCTGCGCGGCGCCGCCGGCCGCCGCGCCGTCCAGCGGACCGCCGTCCGGGACCGGCTCCGGGCGGGACTCGGGCAGCTTGAGGAAGACCACCAGGGCGCAGGCCAGCACGAGCCCCGATTCACCGAGGAAGAGGGCCAGATAGCCGTGCTCGGCGATGAGGCCGGCGGCCGTGGAGGAGATGGCGAAGCCGAGGTTGATCGCCCAGTAGTTGAGGGAGAAGGCGCGGACGCGGTCCTCGGGCGCGACGATGTCGGCCATCATCGCCTGCACGGCGGGGCGGGAGGCGTTGGACGCCATCCCGACGACGCCGGCCACCACCGCGATCGCGACCGGGTCCTCCATGAAGCCCAGCAGCGCCACCGACGCGGCCGTGGACAGCTGCGCGATCAGCATCGTGGGCCGCCGGCCGAGCCGGTCGGTCAGCACCCCGGCGACCACGGATGAGATCACCCCGCCGAGGCCGTGCAGCGCGCCGACCAGCCCGGCGTACGAGGCCGAGTAGCCGCGCTCGACGGTCAGGTAGAGGGCGAGGAACGTGGCGACGAAGGCGCCCAGGCGGTTGATCAGTGTGCTGGTCCACAGCCACCAGAACTGACGCGGCAGTCCGGAGACGCTCGTGAGAACGGCGCTCCGGACGCGGGCGAGGCCCCGGGCAGGCGCGGATGCGGACATGACATTCCCCCGATGATGCATGGCCCGGCGAGGTGCTGCGGCGCGCCGGTGAAGTAAGCGGTGAAACAGGTAAGTGGTGAAACCGGTAAGCGGTGAACCCGGTAAGTGGTGAAACCCTTGATCGCACGCTACCGACCGCTCGCCATCCCCTGCCACCCATTTACCGGAACACGTCAAAGATCACGGAAATGTCCAGGTCGTGGGCCCACTCCAGGCTGCATTCGGAATTGGATTACGCTCGACGCCATGGCCGACGCACCGTACAAGCTGATCCTCCTCCGCCACGGCGAGAGCGAGTGGAACGCGAAGAACCTGTTCACCGGCTGGGTGGACGTCAACCTCAACGAGAAGGGCGAGAAGGAGGCGGTCCGCGGCGGAGAGCTGCTGACCGAGGCCGGCCTGCTCCCCGACGTAGTGCACACCTCGCTCCAGAAGCGCGCCATCCGCACCGCGCAGCTCGCCCTGGAGGCCGCCGACCGCCACTGGATCCCGGTCCACCGCAGCTGGCGCCTGAACGAGCGGCACTACGGCGCCCTGCAGGGCAAGGACAAGGCGCAGACCCTCGCCGAGTTCGGTGAGGAGCAGTTCATGCTCTGGCGCCGCTCGTACGACACCCCGCCGCCCGAGCTGGAGGACGGCGCCGAGTTCTCCCAGAGCGGCGACCCGCGCTACGCCTCGATCCCGCCGGAGCTCCGCCCCAAGACGGAGTGCCTCAAGGACGTCGTCACGCGCATGCTCCCGTACTGGTACGACGGCATCGTCCCGGACCTGCTCGCCGGCCGCACCGTCCTGGTCGCCGCCCACGGCAACAGCCTGCGCGCCCTGGTCAAGCACCTCGACGGCATCTCCGACGCGGACATCGCCGGCCTGAACATCCCCACCGGCATCCCGCTCGCCTACGAGCTGGACGCCGACTTCCGCCCGGTCAAGCCCGGCGGCACCTACCTCGACCCGGAGGCCGCCAAGGCCGCCATCGAGGCCGTGAAGAACCAGGGGAAGAAGAAGTAGAGATCGTGATCATGCCCCCGAGCTGCGCTTATGGCGCGGATCGGGGGCGTTTTCATGAGCGGCTGGCGGCAGTGGACCAGGCATCCGCGCCTACGGCCATACCCCCCTCTACCCCCGCTACCACGCAGGTCAGGCCCCTCCGCCCGCCTCCATCGCGGTAGAGGGCCCATGCACGGTCCGTACGGTCTGTTACACGATCCCGTAGACCAAAGCCCCGTGGGAGCCCGAAACGGCCTTACCCTTCTTGCCGTTGAACGCCTGGAGCGTGAACCGCTGTCCGTTCCGGAGCTTGGGCTTGTACGTCTGGCACTGGCCGGTGCCCTTGGTCATTTCGTAGCCGAAGAAGTTGTTGTCGTCCTCGATCGTCACCATGACGGTGAGGCCGTCAGCGGCGTTGTCGCACACCTTGAGGGTGTTGGTGGAGCTGTTGAACACGGCGCTCCCCCTATTCATGTAGTGGGGGTGTGCGGTGTACGAGGCCGCGTGTGCGGGCGAGGTCGCGAGCACGGTGGCTGCCGCGGCGAAGACAACGGCCCCCAGCGTCCGGGCGTAACGCATGTTTCCTCTTTCTCCAGGTGAGTTGTACAAGCTTGCGACGCTACCAGCATGATCAACTGCAAGGAGCAGGAAGACAGGCTGCGGACCGCGGCAGGCCGGAGCCGGCCGGCCGCTGCTAGCGCCAGCGACGCTTGCCGCTAGCGACAGCAGCCGACCGGGCCCCGTGCCGGGCCGTCTCCGAGCCGTACGACAACGACCGACAACGACCGGCAGTGCATCTCAACGTCCGCTCAGCAGCAGGTCAGTTGGGGTGCAGAGGCTGCCAACCAGAAGAGAAAAACGGGACAGCGGGCTCACCGCGCACTGAGCGGCCCGGACCCGCGACGTCCACAACGGCTCGCCGGTGGCGGCCATGGGCCCGTGACCACGTCAACGCCTCCGCCCACGCGGCCCGTTCGCCTGCGCCACCGCACAGCGACCGAGGCGTCCCGCACCGGCGCCCGCACCCACCTCCTCACCGACCTCCGGGCCCCGCGGGCCCGGCCGCTCGGACGGCGGGCGGGACCGTCCCCGGCGGGAGGGGCCCTCGCCCGCGTTCAGACCCGCACCCCCGGGACGTGCCGCGGCTCGGTGACCAGGCCGAAGATCACCAGCAGGGACATCGCCATCACGAAGATCGACCAGTACGGGAACGTCGACAGGAACATCAGCTGGCCCACCAGGCACAGACCGGCCAGCACGATGCCGGTGATCCGCGCGGCCCGTACCCCCAGCAGCACCCCCAGGCTGGCCAGCACCTGTGCGACACCGATGATGATCCACAGCCAGCCCCAGAAGGAGAAGTTGAAGACCAGCAGGCGGTTGCCGTGGTTGGCGGTGGTGGAGTAGTAGCCGTGGTCCAGCAGCGCCACGAAGCCGTTGATGATGTCGAACAGGCCGCTGAGCATCAGCAGGATCCCGGCGAACACCACCCAGTGGGAGCGTTCGGCCGGCGGCACGGGCGGGGTGTCCGGAGCGGGGGAATTCGGCTGCATGAGTCCCATCTGGCCGGGCCGGCTGGGGCGGCGCAACGGGAGGTGAGCCGTTGGGGCGAGGTCCGCGGCGTCCGGATGCAGCATGGAGGGGAGGCGTGTGGGGAGCGCGCGGGGCACTGTCCGTCTGCAACCGGAAGGATGAGCCCGATGCCCAAGTTCATGGACGTCCACCACGGTATGAAGGGCCTCGGCCCCGATGACATCAAGGCGGCGCACGAGGCCGACCTCGCCATCCAGAGCGACGAGGGCGTGACGTTCGAGCACGCCTGGGCCGACACCGACTCCGGCGATGTCTTCTGTCTGTCGGACGCGCCGTCGGCGGGGGCCGTGCAACGCATCCACGAGCGGGCCGGCCACAAGGCCGATGAGATCCATCCGCTGACGGTCTCGCTCTGAACGACCGCGGAGCGGCTGCAAAGGAACCGCGGAACGAGGAGGGGCGAGCGGGAACCGATGAGGGACCGCAGAGCGGCCGACCGGACCGCACGGCGACCGGCCTCGGCCCGACCGGCCCCGGCCCGACCGGCCTCGGCCCGACCGGCCCCGGCCCCGACGGCAGCGGCCACAACGGCCCCGGCCCCATCGGTGGCGGCCTGAACGGTCCCGGCCGAACGGCAACGGCCCCGGCCGGAGGAGCGTGAAGCCCCTCCGGCCGGGGCCGTGGTGGCGCTGTGCCGTAGGCCGCCGGCGTCGCTAGCAGCCGCCGCCGCACTGGCAGGGGCCGCCCGACTGGCAGCCGCAGCTGCAGCCCGAGCCGCAGCCGCAGGCGCCGAGCAGCGGGAGCCGGGGGCGGTCGACCGCCGTCGGGTCGTCCTGGGCCGCGGGGTTGAGGGAGTCCGCCGTGGGTGCCATGCATTGCCTCCTTGGGGTCACCTGCCCGCCCATTGCAAGCCCCGGTGACGAGGCGCGTCAACGGCGCGTGGAGGCACACGTCAACGGCGCACGGTCGCGCATGGGGCGGACCCGAGCACCGCCCCCGCCCCGCCCCGTCCTGGCTGGCCGGTGCCGCCTGGCCGGTGCCGGCGTTGTCGTTACGCGTCACAGGCCGGTGCCGGCCGGTGTCGTTACGCGCCACTGGCCGGTGCCGGCCGGTGTTCCTTACGCCCCCTCGACCGACGCCGGCGGGGCGATCTCGTCGGCGTGCTCGCCGGTCACCAGGTAGACGACCCGCTTGGCGACGGAGACCGCGTGGTCGGCGAAGCGCTCGTAGTAGCGGCCCAGCAGCGTCACGTCCACGGCCGTCTCGATGCCGTGCTTCCAGCGGTCGTCCATCAGGTGCTGGAAGAGCGTGCGGTGCAGCATGTCCATGGCGTCGTCGTCCTGCTCCAGCTGGAGCGCGAGGTCGACGTCCTTGGTGATGATGACCTCGGCGGCCTTGGCCATCAGGCGCTGCGCCAGCTGCCCCATCTCCAGGATGGTGGCGTGCAGGTCCTGCGGAACGGCGGTCTCCGGGAAGCGCAGCCGGGCCAGCTTGGCCACGTGCTGGGCCAGGTCGCCCGAGCGCTCCAGGTCGGCGCTCATCCGCAGCGAGGTGACGACGATCCGCAGGTCGGTGGCGACCGGCTGCTGCCGCGCCAGCAGGGCGATCGCCCGGGCCTCCAGGTCGCGCTGGAGGTCGTCGACCTTCTCGTCGGCGGCGATGACGTTCTCGGCCAGCTTGAGGTCTGCGTCGAGTATCGCCGTGGTGGCGCGCCCGATCGCGGAGCCGACGAGCCGGGCCATCTCGACCAGGCCCTCGCCGATCGAATCCAGCTCCTCGTGGTACGCGTCCCGCATCTGTGACCTTCTCTCGCGTCGAGTGGTGGTGTGGGGTGGTGGGGGAGTCCGAACGGGGTGCAGGGTGACCTGTGCCCACGCTCTCACGGTCCGTGCCGGTGCGGCCCGGGTACCGGACGGGCGGGCCCTACGGAGCCGATGCCCCGCGGTGCCCAGGTCCCGGCGGGCCCAGGTGCCCCGCCTTCGCCCCGGCGCCCGGTCGCACGGCGGCACGGTTCACGGGACCGGGAGGGGCCCGGGGCGGGCCGGGAGGAACCGCTTCCGGCCGAAACGATCCGTCACCCGCACCTTCACCATGCGGCCGGATCGCGTCCTGCGCTGCCCCCCGGGGTGAACCAGCACCGACGTGAAGGTGAACTCTGGGCGACATGGCCGCTGCCCCGGGGGCGCCACCGCCGTTCACCCGGCCGTGCCTCGGTGGGACGGGGCGCCCGCGCCGGTCCCCCTAGGGGCACCCGGTCGCCTGCCGCGCGCCCCCTCCCGGCCTCCGGAGTGAACCGTCGCGGACGCCACGGTGAACTCTGGGCGACGGCTGTCCGAGCGGCGCCCCGCGAGGCTTCGGGAGCGTCCGACCCGGCACATACTCTGGAGCCATGAACGTGGATGCGGCCGTCGCCGCAGTGGCAGCGATCGCCGGGTTGTGCACCGGTGTCTTCGCCATGCTGGCGTTCCGCTGGAGCGAGCGCGACCAGGCCAAACCCACCCGTACCTCCCTGCACACCGATGCCGTGCTGCCACCGGGCGTCGACACCGTCCTGTCGGTTCTCCGCTCCTCCGCGGTGGTCCTCGACGAGGCCGACGCGGTCGTCAAGGCCAGCTCCGCGGCGTACGCCCTGGGCCTGGTCCGCGGCGGCAAGCTCGCCGTCGAGCCGATGATGCAGATGGCCCGCGACACCCGCAGGGACGGCGAGATACGGCAGGTCGAGCTGGACCTGCCGCGCCGGGGCACCGGCCGCGGCGAGGCCCTGGCGGTCTCCGCACGAGTCGCCCCGCTCGGCTCCCGGCTCGTGCTGCTGCTGGTCGAGGACCTCACCGAGGCCCGCCGGATAGAGGCCGTCCGCCGCGACTTCGTCGCCAACGTCAGCCATGAGCTCAAGACGCCCGTCGGCGCGCTCTCACTGCTCTCCGAGGCCGTGATGGACGCCAGCGACGACCCCGAGGCCGTGGAGCGCTTCGCCGGCCGGATGCAGAACGAGGCCACCCGGCTGACCAACCTCGTCCAGGAGCTGATCGACCTCTCCCGGGTCCAGAACGACGACCCGCTGGAGGACTCCGAGCCGGTGCCGGTCGACGAGCTGGTGGCCGAGGCGATCGACCGCTGCCGCCAGCAGGCCGGCGCGAAGCAGATCACCATGGCCTCCGGCGGCACCGCCGACCTGAGCCTCTGGGGCAACCGCGGCCAGCTCGCGGCGGCCCTGGGCAACCTCGTCGAGAACGCCGTCAACTACTCCCCGTCGCGCACCCGCGTCGGCATCGCCGCGCGCCGGGTGGCCGCGCCCGGCGGCGACCTGATCGAGATCGCGGTGACCGACCAGGGCATCGGGATATCCGAGAGGGACCGGGACCGCATCTTCGAGCGGTTCTACCGTGTGGACCCGGCGCGCTCCCGCGCCACCGGCGGGACCGGCCTCGGCCTCGCCATCGTCAAGCACGTGGCCGCCTCGCACGGCGGGGAGGTCACGGTGTGGAGCGCTGAGGGACAGGGCTCCACCTTCACCCTGCGTCTCCCGGAAGCCGGGGCCGTACGCGACCGCGAACGGCCCGCGGACCTCACCGGGGAGGGCCTCGACGACGAGGACCGCCCGTACGAGACCTTCAACGATCCGCTCCCTGCTCACCCAGCCCCGGAGGTCCTTCCGTGACCCGAGTGCTCGTCGTCGAGGACGAGGAATCGTTCAGTGACGCACTGTCGTACATGCTCCGCAAGGAGGGGTTCGAGGTCGCCATCGCGGCAACGGGCCCTGACGGTCTGGACGAGTTCGAGCGCAACGGCGCCGACCTCGTCCTGCTGGACCTGATGCTGCCGGGCCTGCCCGGTACGGAGGTCTGCCGCCAGCTGCGGGGCCGCTCCAACGTCCCGGTCATCATGGTGACCGCCAAGGACAGCGAGATCGACAAGGTCGTAGGCCTGGAAATAGGCGCCGACGACTACGTCACCAAGCCCTTCTCCTCCCGCGAACTGGTCGCCCGGATCCGCGCCGTGCTGCGCCGCCGCGGCGAGCCAGAGGAGGTCACCCCGCAGGCCCTGGAGGCCGGCCCGGTCCGGATGGACGTGGACCGCCATGTCGTCACGGTCGCCGGCGGCAAGGTCGACCTGCCCCTGAAGGAGTTCGACCTCCTGGAGATGCTGCTGCGCAACGCGGGCCGGGTGCTGACCCGTATGCAGCTCATCGACCGGGTCTGGGGCGCCGACTACGTGGGCGACACCAAGACCCTGGACGTGCACGTCAAGCGGCTGCGCGCCAAGATCGAGCCGGACCCGGGCGCACCGCGCTACCTGGTCACGGTCCGCGGCCTGGGCTACAAGTTCGAGCCGTGAGCCGTGAGCCGGCGTGTATGGGCCGGCGCGCGTCGGCCGTGCCGCGGCCCGGAAATGCCTCAGGGGCGCCCCTCCACACGGGAGGGGCGCCCCTGGCGCTTGCAGTCGCTCAGTGCTGCTTGGCGTGCGCGGACTCCGAGGGCTTGCCCGAGGCGGACGCGGAGGCCGAACCGGACGGCGAGGCGGACTCGGACGGCTTGCCCGACTCCGAGGGCTTGCCGGAGCCGGACGGGGAGGCCGAGCCGGACGGCTGCGGCACCTGGGAAGGCCCGTAGCCCTGGAAGTAGTTCCTCGCCGGGACGACGTAGGCGCCGAGCTTGACCTTGCCGGTGGAGCTGAAGTTGAAG
The DNA here is from genome assembly GCF_040641675.1 of Streptomyces sp. NPDC020742. NCBI lineage: Bacteria > Bacillati > Actinomycetota > Actinomycetes > Kitasatosporales > Streptomycetaceae > Streptomyces > Streptomyces sp. NPDC020742. The sequence goes on from NZ_JBFAEA010000013.1 coordinate 42,172, forward strand.
GTCAGCGGCTGTACGTTGCCGTCCTGGACGGCCTCCCGGCCGCTCGCGAGGACGGCCGCGGCGTTGCCCTGGCCGCCGATCACGACGGAGCCGCCGGCCGGGACGACGATCGAGCCGGAGCCGTGGCCGGCCGGCGACAGCTTGGCCGACTGGCCGCTGCCCTCGACGGTGATCGCGGTCAGCTTCTGGTCCTTGTCGCCGTTGTTGAACAGCGTCGCGGTGACCACGGCCGGGCCCTTGGCGTTCAGGTCGGGCTGGGTGACCACGGACGCGTTCTGGACCTTGATGTCCCCGACGGAGGTCGCCGCGTTGTCCGGCTTGACCTGCAGTGTCTGGGCGTCGTTCCCGGCCGCACAGGCGGACAGCGTGGCGACCGAGAGCGAAAGGACGGTGGCGGCGAGGACGCCGCGTCGAAGGCTGCGGCTCACGGCGGCGGCATCTCCTTGACGAGCTACGGCGGCCGAACGTTCGTGCCCGGTCGCGGATGGACGGCTGGGGCGGCATTGCGTACGCGTCATGACGACGGGTGCGTAAAGCCGCCCTAAGGGTGTGTCAGCGCCGCTAGGTTACCGAGCCGTCCCCGCGCCGCCGCACCCGACCCGCCCCCAGCGCCGTCGTGGGCCCGTTGTCGCTGCCCAGGCGCGGTTTCCGGGGCCCGTCGCAGGCCAGGCGCGCCGGGCCGATCGCCGACCGAAACCGACCCTGCGTTCCCCGCCCCGCGTTCCCCGTCCCGCGCTCGGGGCGTGTCCGGTACGAGCCCCGGAAGAGAACCCGCCGGCCCCCCAGCGAGCAGCGTTCGGACAGCGCCGGAGACCGCAGCCGACGCCGGTGAAGGTCGGGGCACACTGGGGAGCGTCGCAGAACGGTCGGCGAACGCGGGAGAACCCCGAGGAACGACGGAGAACGGGGATGAATATCCGGCAGGCGACCGTTCGGGTGACGACGCGCCGGAATCCGCCGACCAGGTTTCCCCGATGAAAAGCAGTATTCGCAGAGAATGTGAAGACCGCGGGAAATTGATCACACCTTCGGTGAGCGAGGCCGTTGATCAATTTCAGAATCGCCCCCGAGAGAGGCGTCGGCCGCCGAACGGAGTAGCGGAACTCGCTCATCAGGATCCGTGCAAAACGGGACGTTCGGCCTGTCGATCATGCCCTTCCTGGTGTGTGACGGGCAGGTTTCCGCGCACCCGCGCAGCCCCTCCGACCTGCGAATACCCGCTTCCAAGGGCCCTTCGAAGCACGTCCCGGGCGCTGTTGTCAAGCCCCGAGATATGCCCTGACCTGCGAAAACGCCATTCAGAACGGTCCGTTCCCGTGTTAGCATGGATAGCCACGGAAGGGGTACCTGTCACATGACGTTCAAGGTTGGCGACACCGTGGTCTATCCCCATCACGGGGCCGCGCTGATCGAGGCCATCGAAACTCGCCAGATCAAAGGCGTGGACAAGACCTACTTGGTGCTGAAGGTCGCCCAGGGCGACTTGACTGTTCGTGTGCCAGCGGACAATGCGGAGTTCGTCGGCGTGCGCGACGTGGTTGGTCAGGACGGGCTGGACCGGGTCTTCGAGGTGCTCCGCGCGCCGTATGCCGAAGAGCCGACGAACTGGTCCCGTCGCTACAAGGCGAATCTTGAGAAGCTCGCTTCCGGCGACGTGATCAAGGTTGCCGAAGTGGTGCGTGACCTGTGGCGGCGTGAGCGTGAGCGCGGGCTCTCCGCCGGTGAGAAGAGGATGCTCGCCAAGGCCCGTCAGATCCTGGTCAGTGAGCTCGCCCTCGCCGAGAACACCAACGAGGACAAGGCCGAGGCCCTGCTCGACGAGGTTCTCGCGTCCTGACGCTGCTGTGCGCTGGTCATGGGGTAAGCCCCACCGTCCAGCGCAGCGACGATGTAGCAATGCCGCGGTGCCCGAGTGACGACCGACTCCACGAGGAGAGGTCCGTTGCCGGGCGCTGCGGCATATCTGCGGGTAAGGCGGCGACTGCCGGGAACGGCGAGACCGCCGGCCCATGATGTGCCGGGCGCGGCGGTTGCCTCGACCGGTGTCACGGAAGGGTCCGGTCAAGGCCTCTCGCCCGGCACTCCCCAAGCCGCTGGCCGGGGGTGCCCCCAAGGCCATACCCACCTCGCCCGAGGAAACAAACCTGTCTGCGCCAATTCCGGGCTCGGCCCGGACTCCGGAGCCATCGATGTCAGAACCCTCCCGCCCGATCCGTACTGCCGCGGTGATTCCCGCCGCCGGCCGTGGTGTCCGGCTCGGTCCCGGCACCCCCAAGGCGCTGCGCGCGCTGGGCGGCACCCCGATGCTGGTGCACGCCGTCCGCGCGATGGCCGCCTCCCGCGCCGTCTCGCTGATCGTCGTGGTGGCCCCGCCCGACGGCGCCACCGAGGTCGACCGGATGCTGCACGAGTACCCGCTCGCCGACCGCACCGACCTGGTGGTCGTCCCCGGCGGTGCGACCCGCCAGGAGTCGGTACGGCTCGGCCTGGCGGCGCTGCCGGCGGACATCGACGTCGTGCTGGTGCATGACGCCGCCCGCCCGCTGGTGCCGGTGGACACCGTCGACGCGGTGATCGCCGCCGTCCGGGCCGGTGCGCCCGCCGTCGTCCCCGCCCTGCCGCTCGCCGACACCGTCAAGCAGGTCGAGCCGCAGCCCCAGGGGACGCCCGAGCCGGTGGTGGGCACCCCCGAGCGCGCGCTGCTGCGCGCCGTACAGACCCCGCAGGGCTTCGCCCCGGAGACCCTGCGCAAGGCGCATGAGACCGTCGTCGAGGGCGAGGGCGCCACCGACGACGCCGGGCTGGTCGAACGGCTCGGTGCACCCGTCGTGGTCGTTCCCGGCCACGAAGAAGCGTTCAAGGTGACCCGGCCGCTGGACCTGGTCCTGGCCGAGGCTGTACTCGCCCGCAGGAGGGCCACCGATGGCTACGTCTGAGCCGACCCCCACCACCCCGTCCGACAGCCCCTCCCACGGGTCTCACGGGCCGCTCGTTCCGCTCGTCGGCATCGGCACCGATGTGCACGCCTTCGAGCAGGGCCGCGAGCTGTGGTGCGCCGGCCTCCTCTGGGACGCCGAGGAGAGCGACGGCTACGGCCTGGCCGGCCACAGCGACGGCGATGTGGCCGCCCACGCCGCCTGCGACGCGCTGTTCTCGGCGGCCGGCGTCGGCGACCTCGGCGCGCACTTCGGCACCAGCCGCCCCGAGTGGTCCGGCGCCTCCGGCGTGACGCTGCTGGCCGAGGCCGCCCGGATCGTCCGCGCCGAGGGGTACACCATCGGCAATGTCGCGGTGCAGGTGATCGGGGTGCGACCGAAGGTCGGCAAGCGGCGGGACGAGGCGCAGAAGGCGCTCTCGGCGGCCGTCGGGGCGCCGGTCTCGGTCTCCGGGACGACCTCGGACGGGCTGGGCCTGACCGGCCGCGCCGAGGGCCTGGCGGCGGTCGCCACCGCGATCGTCTTCCGTACGGCCTGACGTAGGGCCTGACGGTCACCGGCCCGGCCCGCGCATGGATGGCTGGAAAGCGGCGGTCGACGAGACACCGGCGGCGCCCGGCGTTCCCCCGTATGGCGCGGGAATGCCGGGCGCCGCACGGGTGTTGGGGCAGCATCGGAGTCATTGCGTCCATCGGAACGGCCCGCAGGAAGGACCCCCCGTGAGTGCCACCCTGTCCGACGACCTCAAAAAGCTCCTCGACACCCCGGTCTTCGTGACCGTGGGGACCATCCAGCCCGACGGCAGCCCCCAGCTCTCGCCGGTCTGGGTCAAGCGGGACGGCGACGACCTGCTGATCTCCACCACCCTCGGCCGCCGTAAGGAGGCCAACCTGCGCCGTGACCCGCGCGTCTCGGTTGTGGTGCAGCCCTTCGACGCCCCGTACACCTACGCCGAGATCCGCGGCACCGCCACGCTCAGCACCGAGGGCGGGCAGGAGCTGATCGACGAGCTGTCCCGCAAGTACACCGGCAAGCCCTACGCCGAGTTCAACCCGCAGGCGGGCGCGGACGCCGAGCGGGTCGTGGTCCGGATCACCCCGCGCAAGGTGGTCGGCAGCATCTGATCGGCGGGCCGGCGGTTCGGTCGGCGGTTCGGTCGGCGGCTCCGCCGGGGGGCTCCGCCTGGGTGCCCTACGGGGCAGCCGCTGCCCGGGCCACCGATTCCGGCCACGGCCCCTCGGGCCACGCCCGTCCCTTACTTCCGGCAAAACCGGACGGTTATCACGGATCTGTGTCCCCGGAGCCCATGCGTCACGGGGCACTGCCCGGTTCCGACTACCCTGGTTCCGTGACGATTCGCCTGTACGACACCAGCGCCCGGCAGATTCGCGACTTCACCCCGCTCATGCCGGGCTGTGTCTCGATCTACCTCTGTGGTGCGACCGTGCAGGCCGCTCCGCACATCGGGCACATCAGGTCGGGACTGAACTTCGACATCATGCGCCGCTGGTTCGAGTACCGCGGCTACGACGTGACGTTCGTGCGCAACGTCACGGACATCGACGACAAGATCATCGCGAAGTCGAACGAGCAGGGCCGCCCCTGGTGGTCGATCGGCTACGAGAACGAGGTCGCCTTCAACACGGCCTACGACGCCCTCGGCTGCCTGCGCCCCACCTACGAGCCGCGCGCGACCGGCCACATCCCCGAGATGATCGAGATGATGCGCGGCCTGATCGAGCGGGGCCACGCCTACGCCGCCGACGGCAACGTCTACTTCGCCGTCGCGTCCTTCCCGGAGTATCTGCAGCTGTCCAACCAGGAGTTGGACAACCTCCTCCAGCCGTCCGGCGAGGGCGAGAGCGGCAAGCGCGACCCGCGCGACTTCGCGATGTGGAAGGCCGCCAAGGAGGGCGAGCCCAGCTGGGAGACCCCCTGGGGCCGTGGCCGCCCGGGCTGGCACCTGGAGTGCTCGGCGATGGCCCACAAGTACCTGGGCACCGCCTTCGACATCCACGGCGGCGGCGTCGACCTGGTCTTCCCGCACCACGAGAACGAGATCGCCCAGGCCAAGGCGTACGGCGACGACTTCGCCGCGTACTGGACCCACAACGCCTGGGTGACCATGAGCGGCGAGAAGATGTCCAAGTCGCTGGGCAACTCCCTGCTGGTCTCGGAGATGGTCAAGCAGTGGCGCCCGATCGTGCTGCGCTACTACCTGGGTACCCCGCACTACCGCTCGATGATCGAGTACAGCGAGGAGGCGCTGCGCGAGGCCGAGTCGGCGTTCGCGCGGATCGAGGGCTTCGTCCAGCGCGCCGTCGAGAAGGTCGGCACGGTCGAGCCCGCGCCCGAGGTGCCGTCGGCCTTCGCCGAGGCAATGGACGACGACCTGGGCGTCCCGCAGGCGCTGGCGATCGTGCACACCACCGTCCGGCAGGGCAATTCCGCGCTGACCGCCGACGACAAGGAAGCGACGGTGGCCCGCCTGGCCGAGCTGCGGGCGATGCTCGGTGTGCTCGGCCTGGACCCGCTCGACGAGCGCTGGTCGGGCGGCGGTGCGGACCGCAGCCAGGACCTGCACGGCGTCGTCGACTCCCTGGTCCGTCTCGTCCTCGACCAGCGGCAGGCAGCCCGGGCCCGCAAGGACTTCGCCACCGCCGACGCCATCCGCGACCAGCTCCAGCAGTCGGGACTGGCCATCGAGGACACCCCCTCGGGCCCCCGTTGGTCGCTGTCCTGACCCGACTCCGCCCCGGGTGCGGCCACCCGGATTCGCCCTTCCCGGTGGCCGCGGGCGACACTCATTCCATACGTACGTCCCCACTCCACGTCGCGAGACGTCGAGAGCAGTGAAGAAACAGGTGACCCATGGCCGGCAACAGCCAGCGCAGGAACCGCCGCACGTCCAACAAGAAGGGCGCCCAGGTCGGCAGTGGCGGTAAGCGGCGCCGGTCCCTGGAAGGCAAGGGCCCGACCCCGCCCGCCTCCGCGCGGAAGGGACACGTCAAGAACCGCATCGCCAACGCCAAGACGAAGCAGGCCGCCTCCCGTCGCCCGGCCCCGCGCCGGGGCGGCGCCAAGGGCACCGCGGAACTGGTGGTCGGCCGCAACCCGGTCGTCGAGGCGCTGCGCGAGGGCGTGCCCGCCACGACCCTGTACGTCCAGCAGTTCATCGACAGCGACGAGCGGGTGCGCGAGGCGCTCCAGCTCGCCACCGAGCGCGGGCTGCACCTCATGGAGGCGCCGCGCCCGGAGCTGGACCGCATGACCAACGGGCTCAACCACCAGGGCCTGGTCGCGCAGATCCCGCCGTACGACTACGCGCACCCCGAGGACCTGTCCGCCGCCGCCTTCGACGACGGCGAGGACCCGCTGATCGTCGCGCTGGACGGCGTCACCGACCCGCGCAACCTCGGCGCGGTCGTCCGCTCCGTCTCCGCCTTCGGCGGGCACGGCGTGGTCGTGCCCGAGCGGCGCGCCGCCGGGATGACCGCCGGCGCCTGGAAGACCTCGGCGGGCACCGCCGCCCGCACCCCGGTCGCCCGTGCGACCAACCTGACCCGGACCCTGGAGTCCTACCAGAAGGCCGGACTGACCGTCGTCGGCCTGGCCGCGGACGGCGATGTGGAGCTGCAGGACCTGGAGGTCCTGGACGGCCCGGTCGTGATCGTCGTCGGCAGTGAGGGCAAGGGCCTGTCGCGGCTGGTCGGCGAGACCTGCGACCTGCGGGTGCGGATCCCGATGCCGGGTGGCGCGGAGTCGCTGAACGCCGGTGTCGCCGCCGGTGTCGTCCTGTGGGAGGCCGCGCGCCGGCGCGGCTGAACGACCCCGCCCCGGGGCCGGATGCCGTCCGGCACCGCACCCCGGGGCATGGCCTGACCCTCCGTAGGGCTTTGTGGTGTCTTCGCCGGCTCCTGTGATTTTTTGACGGGTCTCGGACAGATAGCCCCGGTCAAGGCAGTGTCTTAACCGCAAGTCACTCGGTTAGATGAGCGTGGACACCAGAACACCCCGCACGCCTACGGGGGGACGCTCGCCGGGCTTCGATGACGAGCCGGGCCTGAGCTCGGTCAAGGTGCCGTGCGATCCCGCGCAGGTCATCGTCAACCACGCCAGCTTCCGCGTACAGCTCGCGCCCTCGGCGGCCGGCACCCTGGCCGACTCCGCGCGCATCCCCGCAGTCCGGGGCTCGGACGGTGCCAGACGCCGGGCGCCCGTGGTGTGGAGCGGCCGCACCGCACCGGGCGGTACGGCAGGCGCCACCACCCAACTCCTGCACGCGGTGCGCAACGCGGGCGTCGGCCTCGACGGCGGCCCGAGCGACGACGTCGGCACGACCCAGGTCCTGCCCCGGGTCCGGCTCGGCGACGCCGCCCGCGCCCGGACCGTCATCGGCCAGCGCGGCCCCCTCGAGTCCGACACCGCCCTGCTGCGTGGCGTCCGCCCCGTAGGCAGTGCATACGGCGACAACTACAGCGACCATGCCTCCCGTGACCGCTACGGCGGCCCCGGCGGGGACGACGACTACGACGACGGCTTCGAGGGCGACGACCTCTACGACACCGGTGGCCGGCGCCGCGTCCCCGAGACCGTGCGCCACGCGTACTACCCGGGCCGACGGATGAACCTCGGCGTCGTCCTCCTCCCGCTGCGCATCTTCCTCGGCCTGATCTCCGTCTACGCCGGCATGGGCAAGCTCTGCGACCCCGTCTACTTCGACGGTGGCGAGCGGGGCTCGATGGTCAAGTGGCTGCAGTCGCTCGACCCCTGGGCGCTGGCCGTGCCGCTGCGCGACTTCGCGGTCGCGCACCCGGTGGGCGCCGGTCTGACCGTCGCCTTCCTCCAGGTCGTCGTCGGCGTCCTGACCATCTGCGGGCTGTGGCAGCGCCTGGCCGCCTCGATCGGTGCGCTGCTGTCCGCGGCGCTGCTGATGACCGTCAGCTGGCGCACCCTGCCCGCCTACGACGCCCCCGACATCATCTACCTCGCCGCGTGGAGCCCGCTGATCATCGCGGGCGCCCCCGTCTACTCCATGGACGGGCGGCTGGCCGGCGAGGCCTGGCGGCGGCTCGGCCCGCGCGTCGAGGTCGCCGACCTGCGCCGCCGGGTACTGCGCCGCGGCGCCATGATGACCACGATGGTGGCCGGGCTGACCCTGCTCATCGGATCGCTGCTGGGCGGCGCCGTACGCTCCGCGACGGTTGCGAACGTGCCGCGCCCCGGCGAGCCCGCGATCAACAACCTGCCCGGCTCGCCGCTGCCCCGCCCCGGCAAGAGCGCCGGACACCACGGGAAGAAGCACACCGGCAGCCTGGCCCCCCGCCCCGGGACGCCCTCCGCGGGCGCCTCGCACAAGGCCCACAAGCCGCACCGGCCCGCCGCCTCCGCGCCCGGCACCGGGCGCTCCACGGGCAGCACCAGCGGTCTCTCCCAGCAGCCCGGCGCCACCACCAGCGCCCCCCAGCAGACCGTCCCGACCCGCGTCCCCGCCCCGAGCCATGACGTCCCGACCTCGGCGGGCGGCACCGGCGGCGGCACGACCGGAACCGGCTCGTCCGGCTCCGGCTCCGCGGACTCCGGGGGACGGGGAAGCACGCTGGGAGGGTTGCTGGGATGAGCCTTCCGGGAGCGGCAGCGAAAACAGCAGCGGAGGCAGGAGCAGGAGCAGGAGCGGAGGCCGGTACCGGCTGACCGTTGAGCCCTTGGCCTCTCCCGCCGCCCACCCCTTCGGGGGTGGGCGGCTTCATGTGTGCGTCGCTTGGGGCTTGCTGAGGGCGCTCGGCTCCCGGCAGTCGTCACTCATCACCAGGCGATGAAGCCACGGGCCGCGAGGCCACGAGGACGCGAGGACGGGAGGACGGGAGGACAGGAGGATGAGGAGTACCGGGCTTCAGAAGCTGCCGTAAGGGCCCTCTCGACGCCTCCGGCCGACTTCCGGGCTCCCCGGGCCGTTGCCCGCTCATCCGCGCGCCCCAGGCGCCTCCAGGCCCTCGCAGGCGCCACGGAGGTTCCCCTGGGCCCTGCCGCTGCCCCGCTACGGACTCACCACCCCTGGTCCTGGTGTGCCCCTGGTGGTCTCAACGCCCCCGGGGGCTCAGTTCCTTGGCCGCCTCGGTGAGGTCCTTGGTGGTGTCGATGGCGCGCCAGTAGGCGCCGTGGGGGAGGGGGAAGCCAGCCAGTCGGCGTTCGCGGGCGAGACGGGGGAAGGTGGTGCGTTCGTGGTCGCCGCGGTCGGGGAGCAACTCCGTGAAGGCGGCGGAGAAGACGTAGACGCCCGCGTTGATGAGGTACGGGGAGGGCGGCGCCTCGATGAAGTCCAGTACGTGGCCGTAGGCGTCGGTCTCCACCACGCCCCACGGGATGCGGGGACGGGCCAGCGCGAGGGTGGCCTCGGCGTCGCGCTCTTCGTGGAAGGCGGCCATCTCACGGAGTGGAAAGCGCGTCCAGATGTCGCCATTGGTGGCGTACCAGGGCTCGTCCGGGCGGGGCAGTGAATGTGCCGCGTACTTCAGGCCGCCGCCGCGGCCCAGCGGTTCGGTCTCGACAACGGTCGTGACGCGCAACGGCAGTCGGGCCTGCGACAGCCAGTCCTGGAGCACCTCGGCGAGGTGGCCGCAGGAGACGACGGCGTCCGTGACGCCCTCGTCGGCCAACCAGTTCAGCTGATGGCCGATGATCGGGGTCCCGGTGCCGGGAATCTCGACCATCGGCTTGGGGCGGTCATCGGTGTACGGGCGGAGACGTGAGCCCTGGCCGCCGGCCAGGACCACGGCCTGCGTGGGGTGCGAATGGTGGGCGCCTGTCATGGATCGCACCCTATGCGGTGCGAGGCGAGGTCACTGGGCGCCGGCGACACCGGTGGCGAAGGAGGTGTCACAGACCGGGCGGGAGAACGCCTGGGCGCGGTGCGCGGCACCGTACTTGGCGACCGCGGCACGGCCGAGATCGCGGGCGATGGAGGCGCAGGCCTTGGCCAGCGAGGGCCGCTTGGTCGTCGCCTCCTGGAGGTGGGTCAGGGCGACGCCGGGGTCCTTCTCCTGGAGCTCGACCAACAGGCGCTTGCGCAGGGCGTCCTCGGGGCTGCGGGGGCCGGCCTTCGACGAGAGCCGTCCGGAGGACGCGGTCAGCATCTGTGAGTCGGTGGTCGTTGTCTTGGCCCAGGGGACGGCGGTGACCGCGAGGGTCCCGGAGAGGACAAGCACGACGGGGAGGACCAGGGCGAGAGTTCTGCCGATGCGGCGGGCTGCGGAGTTCACGGTCGTGATGGTAGCGAGGGGTGATGATTTGGCGACATTTGGTCACCATATCGAGGGATGCAATTGCCCGTCGGTGCGGTTGCGATGTTGACGCACTGGTGCGAAAAGCGGTGAATTGTCCCGTAGGTGGCCATGGCGAGGGTGGGAAACGCAGCGGCGGCGGTGCCGGGTTCTACCCCGCACCGCCGCCGTTCTCACCTACCCGCGCCACCGGCCGCCCGGGGCGCGTCGCGGTCGTGCCTCAGTCGGAGAGGCGCTCCCCGGACGAGGTCGAGAACACATGCGTCTCACCGGGCCGCGGCACGACGTGCAGCTGGCTGCCCTTGTCCGGGACCTGGCGGCCGTTGACCCGTACGACCAGGTCCTTGACCTCGCCGCCGACCTCCGCGGTGCCGTAGACATAGCCGTCCGCGCCGAGCTCCTCGACGACGTTGACGGTGATGGCCAGGCCGGCCGGGGCGTCCGCGGACTCCTTGGACAGCGACGTCGCGGCGGCGCCGTCCTGCTCGACGATGTCGAAGTGCTCGGGGCGCACGCCCACGGTCACCGTGCGGTCCCCCTTGTCGGCGGCCGCGGTCAGCGCCTCGCGATTGACCGGGACGACGCTGTTGCCGAACTTCACGCCGCCGTCGGTGATCGGGACCTCGACGAGGTTCATCGCGGGCGAGCCGATGAAGCCCGCGACGAAGAGGTTCGCCGGCCGGTCGTACATGTTCCGGGGCGAGTCGATCTGCTGGAGCAGCCCGTCCTTGAGGACGGCGACCCGGTCGCCCATGGTCATGGCCTCGACCTGGTCGTGCGTGACGTAGACCGTCGTGATCCCGAGCCGGCGCTGCAGGCCGGCGATCTGCGTACGCGTCTGGACGCGCAGCTTCGCGTCCAGGTTGGACAGCGGCTCGTCCATCAGGAAGACCTGCGGCTCACGGACGATCGCGCGGCCCATGGCGACGCGCTGCCGCTGGCCACCGGACAGCGCCTTGGGCTTGCGCCCCAGGTACTCGGTCAGGTCCAGGATCTTGGCCGCGTCCTCGACCTTCTGCCGGATCTCGGCCTTCGGCACGCCGGCGATCTTGAGCGCGAAGCCCATGTTGTCGGCGACCGTCATGTGCGGGTAGAGCGCGTAGTTCTGGAACACCATGGCGATGTCCCGGTCCTTGGGCGGTAGGTGGGTGACGTCGCGGTCCCCGATGCGGATGGCGCCTCCGTCGACGTCCTCCAGGCCCGCGAGCATCCGCAGGGAGGTGGACTTGCCGCATCCGGAGGGGCCGACCAGGACGAGGAATTCGCCGTCCTCGATGGCGATGTCCAACTTGTCGACGGCGGGCTTGTCGGAACCCGGGTAGATGCGGGTTGCCTGGTCATACGTGACCGTAGCCATGGTGAGAGTCCCTTCACCGGCAGGAACGTGCCGGACGATCCGAGTAAAAGGAGTGGTGTGGTCCACAGAGGTGAACCGGTTCTGTGACGCTACCCGCGGAGCCCTGCGCTGTCAGTAGCCCGGCCCTCATCAAATTCAGGAGCCCGGCACCCGCCTCACCTGGGTACACTTCTTCCCGCACGCCTCCTTAGCTCAGCTGGCCAGAGCACCGCTCTTGTAAAGCGAAGGTCGTCGGTTCGAATCCGACAGGGGGCTCTGAGCACACCGCGCTGACCTGGGATTTCTCCCTGGGGAGGCGTTCTATTCGGCCTCGGACTCCTCGTCCGGGGCCGTTTGCGTGCGCGGTGCGTGAGCGGATGGGGCAGCAGAGCCGCCCTCGGCCGCGGATTCTCCGGCACTGTCCGCCACAGCTTCGGCTTCGGTTCTGGGTTCTTCGTCCGCTTCGAGGTCCACCTCAGTCGCGCGGGTCGGCTTCGTCGGGCGTGCGCGGGGGACGAGTCGTGCGGCGGCTTCGGCGATTGCTCGGTCGGTCTCGGGCAGCAAGCTCGTGTAGGTGTCCGCCGTGATCGCGATCGAGGAGTGGCCGAGCATCTCCTGGATGTCCTTCAAGTCGGCCCCCGCCGCGTGGGCGAGGGTTGCGGCTCCATGACGCAGGTCATGGAGTCGGATTGGCGGGAGGTCGATCTCCTCGCACAGCTCGATGAAGCGGCGGGTGACGTTGGCGGGGTGGAGCATCTCGCCGTTCTCCTTGGTGAAGACGCGTCCGGTCTCCGCCCAGGCGCTGCCCCACTCCTCGCGGTCCTTGTCCTGCTGGAGGCGGTGCCGCTTGAGGGCCCGGACCGTGTCTGAGTCGAGCGCGATCGTCCGAGCGCCCGCGTCGGTCTTGGGATCGTCCTCGTACACCTCCCAGCCGTGCACGACGAGTTGCTTGGCGACGGTGATGCGGCCGTCGTCGAGGTGCGTGTCGGTCCACCTCTGCCCGCACGCCTCGCCTCGCCGCAGTCCACGGAAGACGATCAGGTGCCACAGCGCGTAGAGGCGGTCCTCGGCGACGTGGTCGAGGAAGAGGCCGGTGTGCTCCGGCGTCCAGACCATCACGGGCGAGGGCTTCTCGCCGGTGCGCTTCCAGTGGAGGATGCGCTCTTCTGTCCACACCAGAGCCTTGGGGCGCTTGCCGGCCTCCAACTCGACGTGGGCGGCCGGGTTGAAGGTGATCAATTGCTGGGCGATCGCAGCGTTCAACGCGGCCCGCAGCGTGGAGCGGATGCGCTGACGCGTGGCTGGAGTGACGACGCGGCGGAAGGGATCCATCTCAGCGATGGCAGCCTTCAACACCTGGCGGCGGGCGCGATGGACGCGACCCTTCCAGGGAATCTCGGCCAGGTCCTCAATCGCCCTGCGACGGGTGGCATTTGCCTCGGTGATGTCGACGTTGGCCTCGGCGATGGCCTCGAACATCTCCGACAGGTGGCTGACGCGAAGACGGTCAAGGCGGAGGTGCCCGATCCGCGGTTTGAGGTGGAGGCGGATGTTGCCCTCGTCACGGCTGATGGCACTCGGTCGCCCCTTCTTGCCCGCCAGCCACATGTCCAGCCAGTCGCCGACAGTAAGGCGGCTGGTCAGGTCCAGGCCGTGGCTGAGGCGCCGCCGGGTCTCTTCGACGTTCGGCAGGGGCGCCTTCTCGTCCGCCACCTTCTCCAGCAGCTCGGCGATCTGGGCCAGGCCCTCGGGGTCGTCGGCGTCGGAGAGCCCGAGCAGGGCGCGTATGTGGTCGAGGTCGGCCTGTGCGGCTTTGAGGGACTCATAGCCGGCGCGGCTGAAGGAGCGGCGGGTGCCGTCCTCGCGGGGCGGGAGCTCCTGGCGTATGGAGTACGAGCCGTGCTTGCGGTTGGTGAGCTTGGGGCAGTTCTTGCCGAGCGGTTTGCCGCTCTTGGGGTCGCGGCAGTAGCAGCGGCGGTGGGTGGAGCCCTTCAAAGATCGTTCTCCTCGGTGGTGACGGTGTCGGGTTCGGGTGGGTCGACGTCGGCGAGTGGGGAGGGCAGATGGGGTGGGGTGCCGCCACCTTCGCGGATGGCGTCGCGGTGCCGGCGCAGTTCGTACTTGGCCTGGGTGGCCTGCTCGGCGTATCGGGCCAGGGCGCGCTCGGCTGCTTCCCGTTGGACGCGGTTGGCGGCGGTCTTCACCTTCCAGCGTTCGTAGTCCTCGCTCTCCACGGCGGCCAGGGCCGAGCGGAGTTCGAGGTCGTGGGCTTGGAAGTGATCGAGCATGTAGTCGGTGGCGTCATCGGCAGGGGAGTCGCCGACGAACCACTGCAGGGCGTCCCAGGTCGATTGGGGGTCCTCGAAGGGGAGCTGGCGGACTTCGGTGACGTAGCCGACGGGGTAGATCAGGCTGATCGGGGACACGAGCAGAGCCTTCGCGAGGACCATGATCTCGACCAGGGGCAGGGAGGCGCGGCGGCCGGACTCCATGTTGGCGATGACGTTGCGGGGGATGGGGTAGCCGATCTCCTCGCACTTGTCGGCCAGGTCCTGTGCGCTCCACCGCAGCTCCTTCCGCCGTCTGCGGACCTCGCCGGCCACGGTGGCCATGACGTGGTCCTCCCACTCAAGGAAGTCGTCCTCGTCTTCCTTCTCGTATCCATGGTCTGAACGACGTTGTGTCATGGAGACACATTAGCTCTGGTCACAGTGGTTCTCATGCCTGGAGACGGACGTGATCGTCGCGTTCGCCGAGGGCTCACATGGAGGAACGCTGCATGCGCGAGAACGAGATGGCCGGTAAGTCGTACGGGATGACCCGGGAGGAGTTGCTGACCCTTCCTGCCGCTGTTGACCTGGACACGGGTAACCGGGCGCTGGGGCTGGGGCGGAGCAAGGGCTATGCGCTGGCGAAGCAGGGCCAGTACCCGTGCAAGGTGTTGCGGCTGGGCAAGGCGTACCGGGTTGTGACCGCCGACCTACTGGAGCTGCTGGGCCTGGCGGCATGACCGCGTGTGCCTTTAGCAGGCGTGTCTGCGCTGAGCTGACACAGAAACGCTGGACTGTGGACAGGCGTGGACGTACTGTCCGTGTTCCCTCGCCCCGGCCAAGGAAGCGAGGAAGCCTCCGGCGGGCCAACGCCGGAGGCTCAGCACACTCCACTGCCCGCATTCCACGAACGACCTGGGTGACCTGGGCCTGCATGCCCGACGTCACCGGTAAGGAGCTGCCCTGTGCAACCTACGGCACCTGAGCCCTATTCCGCAGCCGGCAAAGCGGTGTGGCCTCCGGTTGCAGTGCCCGGCTGGCCCGACCACTCCACACCCGAGGTCGCCCCGGCGACCGAGGACGCAGCGTCGGCCCGTGCGCGCGCCGTTGACCCTGCTGAGGAGGAGGCGGTCCCGGATCCGGCGCCGACCGAGGGCTCTGCGCTGCTGGACGAACTGCGTGCGCAGATAGCCCGATTCGTGATCCCGCCCACCCAGCAGGCGCTGGACGCCGTCACGCTGTGGGTTGCGGCCACCCACCTCCAGCCCGCGTGGCAGCACGCTCCGCGCCTGGCGGTGGTGGGCCCTGCAAAGCGCTGCGGCAAGTCACGGCTGCTGGACGTGCTGACCGAGACGGTGCACGAGCCAATGCTCACCATCAACACCACCCCGGCGGCGGTCTTCCGCTCGATCACGGAGGAGCCGCCCACACTCCTGGTGGACGAGGCGGACACGATCTTCGGCACGCCGAAGATGGCGGAGAAGAACGAGGAGATGCGTGGCCTGCTCAACGCCGGTCACCAGCGCAACCGCTACGTCACGCGGGTGGTGGGCAACGACCATACGCCCCGCAAGTTCGAAACGTTCGCCATGGCGGCTCTTGCGGGGATCGGCGACCTGCCGGACACGATCATGGACCGTTCGGTAGTCGTCCGCATGCGCCGCCGGGCCGAGGGCGAGACCGTCCGCCCGTTCCGGTCCCGTCGCGACACTCCGGCCCTGCACCACCTGCGCGACCGGATCGCTTCGTGGGCCCGGCCGTTGCTGGATGAGGCCGCTGACCTGGAGCCGGTCATGCCGGTCGAGGACCGTGCCGCTGACACCTGGGAGCCCCTGGTGATCGTCGCGGATCTCGCTGCCGGACCTTGGCCACGTCTCGCGCGGGCGGCGTGTGCGCAGATGGTCGCTGCCGAAGCGGCGGCCGAGGAGGAGCACCCCAGCGGAGCGCGGATCCTCGCCGACATCCGTCGGGTCTTCGTCGCCCAGCGCGAGGTCGACAGCCTCTCCACCGCGGATCTCCTCTACCAATTGCGCCAAGACGCGGAGAGCCCGTGGGCGGAGTGGGGGCGGAACGGGCTGGGTGCCCGTGACCTGAGCGCGATGCTGCGCGAGTTCGGCATCAGGTCCGGCAACGTCCGCATGGCCGACGGAATGCAGCTCAAGGGCTACATGCGCAACAAGTTCCTCGACGCGTGGCGGCGCTACTGCCCCACCGTGCACCCGGTCGACGCCGGTCCCGCGCCCAGCTCGGGCTGAGCCCCACCCCTCCGGTTGCCGTCCTTGCCGTCCCTGCCGTGATCCCGCAGGTCAAAGGGCATGCCGGTAAGACGGCAGCCGGGCTCAAGACGGCAACGCGATCACCAACGGCGCGCTGACCGCCAGGACGTCTCCCACCTCCGTCTTGTGCCGTCCTAGGCGTCCCCGCCGTATCGCCGCAGGTCACAAGGGCTTGGACCAAGACGGAAGACGGACCGCCCCGTCCACTGCCACCCCCACGTGCACGCCGAGGGCGGCGGTGCCGCAATACGTCGGCACCGCCGCCGAGACGGAAGGCCAGCACCTGTGCCGTACCTGCTCTGACCTGCGGTTTCAACGGCCAAGACGGCCAAGACGGACTACGCCACCACCACAGGAGAACCCCGCTTGACCACCCTCGTACCACTCGCCGACCACACCGATCAGGAGACCGGTGCGTGCCGCACTCCGCGCTCAGGAGGGCAGTTGGTGATGACCAAACAGACCGCCGAGACGTATGCGCTCGTCGCGGCGGGAACCGTCATCGTCGCCCTGACCGCCGGTGGGTTCTGGCTCTCCTACGCGCACCTCGCCGAGGTCGCCGGACAGCATGGACTCAAGAGTTCCCCCGTACGCCAATGGGCCTGGCCCGCGACGTTGGACGCGTTCATCGTCGCGGGGGAGTTGCTGATGCTCCGCGCGGGCCTGCGGCGGCTCACCGATGGGTGGGCCATCGCCCTCACGGCCACCGGATCGGTCGGTTCCATCGCGCTGAACGTAGCTGGGGTCAGCGGAGCCGGCGGGCCCGGAGCGAAGCCCCTGCTCGACTATGTGGTCGCTGCCGTACCCCCGACCGCAGCGCTGCTGGCCTTCGGCGTCCTGATGCGGCAGATCCACCAGCTGGTCGACCAGCCGAGCGGCCGAATGGAGCCGGCGTTGGATGAGGGACCGGAGTCAGCGACCAATGCTGCCGTCCGCGCCACTGAGCCACCGACCGGCAGTTCCGCCCAGTCGCCGGAACCTCAGCTCCGCGAACCGGACAGCAAACCACGTGGGGGCCGCCCAGCTGGGGCCACGGTCGACGAACTCGTGGAGATCGGTCGTATCGCCGCAGCAGAGCAGGGCAAAGTCACCCGGGACATTGTCCAAAAGGCCATACGAGCCAAGGGACTGACGGTCAGCGGGGAACGGCTGACCGAGGTGATGGATGTCCTTCGACGCGAGCTCGAAGCCGCTTCCGGCACCGGTCCCGATAGGGACTGACTGCTTGCCCAAGGGGTGACCGGAACCCTTCCGGTCACCCCGCCAGCCGGTCACCGTCCCCCCACCGCCTGGTCATCCACACCTGTGGGCGGGTCGGTGACCGCCTGGACTCCGCCCAACCTTCGCCGTCAGCCCGCCTGCCCCCGCTCGTCCCTTCCGGAGAACCACTGATGACGCATGACCCACACCAGGCCGAAGACACCCTCGACGAGCCGTTGCCGCTGACGAAGTCCCCTGGACTGATGGGCCGTTTGCGGCGGGCGTTTGGAAGGGCGGCCCCTGGCGGAGCCAGTAGTACCCCGAGTCCGACTCAAGGCCGGCCTTCGGGGATCTCCGCCCCAGGGGTGGCGGAGACGGCCCAGCGCCAGGGGGCGCCGGGCCAGGAGGTCGGCGCCGAGGACGGCCCCGACCTGGACAAGCTCCACGCCGTCCAACGCGAGACCCTCCGCCTCGCCCGTGCCGCCGAGACCGCCACCGGCGAGCCCGTCGTGAAAAATGCCCAGCCCACGATCCGTCGCTTCAGCGGCAACAAGCGCACTGTCCGCATCGGGCCGCTGCGGTTTACCGACGTCGAGCACGCCGGCCTTCAGGAGGCTGCTGCCGAGCACGGCTACAAGGGGGAATCCGGCTTCGCCGCCGATGTCGTCCTGGCCTTCATCGCAGGCCGGTTCACCGCCAACCTGCCCCTGTCCGAGGACCGTCGCCGCACGCACATGTTCCGTGCCCAGGTCCTGCGTCAGCTCAACCGCATCGGCGTCAACGTCAACCAGATCGCCCGCGCCCTCAACAGCGACCTCACCCCACCCGACATACGCGAGCGCCTCCACGAACTCCACCACCTGCTGGAACTGATCGCCCAAGCCCTGCGCCAGCCCGCTGACCCGCGGGAGGATCTCGCCGCATGATCGCCGCCATCAAGGCGCCCGGCGCCAACACCCGCGGCCTGCTGGCCTACCTCTACGGCCGAGGAACCCACGACGAACACTTCGACCCGCACATCGTGGCCGGCTTCGCCATGCTCGGCATGCCCGACCCCGGCCGCGACGAGACGGCCACCCTCACCGAACTCGCCCGCCACCTCGACGAGCCCGTACGCCTGCGCAACAGCGAGTTCGGCAAGCTTGTTACCGACCACGTCTGGCACTGCCCCGTCCGCGCCGCACCCGAAGACCGCTACCTCTCCGATGCCGAATGGGGCGAGATCGCCCAGCGCGTCGTCGCCGCGGCCGGCATAGCCCCTGCCGGTGATGACCTGGCCTGCCGCTGGATCGCCGTACGCCACGCAGACGACCACATCCACATCCTCGCCACCACCGTCCGCGAAGACGGCCGCCGCCCCAAACTCCACGACAGCGGTATACGCGTCGGCGACGCATGCCGCGAGATCGAGAAGGACTACGGTCTGCGCCGCCTGAAGAAGGGCGACCGCACCAACACCCGACGCCCCACCCAGGCCGAAATGCACAAAGCCCAGCGCCTCGGCTGGGAACAGACCAGCAAGGAATGGCTCCAGGACCGCATCCGCGCCGCTATCCCCCACGCCACAAGCGCCGAGGAACTCCTCGCCTACCTCGAAGCCGAGGGCATCCGAGTCAAGGCCAAGCGGGGACCGTCCGGCGACCTCCTCGGCTACGCCGTCGGCCGCCCCGACGACCTCAACAAGGACGACGAACAGATCTTCCACCCCGGCGGAAAGATCGCCCCCGACCTCTCGCTGCCCAAGATCAAGGCGCGCCTCGAATCCAGCCAGCCCGAAGAGCACCCCACCGCCCGCCGCACCCAGCCCACCACCCCCTGGCACCGAGCAACCGACGCACTCGACAGTCTCCACACCGACCTCGCCGACGACGCACGAGCCCAGGCGCACATCACCGCGCTCGGCGAACTGATCGAAGCCACCGCCCAGAAGGCACCAGCCGACCTGCGCGCTGAACTCCAAGCCGCCTCGAAGGCGTTCGCACGCGCTCAGCGCTCCCAGATCCGGGCAGAAGACCGAGCCGCCCACACTCTGCGTAACGCGGCCCGCGACATCGCCCACACCGCCACCGGCCCCGACGGCAGCGCCCTCGCCGCCCTGGTCGCAGCCCTCGTCTGGGCCGCAATCGTCGCAGGACGCTGGCATGAGGCCAAGGGCCACGCCCACCAGGCCGACGCCGCCCGCCAAGCCCTCCAGCACCTCCAGAGCGCCGCCGACCACGCCCTCACCCCGGACCTCACAGACCTCGCGCAACGCCAGCCGAAGGAGGAGACCCGTCGCTCTCTGGCCAGCGACGTACGAGCCGCCATCCCCGAACACGCCGAGCAGATCCTCGCCGACACCGGCTGGCCGGCCCTTGCTACCGTCCTCGTCGACGCCGAAGCCCGCGGTCACAAACCCCACCAACTCCTCAAGGAAGCAGCCGCCCAGCGCGAACTGGCCACCGCTCGCCAACCCGCCCGAGTCTTGATCACCCGCATCCAGCACACCGGACGCAACCCCATCCCCAACCGCCGCGCCGCAGCAGCCCGCCTCCGCACCACCACCGCGGTCCCGCACCCGCCCCTCGGGCCTGACTTCGCCCAGCCAACGGCGGCAACTACAGCACCGACCGCGCAGCAGCGTCGCTAGCTGCCCCACACGCCGCTGCACGACCGTGGCTCAGCCGCGGTCGTGCAGCGAGCGGTTGGACGTGCGCTCGGTGAATCGCCCCCTGCTGGGATCGGGGCGGTAGGGGGCTGTGGTCTTGCCCTGGGCCCTCTGGCCGGGCAGCGTCGTGCCGTGGCTGAAATGCGCTCCCACCAGGGCGATTGTCAGTGCTGTATGCGAGGGTCGCCATCTGTGAGCCGATGAATTGTCAGCGGCTCGCGACGGGTTACGAGTACACGGCCAAGGGGGAGGCACGGCATGGCTGGCGACGGCTTTGACATAGACACCGACCAACTCAAGTCCGCCGCTCCAACATTCCACCGAGAATCTGTTGCCTTGGAACGGGCGGCGACCAAGCTTCGCCACACGCTCGGCGGGCTGGGGGAGCCGTGGGGTGGTGACGAGCAGGGCAAGAAGTTCGAGCACGCCTACGCTCCGCACCGGGCGCAGATCGAGAAGGCGGCCGCAGCCCTGGTCAAGGGCTTGTCCAGCATCACTAAGGCCATGAACGACATGGCCGCCAACCACGAAGACGCTGACCACTCGGCCAAGTCCGGCTTCGAGGGTGGTAAGTGATGGGCGCTGCCGACAAGGCCAAGGAGGTCGTCCAGGACCTCACCGGCATGTGGTGGCCGGAGGGCAACGAGGACGAACTCCGCGACGCCGCCCGCGCTTGGCGCACCTTCGCCGACGACGTCGAGGACTGCACGGCCGCCTGCCACAAGAAGGCCCAGGATGTGATCGACAACAACAAGGGCAAGTCGATCGAGGCGTTCGGGGGGTTCTGGCGCAAGTACCACGGTGGTGGCAAGGGCTACCTCGACGATGTGGCCAGCGCCGCCCGCGACATGGCCAAGGCCCTGGACAAGTACGCCGACCAGGTCGCCGAGGCCAAGAAGAAGATCGAGCACGAGCTGGAGATCGCCGGTGCGGTCCTGGTCGTCGGTACGGCCTTGGCTGTCTTCACCGGCGGCATCACCGAGCTCGCGGCAGTCGGCGCCACCGAGGCGATCGTCGCCGCAGCGAGTACGGCGGGCGTCGCCGTTTCCGCCACCGTCGCCGAGATCGCCGGAACGGTCCTGGCCACCGCCGCCATCGGCGGCATCGAAGCCATCACCGTAGATGTGGTCGTCGCCCAGGGCGGGCGCAACCTCCTCGGCGACCAACACGGCATCAACCTTGCCGAGGCCAGAGATGCTGGGGTCACCGGCGTCTTGCTGGGTGGTGCATTCGGTGGCGCGGCCCGCACTGCCAAGGCTGTTGGAGACGCCGGCGGCTTCAAGGCGGTCCTTGCGAATACAAAGCTCGACGGTCTCCGTCTTCGCCCAGCGATCGACCAGATGGGCAAGCGACGTACCTGGCAGCTCTATCACGCAAAGGAATCGGAAACCCTGGCCCCTCCTGCCAAAGCAGGTGACGACATACTGCCGTCCGGCCATCCGATCTACCACGGCAAGCAGACGACAACCATCGGCTACGATCCACGTACTCTCTCAAATTTGGAACGGGTAAGACGTGTTGATGGTGTCCACGACGTTGTCGTGCACGGTACGCCCGACAACGTCTTCATCGCAGGACACGTCAATCCAGCAGGCGTAGCGAAGACCACTTACGAGATAAGCCCTCACCAGGTAGTGGAAAGTATTCGTAACAATCCGAACTACACGGGTGGGCCTATTCGCTTGGTATCCTGCCACTCGGGAACTGGGGCGGAGCCGCTGGCACAGTCCGTGGCAAATGAAATGGGAGCCCCTGTCTACGCGCCAACCAATCGCATGGGAGTGGATCGCACGCTGGGAATCCAGGAACCCGTCATCGACAAGGGCGGATACTGGCGAATATTCCTCCCCATCACCGACTGACGCCCACAACTGCGAGGAATGATGATTCGCCGAGTAGGTTTCTTTGCCGAAGGTAACGAGGATGGTGACCCCGCTGTCTACAGCGAGTCTCTGACCCAAGCCATGGATGGCCCTTCCGCACCTGATGAAGATCGAATTCTCTCGTACCTCAAAGACGGTGAGGAGATCTTCAGCACCATGGGTGCTGAGCGGGATGTCATCTCCGGAGACGAGTGGGTCGGTGGCGCCGGGTCACTGGTGACAGATGGCGAATGGGTCTGGCCCGTTGACCTCGTCCATTACCTTTCGCGTTACCATATTTCCCTTCCAGTCGATTTCCTCGAACATGTGCGGAAATCGGAGTATCGGGCTCCGGCCGTACCCAGCGAGCGCGCGCAAGAAATCATGGCCGAGCTGTTCCCAAAGCGGCCTTCGCCTTGGGGCTAATGTGATTTCGGGGTGTTCTTGCGTCGACGGAAGTGGATGCTGCGGAAGTCGGAAGCCTTCCGATGTAAATCACCCGGATGCTCACCAGTGCAGAAGTGACGACCGGCGCGAACCTTCTGATCTGAGAACAAGCAACCGCGGCCCGGTACGTCGAGCGCACCGGGCCGCGGATGTGTTGACTGGGCAGGGGGCGGATCGAGCGCGGTGGGGATGCAGCGGCCCCCTGACCGTACGGCTCGCTCATAGCAGGCGGGGCGCTTTGCGCCTGGTCACGATGCAGTGAGTCTCATCCGTTGACTGCCGCGAATCCATCTGACTCCCGCCATTCGTGATCGAGGACTGAGTACGTGATCGAGTCCCTCCACGCTCCTCGTACGAACACGTGCTCCCGAATGCGACCTTCTTCCGTCATGCCGGCGCGGAGCAGGGTCTTGGCAGAGGCGGCGTTCAGCGGAGCGCGAGCGGCCCAGATGCGGTGCAGGCCAAGGTGGTTGAAGCCGAGGGCGCACATCAGGTGAACGGTTTCGGTGCCCAGACCCGCGCCCCATGTATGGGGGCGCAGGGCAAAGCCGATAGTGGCGGCCTTCTGGGCGTGCGGGTCGAGCGCCAGGCGGGCGAAGCCCACCAGGTCCCCTGCCTCCTGGCGGACCACACCGAGGGCGTATTCGATGCGGGGTTGCTCGCCGGAGGAGGCGATGGAGCGGGCGACGATCTCCCCGGCCTGTTCATGGGTTCGGGGTTCGAAGCTCAGGTGGCGGGTGGCCTCGGCGTCGCCGTAGATGGCGTGTACGGCGTCCACGTCGTCGCTGGTGAGTTCGCGCAACTGGAGCCGGGGGCCTGCGATGTCGACCGGGTGCATGGTTGGGACCCTACTCGCGGGCGGTGTTACCTGGGCAGGGCGGCGACGGGGGCCGCGGTGAACGCCTCGATTTCCTCCCGTGCCACGCGGGCCTCGGGTGCGGTGAGCCACCGGGGATCACGCAGCGCGGTGTGGACCTGCCGCACCGAGGCAACGATGCCGTTGATGCGCTGATCGGCGGACAGGTCGAGAACGGGCCGCATGGCCTCATCGACACCGTCGAGGCTTCCGGCGTGGATGCGGGCGAGGGCAAGGTCGGTGTGGGCGCCGGCCTGGTCGCCGAAAGCCCATTCTTCGGGTTCCGCTTGGCGGTAGGCGGCGACGGCCGCTTCAGCCTGATGCGCCGCCTCGGGGGCGTTCGGCAGCCAGGCGGTGGCGTCGGCGGCGTAGTAGAGCTGGCGTGGTACGGGGAAGGTCATGATGCCGCCGAACTCGTCCAGGTCGTCGGGGGACGCCGCATCGCGGGCCCGTTCAGCTTCTGCGAGGGATTCCCTTACGGCTGCCACATCGCCGAGTGCGGCTCCGGCACGGGCTTGCAAGCAAGACAGCCATACGGCGCTGGTGCCGGTTACGCCTGCCACCTGGGAGATGCCGAGGGAAGCGTATTTGGAGGCTTCCTGGTGTCGGCCATCCCAGTAGGCGATCAGGGATTGCAGGCCGCGGACCCAGGCGCGCATGCCGTGGTGGTCGGCGTTGTCCGCGCAGACATAGGCGGTCCGGGCCTGTGTCATCGCCGATCGCGGGTCGCCGAGGTCGTGGCTGGCCTTGGCGAGCATGCCGGAGGTGATGGCGGAGAGCAGGTACAACTCGCGGGCCTGGCCGGGGCGGACATGGCCGTGTTCGAGGAAGCGGAAGGAGAGGTCTTGGACTTCGACGAGGTCGCCGAGGAGGGGGGCCAGCGGCAGCTGCGGGTAGGCGGCGGCTAGACGACGTACCTCCTGGTGGAGCTCGTCCAGGGTCTCGGGGCCTACGTTGCTGCCTTCTGCCATCGCGCTGAAGCGGAATGCACGGCGAGCTGCCATGGCGACCTGCCTCTCTAACGTGTCCCGGCCGGCGTTGTCGCCTGGAACGGGTCTGCTGGTGAACTCGATGCCGTCGAAGCCGCTGTCCCCTTCGCTGGGTTCGAGCGAGGGCGACGGCGACGGTGTCGGCATGACGAGCCGAAGCTGGGGAGCGGCATCGACTGCGCCAACGCCCTCGCCCGCTGGACCGAGCAGGACGTCGACGGGGTATCGGAACATCGCCTCCAGTACTCGGCACAAGGCCGGGTAGGGGCGGGTCTTCACCTCGCCCCCGTACCACCGCTCAAACTGCCGCTTCGACACCGTCAGGCCGACAAGCGTCGGATCACGGTCCTGTTCGGCGAGTTCGTTGGCAGTGCGCTCGAAGTGAAGCTTGAAGGTCTCGAACACCTGCCAGTGGCGCCTGGTGATCAATGTCCGTAGAAGAGTGGGCCTTTGAGCCATCAATCCCCCGATGGGTTCCGGTCGGCTCGTCGGTTCGACGGTAGCCCCGCAACGCCGCATACGGGAGTGCGAGCTGCTGTGTGCGAGGAGATGACGGTGGAGACGACGGCAACGTGACGGTACCCATGTCGCCCACCTCGCCAAGCCCGAATCAGACGTCGGCACTCATGTCGTGGTGAGGCGCCCCGCTTGGACGTCAGGCTCGATGCCCGGCCTGAACGCGAGCGACGAGGTGGTGTTCCGGCAATGCCAGCAGCAGGTGACAGTGCGATGCGGCGACAGGCAGCGCCCCGTACCGGGATTCGGAGCGCGGAGGTTTGGAGCGATAGCGGCCCACCCCTGCGGCGCGAGCGGATCTTCTCTCCGCACGGCTCGTCCGTGAGCGAGGCACGGAAGTTCGCCGTCGAGGCTCTGTCGTCTTGGGGAGTCCGGGACCGCCTCGATGACGTGTGTCTGTGCCTGTCAGAGGTCGCTACCAACGCGCTCGTACATGCGGGTCCGCCCAGCGTCGGTTTTCGGGCACGGCTGGCCATCAGCGGATCGGTGGTTCGGCTGGAGGTTCACGACCAGGGGGTGGACCGGCCGCATCGGCAGCATCCGCGCCTTGATGACACCTCGGGCCGCGGTCTGCTCCTGGTGGACGAACTGTCCGATGGGTGGGGCGTGGATGAGCAGCACGGCATCGGCAAGACCGTCTGGATCACCTTCAAGATCACTGCGCCTGGCCCTCGCACGCCCAAACGCGAGATCTGACGGCGATGCGACCTGTTCGCACCGAGCACCAACGCCCATACAGAAAAGAGGAACCCATGTCCAAAGCCCAAAATCCCTTACCCGGCCGGATCGTCATCCTCGGTGCCGGCCCCTGCGGACTGGCGTGCGCGAACGAACTGGACCGTCTCGGCCACCGCAACTGGACCCTGCTGGAGGCGTCGCCCACCGTCGGAGGGCTGGCGTCATCCGTGGTCGATCGTGCCGGCTTCACCTGGGACCTGGGGGGCCACGTGGTCTTCTCCCACTTCGGAGAGTTCGACCGGATCCTGGGCGAGCTCTTCGCCCCGCATGAACTGCTGCACCACGACCGGTCTTCGTACATCCGATTCCGCGACCGCTGGGTGCCCTACCCCTTCCAGCAGTACCTCCACTGCTTGCCGCAGGCTGACGCCGAAGCGTGCCTGGTGTCGCTGACCCACGCCTGCCAACAGCGCGAACAGACCCTGCCGACCGACACCGACTTCGCGACGTGGCTACAGGCCCAGTACGGAAGCGGCCTCGTCGAGCGCTTCTTCGCCCCGTACAACACCAAGGTCTGGGCGATCTCACCAGAGAAGATGAGCGCAGGCTGGGTCGCGGAGCGAGTGGCACCGGTCGACCTCGACGAGATCCTGGCGGCCTTCTACGGCGTCAAAGCCCCCGCACCGAAGTGGGGGCCGAACTCCACGTTCGCTTTCCCCTCCGCCGGGGGGACTGGAGAAATCTGGCGACGACTGGGCGCCCGCCTCGGCAACCGAATCCGCACCCGAGCCCCAGCCACGTCGATCGACCCGAGCGCCTGCCTCGTGCGACTGGAGAGCGGGGAGGCGGTCCCTTACGACCAGGTCGTGGCCACCCTGCCCCTGGACCGACTCGCCGCCATGACGACGACGAGCCCACCCGACGCACGGGAGGCGGCCCGCCGGCTGAAGCACACCACCGTCGCCATGGTCGGCCTCGGATACCGAGCCCCCACCCTGGACGAGCGGTCATGGTTCTACTTCCCAGAGGACGACGTGCCGTTCTACCGCGCCACCAACTTCAGCAAGTACGCGCCTGCCAACGTCCCCGGCGCCGACACCACCGCCTTCAGCTCATGGATGACGGAGATCTCCGTGATGCCCGGGACTCGCGTCAACCAGCGTGCCCTGGTGAAAGCCGCCGATGCTGCGCTGCGGCGACATCGCCTGGTTCCCGGGCTGGCTGAGCTGGCCACAGCCCATGTGGAGATGATCCCGTACGCCTACCCGATCCCCACTTTGGACCGGGACGAGGCGCTGGCGTTGACGGTGCCGTGGCTGGAAGACCAAGCGATCTACCCTCGCGGCCGGTTCGGTACCTGGCGGTACGAGATCGGCAACATGGACCACGCGGTGAAGATGGGCGTCGATATCGCACGCCGACTGGTCACGGGTGCCACCGAGGAGCTTCTCAGCAGCCAGGACACGGTTCCCGCGGGGAGCCGCTCATGACCACCACCACGACGACGTCCGTCACCTTCGCCGGACACGTCTTCGATGTCGAGGTGGACCAGGACTTCGCCGTCGAACAGCGCACTCACCTGCACAGCTTCGTCCCCGAGGCCGCGCTGGCCCCACCCTGTGGTCGGCTGTCCAGCATTCGCATCCGCCACAACCGTGAGCTGTTCGCAGACCGGTCCGCCCGCCTCCAGACGGTGCAAAGCCGGTGCGTCGAGCCGTTCCGCGGCGAGCCGTACCTGCGGTCGCGGGTGGGTGACGTGGACTGGTGGCGCCCTCATCCCCGCTCGCACCTGTGCCAGGACCATCTCTATGCGCACGACTCCACCGGGCGCCTGCACATCGTCCTCCACCCTGATGCACATCGCGGAGAGCGCTATCTGCTGCGCATCGTCCGGGAAGTCGTGATGCGGTGCGGCGAAGACCGGGGCTGGGCCGCATTCCATGCCGCCGCGGCGTCCATCGACGGAAACGGGGTGCTCATCGCCGGACCCACCACAGCCGGCAAGACCACCGTGCTCGCCGCTCTCGCCTGTCACCGCCGAGCGGATCTGGTGGCCTCCGACCGCGCGATGCTCACTCAGAACGCGGCCGACGTCATCGGCGTCCCCCTTTCCATCCGCATCGCCGGAGGCACACTGTCCGCTCTGACACCGCGCGAGGCCCTACCACCGCACCGGGTGCTCCCTCGCACGTTCGGTACGGATCAGAAGGCGAGCTGCACCCCGCGGGACTTCGCCGCCGCCTTCGCAGCCCAGGTCCGCGAGGGCGCTCCACTGCGGCTCGTGCTTTTGCCGCGGCTTCGCGACGATGACACCCCGCTCAGCATCCAGCCGCTGCACGGCGAAACCGCCCGTACCGAGCTGGCCGCCGCGTGCTGCACCCCGGACGACGAGGACTGGCTCCACCCGTGGTTCGCGTGTCAGACCCGGTCGGTGGACGGACTGCGCGCTCAGGCCGGCCAGGTACTGGACGACCTGGTCGCGACAGTCCCGGTCTTCAGGATCACCGCCGGCGTTCGCATTCCCCACTTGCTGGAACGCCTCGCCGACACCATTGCCAGGAGGCTCTCGTGATACCGAAACGCATCGCCGTTGTAGGTCCCGTGGCCTCTGGGAAATCCACCCTCGCTGCCCAGATTGCCGGATACATGGGACTGCCTCACCTGGACCTCGACAACCTATTCTGGGGAGCGGGCTGGACGCCCGTCGACGCCGTGATCTTCCAGAAGCGGGCCAGGGACGCGCTCAGCGCAGAGACCTGGATCGCCGATGGCAACTACGGCGGGCCTGTCGGCGAGATGCTGCTGGGCCACGCCGAGCTGGCGATCTGGCTCGACCTCCCCCTGCGCACCTGCCTGCCCCGGCTGCTCAAGCGCTCATTACGACGAGCCGCCCGTGGCGAGGAGCTGTTCGCCGGCAACCAGGAGACGTTCCGGCATCTGTTCGCCCGGGACTCGATTCTCCTCTGGGGCCCGGCCCATCACCGTCAGCACCGCCGTCGCTGGCACCACCATCTCGGCCCCAACAAGCCCCATGAGCTGCCCGTGCTGCACCTCACCAGATCCGCGGCAGTTGCGCCGGCGCTCCGAGACATGAGTCTGCTGCCCTCAGCCGCGAGGGCGGTGGCACCGTGCCGCACACCGTGATCGCCTCGGTCGTCCGCGTCCCCTGGCACAGCCACCACGGGGGCTACGACCGGCTCCTTGATTACCTGCCGGAAGCCAAGCGCATCACCGCGCCACGAGGAATCACCGGCCAGAAGATCGCCACCGCCGCCCATCACTGGCTTCGCTGCCGCTGCCCTCTGCCGTTCTACCCGGCCGAACACTTCGCCACAGATGCACGCGTCCTCGCCGGGCGCGGGCCCGCCCACATCCTCTACGGCGACGAGCAGTTCTGGTTCTCCCGCCACCGACCGGGCCCGACCGCCGTCACCTATCACCAGCCGCCCGCACACTTGGCCGGCTTCATGCCGACCACGAACTGGCGGCGGCTCGCCACACGCGCAAGCCAGATCATCGCCCTCGCCCCCGACCAGCTGGCGTTCTTTGCCAACCACCTGTCCGAGGAGCGCGTGCACCTGATCCCGCACGGCATCGACACCGCCGTCTTCACGCCGGCAGGGGGCCCAGAGACCGGCTGTCGGCCAATGCTCCTGACCGTGGGCTGGTGGCTGCGCGATTGGGACGTCCTGGACATGACCCACGACCGGATCCACCGACGGTACGGCAACGACATCGAGCTGGTTGTCGTCACGCGCCAGGCCGACCGGCGCACCTGGCACCCGGCCGTGCGCGTGCTGGAAGGAGTCAGCGAACTCACTCTCGCCCTGCTCTACCGCCGGGCCGCGGCTGTGTTCCTCCCCCTGACGGACGCAACTGCCAACAACGCACTCCTGGAAGCCCTGGCCTGTGGAACCCCGGTGGTCGCCACCGACACCGGCGGCATCTCGTACTACACGGGCCACGGCCCGGCCGCCTTGCTCACACCGCCCGGTGACGCAGTTGCCGCCGCCGAAGCCATCGAAACCCTCTTCGGCGAACTCGGCACCACCGCCCATGCCTCACGACGGGCCGCGGCCCGCGAGCGCGCCGAACTCTTCGCCTGGCCGCGCATCGCCGATCAAGTTCGATCCGTCTACCGCCTGCTGGAGGGCGAACGATGATGCTGGCCGAACTGTGGCTCCACTATGCCGTCCCCGTCTTGCTCACCCTCCTACTGGCCCGCGGGCTCTGGGCACTCGTCGCAGTCGAACTCTGCTCCCGTTGGCTGCTGGACCACGCACGCCGAGGCCCCGTCTCGGCCGGCGAGGGCGGGCCATGGCTGGTGATCCTGCTGCCCATGCTCCGCGAGCAAACCCTTGCCCCCGAGACGATCGCCGCCTTCACAGCCCTCGACTACCCACGAGAACGTGCAGTGGTCGTCGCCATCACCACCGAGCGAGAAGAGAACGCCCGCCGGCGCGACCGTGATCGCCTTCCGGCACTGGCGGACACCAGCTGCCTCACCGAGGTGCAACTGCGCGGGACGTTCCCCCGCGCCCGCTGCAGCGACGTCGCCGACGAGGTCAACGCCGCTCCCAGGAAGAAGCGCCTCCTCCTTCTCGCCGAGCTGTACGACGCAGAGCCAACGACACGCGAAACCGTCGCCTCCCTTGCCGAAAACCAGAGAGGCGTCGGACTGCGTCTGGTACACCTGCACCAGCCTGATACCGGTGGCCGCAAGGCCGGACAGCTCAACCATGCCGTCGACCGCCTCGGCGAGATCCTCAGCCCCCTCGGCTGGCACGACGAGGACGACGCGGACAACACCTTTCTCTGCGTCTACGACGCCGACGCCATCCCGGACGTCCGTACACTGACCGCCTTCGCCGAGACAGCTACTCGCCACAGAGCGCTCACCGGCCGGCCGCCGGCCCTGATCCAGCAGCAGCGCCTGCCACTGCTCGGCCGCCGCCCCTTTCCACCCGGCGGCACCGGCTTGTTCCTGGCGGGAGAATGGCTCTACCAGCTCCGCCGCTCACTCGGCATCGAACTCGCCCGAATCCGCCTGACGCACTGGCTCACCACCACCCAAGTCCCAAACTTCGTAAGGACGCTGCTGCGGCCCATGATCTACGGCGTCGGCTGTGGCATGACCGTCCACCTGCCGACCCTACGAACCCTCGGTGGCTTCCCCGAACCGATGGAGGATCTTGGCACCGGCCACCGCCTCTCCCTCCTTGGTGCCGACATCGCACCCGCCACCGTCGCCGTCCTGGACGAGCCGTATACCGAGCCACGCGGCCTGACTAACCTCCACGCCCTCGCCTTCCTCACGTCAGCCCGACCGGACCGCCATGCGAAGGCCGTCGCTCACCTACCGAGCGCTCTCACTCGCATCGGCAAGGCGCTCTTGGTACTCCGGGAATGGGCCGACGAGGTGGCCTGGGTTGCCGGCGCCCCGCTGATCGCCACCGCGATCGTCTCCGCTTGGTGGGCCGGTCCGCTGTGGTCCGCGCTTGCCCTCACGGGCGTCATGCTGCATGGCCCCGTCCTGACCGCCCGACTCATCGGGCTGGCCCCTGCCCTCCAAGCCGCGGTCGTACCCCCAACCGGTCGCATCGCTGCTGCCCTATGCCCTACACGTGGCCGCCGAGCAGGGTTGATCGCATGCAGCCCCGCCCAACCGTTCATCCGTCTCGTCGGCCCCTGGTGGATGATCTTCCGCCGCATCACCGGACACGCGACCACCTTCGGCAAGACTGAGCGCTGAAGCACCACCCAATCCGCATAAGGAAGTTGGACCAGCAAGTGACTGAATCCGCCACCCCCGAAATTCGCACCTCCGCCAAAGCCGTTGTCCTCTACGACGACCAGATCCTCCTCATGCGTGCCGTCTGGGAGGACCAGGAGTGCTACTTCCTCCCTGGAGGCGGACAACACCCCGGAGAGAGTCTCGGCGACGCCGTCGCCCGCGAAGTCGACGAGGAAACCGGCCTGAGCGTCACCGTCGAGCGGCTGCTGTGGCTCCGTGAATACATCGGCGCTAACCACGACCACCCCGAAAGCGAAGCCAACACCCATCGCATCGAAGCGATCTTCCTGTGCACCCCCACCAGCGATCCCGGCCAGCTCGGCGGCCATGCTCAGGACGAGGTGCAGACCGGCCTGGAGTGGGTACCGCTGGGCAAAGTCCCTGCCCTCAACCTGCTGCCACAGGCCATCCGCCAGCCAATCGCCTCCCTCACGGAGACGCCCAAGCCCCCCGGCACCTACCTCGGCGATGTCGCCTGACAGCGCTATGGACGGTATCGACGGCCGCATCCCACCAAGCGCCCGCGAGATCACCACCGGCCAGGCCAACCGCGTCTGGTCGGTGGAAGGACCGACGCCGTACATCCTCAAGCACTACGGCGACCCGAGCCGTGCCGCCAACGAAGCCGCCGCTCTCCGGCTCCTGACCAGCCACCGTGCCCCATGCCCACAGCTGCTCGCCGCTTCCAGCGGCAGCAGCACCCCTCCATGGACCGCACAGGCCGTACTACACGCGAAGCCTGTGCCCATCAACCGGTTCCTGGTAGACCTCGCCGAGCCGCTGGCCGCCATCCACCGCATCCCCGGCACACACTTCGGCCGCCTCGCCGGCGCTCGACAGCACCACAGCTGGACCGACTACCTCCACGACCGCCTGCGCACATACGCGGCAGCCGCCCCGGCCGTACGCGCCGTGGCCCGGCTCCTCCACCAAGAAGTCGACGCCAGCGACAACGCCATCCAGCCGGTGCTGCTCCATCACGACCTGCAGCCGGGCCACCTCCTTCGCGAACCCGCCGGTTCACGACTGCTCATCGACTGGGAGCTGGCTATCTTCGGGGACCATCGGTCCGATCTCGCTCGCCTCGCCGTACGCCTCGACGTCGACGACCCCACGCCCGTGCTCGCTCTTGTCAGTCGCCCCGACGCCACGGCCGAAGGCCGACTCCATCTGTACTGGCGCATCCACCTGCTCGCCGACGCCGCACTGAGCACAGACCGCGTCGTACGGGAACGCGCAGCCAGGAGGCTACTCAGGTGGAGGTGAGCACGGCATCCTCGCCACCGGGGCGGGGCGGGGCGGGGCGGGGCGGGGCGGGGAGCCGAGGCCGAAGCGTCCTTCACGGCTCCAAGCCCCAGTCACGCGGGGATGCCCACTTGCGTGCGCCCCGTAGTCCGCACGTAGCTTCCGATGCCGATGTGTACAGATCACACAGACAGTGAGGCAAGTAGATTGAAACCGAAAACCAAGACAACGAAGGGCGTGTTACGGGATCTCGCGCAGCTGTCGAGCGTGGCCGTTCAGTCGAATGCGGCGTTGGCCGGCAGTGTCGAGACAGCTGTGGCGAGAGATGACAAGAGGCGCGCGGAGAAGGGGACCTCGGTCCGCCGGAAGAGCGGCCTGGATGCCTTGCCGCGAGCAGAAATCGGGCACTCGATAGAGCTGGCTCCATGGCACGTACTGCATGATCTCGCCCAGGCCCTCTCCCTCTCTCGGCAAGGTGCTGGTCGCGGCCTTGCTGAACATTGGGGAGGCCTCAAGTACAGCCAGGCACTCGATCCCGTGTCCGACAGCTACATGCAGTTGTCCACCGAAGCGAAAGGCATAGCCCGGGACTACAAGCGCCTGCAGTCGCGAGAACTGGGCCAGGGTTTCTCCGTTGCCCTGGCAAGGGAGATCCTTGGGCGGCGCTATCCGGACCGTTTCGTTTCCCTCGTTAGCGCGGACATTGTCATGCGCGCTGGGTGGTCTAAGGCATCGGCCAGGTACCCGTACCGACCTGACTTCTTCGCAGAGGTCTGGAAACCTGGTGAACCGTCGCGTGTCTTCCCGATCGCGAGCGCAGGGCACCATGGCAGTCCCAAGTTCTCCCACACCCAACTCGCGGCGCGCTCAGCTCACGTCGAGGCCATGCACATCGGCGCATGGAACGAAACACCGTGCCTTGTGTTCAGCACCGAGTTACCGTCTAAAGGGCCGCTCACAGTGCACGCTCTGCATGCGTGTGGAGAGGGCGGGTGGCTATACGACTCGCCTGAACACCCACTGCGGAGTTTGAACAGCACCGCCGAGAACAGGAACATCGTGCCAGGGATCCAGATCCCCGCCCCTAGTGACGACGCTCCCTCGTCCGAACCCGGCTTTCATGTCCAGGGCAACGACTGTGCATGGTTCCAGCATGTCGTAGCCCGGACGGTGACCGCCGGAGTAGCTGCCTTCGCGGGCGATGGCGCCACCGTCGCTCGCTACCTCACCTCCGATCAGGGAAGCCGGCGCTATGACACCGGTATTGCTCATGCGGCAGCAGGGAGTGTCCAAGACTCGGAGTACAAGTTGCTCGGCATCCCATTTGTCGGCACAGATCACGTGTTCCGACTGAACAACAAGCGTGTAGAGGCATTTTCCGGAGTCGCAGCCGATCTCTTCTCGCTCCTCTCCGCAGGGGAGGTCGAGGAATACCGAGAAGAAATTTATGGCAGACGCGGAACCTGGCCAGAACAAACGTGGGATCCGAAGTGGGGAGGGCCCGTTTCGGTGCGAGAGGACGGAACCGTCCTGGCAATGCGTCTACTGCGACTGAGGAAGAGCCCGCCAACCGAGGAAACCTCGGCGTAGCTTGCTCACAAGCTGGCAAGAGATGGAGGGAGCCCTGGTGCAGTCCCAGTGCTCCTCCATCCCGTTCTGGCTCAGCGGCCTGCCAGTGGATTCAGGCGCCCGACACAGTTCCCTGTCCCGGGCGGTGACGTGCGACAGAAGCAGGCGTTGGTCGTTGCGCAGGGCTGTTGGAGTTTCGGCTTCGCCCACCATTCGCGCGTGCCTGCGGATGGGGCGTAGCAGGGGGTGCTGCCGCTGTTGCCGCGAGATCGTTCAGCGTGGCGTTCACCACCGGCCAGCACATGTCGAGCGTGTCGCGGTTCGGGCTGTGTCCGGTCCGTTTCTCCGCCAGGGGATGGACGAGATTCCTGTAGTGCCGGACAAGCTCCGAGGCCAGTTTGGCATCGTGTTCGATCCATTTGTTCTCGTACGCGAAGTCCACGAAGTCATTCAGCCCCATTTTCCCCAACGGCTTCCGCATGCGTTCGCCTGCAGCGCGGACCTGCGCGGCATGCGCGAGCACACCCTCCAGGAGGCTGCCCAGCATGATGACCGCTGACGTGTAGGCGCCGTGCTCGTAGCAGGTGCGCGCCTCGTCCAGCCGGAGTTGCACGGTGGCGGCGAGTACCGGGTCGCTCACCACCTCCGTCACGGAGACCTTCAGCTCGACACGCGGCAGCTGCCGCACTTCGTCCTCGAAGCCGGCTTCGCAGCGGACGAGGGTCGGCTGGCCTCCGTCCTCGCCGATCCGGCGTCCGTCGAGCACGAGTATCTCGTTGAGCCGCTTCAGCGCGACGTGGTACTCCTTCTGCTGGTTGTAGTACTCAAGACGGTTCGCCAGGCGCAGGATTGCGCGCTCGGCGTCGTCCGTGCCGTCCTCCTGCCGTTCCCTGAGGAGTTCCCGGGCCCACTTGTGCCTCGGCGTACCGTCGTACTCCGGAACGTCGTCCCAGCCCGCCCGCTGGAAGAACGCGGCTATCTCGTACCCCTTGCGGTAGAGCAGCGGCGGCTCGTCCCCGCAGATCAGGTGGGCAATCTCCGTCAGCGTGCTGTCGTCGAAGACTTCGCTCATGTCAGGCTCCTTCGGGAGAGACGGACGCATCCTCATCGAGCATGGCGTCGAGTTCGTCGGTGGTGTCATCGGCGTCGTCGATGTCGACCGGGGTCCAGGTGCTCCCCGCGTTACCCGGTGCTTCCTCGGTGACTCCGGGACGGATTCCCAGGGCGTCGAGACGCTTCCACAACGGGGCCAGCGAATCCTCCGGGGACAGGGCGAACTCGCTGCTGCGCACACGCCAGAACTGCCAGCGTGCCCTGCGCAGTTCGCGCTCCCGCTCGTAGTCCTCACGAATCTGGTCAGGGTTGGAGTGATACGGGCTGCCGTCGCACTCCACGGCGAGACGGCCCGCCTCTCCGACGACGACGAGGTCGATGCGTTTGCCGCTGATCTTCCACTGCGGGACGACGTGGTAGCCGCGTTCCTTGATCCTTCGGAAAACCCGCTGCTCGAAGAGGGACTCGAACGGCTTGCACGGCTCGTCGGGCGAGACGGCGGAGAGGCTGGGAGAGGTGCCCTGGAGTTCCGGCGGCGCTTGCATATAGGTGAGCAAAGAGTGGCGCAGGTCCCTGCTGCGCAGCTGGTCCGGTGTGACGGAGGTGAACAGCCACATCTGGTCGCGCGCCCGGCTGGCGGCCACGTTGAACCGCCTTCCGTCCCCCTGGCCGGTCAGGGCTCGGGTGTGGCCGGCGTCGATGACCAGCGAGAGCAGGATGACGTCCCGTTCGTCGCCCTGGAACTGTTCGGCTGTGCCGACACGTATGTTGTGCCGCTCACGGATCGCGGGGTCGATCCGCGTGTCGATTAGATTTTCCAACAGCCTCGCCTGGTGTCCAGAACGGAGCACGATGACGCCGAAACTTCGTTTCGCGTACGCGTCGTCCTCCGCGAGTTCCTGCAACGTGGCGACGATGCGTTCTGCCTCGGGCCTGTTGACCAGGGTGTCTCCCCGTCCCTCGCAGTGGCCCTCATGGACATGGACGACTTCGAGGGGCCGTAGCCGATCCGCTCCGTACTGCCGCAACGGCACGAGTTCGTTGTCGGGGTAGAACTGAGTGGAGGACCAATTGATGATCTCCGGCATGCACCGGAAGTGCTCGGTAAGCCGGATCGTCTCGGTAAAACGGGCGGACAACAGGGCGTAGAGGTTGGACTTGGGGCTGAGCCCGTCCCGCTGCCAGTCGATGAGATGAGGCAGGAGTGAGTCGAGGAGTTCGTCGAACCGCTCATGCTTGCCACCCGTGTAGAACGGGACACACTGCTTGTCGTCACCCACGACGATGATCCTCGGAGCGAGCCATAGCAGCATCAGCCCGTCCAGTCCGACCTGGCTCGCCTCGTCCACGATGACGACGTCGAAGGCGTCTGGCTCGGGAACAATCATTTCGGCGACCTGCTTGATCGGCATGACCCAGGCCGGGACCGCGGCACGCGCCTCACGCATCGCGGAACGGGCGTTCTTCAGATGCCGCTTGCCGAGTTTCGTCATTCCCTTGCCTGCATGCGCCATGGCCGACGCATAGGCGCTCAGTGCCTGCTTCTGCCCGACCGTCATCCGATCCAGGCAGTGGTACAGCGCTCTGTTGGCCGCCAGTTGGGTCACCGTGTTCCGCAACTGAGTCTCGACAGCTTCCAGTTCACCTTCCAGCCGGGCTTCCTTGCCAGGTGTCAGCATCGTGTCCTGGAAGGCGCGTGCTCGCCGCCATGCCCAGGCTCCGTCCAAGTTCACGAGGCGGGCCTCCCAGGCCGCCTCGGTCGGAGACTCGGCGAAACTCCGGGCCAGTTCGGGGTGGTCCTCGGACATTCGGTCCAGGAGTTTGCGGGCCTCCCGGCGATCGGCCTCACGGTGGTATGCCTCGGTCAGTGAGTCGATCGCGGACGTGTACGCCCGCGGATCACGGGCGGTAACAGCCCGGTGCACCTGCGCCAGTTCGGCCACTCCGCGGGCATCGGGCCGCGGCAACTGCTCGGCGATGTACCGCAGCCGTTCCTCCGCCTCACGGGCACGGAGCAGTCGTTCCGCACCGTTCGCCGACGTACGGACATCATCCCACTGCTGTTCCGTCCGCACCGTGGCCTTGATCCGGGCCTTGAGCAGGACGTCGTGCAGCGTACGTACGGAGTGGGTAAATCCGTCCACCGCGCGCAGCGTCGGTACTCGGTCCAGCAGCTCCGACAGAGCCACCTGTGTGGGGCCCCCGGCCGCGGGCGCGCCAACGCTCTGCCAGCGCTCGTTCAGCTGCCGGACGCACTGGCGTGCCGCCAGATGGGCCACCACCGCGGAGATCTCGTCCGGCGTGCTGGGCAGTCGCCCGTCCACCCTGCAGTTCCGCAGAAGGACTTGGGCTTCCTTCTGGACCGGCCTCTGAGCCAGCTTGCGCAGCTTGCCGCCGCCGCGGAGGTACTGCTCGAGGTCCTTCCCGGCGGCGATGAGACGCGATTCCTCGGCAAACGACACGTCAGGTACGTCGAGCACGGCGAAGGGCATGTGCTGAAACGCGCTCTGCACGTCCTCGGCGCGGGCGGACGACTGACGTACTCCCTCCCACAACTGCTGCCGCCGGCCTGCCATTCCGTCTCGCAGAGCCTGCGTGGTCCACTCCTCGGGCGGCCAGGCGGAGGGGTCGCCCGGCAGTCCCTCGCTCTGCAGCGCGTGTTCCGCCGCGTCCAGCAGCCCGACCAGCTCCATGATCAGCTCACTGCCCTGGTCGGCGAGTTCAAGGGCGAGCGAGTCGGACGCGGCTCCGGCGCAGGCGCGTACAGCGGCGTCCAGGGCATTGACCGCCTCCTCGAACAGCACGGGCGCGACGAAGTCCGCGGGGTCCGGGCAGCGGGCAGCATGCTCGCCCAGCACGCCGGCCCCGTGCCGGGACACCAGCCCCAGCAGGCGCTGGGCCTCGTCCTGGCTCAGCGACGGTTCTCGCGGTGCCGAGGCCGGCAGGGCGGGCATCCAGTCGTGCTCCGGTGCACCGGCAGCGACGGTCTCCACGATCTCCGCGAGCCTCCCCTTGTATCCGGGTGCCACGTCGAGGTGTTCGTACCACTCCGCCTCACGTATGGCGCGAAGTTCGTCACGGAGCCGCGCGCGGGTGTCCGACAGCTCCGAGCGCAGCGCCTCATGGGCCTTGATCCTTACGCCGAGACGCTCCGTCGACTGAGTGGCACTGAGCTGGGAGAGCGCGCGCACGGACTGTTCCAGGTCGTCGCTGCCGTCCTGGCGCCGGTCGCCCTGGAGGACGCACAGGCTGCGCAGCTCTGGGGGTAGTTGCTGCCGCAGGACCTTCAGCGCCTGGCCCTTCTCACTCGTCACGAGCACCCGCTTCCCGTCTGCCAGCAAGGCGCACACGAGGTTGGCGATGGTGTGCGTCTTTCCGGTGCCGGGTGGTCCCTGAACGACGACGCCGGTATCGGTCTGCAGGCGCCTCAGCACCTCCCGCTGGGCTTCGTTCGACAGCAGCGGGAACAGTGGGTCGGGGCCGAGGGCGGGCGGCACCTCACGGCCCCCTGCCGTACCCCACGCCCTGCGGTCCTCCGCTTCCAGCCGGTACAGCAGCTGGGCCAGGCCCAGGGGAGCGATGGCATCGGGCTGGGCGAGGCGGTTCGCGATGCCGTCGTAGAAGTTCACGAGGGCGCCCTGGCCCCGCTGACGGAGAATGATCGCCGGCGCGAACCCGAGCGTGGGCACCGGCAGCGTCGGGTCGGCTGACGGGCGGCCCCAGCCACGGTGGAATGCCACCGCGCGATCGGTGCCGAACGCTCTCTCCGACCAGTCACCGAGCAGGTCCTGGGAGTCACGGGACAGCGGATGGAATCCTGCTGCGTCGACCCGGTCCCGCAGCGGGCTCAGCAGACGGGTGCTGTAGCCCTGGTCCGCGTCGAGGAACCCGCTGTCCTCCATCCGTGCGGGGTCGCCGGGTGCGAGGGCGACGGTGATGGACATACTGGTGGAATTCACGGTGAGTATCAGTGGCGCCGTCAAAATGTGCCGGGAGATACGCGCCGACGGGCGTGCGGCTCCGATGGTCAGCAATCCGGCGCCCAGTACCGCTTCGTATTCCTCTCCGTCCTGCTGAAGCCTGGTCGCCATTCGGTACAGCTGCTGATAGAGATCGCGGTATGGCCGGTCAGCGCGCTCTTTTGCCGACCACTTGCGCCACGCGTCGAGCCATCGCGCGTAGGCACGCAGCACGTCGTGCGCTTCTTCCCGGGGGATCTCGGAGACCTCGAACAGGTCGCCTTTCTCGTCCTCCTCCCAGCCCTGACCGGGTCCCGACTCTGCCAGCGGTGGTGCTTCGGGCGTCGCGGTGACGGCGGCTTCGGGATCGACCCACCCAGTCAGCACCTCGGGCACGACAGGAGCCGAACGGGGCGGACGGTGCGCCACCTTGAGCAGCGTGCGGTCGTCGTCCGGGTGCCGCCGGAGCCTGTCGTCCGGCAGACCAGAGAGCCAGAGGACCTCCGGGTACTTCTGCCAGTCCCGCACCGGCTTGTACGAACCCCGCACGATTTCGCGCATGTATTCGATAAGTTGGCGCGTGTGGTGCACCGCCTCAGGATTATTCGCACGGAGTGCAGAGCGAATTGACACCTATCCCCCAGATCATGGCTCGACGAAAAGCCTTCCAGGATGTGGGAGAGGAACGGTGTCTTCAACAGAGACCGGTGAGTAATGACGCAAACAAGCCACATTTCGCGAAGGTTGGCTTTAACCCAGCCAACCGTCAGGAGCGAATCCAGGTATGGCGATCACGAGCCGCCGAGTACACCAACTCGATCTTGTCCGGTCGCCAGTCAGCCTTGAGGTGTTTGAACACCGTGATGTCGCGCTCTTGGAGGACGCGCACGTCTCTGAGCGACGGCACGACCTTCAGCTCTGCCACCGCTACGAAGGCGAGCGCAGGCTGAACCTCGACGGGAAAGCCACACGCACGCGTCAGCGCAGCTGAGGCCCGCTGCGCCTCGGCTCGGCTCTTCCGCACGTAGGGGTACGACTGGCCGCCTATGCGAACAGAGTCGTCGCCCACCCAAACGCGCGCGCCTCGGTGGCACTTCGTGTTGATGCAAAAGGCCCCGCCAGGACCGATCAAGACGTGGTCGATGTCAACATCACCCGCCAGGGGTATGGAATGCAGTACTCGCCAGCCTCGCCGTACCAGCCTCTCCAGCTCTGCTCCCACCCGGCGCTCGCCGGCCAGTCCTGCGCGCCAACTGTCCGCTTCCAGGCGTCGACCGGACAGCCTGGCCAGCGCCCACCGCCAGAAGCCAGGCGTCAGCTCGTCCACCTTCATCTGCAGCGCGTCTCCCGGGCGGTTCCCGGCAAGGTCATTCTCAGGGAGCAGTGCCTTGTGCGCTACGGGCGAAGAAGAAGCAGTGAGATAGGGCGCAAGGACATCAAGTACCGCATCCCGCTGTTCCTCAACCAGAAGCGTCAGGTACCCCGTGCTGCGGTCGAGCCATGCCACCTTCTTGCCGTCCGACTGATTCACGTAGAGGCGGTCATGTCCGTAACGCTTCCATGCGGAGACCTGTAAGCCGCTCACGCGCCCCCCGTTTCGCATCCCATCCAAGACCAATGACCATGTGACCAGGAACGGAAACAGCGAGCAAGACGGCCTCGTCTCTGCGCCAAGCCGGCTGGTGGTCGAAACTAGGCGCTTCCCAGCTTTGACCGGTGAGAGGTACTGAGAGGGGGTTTTCCCAGGCAAGCGCCATATTTCGCCATGAAGCTCCAGGGCATCCCCCCGTCCCTCCCGCATTCGCTGTACGAGTGGCAGTGCCACAACTTCAACCAAGCCGCACGTGCGCATCTCCTTCATGCGTGCGCGATGCGTGAGCGGACGGTCTGGCACGAGGCGTCGTGAGCGGGACCGACTATGCAGTCACGTGGCGCTGAACAGGGGAAACGGCACCACACGGCAGCGTCGAGCACCCCCTGGCAAGGATCCGACCCCACTTGTAAAGCGAAGGTCGTCGGTTCGAATCCGACAGGGGGCTCTCGGCTTCACCCCGGATGTCCTGCAGTTTTGGGGCATCCGGGGGGCCATCGTCGCCCCCGGGGGATTCTTCCGGGGGCGTTTGCGTGAGCGGACGGCGCATCCGCCTGAGGGTTTGCCTCGGACGAGCCGGCATCGTTCGGCTTGCGTGAGCGCGGCACCAGACGGGCTGCGGCTTCGGCGATGGCCCTGTCCGTCTCCGGCAGCGGGCTCGTGTACGTGTCCGCCGTGATGGCGATGGAGGAGTGCCCGAGCACCTCCTGGATGTCCTTCAGGTCCGCGCCCGCTGGGTGAGCGAGTGTGGCGGCGCCGTGTCGCAGGCCGTGGAGTCGGACGGGCGGCAGGTCGATCTCCTCGCAGTAGCGCTGCCCCTCTGTGCCCACCGGCCATGTATGGAAGCCCGTCGGGGTACCGATGAAGCCTCGCCGGGCGCCGCGCTACCGACGGCTGAACGGCCTGCTCGGCACCTCTCTGGCGAGGTTGAACTCGTAAGTCGGCAGGGTCGGTGGTGCGGGTGTCAGGTGCGGGCTCTGATCCGCAGGACGGGGCGTCCGAGCGCGTCCGCTGGGAGGGGCAGTTCCTTCGTCGGTGGACCGGTTGCGTGGTGGCAGGGCGGTGGCGGAGCGCCCGTCCCGATGATCCGGAGGAAGGGCTTTGCCGAGCGGGTTGATGGCTGTCCACGGCACCGCGATGGGGCCCTGGTGACGTGCGATCGACGTCTGCGTTCATAGCAGGTTCTGCCCGCCTCTTACTGCGTTCGTGGCAGGTCAAGTGTCTGCGGATGGACGACGACAGCGTGGCGTCCGGATAGCACGGTGGATGGTGCCCGAGCGGCGCAACAAGCGCCGCCCGTCGAGGAGTCTGGAGCAGTCGTGGATCCTGGAGCACATCGCGAGGACGTCACCGCAACCGCTGTCCGTCGTCGGCTGCTTCGCACGGTGATCGATGTCGCGCCGGTGTTCGGGTTCACCGTGAGCTTTGCGGTCACGCACCGGCTTGCCGTGGCGTTGGCGCTGGCCATCGCGGCCGGGGCTGCCGTTTGTGTCCACCGGATGGTGCGTGGGGAACCGATCCGGCGTCCGCTCGCCGCCCTGGGGCTGATCTGCGTCGGGGGTGTGCTGGCCGCCCGCACCGGTCAGGCCACCGACTTCTTCTTGCCCAGTTTGGTCGTGCACTGCGTGATGGGTGTGGTGACGCCGGTCCTGCTGGTTCTCGGATGGCCGCCGATGGGCCTGTTGATCGGCGCGGTGACCGGAGAGCGGACCAGGTGGCGGCGTTGCCAGGTGCGCCGTCGGGCCTTCACCAAGGGGAACCTGGTGATCCTTGCCGGGCACCTGGTGATGCTGGCGATCCAGCTCCCGCTGTTCTTCTCCGGTCAGACCGTCGCCCTTGGCTCGGTCGACGTTCTTGGCCCGATCGTCCTTGCGCTGGCCGCGCTGTGGGGGTGGCGCATCTACCGCCGCG
The DNA here is from genome assembly GCF_040641675.1 of Streptomyces sp. NPDC020742. Taxonomy (NCBI): domain Bacteria; kingdom Bacillati; phylum Actinomycetota; class Actinomycetes; order Kitasatosporales; family Streptomycetaceae; genus Streptomyces; species Streptomyces sp. NPDC020742. Next base: position 84,587 of record NZ_JBFAEA010000013.1, read on the forward strand.
CCGTCGGTGCACACCGCTGTACCGCCCATGACCGCCCGAGCGCCGAGATCTCTCCTTGTGTGGAAAGGGATTCCTGATGGTGACCGAAGCACACGCTGATGCCAGGACGCAGCCGACGGCGCGGACCTGCCCCTTCGATCCGCCGCCGGGGTACCGCGTGCTGCGGGAGAACGATCCCGTTGCGGAGGTGACGTTGCCCGACGGCGTGCCCGGCTGGCTGGTCACCGGGTACGAGGAGGTCCGGGCGGTGCTGGCCGATCCTCGGGTCAGCTCCCGCCGCCGCCCGTTGCGGACCGGCGGCGCCACCGCGGGCGACGCGCCGATGCCGCCGCCCGCGCCGGGGATGTTCATCACAATGGATCCGCCGGAGCACACCCGGTTCAGGCGGCTGCTCACGGGCCAGTTCACCGTGCGCCGGATGCGGCAGTTGACTCCCCGGGTGGAGCGGATCGTCGCAGAACGGTTGGATGCGATGGCCGCTGCCGCGGGGCCGGTCGACCTCGTTCAAGCCTTCGCGCTGCCGGTCCCTTCGCTGGTGATCTGCGAGCTGCTCGGAGTGCCTTACACCGACCGTGAGGAGTTCCAGCGCAACTCCGCCGCACTCGTCAGACTCGACGCGAGTCCGGAGGACGTACAACAGGCCTCTCAGGCGCTCAGGCAGTTCATCCACCGCTTGGCCCTTGCCAAGCGGGACAACCCCACCGATGACATCCTCAGCGGTTTGGTGCGCTCCGGTGAGCTGACGGATGAGGAACTGACCGGAGTCGGGGTGTTGCTGCTGCTGGCCGGGCATGAGACAACGGCCAACATGATCGCGCTGGGCACCATGTGCCTGCTGCGGAACCCCGATCAGTGGGAGGCGTTGCGCGCCGATGCGTCGCTGATGGACAGCGCGGTCGAGGAACTGCTGCGCTACCTGACCATCATCCAGTTCGGCTCGCGCCGCACGGCCCTGGAGGACCTGGAGTTCGGCGGCCACCGGATCCCGGCGGGCTCCACCGTGGTGGCCTGCCTGCCCTCGGCAAACCGCGACGCAGAGTACTTCCCCGGCGACCCCGACCAGCTGGACGTACACCGGCCCTACAGCCCCCACCTGGCGTTCGGCCATGGCATCCACCAGTGCCTGGGACAACAGCTGGCCCGGGTGGAGCTGAAAGCCGCCCTGTCCGCCCTGATGGACCGGTTCCCCACGCTGCGGCTGGCGGTGCCGGTCGACCAGGTTCCGATGCGCGACGACATGCTCGTCTACGGCGTCCACGAACTGCCCGTGACCTGGTAGGCCGCCCCACCGCGGTCACCTGTCGAACAACACGAGAGGAAGTCCCCATGAAGGTCACCATTGACGAGGACAAGTGCGTGGGTGCCGGTCAGTGTGTGCTGGCCGCCGCTGAGGTCTTCGACCAGCGCGATGAGGACGGCGTTGTCGTCCTGCTCGACTCCGCCCCGCCGCAAGAGCTCCTGGCCGGCGTCGAGGACGCTGCCGCTCGCTGCCCCGCGCTGGCCATCGAGGTGGAGAAGTAGCCCTATGGGCCACATTGTTGTGGTGGGCGCCTCGGCCGCGGGCCGGACCGCGGCCGACACCCTGCGCCGCGAGGGCTTCACCGGCACGCTCACCATGGTCGGCGACGAACTGCGGCCCCCGTATGACCGGCCACCGTTGTCCAAACAGGTCCTAGCCGGCGATTGGGAACCCCACAAGGCCACCTTGCACCAAGACAGCGACATCCAACGCCTGTGGTTGCAACTGGAGTTGGGGCATCGGGCAACCGAGGTGGACCCGGTGGCACGCGCCGTCACCCTGGACGGCAGGGAACGGATCGGCTACGACGGGCTGATCGTCGCAACCGGTCTGAGGCCGCGGCGTCTGCCGTACGGCCACGACCTGGCCGGGGTGCACGTACTGCGCACCCTCGACGACACCTCACGCTGCGCGCCGAACTGCTGGGCGGGCCCCGCGTGGTGGTGATCGGCGCGGGGTTCCTCGGTAGTGAGATCGCGGCCACCGCGCGCGGCCTTGGCTTGGATGTCACCCTCGTCGATGTCGAGGCCACTCCGTTGGCCAGGCAAGTCGGGGCCGAGGCGGGTGAGTTGGTGGCACAGATGCATCGCGATTGCGGGGTTGATGTGCGCATGCGCCGCCATATCACTGGCGTGATCGGGCAGAACGGCCGGGTCGCCGCAGTGGTGCTTGATGACGGCAGTCGCCTTGCTGCCGACGTGGTCGTGGTGGCCATCGGCTCGGTACCGGCCACCGACTGGCTGACCGACTCCGGGATCCCGCTGGGGGACGGGGTGCTGTGCGATCCCACCTGCAAGGCGGCGCCAGGCGCGTACGCGGCCGGGGATGTCGCCAACTGGCCGCATTCCCTGGTCGGTGGGCGGATCCGGCTGGAACAGCGGACCAACGCCACCTTGCAGGCCGTCACCGCCGCCAAGAACCTCCTCGCCGACCCCGACGGTGCCTTGCCTTACGCCCCGATGCCGTTCGGCTGGACCGACCAGTACGACACCAAGATTCAAATCCATGGCTGGTGCCCGCCGGACGCGCATGTCGAGGTGGTCGACGGCGACCTGCGGTCCCGCAAGTTCGTCGCGCTGTACCGCACGGGCGGCCGGGTCGTCGGCGCGCTCGGCTGGAACAGCCCACGCGCCCTGCTGCGGTACCGCGGGCACATTGCCCAGCACACCGCCGTCTGACTCCGGCCCTGGCAAAAGGCACCGCCCCGACCCACTGAACGCCGGTGCTGCCCGGCACCGGAAAACCCCTACCCCCTTACACGAGGAGCTTTCGTGACCTGCCCCGCCCAGGAACCCATCCCGCTGCCCCGTGAACGTCACCACCCCCTGGAGCCCGTGCGGGAGACGACTCGCCTGCTCCGTGAGGAACCGGTACGCAAGGTCCGCTTCCCCAACGGCATCGACGCCTGGTTGATCTCCAGCCACGAGTACTTCCGCGCCGTGATGGGTGATCCACAACGGTTCAGCAGCCGCAAGGACGAGATAGAGCCGCAGATGCGTGCGGTCTCCAGGCCTCCGGTGGACAATCCCGCCGCGTTCAACCGCGCGGACGGCGAACAGCATCAGCACTACCGCCGCAAGCTGACCGGTCAGTTCATGGTCAAACGGATCGACGCGCTGCGCCCGCGCATCCAGCAGATCGTCGACGAACACCTCGACGCCGTCGCGGCGCGTCCCGCTCCGGTGGACCTGGTGAACACCTTCACTCTGCCTGTGCCGTCGCTGGTGATCGCGGAACTGCTCGGCGTGCCGTATGAGCACCGGCAGGCATTCCAGGACGCGGCGAGCAAGATGCTGGGGCTGAACCCCACAGCGGACGAAGTGCAGCAGTCCTTCGCACGACTCGCGGCAATCCTTGAGTCTGTGTTCGACGCCCGGCTGGGCGACCCCCGCGACGACCTGATCAGCCGCCTGCTGCACGAACACCCCGACCTCAGCCGCGCGGAGCTGACCTCACTGTGTGCCGGGCTGTTGATCGCCGGGCACGAGACGACCGCGAACTTCTCCGCGATGGCCATCATCACGCTGCTCCAGCACCCCGACCAGCTCGCCACGTTCACCGCTCATCCCGACAGGGCGGGCCAGGCTGTCGAGGAACTGATGCGCCGCCTCACCGGGAACTCGAGCGGCGGCGGTCTCACCCGCCGAGCAGTGGAGGACGTTGAGATCGGCGGACAGCTGATCCGCGCCGGGGACTGGGTCGCGCCGAATCTGGCTGCCGCGAACATCGACCCGGCCTTGTGCCCGCACGCCGAAGAGCTCGACCTCGACCGCACCCCCGCGCAGCACGTCGCGTTCGGCTACGGCCCGCACGCATGCCTGGGACAGAACCTCGCCCGCGCCGAGCTGGAGATCATGCTGGTCAGCCTGTTCTCCCGCTTCCCCCACCTGCGGCTGGCGGTGCCGGCGGAGGAACTGCCGTTCCGCGACGACATGCTCGTCTACGGAGTCCATTCGCTACCCGTGACCTGGTAGGCAGCCTTACGCGCCGCCGCCGCTGCCCGTTCCGCAGGCGGCGCGGTGGCGGCGCGGGGCTGCTGGGCTGCTGGGCTGCGTCAAGCGACTCGCGGGAATCGGACGGGGCGGTATCTGCGCTGGTGGTAGCCACCGCCGGCCGCCTACCGCGGGCGCGGACGGATCCGTCCTCGCCGTGCGCCCGCTTACGGGCTGAGCTCCCCTGGCAGCCGTTGGGGGATTGGGGGAGCCGAGCTGCTCCTCCAACCCGCCCAAGACCATGCGAGACCACCAGTACCCAACGCGCTGACCTCATGGATTCCGCTGGGCCGAAGGCTCTCCGTGCGTGAGCGGTGCATGAGCGGACGGCGGAACGTAAGGCGTCGAAAGCCGGACCCAGCGTCCGGCAGGGTGGTGCTGATCCGCAAGAACAGCACCACCGGCAGGAGCGGGAACCCTCGATCATGGATTCGACCCCACTTGCAGTTGAGGGGAGGTGGCGGGGCCCCAGGGGTGGCTATGGGTGGGTTTGCGTGAGGGTGGGGTAGTCGGTGTAGCCGTGGTGGTCGCCGCGGTAGAAGGTCTGGTGGTCGGCCTCGTTGAGGGGGGCGTTGGTACGGAGGCGGTCCACGAGGTCGGGGTTGGCGATGAAGTGCGTGCCGAAGGAGAGGATGTCCGCGAGCCCGTCGTCCACCAGGTGCAGTTGGCGGGGGCCGGCGGGCCAGTCCTCGGGGGCCTGGTGCGGGTTGAGCATGAACACCCCTGCCCACTGGCGGCGCAGTCGCTCCGTGAGGTCGCGGTGGCCGGGGAACTCGAAGACGTGCAGAAATGCCAGCTGCGCGGGCAGCTCATCGATCAGTGTCAGGTAGAGCTCGTGCAGGTCCGGCTCTTCGAGGCCGAACGCGGTGCAACCGGGGCTGATCCGCAGCGCGAGCCGTTCCGCTCCGATGCGTGCGGCGACGGCCTCCACGAGTTCGACGGGGAAGCGGACCCGCCCGGCGACACCGCTGCCGTAGGCGTCGGTGCGGAGGTTGGCGTTGCCCGAGAGGAACTGCTGGATGAGGTAGCCGTACGCACCGTGCAGCTCGACACCGTCGAACCCGGCATCGATGGCGTTCGCGGCCGCGTCGGCGAAGTCGGCGATGGTGTCGGCGATCTCTTGGGTGGTCAGGGCGCGCGGTATCGGGTAGGGCTTGCGGACGGCCGGTTCGCCTCCGTTGATGCGCACCTGGCCTTCGGCCGCGACGGCTGACGGCGCGACGGGATGGAGGCCGCCGCCCAGGAGTTCGGGGTGGCTGTTGCGGCCCGCGTGCATCAGCTGTGCGTAGATGCGGCCGCCCGCCTCGTGCACGGCCTGCGTGATCGGGCGCCAGGACTCGACCTGGCGGGCGTCGTGCAGGCCGGGGGTGTCGGTGTAGCCCTGGCCGACGCGGTTGGGCTGGGCGGCTTCGGCGATGATCAGTCCGGCGGTGGCACGCTGCCGGTAGTACTCGGCCATGAGCGGGGTCGCGGACAGGCCCTCGCCGTACGCGCGGCGGCGGGTCAGCGGCGCCATGGCGATCCGGTTGGGGAGGGTGAGCGGGCCGACGGTGAGCGGGTCGAACGCGGTGGGCATCGGGCAGTCCTTCGGGTGACGAGCGGGTTCTGGGGCCCCACAGTCGTCGCCCACCCGCCCCCGCGCCCAGGTAGAGCCGTGTGAGGCGGCGCTATCCGACACCTGCCGCTCCTCCGGCGGCGCTATCCGACGACCGGCGAAGCCTGCTTGAACAGCCGCATGCTCGGCGCGGTCTCCACCGACCGCACACCGGGCAGCGCCGCCACCGGCCCCGTGAGGTAGGCGTACAGCGCCGCGCTCCCGCTGCACTGGACGCTCGCGTAGAGGTTGGACGCACCGGTGGTGGCCGCGGCGAAACTCACCTGTGGATGCGCTGCCAGCGCCTCGCCCGCCGCTGCCAGGTCGCCCGGCGCGACGTTGAGCCACAGGGTCGCGGACGTCCGCAGCCCGAACAGCACCGGATCGAAGTCCACATCGAAGTAGACGATCCCGCCCGCGCGCAGTTCCGCCAGCCGACGCCGTACGTGCGTCTGCGACCAGCCGGTCGTCGAAGCCAGCGACCGGAACCCGGCCCGTCCGTCGAGGGCCAAGGCCCCCAGCAACGCCTTGTCCTCCGCGGAGAGGTCCATCGGCGAGGCCCTGGGGGAGGCCATCGGCTCGGCTTCGGGCGGCTGCGGTCGCAGCCGGGCGCACTGATCGGGTGACAAGGGCCCGTTCTTCGTCAGCGGACTGGTACTGCCGCCGAAGAACGTGTGCAGGACGCAGTGCGCACTCACGTCGGTCACCTGGGGCGTGCGCGGGAGACGGGACAGCAGCGCCGATTCCTCGACCGGGGCGTCGAGCCGTGCCTCCACCATGCAGAAGATCTCCGCGCCGCCCGAGGCGATCTGCACCCAGGAGGTCTCCGCCTGCCGCGCCAGCGCACGCGCGAGCCCCACGGCCGCTTCCGGCACACACCGCACCCGTACCACCCAGAGCTGCCGCCCGACGGCCTGCGGCCACACCGCGCCCAGCACCCGCACCCGTGCCTCGGCCCGCAGCCGTGCGTACCGGCGCGCGACCGTCTGGTCCGACACCCCCAGCACCTCGCCTACCAGCGAGAACGGCACCCGCCCGTCGATCTGCAGCGCCTGCAGCAGCCCGCGTCCGACCACGTCCAGCATGTGTCCCTCTCCACCAACCGGGTCAGCCCTCTCCACAACCTGGTCAGCCCTTTCCACCAACCTGGTCAGCCCTCTCCACAACCTGGTCAGCCCTTTCTACCAACCGGGGCAGTGGTGGGCGGGACGGCCCGGATGCGGTCGGCGGGACGGTGCGGGGGACGGCCGGCCGGGCGGGCGGGGCGGTGTGGTGCGGGTGGCTGGTGTCGGTGGGCGCAGGGGCGGAGCGCGGGGGCGGTGTGGGCCCCGTGGGGCACTGGTGGGGTGAAGAGCCGCATGGCGGCCGGTTTCTGCGGGGTGGGGCGGCGGGTTCCGGCGTAAGTTCGCCCGCATGGTGATTTCGATGACGCAAGAGGACTACGAGCGCCGGATGGAGCGGGCGGGGCGGGCCGCCGCCCATGCCGGACTGGCCGGTCTGGTCGTGACGCCCGGGCCGGACCTGGGGTGGCTGTGCGGGTACCGGCCGACGGCGGTCACCGAGCGGCTGACCGCGCTGCTGATCGAGCCGGGGCGGCGGCCGAGGCTGCTGGTGCCCGTATTGGAGCGGCCGGACGCCGAGCTGTCCCCGGGGGCCGCGGCGCTGGAGGTGGTCGGGTGGCGCGACGGTGCGGATCCGTATGCGGAGTTCGCCAAGTGGATGGAGCCGCAGGGCCGTTACGGGGTTTCCGATGCGACCTGGGCGCTGCACCTGCTGGGGCTGCAGCGGTCGCTGCCGGGAAGCGGGTATGCGGCGCTGACGGAGGTGCTGCCGATGCTGCGCGCCGTCAAGGACGCCCATGAGGTGGAGCGGCTGGCCGCCGCCGGGGCGGCCGCGGATGCGACGTACGAGGAGATCCTGGGGGTACGGTTCGCCGGCCGCCGGGAGTCCGAGGTGGCGGCGGACCTCGCCCGGCTGCTGGTCGAGCACGGGCACAGCCAGGTGGACTTCACCATCGTCGGCTCGGGCCCCAACGGAGCCAATCCGCACCATGAGGCGGGCGAGCGGGTCATCGAGGACGGCGACATGGTCGTCCTCGACTTCGGCGGGCTGAAGGACGGATACGGGTCGGACACCACCCGGACCGTGCACGTCGGGGAGCCGGAGGCCGAGGAGCGCAAGGTCCACGACATCGTGCGGGAGGCGCAGCAGGCGGCCTTCGAGGCGGTACGGCCGGGCATCGCGTGCCAGGACGTCGACCGGGTGGCCAGGCAGGTGATCAAGGCGGCGGGGTACGGCGAGTACTTCATCCACCGGACCGGGCACGGCATCGGGGTGACCACTCATGAACCGCCGTACCTGGTGGAGGGCGAGCACCTGCCGCTGGTGCCCGGGATGTGCTTCTCGATCGAGCCGGGGATCTACCTGCCGGGGCGGTTCGGGGTGCGGATCGAGGACATCGTGACGTGCACGGAGTCGGGCGGTCGACGGCTGAACGGGACGGAGCGGGAGCTGGCGGTGGTGCGGTAGCCGGGGTGGGGCGCCCCGGGCGGGCGGGTGGTCGGTCCGGGGTGGGGCGGGCCGTCCCGGGCGGGCTGGCGGGTGGTCGGTCCGGGGCGGGGCGGCGGGGAGGTGTGTGCGCAGGTCGGGGGGATTGTCAGTGGGGTGGTTCAGGATGGATCCGTGCGGCGGCGGTGCGGCGGCGAGATGGCTGCGGTGCGACGGCGGTGAGGCTGAGGGCAGCTGTGGCGCCGTTGCGGTGCTGTCGCGGTGCGGCCGTGGGGCGGATGCCTGCGGACGAGGCGTGGGTGGGACGACGGTGAAAGGCGGTGGTCGCGTGGCCGGGCGCGGTAGCGGGACGGTGCGGTCGGTACGGCGGCCGGAGGTGCGGTTGCCTGAGCTGGTGGCGTACGACGGCGGGGAGTTGGAGGTCGAAGGGGACTACGACGGCCTGGAGTTCGCGGATGCGGACCTGGCGGGGCAGTCTGCGCGCGGCGCGCGGTTCATGGACTGTGCGATACGGCGCTGCGGGCTCGACGAAACGGTGCTCGGCCGGGCCCGGTTCATCGACAGCGTGCTGGCCGGGGTGCGCGGGGTCGGGACGGATCTGTCCGGGGCGTCACTGCGCGATGTGGAGGTGACGGACGTCCGGCTGGGCGGCGTGCAGTTGCACGGCGCGGTGCTGGAACGGGTCGTGGTGCGCGGAGGGAAGATCGACTTCCCGAACCTTCGGGGTGCGAAGCTGCGGGACGTCGCTTTCGAGGGGTGTGTGCTGGTCGAGGCGGACTTCGCGGGGGCGCAGCTGGAGCGGGTCACCTTCGACGACTGCACCCTGGCGCGGGTGGACTTCTCCGAGGTGCGGATGAAGGACGTGGACCTGCGCGGAGCGGCCGCGGTGGACATCGCGCGGGGCATCGACCGACTGTCGGGCGCGGTGATCAGTGCGGCCCAACTGCTGGACCTGGCACCGGCGTTCGCAGCACAGGTGGGCGTACGGGTGGAGTGAGGTTGGAGTGACGGCGTGCTGCCAGAGGCGCCCTGAGGGGGGTCAGATGCGGGGGAAGCGCGCCTGGAGGTCCCAGAGGGCCGGGTTGTCGCCAAGGCCTTCGTGCATATCGGTCAGGTCGGCGATCAGGTCGTGCAGGAAGTCGCGGGCCTCCCGGCGCAGTGCGGCGTGGTTGAAGCTGAGCGGGGGCTCGTCGGCCGGCAGCCAGTCGGCGTCGATGTCCACCCACCCGAAGCGGCGCTCGAAGAGCATCCGGTCCGCGGACTCGGTGAAGTCCAGCTCGGCATGGATCGGGCGGGCGGAGCGGCTGCCCCGGGGGTCGGTGTCGAGCTGCTCGACGATGTCGCACAGCGCCCAGGCGAAGTCGAGTACCGGTACCCAGCCCCAGGCCGTAGACAGCTCGCGGTCCTCCTTCGTATCGGCGATATAGACGTCGCCGCAGAAGAGGTCATGGCGCAGGGTGCGCACATCCGCGGTCCGGTAGTCCGTCTGGGGCGGGTCCGGGAAGCGGCGGGAGAGGGAGTAGCCGAGGTCGATCACGTCTTGATGGTGTCACGGCGGAGCGGGCGGACCGCCGGCGGTGCCCGGCGGGGGTCGGTGGTGCGCGGCGCGGGTTGGTGCCCGGCGGGGTTGGTGGTGCCCAGCAGGGGTGGTGGTGCCCGTCATGGGTCGGTCACCCCACCCGGTGGTCAGACCGGCCGCGCTGCTGGCCGTGACCGGTGCTCACGGTGACCCGGAGCTGCTCGGACCGTAGGTCACCCGCAACTGCTCGGACCGTGCTCGGGATCGGTCGGCAGCGCTCAGGGAACCGCGGACCCCGCACCGGAAGGAGGCGTTCTGGGCAGGAGCCGCATCAGGGCAGGAGCCGTTGTTCTCTGGCGACGGAGACGGCGCCGGCGCGGGTGTCCACACCGAGCTTGTCGTAGAGGCGGTTCAGGTGCGCCTTGACGGTGGCCTCGCTGAGGGAGAGGGCGTGGGCGATCTCGCGGATGCTCAGCCCGCGGGCGAGCTGCCGCAGGATGTCCCGTTCCCGGTCGGTAAGGCCGGGGCGGGGGCTGCGCATCTGGGCGAGGACGCGGTGGGCGACCGCTGCGGAGAGCGTGGTGCGGCCGGCGGCCGTGGCCCTGATCGCCGAGAACAGTTCCTCCGGCCGTTCGGCCTTGAGGAGGTGGCCGGTGGCGCCGGCCTCGATCGCGCGGGTGATGTCGGCGTCGGTGTCGTAGGTGGTCAGTACGAGGACGTGTGGGGTGGTGGGCCCCTCCCCGGCCCGGCCACGACCCCGCTCCGGTTCCCCCAGGGCGGCGATGCGGCGGGTGGCCTCGATGCCGTCGATGCCCGAGCCGAGCTGGAGGTCCATCAGCACGACGTCGGGGCGGAGTGCGGCGGCCATCGCCACCGCCTGCTCGCCGTCCTCGGCCTCGCCGATGACCTCGATGCCCGGGGCGCTGCTGAGCAGGGCCAGCAGTCCGGCGCGTACGACGGGGTGGTCGTCGCAGAGCAGGACCCGCACGGGGGTGTGTACGGGGTCGCCGGCGGACGGTGTCATGGGACGTGCTCCAGGGAGATGGCGGCGGACAGAACGGTGCCCTCGCCCGGCGTGGATTCCATGGTGAGGGTGCCGCCGAGCTGCCGCATCCGGGCGTGCACGGCGGGCGGGCCGGGGGCGCGTAACCGGCCGGCGGGGGCTGAGTCAGCCAGGCGTACGGGCGTACGGGGCAGGGGTGGGGCATGTGGGGCATGTGGGGCATGTGGGCTGGCGGGAGTCGGCTGCCGGTGCCGCGTTGCTGCTCCTGGCCAGGCTGACGCACCTGCCGATCTGAAGCGCGTGACCCGCGTGACCCGCGTGACCCGCGTGACCCGGGTGACCCATCGGGCCGGCCAGACCCGCCAGGCCCGCATGACTCATCGGGCCGGCCAGATCCGCCAGATCCGCCAGGCCCCGACTGCCCGCCCGTCCCAGCCGGCCGACCCGGTCGGCTACCGCCTCACGCCCGGCCGGTTCGTGCCCTCACGGCACGGCCGGTTGGTGCCCTCATGCCACGGCCGGTTGGTGCCCTCACGGCATGGTCAGCACGCGTGGTCCCTCGTCCGTCACCGCCACCGTGTGCTCGAAGTGGGCGGCGCGGCTGCCGTCCATGGTGCGCAGGGTCCAGCCGTCCCCGTCCGTGACATAGCCGTCCGCGCCGCCGGCCAGGAACATCGGCTCGATGGCGATGACCAGGCCGTGGCGCAGGACGAAGCCGCGTCCCGGGCGGCCGTCGTTGGGCACCGGCGGGTCCTCGTGCATCCGGCGGCCGATGCCGTGGCCACCGAAGTCCTCGGGGATGCCATAGCCGGCGGCGCGTCCCACGCTGCCGATCGCATGGGCGATATCGCCGATCCGGGCACCGACCACGGCCGCAGCGACAGCGGCCGCCAGCGCCTGCTCGGTGGTGTCCATCAGGCGCCGGTCCTCGGGACGTGCGGTGCCGACCGTGAAGCTGACGGCCGCATCGCCGGCCCAGCCGTCCACCAGCGCGCCGCAGTCGATGCTCACCAGGTCGCCATCGCGCAGCCGGGTGGCGTCCGGGATGCCGTGCACGATCTCGTCGTTGACGGAGGCGCAGATGACGGCGGGGAACGGGGTGGGGGCGAAGGACGGGCGGTAGCCGAGGAACGGCGAGTCGGCGCCGGCCTCCCGCAGGACCGTACGGGCCACCTCGTCCAGGTCCAGTAGCCGCACCCCGGGGGCGGCCGCCGCGCGGACCGCGGCCAGGGCGTCGGCAACGACCCGGCCGGCGACCCGCATCGCGTCCAGCGCGGTATCGGTCTTGAGTTCCACCATGAGTACGACCTTCCAGTGTCGGCCGCCGACGTGAGCGCCCGCCGGCGGTGCGCGCGCAGTGGTGCGCCATCGGCGATGCCAACCGGTGGGCGGCAGTGGGTCACCCGGCCTTCGGCGGTATTTGTTTACCGGTATTTATTTACCGGTATTAGTATCACGGGCATGGTGCGGACTCCACTGACCCCATGGGAACGCGAACGCGGTGAGCGGCTCGGCGCGCTGCTGCGCGAGGCGCGCGGCGGGCGGAGCATGGTCGAGGTCGCGGCGGTGGCGGGACTGTCCGCCGAGACCCTGCGGAAGATCGAGACCGGGCGGGCGCCGACGCCGGCGTTCTTCACCATCGCCGCGCTGGCCGGGGTGCTCGGGCTGTCGCTGGACGAGGTCGCGGCGCTGGCCACCCCGCCCGGGACGGACGCCGAGGATGCGGTCGCCTGACGGTGCGGCGCGATCGCCCGAGGGTGGGCTGGGGCGCCGAACGGTGCGGTACGACCGCCTGAGCGGTGGGACGCGGATGCCCGAACGGTGCGGTACGACCGCCTGAGCGGTGGGACGCGGATGCCCGAACGGTGCGAAGCGGTCGCCTGGGCAGGGGTGCGGTCGGCCGGTCGGTGAGGCGGGACCGTCCGACCCGTGAGGGCGTCTTCTTGGGCCGCCGGCGGCGTGCGTACGTCCCCGGAACGCGCCGAGGGCCGGCCCCTGGTGGGGGACCGGCCCTCGGACAACGGCGGATGCCCGCCTCGGCGAGGCAACTCCTCGGCGGCTCAGCGCCGTGCTGCCTCGGCGCCGTGCTGCCTCAGCGCCGTGCTGCGTCTACGCCGTGCTGCCTCAGCGCTTGCTGCCTCTACGCCGTGCTGCCTCAGCTTCCGGTGTGTGGGTGGCGGAGGCGTCGGCGACGGTCGGCGGTGTTCAGCGGTTTTCGGTGCCTTACACGTTGACGCCGAAGTCCTGCGCGATGCCGCGCAGGCCGGACGCGTAACCCTGGCCCACGGCGCGGAACTTCCACTCGGCGCCGTTGCGGTACAGCTCGCCGAAGACCATGGCGGTCTCGGTGGCGGCGTCCTCGCTGAGGTCGTAGCGGGCGACCTCGGCGCCGCCGGCCTGGTTGACGATGCGGATGAAGGCGTTGCGCACCTGGCCGAAGTTCTGGCTGCGGCTCTCGGCGTCGTAGATCGAGACCGGGAAGACGATCTTGTCGATGTCGGCCGGCAGCGCGGCCAGGTTGACGTTGATCTGCTCGTCGTCGCCCTCGCCCTGGCCGGTGACGTTGTCACCGGTGTGCACGATCGACTGGTCCGGCGTGGCCTTGTTGTTGAAGAAGATGAAGTGCTGGTCGGAGTAGACCTTGCCGCTCGCGTTGACCGCGATCGCGCTGGCGTCGAGGTCGAAGTCCGTGCCGGTGGTGGTGCGGACGTCCCAGCCGAGGCCGACCGTGATGGCGGTCAGGCCCGGTGCCTCCTTGGTGAGCGAGACGTTGCCGCCCTTGGACAGGCTTACAGCCATGGGATGTCCCTTTCCTAGTCAACGCGTCAGGTCGTCGGGCTCCGTGTCGCGCACGAAGCTACCGTCACCCACCACAACGCCGCGGGGGGACCGGGAGGTTCCAGCGGCCTTTACTTTCTTTGCCCAATCCTGATGCCGGACTCTGCTGCCGAACTCCGCTGCCGGACTTTGCTGGCGGACTCTGATGCACCAAACCCTGGTGCCGGATCTGCGTGCCCGGACCCGATGTCGGGTTCCGGTGCCGAGGTGTGGCACGTGGCGGAGCCGGAGCAGAGCCGGGCGGGGCCTGGAACGCCAGGCAAAAGAAGGTGACGTGTTCCCAGGGCCGGGGGATCATAGGACCATGTCCGGGCCCTATGTCATCCGTGGTTCGGTTGTCCTTCCCGAGGCCGAACTCGTTTGGCGCTTCTCGCGGTCCTCGGGGCCGGGCGGCCAGCACGTCAACACCAGCGACAGCCAGGTGGAGCTGCGCTTCGACCTCGCCGGCACCGAGGCGCTGCCGCCGGTGTGGAAGGAGCGCGCCCTGGAGCGGCTGGCGAGCCGGCTGGTCGGCGGTGTGCTGTCCGTGCGGGCCTCCGACCACCGCTCGCAGTGGCGCAACCGCGAGACCGCGGCCGTACGGCTGGCCGCGCTGCTGGCCGAGGCGAGCGCACCGCCGCCCAAGCCGCGCCGCAAGTCCCGGATCCCACGGGGCATCAATGAGCGGCGGCTGCGCGAGAAGAAGCAGCGCGGCGAGACCAAGCGCGGGCGCTCCGGCCGCGACTGGACCTGACCCGCAGGGCCCGAGCCCCTGGGGCCCGCCCCGCCGCCCCACTGGCTCGCCGCCCCGCCGACGCACCGCCTCACCGACCCACCGCCTCGCGCCCCGACCCACGGCTTCGCCGCCCCCGCTCCTTCTCCTCACCCCAACTGCCGGTACTTCCCCCGGAAGTACGTCAGCGGCCCGTCGTCCTCGGTGGGGAGCGTGGTCGCCAGTACGCGCGCGATGACCAGGGTGTGATCGCCCGCCACCACCCGCTGCTCGGTACGGCACTCCAGCGCCGCCAGTGCGCCCTCGATGAGCGGCGCCCCGGAGGCTTCGCCCCGTACGTGCGGAATGTCCTCGAAGAGCAGTCGGTCGCTGATGCGGCCCTTCATTGCGAATCGCCCGGCAACGTGGCGCTGGTGGCCGGAGAGTACCGACACCGCCCACAGCGGCTGCTCCGCCAGCAGGTCGTCCATCCGGGAGTCGTTGCGAACGCTCACCATCACGAGCGGCGGATCGAGGGACACGGAGAGGAACGCGGTGGCGGTCATGCCCGCGTCCTCGCCGCGCGGCCCGGCGTCCGGATCGTGGGCGGTGATCAGCACCACGCCGGCGGCGAGACGGGACAAAGCGGCACGGAACTCGTCGTCACTCACCCCCACAGCATGCGGGATCGGCCCGTCGCCGGGCACGGATGCCGGGGTGACGGTGGGTGTGGCTGGGGCGGCGGGGCCGGCGGCCACCGCATCGGCAGGGCTTTTCGTGAACACGCCATGAACGCTAACTTCCCCACTCTCCGGTGCGCATCGGGCCCTGGGCCCACCCGCGTCCTAGGTCTGCCGACCGAGGGGCGGGGCGCCGGAAGTTTCCTGGGTTTGCGTTCAGAAAGTGTAGAAAGGGTGAAGGGGTGGCCCAATAATGGGTACGCGAGAGATCATCAACACTCGCTCACTGTCTGTGACTTGAGTCACAGCAGGCGCTAATTGTTGACCCTGTGTACCGAGTGAACAGCTCACTGTGATTCAGTGAGCGTGGAATCGGACGACGAAGAATCGCGGAGTTTGCTGTCGAGGTCTCAGGGAGAGCGAGCGATGGAGACCGAGTCGGAGCCATACGTCCGTCTTGCAACCCTGCGGCAGCTGCACCAAGTGGTCGCCGAGCTGAATACCGCACGCAGCCTTGCGGACACCTTGCAGACCGTGGCCGACGGTGCGCTCACCGGCCTCGGCTTTGAGCTCTGCGCGGTGAACCTCGTCCGCCCGGACGGCGACCTCGTCGTCGCGGCGGTCGCGGGCAGTGCGGGGGCCGAGGCCCTGATGGCCGGGCGGGTCGGTGCCCGGTCCTCCTGGGAGCGCCGGCTGTCCATGGGGGAGCGCTGGGGCGAGCTGCGCTTCATCCCGCACACCGAGGGCTGGGTGCTCGATGACGACGACGTACCGCAGTGGCACACGGCCGGGCCCGCGCCCCGGTTCCCCGACGAGTGGCATCCGATGGACCGCCTCTTCGCACCGATGTACACCGCGGGCAGCAACGGCGGCGACCTGCTCGGGGTGATCTCCGTCGACCGGCCGCGCAACGGCCGTCGGCCCGGCCCGTGGGGGCGGGAAGCCCTCCAGATGTACGCGTTCCAGTCCGCCATCGCGATCAGCAACGCCCGGCTGCGCGCGAACATGCAGCGCGCCCTGGTCCGGCTGGAGCGCGAGCAGCAGGCCCTGCGCGCCAGCGAGGAGAGCTTCCGGCAGGCCTTCGAGTACGCGCCGAGCGGTATGGCCGTGGCCGAAATGGGCGGTGACCAGCACGGTCGTCTGCTACGGACCAACGACGCGCTGTGCCGGCTGCTCGGCCGCACGGCGTCCGGGCTGCGCCGCTACGCCTTCTCCGACCTCGTCCACCCCGAGGACATCGGCACCCTGCTGCGCACCTCCGCCGAGGGCGGCCGGGCCGAGCTGCGGCTGGCCCGCCGCGACGGCACCTATGTGTGGGTCTCGCTGCGCAACTCCGTGGTCGCGGACACCGCCGACGGCCCCCGGTTCCTGCTCACCCACGTCGAGGACATCGAGGAGCGCAAGCGGCACGAGCTCCAGCTGGCGCACCGGGCCAGCCACGACTCGCTGACCGGGCTGCCCAACAGCGCCGAGCTGCGGGCCCGGCTCGGCGCCCGGCTGTGCTCCCGCGCGCCCGGCTCGATGGCCGATGCGTACGCCTCGACCGGCGGCCACCCCGGCGATCCGCACGGCTTCCGGGCGGGCGGCAAGGAGCCGTTCGACGGGGTCGACGGTTTCGAGGGCCGGGTGCCCGCCCCGTTCGACCACCACGTCCACCTGGTCGCCCCGTCGGACGGCCCGGCCGACGACGGCTCCAAGGGGCTCGCCGTGCTCTTCTGCGACCTGGACGGCTTCAAGTCGATCAACGACCGCTTCGGGCACAACACCGGCGATGCGGTGCTGATCGAGGTCGCCCGCCGCCTGACCAGCGGGGTGCGGGACGGCGACACGGTCGCCCGGCTCGGCGGCGACGAGTTCGTGGTGCTCGCCGACGGCCTGGGCACCGCCGACGCCCAGGACCTCGCGGTGCGGCTGCGCAACGCGATCATCCCGCCGATCCGGGTGGAGGGCCGGGCCGTCCGGGTCGGGGCCAGCTTCGGGATCGGCTGGGCCAACTGCGGGATGACGGCCGAGGAAGTGCTGGAGTCCGCCGACCAGCGGATGTACGTGGAGAAGCGCTCGCGGTCCAAGGCGAACCGGCGCGCGGCGGGCTGACCGGCCGGCGCGGCACCGCGGTGCGCGGTGCGGGGATGCCCCGTGCACGGTGCCGCACATCTCACACTGGGGCCCGCCGGCCCCCGCACCAGCAGTTCACCGATCCGTAGCGATCTTGTGGCACTCCGGGGCCGGTGTGCCGGGGGTCCGACGGGGTAGGCTGCGCCGATGCGGCGCCGCCGCCGGGGGCCCGGAAGACAGCTTCGCGCAGAGGTGTCTGCGCACGCGTACCGATGCGTACATGACGCGCACAGATCGCTTGGGAGTGACACGGAATGACGGCCGGCAACAACGGCGCGGACACGCCGGAGAACGACGACCCGTTCGGCTACCTCTACCGCTCGGAAGGCGGCGAGGGCGGCGCACCGGGCTCGGCGGGCGACGGTGCGGCGGCCCGGCAGCCGGGGGTTCCGCGCACGTCCTACAACCAGGTCCGCGCGGTCGGCCAGCGCCAGTACGGCCAGCAGGCCCCGCAGCAGGTCACCTACGGGCAGCAGAACGCGCACTACGCCGCGCCCGAGACCCTGCCCGGCGGCGACCGTACCCGTGCCATGCCGTCCTCGGGCCAGGGCTCCGGCCAGGAGCCGCGGCGCCGCAACGGCCTGCTGATCGGCGCCGTCGCGGTGGTCGCGGTGGTGTGCATAGGCATCGGCGTGGCGATGCTCACCAACAGCAAGGGCGACAACGGCGCCACCGCGGGCAAGCAGGGCCCGACGGCCGGCGACTCGGTCAAGCCCAGCGACGAGCCGGCCAGCAAGCCCAAGCCCGGTGAACTGCCCAAGCAGGACGCGGGCAGCCTGCGGCTCGACGGCGGTGCCACCACGGCGAAGGACATACCCGGTGCCCGGTCGGCCGGCGGGACGTATGTCGCGGGCATGAACACCCCCGGTGCATCGGCCACCTGGAGCGTGGACGTGGACACCGCCGGCCAGTACAAGCTCTGGGTCGGCTACGGCGTGCCCGGCAAGGACGCCAACCTCACGCTGAGCGTCAACGGCAAGGCGGACTCCCGGCCGATCAACATGGAGAACTTCGCCCACGGCCCCGAGGGCGCCTGGGACAAGGGCTGGACCAAGACCTGGTCGTACGTCCAGCTCAACAAGGGCACCAACACCGTCAAGCTGTCCTGCGAGAGCGGGAACCAGTGTGACGTGAACCTGGACAAGATCTGGCTGGCCAAGCACTGAGCCGGAGCCGGCCCCGGGCCGGCTCGTGGCCGGGAGCGCCGGGAGCGGTGCCGGGAGCCTGAGGGCCCAGGGCCCTCACGCCGCCGAGGGACGGTCCGTCACCACCACGCGCGGCAGCAGGTCTTCGTAGGTCTCCGGGTCGAACTCGCCCGCCGCCGGGGCCCGTACGGTCGCGGCGGACAGGGCCACCGCGCGGGTCAGCCGGTCCGGCCAGGGCAACTCCTCCACCAGGCCGGACAGCAGGCCGGCCACGGCCGAGTCACCGGCACCGGTGGGGTTGCCGGGGATCCGCTGGGGCGGGGCGGCCTGCCAGGTGCCGTCGGCGGTGACCGCGAGCATGCCGGCCGGGCCCAGGGAGGCGGCCACCGCATGGGCGCCGCGGCGGCGGGCGTCGCGCGCTGCCCGCAGCGGCTCGGTGCTGCCGGTGAGCGCGGCCAGTTCGTCGGCGTTGGGCTTGGCGAGATCGGGGCGGGCGGCCAGGCCCCGGCGCAGCGGTTCGCCGCTGGTGTCGAGCAGGACGGGGACGCCGGCGCTGCGCGCGGCCCGGGTGAGGCGGGCGTAGACGTCGACCGGGACACCCGGCGGCAGGCTGCCGCACAGCGCCACCGCCCGTGCCTCGGTGAGCAGTTCGCGGTAGGTGCGAAGGAAGGCGTCCCATTCGGCGGGGGAGACCGTCGGGCCCGGCTCGTTGAGCTGGGTGGTGTCTCCGGTGGCCTCGTCGACGACGGCGACGGTGCGGCGGGTGGCGCCGCCGACCGGTACCAGGGCGTCGGTGACATCGGTGTCCGCGAGCTGGGCGCGCAGCGCCTCGCCGGTGCCGCCGCCCGCGAAGCCGGTGGCGACCGTACGGTGGCCGAGCGCGGCCAGCACCCGGGCGACGTTCAGGCCCTTGCCACCGGGGCGTTCGGACACCTCGGTGATCCGGTGGGTGCTGTGCGGACGGAGCCGTGGCACGCGGTAGGTGATGTCCAGGGCGGCGTTCAGCGTGACCGTGAGGATCATGGTCGCCCCTCCGGGCAGTCATGGCCGGGCGGCCGTGGTCGGGCAACCGCGCGCGGCGGCGGCATGCGGACAAGTGCGCGAGCGATCATGCCATCGCCGGTGGTGATTGGCCCAGACCCGGGATAACCGCCGGTGGTCCCCGGCCACCCGGAGGGGCGGCACGCTGCGTAGGCGACCTGGTGCGGCCGTGGAGGCTCACACCCCCGGCGGGCGCACCAACCACTCGCCCTGCCGCATGACACCGGCCAGGCGGTAGGCCGCGTCCAGGACCACCAGGTCGGCGTCCTTGCCGGCCTCCAGGGACCCCACCCGGTCGTCGACGCCCAGCAGGCGGGCCGGGTTGGCGCAGAGCGCCGCAACGGCCTGGTCGACGGTGAGTCCGTCGAGGGTGACGGCCCGTCGGAAGGCGCGGTCCAGGGTGAGCGTGGAGCCGGCGATGGAGCCCGCGGTGGGCCCCTCGCTGATCCGGGCGACGCCCTCCCGCACCTCGACCTGCATCGGGCCCAGTGGAAACATCCCGTCGTCCATCCCGGCCGCGCCCATGGCGTCCGTGATGAACGCCACCCGCGCGGCGCCCGCCTCGCGGACCGCCAGTTGCAGGACCGAGGGGTGCAGATGGGTGCCGTCGTTGATCAGCTCGATGGTGATCCGCTCGTCCTCCAGGAGGGCGGCGATCGGGCCGGGCGCGCGGTGGCCGAGCGGCGGCATCGCGTTGAACAGGTGGGTGGCGACGGTGGCGCCCGCGTCGATGGCCTGGCGGGTGGCGTCGTAAGAGGAGTCGGTGTGGCCGATGGCGGCGACCACCCCGGCGTCGGCCAGCAGCCGTACGGAGGCCAGCCCACCGGGCAGTTCGGGGGCCAGGGTCATCATCGCCGCGGTGCCGTGCGCGGCGTCGATGAGCTTGCGGACGTCGGACGGGTCCGGGTCGCGCAGCAGCCCGGGCTGGTGGGCACCGCAGCGGTGCGGTGAGATGAACGGGCCCTCGAAGTGGATGCCCGCCAGCTCGCCCTGCTGGACGAGTTCGGCGAGCACCGCGGCCTGGCGGGCGAGGTCGGACAGCTCACCGGTGACCGTGGAGGCGACCATCGTGGTGGTGCCGTGCCGGCGGTGGGTGTCGATGGCCGTCATGCACTCGCCGGGGTCGGCCGACGAGAAGGAGCCGCCGCCCCCGCCGTGCACATGCACATCGACGAATCCGGGGACGACCAGATGGCCGGAGAGGTCCACGAGGTGCGCCGGGCCGTTCTCGAAGCCGTCCAGGTCGCGGGTGTGGACGGCGGCGATCCGGTGGCCCTCGACCGTGATCCGGCCGCCGTCGACGACACCGGAGGGCCGGGCGATCCGGGCGCCGGCCAGGACGGTGCGCCGGGGGCCGGAGGGTGGCTGCGCGGGCTGGTGCTGTGCCATCAGGCGGTTACCTCCGTGGAGAGAAGATCCCAGGCGAGGAGTCCCGCGCCCAGGCACCCGGCGGTGTCCCCGAGGGCCGCCGGAACGATCGAGGGGAGCCGCTGGAACGTAACGCGCCGGCGGACCGCTTCCCGCAGAGGTGCGAACAGCGTGTCGCCGGCCTCGGCGAGCCCCCCGCCGATGATGAGTGTCTGCGGGTCGAGCAGCGTGAGGCCGGTGACCAGGCCGTCGGCCAGGGCGTCCACCGCGTTCTGCCACACCGTCCGGGCCCGCTCGTCGCCGGACCGGACGGCCGTGGCCGCGTCCGCAGCGGAGGCCCGCGGGTCGCCGCAGGCCGCGGCCCAGTCCCGGCCCACCGCGGCGGCCGAGGCCACGGTCTCCAGGCAGCCGCGCTGCCCGCAGTCGCAGGCGCGCCCCTCGGGCCGTACGACGATGTGGCCGATCTCGCCGGCGCTGCCGTGCGCACCGGACTCGATCCGGCCGCCGATGCCGATGGCGCCCGCGATGCCGGTGCCCAGCGGCACGAACAGGAAGCGGTCGGCGCCCCGGCCGGCGCCGATCCGGCCCTCGGCCAGGCCGCCGGTGCGGACGTCGTGACCGAGGGCGACCGGTACCCCGAGCCGCTCGGACAGCAGCGCCCGCATCGGTACGTCCCGCCAGCCGAGGTTGGCGGCGTAGACGGCGGTGCCGGAGGCCTCGTCGACGATGCCGGGCACGGCGACGCCGGCAGCAGCGGCCGGGGCCCCGAAGCGTTCGGCGCCGAGGTCGCGGAGCTCGGCGGCGAAGCCGAGGACGGCCTCGACCACCGCCTCCGGGCCGTGCTCGCGGCCGGTGGGGCGGCGCGCCTGGTACAGCAGCGCGGGCGGGGTCTCCTCGGACGGCGCGGTGTCGTCCACCCCCACGAGGGCGGCCTTCATTCCAGTGCCGCCCACATCAAGGGCGATGACGTGTCTCACCGGAACAGTTTCGCGCGATCCGCACCGAAAGGTCTAGTCCACTCACCGGGCGGATCGCGGGGAAGAACGGGTGGGGGCCCGGCACCGGAGCGAGACCGCCGGTGGTGTAGACCTTATGGGGGACACGGGGGAAACTCGCTGTTCACGCCGGTCGAGGGCGGTTCTACGGGACGACGTCGGGCGACCCGGCAGGCACGAAGAACACGAGCACGGAAAAGGGCGGTAACAGGGGTGCAGCGGCGGTATTTGAGCCTGGCGGCGGCAGCGACGGCGGCCACCATGACGCTGACTCTCACCGGCTGCGGCAGCGGATCGGACGACGGCGACGTCACCCTGAAGCTGATCGCGGCGGACTACGGCGACAGCAAGGCCAACGGCTCCCAGCACTACTGGGACGAGCTCACCCGCGCCTTCGAGAAGAAGAACCCCGGGATCAAGGTCGACGTCCAGGTCTACGGCTGGACGGACGTCGACCGGAAGGTCGAGAACCTCGTCAAGGAGGGCCACGCCCCCGACCTGGCGCAAATCGGCGCGTACGCCGACTACGCCGCCGAGGGCAAGCTCTACAGCGTCGACAAGCTGCTCTCCGTCCCCACCGAGGCCAACTTCACCCCCTCCCTCGCCGAGGCCGGCGAGTACGAACGGATCCAGTACGGCATGCCGTTCGGCGCCAGCACCCGGCGGCTGTTCTACAACAAGAAGCTGTTCGCCCAGGCCGGCATCACCAACCCGCCGCAGACCTGGGACGACATCGCCCATGACGCGCAGGCGCTGAAGGCGCACGGCGTCAGGATGCCCTACGCGCTGCCGCTCGGCCCGGAGGAGACCCAGGCCGAGACGCTGATGTGGATGCTCAGCGGGGGCGGCGGCTACACCGACAGCATCGGCAAGTACCGCATCGATTCGCCGGAGAACATCAAGACCTTCAACTGGGTCAAGGAGAACCTCGTCGCCAAGGGCCTGACCGGCACCGACCCGGCCAAGCTCAACCGCGAGGACGCCTTCCAGGGCTTCGCCGACGGCAAGGTCGGCATGCTCAACGGCCACCCCGCCCTGATGAAGCAGGCCGCCGCCAAGGGCATCGACTACGGCACCGTCGAACTGCCCGGCATCGAGGGCAAGGCCAAGACCACCATGGGCGTCGCGGACTGGATGATGGCGTTCAAGCAGAACGGCCACCGCGCCGAGGTCGGCAAGTTCCTCGACTTCGTCTACAGCGACAAGAACGTCGAGAAGTTCTCCCGTGACTACGGCCTGCTGCCGGTCACCTCCACGGCCTCCCAGGAGATGCTCGCCGACGACTCGTACGCCAAGCTGCACGGCTTCCTCAAGCAGCTGGCCAGCGCCGAGTTCTACCCGGCGAACAAGACCTCCTGGCCGCTGGTCTCCAAGACCGTCAAGGCCAAGATGGGCACCGCGGTCGGCCCCGAGGGCAACCCGGCCGGCGTGCTCACCGACATCCAGAACGCCGCGGACGAGGCGGACAACTCCGGCGAGTGAGGCGATGTGCACCGGTCGGGCGGGCCCCGTCCGACCGTGCGCCTATCGTGGAAGCGTGATGACGAGCGGTACGCAGGACCCCGACGCCTCGCGCGACGCCCGGCCGGCCGAGGCCCCTGGGCCCGCCGAGGCCTCCGCCGGCCTGTCCGCCCGGGACGAGGCCGTGCTCGCCGTGGAGCGCCGCTCCTGGCCCGGCCCCGGCCCCAAGGAGCGCGCCATCCGCGAGCAGCTCGGCATCTCCCCGACCCGCTACTACCAACTCCTCAACGCCCTGCTGGACGACCCCCACGCGCTCGCCCACGACCCCGTCACGGTCAACCGGCTGCGCCGCGTACGGGACGCCCGGCGCGCCCGCCGCTGACGCCCGGCGCGCCCGCCGCTGACCCGGTACGCCGACGCGGCGCACCCTGTTACGCCGTCGCGGTGCACCCTGGTACGCCGACGCAACCCACCCTGTTACGCCGTCACGGTGCACCCTGGTACGCCGACACAGCGCACCTCGGCGCGCTCCCCGAGCCGCCGCCGCGAGGTGCCCCCGACGCCCGCCCCGCGCCGGTAGGGTCGGCGCATGGGCAGTTCCCAGAACGCCGCGCCGCACCCCGAGCCGACCCCCGAACCGCAGCGTGCGCCCGGCTCCCCGCCGGCGTCGCGCACCCCCGCCGGCCGTGACGGCCTCGCCGCGTTGCTGGCCCACCCCGAACGCGCCGTGGTCGCCCTCGACTTCGACGGCACCCTCGCCGACATCGTCCCCGACCCCGAGCAGGCCCGCGCCCACAGCGGCGCCGTCGCCGCCCTGGGTCGCCTGGTGCCCCGCTTGCGCGCCGCCGCGGTGCTCACCGGCCGCCCGGCCGCCGTCGCGGTCCGCCTCGGCGGCTTCGCCTCCGTACCCGGCCTCGACCACCTCACCGTGCTCGGCCACTACGGTGCCGAGCGCTGGGAGGCGGCCACCGGCGCCGTTGACGCCCCTCCGCCGCACCCCGGCATCGCCGCCCTGGAGGCCGAACTCCCCGGTGTCCTGGACTCCTCCGGCGTCTGGCACGGCCCCTGGACCGGGACCGCCGTCGAGCGCAAGGGCGGCCGGGCCCTCGCCGTGCACACCCGCCGCGCCGAGGACCCCCAGGGCACCTTCGAGCGGCTCCGCGACCCGCTCACCGCGCTGGCCGAACGCCACGGCCTGATCGTCGAACCGGGCCGCTACGTCCTGGAGCTCCGCCCCCCGGGCATGGACAAGGGCGTCGCGCTCGCCGACTGGATTCGGGAGACCGGCGCCTCGACGGTGCTCTACGCCGGCGACGACCTCGGCGACCTGGCCGCCTTCGCCGCCGTCGACCAGCTCCGCGCCCAGGGCCTGTCCGGCGTCCTGGTCTGCAGCGGCAGCGACGAGGTGACCGAACTCGCCGACCGAGCCGACCTGGTGGTCGACGGGCCGACCGGCGTGGTGGCGCTACTCGGCGCCCTCGCGGACCGTCTCGCTGACCGCTGACCGCTGACCGCTGACCGCTGACCGCTGACCGCTGACCGCTGACCGCTGACCGCCGTCCACCCCCATGACGCCCCGACAGATGCAGGGCGACGCCGCTCACATGCCGTCGGACACCTCGGGCCCCTCAGACCCCTCGGACCCCTCGGCTCCCTCGGTCAGCGCCCGCAGCTGGCCGAGGAACCACTGCGTCGGCGGCAGCGCGGTGGCCGCCGCCGCCAGCCGCTCGGTCCGCCGGTCGCGCTCCCCGGGGTCCATCGACAGCGCCTCGTGCAGCGCCCGCGCGGTGCCGGTGATGTCGTACGGATTGACCGTGACGGCGTCCCGGCCCAGCTCCTCGTGGGCGCCGGCCTCCCGCGACAGCACCAGCGCGCAGCCGTGGTCGGAGACCACCGGGATCTCCTTCGCGACGAGGTTCATCCCGTCCCGGATCGGGTTGACCAGCGCCACGTCCGCCAGCCGGTACGCGGCCAGCGACCGTGCGAAGTCGTCCTTGACGTGCAGCAGGACCGGACGCCAGCCGGGCGTGCCGTACTCGGAGTTGATCTCCTCGGCCAGCCGGCCGACCGCCGCGGTGTACTCCCGGTAGACGGCCAGGTCCTGGCGCGACGGATAGGCGAAGGCGAGGTGCACCACCCGCTCGCGCCACTCCGGCCGGTCCGCCAGCAGTTGCCGGTAGGCCAGCAGCCCCCGGACGATGTTCTTCGACAGCTCGGTGCGGTCCACCCGTACGACGGTCCGGCGCGCCGCGCCGTCCGGCCCGGTGCCGATCTCCTCGTGCAGCGCCGCCTTGCGCTCCTCGACGTCCGGCTGCCGGGACCGCTCCCGCAGGAACGCGGCGTCCGCCCCGAGCCCGTACACCCCGATCGCGGTGTCCCCGGTGCCGCCGGTCACCGCCTCGCAGCAGGCGCTGAACGCGTCCGCCCACCGCCGGGTGAGGAACCCCAGCCGGTCGGCGCCCAACATCCCGCGCAGCAGCTGCTCGGCGATGTCGTCCGGCAGCATCCGGAAGTACTCCGGCGGTGCCCACGGTGTGTGCGAGAAGTGCGCGATCCGCACGTCGGGCCGCAGCGCGCGCAGCATGCCCGGCACCAGCGCCAGGTGGTAGTCCTGCACCAGGACCGCCGCGCCCTCGGCGGCCTCGTCGGCCAGCGCCTGCGCGAACGCCCGGTTGTACGTCTCGTACGAGGCCCACTGCGCCCGGAACTCCGCGCCGAAGACCGGCTCCAGCGGGGTCTGGTACAGCATGTGGTGGACGAACCACAGCACCGAGTTCGCGATGCTGTTGTAGGCCTCGGCGTACACCTCGGCCGGCACGTCCAGCATCCGCACCCGCTGGCCCCCGGTGTCGGCCGGATCCAGCGCACCCCCGGTCCTCCGCACGGCCTCCCGGTCACCGTCCCCCAGCGCGGCACACACCCACATCGCGTTGCTGCCGGGGCCGATGGCCGACAGCCCGGACACCAGCCCGCCCCCGCCCCGCTTGGCGGTCAGCGCACCGCCCTCGTCCAGGGCGTACGACACCGGCCCGCGGTTGGACGCGACCAGAACCTGGGCACCTGCAGGAACTGCACTGCGCTCGGAGACCATGTCGCGACATTAACCATCCCCGCATCCACGCAAACGTACGTCCGGGTCAGGTACGACCGAGTCGGCCACCCCTGCTGTGCGCCACGCGCAGCGCGTCCCTGAGGGCTTCTCGAAGGCAGCTGCCGAGGAAGCGCGGTTCGGCCGCGGTGGTGCGGTCGTCGATGAGGAGTTCGCCGGCGTGCCCGAGGAGGGTCTCACCGGATTCGAGCTGGGTCCGCTCCACGGCGTCTGCGCGTCGAGCCACGGGGCCGTCGTCGGACGAGAGCAGGTAACACGGCTTGCCCTCCGGGTTTCGACCACGGGAGCAGGCGCAGGAATGCAGGTTCAGGCATGACCATCTCCGAGTTCTCTAGAGAAGTTTCACTGCATAGCGAAGCGGGTCGAGTGCGCAGCGTCAAGATGTCTCTAGAGAAGTTCCCTCAATCCGGCGGACTCGGTGACTCGAACACATCTCTAGGATGTCTAGAGATCGCCAGGAGGGATGTATCGCTATGGCCGGCCGGGACAAGCAAGCGCCCAAGTACCAGCGGATCGCCGATGCGTTGAAGCAGGCGATCGTTTCGGGTGCCTACCAGCCCGGGGACCGGCTGCCGGGTGAGAACGACCTGATGGCCGAGCACGGTGTGGCGCGGATGACGGCGCGGCAGGCGCTGGGCGTGCTGCGTTCCGAGGGGCTGGCGGAGGCCCGCAAGGGTGCTGGGGTCTTCGTGCGGGCTTTCCGGCCGATCCGGCGGCGGAGCGTGCCGCGTCTGGCGCGGGAGCAGTGGGGTGCCGGGAACTCCGTGTGGTCGGCCGACATCCCGGATCGCGATCTGGTGGTGGACGACGTCGCCGTCGGGGAGGAGCCGGCCGGGGATGCCGTCGCGGCACGCCTGGACGTGGCACCCGGCGCCGCCGTGTGCGTGCGCCGTCGCAGGTTCGTGCTCGACGGCAAGCCGGTGCTGCTCTCCGCCTCGTACCTCCCCGCGGAACTGGTGGCCGGTACGGCGATCACGCGGCCCGACACCGGCCCCGGCGGCGTGTACGCGCGGCTCGCCGACCTCGGTGCCGGACCGGCGCGCTTCCGGGAGGAGGTGCGGGTGCGGATGCCGTCCGCGGAGGAGGCCGAACGGCTGCGCCTGCCCTCGGGCACGCCCGTCATCCTTGTCAGCCGGACGGCAGTGACCGAGGACGGACGCGCCGTCGAGGTCAACGAGATGACCCTGGACTCCGCGGCCTACGTGCTGGAGTACGACTTCGACGCCTGAGCGCCCCTCACGCCGCCCGTCGGGCCGCGTACTCCGGGATTTCGGCCATCGGGGGGCGCTCCTCGGTGTCCACGGCCGTGGTGCGGGGGACGAAGCCGGTCTCGTCGCGGTCGAACTGGGTGAGCCGGGGGCGTACCAAGTGGCCGCGGGCCAGGCGGAGTTGGGCGGTGCGGTAGATGGCGGCGGCCATCCGGCCCAGGGCCTGGCCGTCCTGGTGGCGGTGTTTGCGCACCCCGACGTCCACCTGGGCGAGCGCGTCCAGGCCGACGGTGTGCAGGGCGTCGACCAGCAGGCCCAGCTCGACGCCGTAGCCGACCGGGAAGGGCAGTCGCTCCAGCAGGGAGCGGCGGGCCGCGTACTCGCCGCCCAGGGGCTGGACGAAGCCGGCCAGCTGCGGCCAGTGCAGGTTCAGCAGCGGGCGGGCGACCAGCTCGGTGACCCGGCCGCCCTGCGCGGGGCCGGCCGGTCCGGCCTCGCCGTTCTCCAGCGGGCGGTCGTACATCGCCTTGACGAACTGGACCTCGGGGTCGGTCAGCAGCGGGCCGACGATCCCGGAGACGAAGGTGGTGGAGAACTCGCGCAGGTCCGCGTCGACGAAGCAGACGATGTCACCGCCGGTGACCAGCAGCGACCGCCAGAGGACCTCGCCCTTGCCGGGCAGCGCGGGCAGCTGCGGCAGGACCGTGTCGCGGTGCACCACCCGGGCGCCGGCCGCCGCCGCGACCTCGGCGGTGCGGTCGGTGGAGCCGGAGTCCAGCACCACCAGTTCGTCGACCAGGGGGACGTCGTCCGTCATCAGATCGGCGCGGATCGCGGCGACGATCGCGCCGACCGTGGCCTCCTCGTCGAGCGCCGGCAGCACTACGCTGACCGTCCGGCCCGTCTGACGCTTGGCCTCCAGCAACTGGTCCAGCGGGCGGTCGGCGGCGGACCAGGAGCGGCTGCTCAGCCAGCGCTCCACCTCTTCCAGCACGTCTACGACTCCTCGGTGGCCGCCGGTGCAGCGGACGCAGTGTGATCCATTGTGATCCATCTCGCGGTTCGGACGACTATCTCAACCGTCAGGGCCTTCGGTTACAGTCTTGAACAACGCGGATGACCGTCGCATGTCGGGGTCACCGCACCACAAACGCCTGGGTTCCGGCCCAGTGCCACACCGCTCATCCAGAGGGGCAGAGGGAAACGGCCCGTTGAAGCCCCGGCAACCCTCCAGTCGGTCTCGGCGTCCAGCGCGCGAGGCTCCCGGCTAGGGAAGGTGCCAAATCCGTCTCGCGGCGAGATGCGTCGCGAGGAAGATGAGGAGAAAGGGCCTCGCCTCCATGGCTGTGCACAGCACCGAAGTCACCGCACCCGCCCCCACCGTCTCCCTTGGCCCCGCCGCGGCACTGTCCTGCCGGGAGTGCGGTGAGCGCTTCGACCTCGGCCCGATCTTCGCCTGCGCGTCGTGTTTCGGACCGCTCGAAGTCGCCTACGACCTGCCG
This sequence comes from Streptomyces sp. NPDC020742, assembly GCF_040641675.1. Classification (NCBI taxonomy): domain Bacteria; kingdom Bacillati; phylum Actinomycetota; class Actinomycetes; order Kitasatosporales; family Streptomycetaceae; genus Streptomyces; species Streptomyces sp. NPDC020742. The sequence continues at coordinate 113,375 of NZ_JBFAEA010000013.1, forward strand.
AGCGGTGACCCCGAGGGCCTGAAGAAGCAGATCGAGGCCGGTCCCGACAACATCTGGCGCTACGCCCCGCTGCTGCCCGTCCCCGCCGACGTGGCCGAGAAGCCGAACCTCAACCCCGGCTTCACCAAGCTCGTGCAGGCCGACCGGCTCGCCGCCGAGCTGGGCGTCACCGGCGGCCTCTACGTCAAGGACGACTCCGGCAACCCGACGCACTCCTTCAAGGACCGCGTCGTGGCCATCGCCGTCGAGGCCGCCCGTGCCTTCGGCTTCACCACGCTGTCCTGCTCCTCCACCGGCAACCTCGCCGGTGCGGTCGGCGCCGCGGCGCGCCGGGCCGGCTTCAAGTCCTGCGTCTTCATCCCGCACGACCTGGAGGCCGGCAAGGTCGTGATGGCCGCGGTCTACGGCGGCGACCTGGTCGGCATCGAGGGCAACTACGACGACGTCAACCGCTTCTGCTCGGAGCTCATCGGCGACCCGCTCGGCGAGGGCTGGGGCTTCGTCAACGTCAACCTGCGCCCCTACTACGGCGAGGGCTCCAAGACCCTGGCGTACGAGATCTGCGAGCAGCTCGGCTGGCGGCTGCCGGACCAGATCGTCGTCCCGATCGCGTCCGGCTCCCAGCTGACGAAGATCGACAAGGGGCTCAAGGAGCTGATCGCCCTGGGCCTGGTCGAGGACAAGCCGTACAAGATCTTCGGTGCCCAGGCGGAGGGCTGCTCCCCGGTGTCGGCGGCCTTCAAGGCCGGGCACGACGTGGTGCGCCCGCAGAAGCCGAAGACAATCGCCAAGTCGCTGGCGATCGGCAACCCGGCCGACGGCCCGTACGTGCTCGACATCGCGCGCCGTACCGGCGGTGCAGTCGAGGACGTCAACGACGAGCAGATCGTGGACGCGATCAAGCTGCTGGCCCGGACCGAGGGCATCTTCGCGGAGACCGCGGGCGGGGTGACCGTCGGCGTGACCAAGAAGCTCTTCGAGGCCGGTGTGCTCGACCCGTCCCTGACCACCGTTGTACTCAACACGGGTGACGGCCTCAAGACGCTGGACGCCGTCGCGCCGACCTCCGGGCCCACGGCCACGATCCGTCCGAACCTGGATGCGTTCCGTGCGGCCGGCCTGGCCGGCTGAGCCACCGCCCCGCACCCGTACCCCGTACCTCCTGTCCGGAAGGCAGAACCCATGAGCGTCAAGGTCCGCATCCCCACCATCCTGCGCACGTACACCGGCGGCGAGGCCGAGGTCACCGCCGAGGGCGGGACCCTCTCCGAGGTGATCGCCGACCTGGAGAAGAACCACCAGGGCATCGCGGCCCGGGTGCTCGACGACACCGGCAAGCTGCGCCGCTTCGTGAACGTCTACGTCAACGACGATGACGTCCGATTCGAGCAGGGTCTGCAGACGCCAACCCCGGACGGTGCGGGTGTTTCGATCATCCCGGCGGTCGCCGGCGGCTGCTGAATGGCGTGTCCGCTGCCGAACGGTTTAGCCCACAACTGTTGAACTGAGATCGGGAGAGCGCTAATTTGCGCCATCTCTTCCCCTTCTTGACCGGAATTGCCCCGTCCAAGGAAATCGGACGGGGCAATTCCGTTTAGTGAAAGGGGATACCATTGGGGTGATCCCCCTCCGGATATCCCCATGGGTATGCCGAACGCAAGGGAAATCGCGGCGAGTTGTGCCCAAAGTGTGCACGGGATTCGTCGCATATGTGAGCGATGTCCGGCCCGACTTGCCCTGGAGAAGCGGGATTTCGAGGCATATAGCCGATTCACCGTCGCCAGAATTCTCGTCCGATTGACCTGTTGCGCTGGGCATCGGTCCAGATACATTCAGCGGCGGTCGACGCGTTCCGGCGCACACCCCACGGGCCATTCGCGGGGTGAGGTCTGACCCGGGTCCGCGGAGTGCGGTCCTGCGCAAGGGCCAGTAATAGGGGAGTTAGGCATGGCTCAGGGCACCGTCAAGTGGTTCAACGCGGAGAAGGGGTACGGCTTCATCGCGGTCGACGGTGGTGCGGATGTTTTCGTCCACTACAGCGCGATCCAGATGGACGGCTACCGCACCCTTGAGGAGGGCCAGCGGGTCGAGTTCGAGATCTCGCAGGGCCAGAAGGGGCCGCAGGCGGACATGGTCCGGGTGGCCGGCTGAGGCGCCGACCGACTGCTGCGTAGTGAAGGCCCGTATCCCTGAGGGGGTACGGGCCTTCTGTCGTCGAGGGGGTGCGGGCCTTCTGTCGTCCGCTCCCGGGGGTGGACCCCACCCCGGGGCGCTTGCACTCGTGGGGTACGAGTGCTAATCATTGGCGTTAGCACTCTCCGCGTGAGAGTGCTACGAAGGACCGGGTCGGTGAGGCCCGTAGGCCGGGTGGGGCAAGGAACCACCGCGGGTCTGCAGGTCGTCCGTCGCGGGCGCCAGCGCGGTCCGGAGCAATCCTTCCCCACGCTCTCAACTGCGTTCGAGCAGGGGAGACCCCATTAGTCCGGGAGGACCACTTCACATGGCCAAGATCATCGCGTTCGACGAGGAGGCGCGGCGCGGTCTCGAGCGCGGGATGAACCAGCTCGCCGACGCCGTCAAGGTCACCCTCGGCCCCAAGGGCCGTAACGTCGTCCTCGAGAAGAAGTGGGGCGCCCCCACGATCACCAACGATGGTGTGTCCATCGCCAAGGAGATCGAGCTCGAGGACCCGTACGAGAAGATCGGCGCCGAGCTGGTCAAGGAGGTCGCGAAGAAGACGGACGACGTCGCCGGTGACGGCACGACGACCGCGACCGTCCTGGCCCAGGCCCTGGTCCGCGAGGGCCTGCGCAACGTCGCCGCCGGCGCCAACCCGATGGCCCTCAAGCGCGGTATCGAGAAGGCCGTCGAGGCCGTCTCCGCCGCCCTGCTGGAGCAGGCCAAGGACGTGGAGACCAAGGAGCAGATCGCTTCGACCGCCTCCATCTCCGCCGCCGACACCCAGATCGGCGAGCTGATCGCCGAGGCCATGGACAAGGTCGGCAAGGAAGGCGTCATCACCGTCGAGGAGTCCCAGACCTTCGGTCTGGAGCTGGAGCTCACCGAGGGTATGCGCTTCGACAAGGGCTACATCTCGGCGTACTTCGCCACCGACATGGAGCGTATGGAGGCGTCGCTCGACGACCCGTACATCCTCATCGTCAACTCCAAGATCGGCAACGTGAAGGACCTGCTGCCGCTCCTGGAGAAGGTCATGCAGTCCGGCAAGCCGCTGCTGATCATCGCCGAGGACGTCGAGGGCGAGGCCCTGTCGACCCTGGTCGTCAACAAGATCCGCGGCACCTTCAAGTCCGTCGCCGTCAAGGCCCCGGGCTTCGGCGACCGCCGCAAGGCCATGCTGGGCGACATCGCCATCCTCACCGGTGGCACCGTGATCTCCGAGGAGGTCGGCCTCAAGCTGGAGAACGCCGGTCTCGACCTGCTCGGCCGCGCCCGCAAGGTCGTCATCACCAAGGACGAGACCACCATCGTCGACGGTGCCGGCGACAGCGACCAGGTCCAGGGTCGCGTCAACCAGATCCGCGCCGAGATCGAGAACAGCGACTCGGACTACGACCGCGAGAAGCTCCAGGAGCGTCTGGCGAAGCTGGCCGGCGGCGTGGCCGTCATCAAGGCCGGTGCCGCCACCGAGGTCGAGCTCAAGGAGCGCAAGCACCGCATCGAGGACGCCGTTCGCAACGCGAAGGCGGCCGTCGAAGAGGGCATCGTCGCCGGCGGTGGCGTGGCCCTGCTGCAGGCCTCCTCGGTCTTCGAGAAGATCGAGCTGGAGGGCGACGAGGCCACCGGTGCCGCTGCGGTGAAGCTGGCCCTGGAAGCCCCGCTGAAGCAGATCTCGGTCAACGCCGGCCTTGAGGGCGGCGTCGTGGTGGAGAAGGTGCGCAACCTGGCCGTCGGCCACGGTCTGAACGCCGCCACCGGCGACTACGTCGACATGGTCGCCGAGGGCATCATCGACCCGGCCAAGGTCACCCGCTCCGCGCTGCAGAACGCCGCCTCCATCGCGGCGCTCTTCCTCACCACCGAGGCCGTCATCGCCGACAAGCCGGAGAAGGCCGCCGCGGCGGGCGCTCCGGGCGGCATGCCGGGCGGTGACATGGACTTCTGATCCTCGCGGATCGGAACGCTGGTCCTCCCAGACCACACGTCCACACGCACGTCGGGGCGGCACCCTCCTTCCAGGGGGTGCCGCCCCGGCGGCGTTTCTGCGCGGTGGTGCCGCTGTCCGGCGGTGTCTCCGCGCGGCGGTGTTTCTGTGCGGCGGTGCTTCTGTGCAGCGGGGGTGGTGTCTTTGTGCGGTGGCGCTCCGGGGCGCGGAGCGCCGTTCGCAGCGGCTTCTTACCGTGTGTCCGCGGCCGCGTCGGAGTCGGCCGCGTCCGCCGCCTTCTCGGCCTGCTCGACCTTCTTGGCCATCTCCTGCTCCTGCGAGGAGGTGCCGGTCGAGGAACCGGCCGAGGAGCCGGCGGTCGAGGCGTCGGAGGCCGAAGCGGAGCCGGGGGTGGCCGGCGCCGAGGACGCCCCGCCGGTCGCGGAGCCCCCCGACGCCGCGTGCTCACCGGAGGCGCCCGAACAGCCGGTGGCCGCCAGGGCCGGTACCGCGACCGCCGCCGTCAGCAGCAGCGCGACGCGCCGGGACCGCCTCATGAGCCGGTGCCGCCCTTGGCGTCGTCCTTCTTCTTCGCGCACCAGGTCGCGACGGCCTTGAGGTCGGTGCGCTCCCGGGTGAGGAAGGGCTTCATCTCCTTGCGGTGGTTCAGCCGGTCCTGGAGGAAGGTGGCGACCTCGTCGCGGTGCTTGGCCCGGGCCTTCTCCACCCGCCGCTCCAGCCGCGCGATCGAACCGCGGGTCTGCTCCGAGCCGTTGATCCGGGTCAGCGCCCGGTCGATGCGCTTCTCCAGGCGGGGCACTCGGGCGCAGAGGCCCTTGTGTCGGTGGCCCTTGCCGTGACCGGCGGCCGCCGGGGCGGACGCCGAGGGCTTGGGGGAGGTGCCGTCGGAGGCCGCCGCGTTCGCCGGGGCCGCCGTGGTCAGCACGGAACCGGCGAGCGCGAGCCCGGCGAGGACTCCGGCTACGGCGGTCTTGGGACGCTGCATGGTGCTGCTCCTTCTTCTGGGGACGGGGACGGTTCGGCGCGAACGGCCCGCCCTGCCACCGGTGCGCACGGCCGGCGGACCGGTGGCGCACAGGCGGGGGAGAGCCGGCGGAAAGCCGGCGGACAGGTCGTCGCGTCCTCGCAGAAGGTAGGGACGTTCTTTGTGGGGACCTTGTGAGGCGGCGGGTCCGGTGCCGGGCCGCCCGGGGCACAAGGAATCCACAAGGAAAGCCCGTACGTTCGGGGCCGTTGAGCGTCAGCGGCGGCGCATGCCGGGCGGCTGTACGCCGAGCGGTCGTACGCCCCCTCGCTGGTCGTCAGCCCGCTGGTCGTACGCCGAGCGGTTGCCCGTCGAGCCCTTGCACGCCGAGCTGTTCCACGCCGAGCCGTTACGCGCCACACGCCGAGCCTTTACACGCCACACGCCGAGCCTTCGAACCCCGGGAGACACAATGGACCGCGGTGGTTTCCTCATGCCGGACGAGCCTTTCCCCGCGGGCGGCTCCACCACCCTCACCGCCGATGGGCGGCGTGCCTTGCGACTGCCCCTCAGTGGTTGGCAGTTGCGCCTCGGGCGCGGCTCCGGAGGCCGGCCCGCCCTGGAAGTGCACAGCGGTGCGGGGCTGATCGATGTGTCCGTGACGGGCACGCTCAGCGTCTCCGCGCTCCGGGGCGGCCGGTACGGGGGCCGGGCGGGGGCCTGGTGGTCGCTGGCGTGGGGGCAGCTGCCGCCCGGCGCTGATGTCGTCGAGGCGTCCTTCCGGGGGTGGCGGCGCGACGTACGCGTCCAGGCGCTCACCTTCGCCGATGCGTTCTGGGTCGCCGAGGTCGGTGGCCGGTTCCGTTCGGTGACCTGCACGTCGGGGACGACCCGGGCGATGATGCGGGTGGTCAGGGAGCCCCGGGACCGGGAGCGGTGACCGGGCGCGCCGTGGCGGGCCCCGGCCGGCCACGGCGCGCCCCGGCAGGCCTGGCGCGTGCCCGGTGTATTCCCTGGGATGGGCAGCCCGTCTCGGTGCTCCCCGGTGCCTGCACCGATGCGCTTCCCGCTGCCTGCACCGGTGTGCTCCCTGGTGCCTGCACCGGTGTGCCCCCTGGTGCCTACACCGGTGTGCTCCCCGGCGCTGGGAGCTGGCTCAACCAGTCGCGGCGCAGCGGCAGTTCGAGGGTGCGGGTGTCGGTGTCTGCCGCGTCGAGCCGCGGCAGCCGCACCTCGAACCGGGTACCGGTGCCCGCCATCCGGTCCACGATCCCCACCGTGCCGCGGTGCAGCGCGATCTGCTGCGCCACCAGGGTCAGCCCCAGCCCCGAGCCGGGGCTGTCCGCGCGCCGGTGGAACCGCTCGAAGACCTGCGCGCGCTCCTGGGGCGCGATCCCCGGACCGTCGTCGTCCACGGTGAGTACGGCGACCGGGTCCCCCGGCCGGCCGCCCGGCCGCAGCGCCACCTCGATCCGTGCCGTCGCGCCCGGCCGGCTCCCGTGCACCACCGCGTTGCGGAGCAGGTTGTCGACCGCCATCCGCAGGCCCGGCTCCCAGGCGCTCAGGTGCAGTCCGGGGGTGAGGTCGAGGGTGAGCCGGACGCCCGGGTGGTGCCGTTCGACGTCGGCGACCGCGGCGGCAACCAGCTCGGAGAGGTCCACGTCCGCGAAGGCGTCGGCCTCCACCAGGTCCCCCTGGGCGAGCGCCCGGAGCGCGATCAGCATGTCCATCAGGCGCCGGTGCCCGGCGTGCAGGTCCGCCAGGACCTCGGCGCGGTCGGCGGGGTCGAGGTCCGGGTGGTCGGTGAGGACGTCCAGGTTGGTCTGCATGCCCATCAACGGGGTGCGCAGTTCGTGTGAGGCCGTCGCGGAGAAGGCCCGCGCGGTGGCCAGCGCCTCCTGGGTGCGCGCCGCCTGCTCGTCGTACCGGGTCAGGACGGTCTGCAGGGTGCGCGCCAGGTCGTCCACCTCGGTGATCCGGGAGGGGGAGTGGTCAAGGCGGGCCGCGCTGGTGCGGGGGTCCAGACCGCCGGCCCGGCGCTGGAGCCGGCGCAGCGGCCGGGTCGCGTGTTCGGCGATGGCCAGGGAGAGCAACCCGGTCAGCGGCGCGGCGATCAGCGCCACCAGCAGGATGCGGCCCTGTACGGCGTCGGCCTCGGACTTCCCGGCCGAACCACGGGAGAACACCCACAGCGTGCCGCGCCGGCCGGACGATGCGTTCCCGCCGTTCCCGCCGTTCCCGCTGTTCTCGCCGTTCCCGCTGATTCCGCTGTTCCCACCGTTCCCGACACTCCCGCCGTTCCTGCCGTCCCCGTCGTTCCCGCCGTCCCCGCTGTTCCCGACGCTCCCGCCGTTCCCGACGCTCCCGCCGTTCCCGATGTTCACCTCCACCGACAGCGCACGCCAGGTGTGTCCGTGGGCCCGTACGGTCATCGGGTCGGGAGCCGCGCTCGGCAGCACCGCGTCGGCCCCCGGCTGGGGGCCGGCCGCGGCCACCACCCGGTACGGCGGCGGCTCGGCGACAGCATTCGGCCCGGCCGTGGCCACCTGGCCGCCGCTGGTCACCGGGCCGCCGCCCCCGGTGCCGTTCTGCCCCAAGAGGTTCTGGCCTTCCGTGGGGTCATGCTGTCCGGCGGTGTTCTGGCTTCCCGTGGTGCCGTTCTGCCCGGCGGTGCTCTGGCCTCCCGGTACGCCGTCCCGCCCCGGCGCCGAGCCGTCCCCGCCGCCGGCGTTCCCGGGCCGCCCCCCGTCGTTCCCGGACGGCGCCCCGTCGTCGGTGGCCACCAGCCGCACCCCGATGTCGAGGCCCGCGTCGAGCAGCCGCCGTTCCTGGTTCGCCACCCGCTGCGGCCGGCCGCTGCCCTCGACCCGCAGCAGCCCCCTGGCCGTCGGCAGCAGCACCGCGGCCCGCTCGCGGAGCCGGGCGTCCTGCTTGGTGTGCACATCATGGGTGACCAGGCGCAGCAGCAGCGCCCCCGAGCCCAGGACCAGCAGCGGCATGGCGATGCCCATCGCGAGGGCGATCCGGGTCGTGAGTCTCATCGCGCGGTCTCCGTCCGCCCGTCAGCCCGCAGGACGAAGCCGACCCCGCGGACCGTGTGGACCAGGCGCGGCCGGCCCCCGGCCTCCAACTTGCGGCGCAGGTAGCTCACGAAGGTGTCGACGGCGTCGGTGCGCACCTCGAAGTCGTAGCCCCATACGCGGTCCAGCAGCTGGTCGCGGGTGAGTACGACGCCCGCGTTCCGGGTGAGGACCTCCAGCAGCTCGAACTCCCGCCGGGTGAGCCGCACCTCCACGCCCCCGTACGTCACCTCCCGCGCGGCCGTGTCCAGGACGAGGTCACCGACCTGCACCGCGTCCCTGCCCCCGGGCGGGCGACGGCGCAGCAGGGCCTGTAGCCGGAGCACCAGTTCCTTCAACGCGAACGGCTTGACCAGGTAGTCATCGGCCCCGGCCTGCAGCCCCGCGACCCGGTCCTCAAGCTCGTCCAGCGCGGACAGCATCAGCACCGGCACCTCGTTCCCGTTGGCCCGCAGGGTGCGGCACAGGTCGGTGCCGCTCAGGCCCGGCAGGGAGACGTCCAGCACGACCACGTCCGGGGGCCGGGCGGTCAGCTCGGCCAGCGCGGCCGGACCGTCCTCGGCGAGCGCGACGGAGAAGCCGTTCAGCCGGAGGCCGCGCCCGAGGGACCGCAGGATCATCGCGTCGTCGTCGACGACCAGGACTCGGTCGAGGCGCTTCGCCGCCGCGCACATTCCAGGCTCCGCTCTCGTCTCGGCGGGCGGCTCATCCGCTCGCCCCACAGTTGTTGCAGCACCACCGGCCGTCCGGCCCCTGGAGGACGGAGCTGCCGCATCGTGTGCAGTTCACTGTCGACGCCGTTCCGGTTCACCGACCCACCCTCGACGGCATGCCGTGCACGGTAGCCGCGCCGCGACCGTAGGAGGCAATCTTGTGGGTTCTCTGTGGCCTGCCCGGCACCGCCCCTTCCCTGGTGCGGGCGGGGCGAGGGGGCGCTGCCCGGCCGTGACACCGCCGGGCAGCGCCTCCGGCGACCTGCGACGAACCATGGTTACGCTGTGGTCATTACCGTGTGTGGCGAAGTGGCTGCGAATGGTTATGGATGTGCGGGTGTGCGGGTGTGGCTCCCGGCTGCCGGGCCTCCCGCGCCACCTGTGATCACGGCCGAAGGGATGCTGGTGCGAGCTACGGTGCGTGCGGGTGCCGCGAGTGCCCTGCTGTTCGCCGTGGCCGCGGTGCTCTACAACGGCTGGCTGCTGGAGTTCTGGCTGCCCACCGGCCTGGACCCGCGCCACTCGTACGTCAGCGAGCTGTACGCCGCGGACCAGCCCTACCGTCCGCTCTTCGGCGGCATCGAAAGCTGCTGTGCCGTCCTCGTCGTGCTGGCGGCGCTCCTGGTGTACGGCCGTACGGCGGGCGGCTGGAGCCGGGCGGGCCGGCTGGCGCTGGTCGGCTTCGGGCTGTCGTCGCTGGCCGACGTCATGCTGCCGATGCGGTGCGCGCCCTCGCTGGAACCCGGCTGCGAAGCGGTGCACCCCTGGCACACCGTGACCAGCGCACTGGCCCACTTCTTCCTCTTCGCCTCGATGGTGCTGCTCAGTCGGGCCGCCGCGGCGGACGGTGCCGGGCTGCCGCTGATCCGCCGCTGGGGCCTGCGCGTCCTGGCGGTGGCGATGCCGGCCGCCATCTGCACGGTGGGCCCGCTCTTCGGCCTGCCCGGCTGGCACGGCGTCCCCCAGCGCCTCCACCTGCTGCTGGTGGGCGTGTGGTTCGCGCTGCTGGCGGCCGAGTTGGCGCGCGGTTCGCTGTACGGACGCGGGCTCCGGCCGGAGGTGTCCGACGGGGGTGCGCGGCAGGTGGGTGATGGCGCGGTACGTGGTGGTGTGGCGCATGGCGGTGTGGTGTGCGGCGGTGAGGATGCCACTCCCACTGGGACGGGCACCACGAGCTCCTGACGGGGCCCGCGCCATGGACTGCGCGGGCCCCGGGCCGTGAACGACTCCCTTACGGGGTGCCGGACTTGATGTGTTGGATGAAGGTCGACCAGTCCGCGGTCCGGAAGGTGAGTACCGGGCCGTGGGGGTCCTTGGAGTCGCGGACAGGGACGATGCTGGGGTGGTCGTCGGAGACCTCCAGGCAGTTCCCGCCGCTGCCGCCGCTGTGGCTGGACTTGCGCCAGGTGGCGACCTCCAGGCAGTCGCCACCACTGGCACCGCTGTAGCTCGACTTCTGCCAGGTGGCGATCTCCAGGCAGTTGCCTCCGCTGCCGCCGCTGTAGCTGGACTTGCGCCAGACGGCTGTCGTCAGGTCGTGCTCAGGGCTGCTCCTCATGTGCCATCCTCCGCCACTGATCCGATCAAGGTCAGGGATTCTGGGTTGCAGGGGCCTTACGGGGTGCCGGACTTGATGTGTTGGATGAAGGTCGACCAGCCCGCGGTCCGAAAGGTGAGTACCGGGCCGTGGGGCTCCTTTGAGTCGCGGACGGGGACGATGCCGGGGTGGTCGTCGGAGACTTCCAGGCAGTTGTCGCCGCTTCCGCCGCTGTGGCTGGACTTGCGCCAGGTGGCGATCTCCAGGCAGTCGCCACCACTGGCATCGCTGTGGCTGGACTTGTGCCAAACGGCGGTGCTCAGGTCGTACTCAGGGTTGATCCTCATGCAGGTAAGCCTCCGCCACTGATTCGATCAGAGCCAGGGAATCTTGGGGGGCTAGTGCGCTGGCCCCGACCAAATCGTAGGTCAGTGCGTAGTGAGCCACAGTGGCTGGATCGTCCAGCAACCTTCCCGTTCCCAGCCCTTGGAGGTAGGTGAGGGGCGGCGCGTCCTCAAAGGCCATCAACTTGAGTGGCCCTCCGAGGGCCATGTGACCGCCAACGGCAAAGGGGAGGATCTGAACAATGATCCTGTGGCTTCTTCCCAGATCGGCGATGTGCTTAAGGGCCTCTGCCATGACGGCCGCTCCTCCAACGGGACGGCGAAGCACTGCCTCATCCATGACTGCCCATAGCAATGGTGTGGTTGGCTTTTCCAGCAGGTGGGCTCGCTCTAGCCTGGAGGCTACCAACTCGTTGACAACCGTCTCGGTCGCTGTTGGATGGCCTGCGCGGAACATCGCCCGCGCGTAGCCCTCCGTCTGCAGCAAGCCCGGAATCAGCAGCGGCGCGTACTCGCGGATCGCCGTGGCCATCGCCTCCGCCTCCGCCGCCTCGGCGAAGTGGTCCGGGTACTTGGACTTCGTGGCGGCCTCGCAGTTGCGGGCGAAGTAGCCGTCGGTCCCCAGGATCTCGTCGAACTTCACGGCGTACTCCATCTGCATCCGCCGCGTACCGGACTCCAGCTGTCCGATGAAGGAGCCGCTGACGAACAGCGGGCGGCCGAGCTCCTCCTGGGTGAGCCCCGCCTCCTCCCGCTTGTGACGTAATTCGGCGCCGAGCATGGCGCGGGGGGACGAGGACGGATCGAGGGGTTTCGGTCCGGGCATGCAGTAACTCCCTGTTGATCACCTGCGGTTGTTGGGTCTGCGCCTCTGTCCAGGCTAGTCCCGATTCCGCCACGCTATGTGTGCAATCCGAACACTCAGCGTGGAAGGTGATGATGGGGATGCTGACGGTGCGTGAGCGGCAGCGGGAGGCCGAGGAGGTCGCGGCCGAACTGCACACCGCGTTCCGGGAGGTGGGGATCACCCTGCCCTCGATCGGGGTCGACGCGGTGTCGTGCGCGAGCGGCTATCTGGCGCCGCTGGTCGAGCTGGGGCGGTGCAATCTGGACACCGCGCGGCGGCTCGCGGGCGTCCTGGTGGACCATGCGCGGTCCCTCGCCGCCGGGCACGGTCCGGAGGAACGACGGTCGTGATGCCGGCCGTCGGCCAGGGCGGACCCGCCCGGGGCGGACCTGCCTCGGGAGGACCCGCCCCGGGCACGTACGTGCTGGACGGGCGGGACGGGCGGATCGGCCGGGTGGTGGGCCTCGCGGCCGGCGGGCGCGTCCGGCTCCGGCCGCCGGGCGGCGGACCGGAGTGGGCCTGCCCGCCGGGCGCCCTGCGGCCCGCCCCGCCGCCCGCGGTCCTGGCGGCCCGTGTCAGGGAGTTGAACTGGCAGAGCCGGATGCCGTGACCGGCGTCCCGGGGGTTCCGGCGGGGGCCGGGGACGGTTCACCGCCGGCCCGGGCCGCCGCCCCGGCCGCGCCCACGTCTGGCGCCTGGGCCGAGTCTGGCGCCTGTGGCATGCCTGCTGCCTGGGCCGTGCCGGCCGCCTGGGCCACGCCGGCCGTTGTCGCCCCGGCCGTGGCTGCCACCTCCGTCCCCTCCGTTTCCTCCGTTCCCTCCGCGGCCCCGGGGTCCGCGTTCAGCTCGGCCCGCTGCTGTCGGCCGAGGCCGAAGAAGTAGGTGGCCAGGAAGCCGGCCGCATAGCCGACGACCAGGCCCAGGGCGTAGACCAGGAGCGTGCTGGAAAGGCCCCGGTCGCCCTTGACCAGGGGGAACAGGGCCCATCCTGACGGGCCGATGGCGGTGGAGCCGACCGTGTCGCCGAGCTGGTTGAGCAGGCCGAGGAAGCCGCCGCCGAACGCGCCGCCCAGGCAGGCGGTGATGAACGGGCGGCCGAGCGGGAGGGAGACGCCGTAGATCAGGGGTTCGCCGACGCCCAGGAGGCCCGCGGGCAGGGCGGACTTGATGGTGCGGCGCAGCGAGCGGTTGCGGGGGAGGCGGAGGTAGAGGGCGAACGCGGCGCCGACCTGGCCCGCGCCGGCCATCGCGAGGATCGGGAGCAGGACGGTGTAGCCCTGCTGCTGGATGAGCGTGGCGTGGATCGGGATCAGGGCCTGGTGCAGGCCCAGCATGACCAGGGGGAGGAAGAGGCCGCCGAGCAGGAAGCCGGCGACCGCCCCGCCGTGCGCCAGCAGCCAGGTGGCGCAGCTGCCGATGGCGGTGGAGACCTCGCCCGCGGCGTACATCAGGCCGAAGAGCGTGACCAGGCCGGTGAGCAGGACCGTGAGCGCGGGGGTGACCAGGACGTCCAGCGCCTCGGGGACCACCTTTCGGCAGCCGCGCTCCACCTGAACGGCCAGCAGGGCGGCGGCCAGTGCCCCCAGGACGCCGCCCTGCCCGGGGGAGAGCCGCTGGCCGAAGACGGTGAGGTGGGCGACGCCGGGGAAGACGGTGACCGCGGCGACCGCGCCGCCGAGCACCGGTGTGCCGCCGAACTCCTTGGCGGTGTTGATGCCGACGAAGACCGCGATCAGCGACAGGAAGCCGGAGGCGATGGCGGTGAGCGCGGGGACGAGGGAGGGGAGGCTGCCGAGGTTGGTGAGCAGGCCGTTGAAGCCGGCGACGATGCCGCAGCCGATCAGGGCCGGGATCAGCGGGACGAAGATGTTGGCGATCCGACGGAGGAACTGTTTGACGGGGGTGGCGTTCCGGGCTTTCTGCCGCGCCTTGAGGGCGGCGCCCCGCGCGGCCAGTTGCTCGGCGTCGGGGGCGCTCGCGGGCGCGGGCCCGGTGCGGTCCGGAGCGGGGTCCCCGGCCGTACGGGCCTGCTCCACCAGCTCCTCCAGCGCGGGGGTGACCCGGGCGACCGTCCCCGGCCCCAGCACGATCTGGTACGTGTCGTCCTCGACCACGCCCAGGATGGAGGGCAGCGCCCGGAGCGCGTCGTCCCGGACCAGCGAACGGTCCCGGAGGCCGAGGCGGAGCCGGGTCATGCAGTGGGCGACGGAGGCGACGTTCGCGGCGCCGCCGACCAGGGGGAGGAGCGCGGCGGCGGTGGCGCGGTACGTGTCTTCGGACATGTGCGGTGCCTTGCTGTGCTGACGAACCGGACGTACGGGTCGGAGCGCGGGCCCTGCCGGGCCGGCGGCTCGATGGTCAGAACTCGCGGTGGTCAGAACTCGCGGTGGTCAGAACTCGCGGTGGTCAGGGCTCCGTGGTGGTCAGGGCTTCGCGGTGGCCAGGGCTCGGCGGTGGTTAGAGCTTCGCGGCGGCCTCCAGGGCCGCGCGGAGGTGGCCGTCGCAGGCGTCCAGCAGCCGGGCGGCGGTGGGGGCGTCGACCCCGCCGAGGAGGGTGAGGATGGCGTTCTTCACCTCCCCGTCGGTCTCGGCGAGCGCCGCCTCGATCTCCTTGTCGTCGGCGCCGGTGGCGAGCGCGACGATGCGGCGCGAACGGGCCCGGAGCTTGTCGTTGGAGGCGCGGACGTCGACCATCAGATTCCCGTAGGTCTTGCCCAGCCGGATCATGGTGAGGGTCGAGAGCATGTTGAGCACCAGCTTCTGGGCGGTGCCGGCCTTGAGTCGGGTCGAGCCGGTCAGCAGCTCGGGGCCGACCACGATCTCGATGCCGTGCTCCGCCGCGGCGGCCAGCTCCGAACCGGCGTTGCAGGACAGCCCGATGGTCAGCGCGCCGAGGGCCCGGGCGTGCTCGACGGCGCCGATCGCGTACGGGGTGCGGCCGGAGGCCGAGATGCCGACGACGGTGTCGATCGCGGTGAGGCCGATCGCGGTCAGGTCCTCGGCGGCGAACTCCGCGCTGTCCTCGGCGCCTTCGACGGCGGTGACCAGCGCGGGCGGCCCGCCCGCGATCAGGCCGAGGACCTGCGAGGGGTCGGTGTTGAAGGTCGGCGGGCACTCGCTGGCGTCCAGCACCCCGAGGCGGCCGGCCGTGCCGGCACCCGCGTAGACCAGCCGGCCGCCGCGGGCCATCCGGGCGGCGGTGGCGTCGATGGCTGCGGCGATCTCCGGGAGCCGGGCGGCGATGGCGGCGGGGACGACGGCGTCCTCGGCGTTCATCGTGCGGGCGATGTCGAGGGTGGAGCGGCGGTCGATCTCGGCGAGCTCGGGGCGGAAGGCCTCGGTGGTGAGGGTGTCCAGCTGAGCGCGCAGGTCGGTGGGGTCAGTGGGGTGAGTGCGCTCGGTGCGCTCGGTGGGTGTCATCGGGCGGCGGCTCTTTCTCGGTTGGGCGCGGGACGGACCCGCCGGGGGCGTGTCAGGACTGGTGCTCCGTCAGGACCGGTGCTTCAGCCGGGCTGGTGCGGCGTCAGGGCCGGTGCTCCAACGGGCTGGTACGGCGGCCGGCGCGCTGCCGCGTCGGGGCCGGTGGGTCAGGGCCGGTGGCGGTGGGCCAGGGCCTCGTACGACGCGGACAGCGCGGGGGCCGCGGTCTCGTAGGTGCGCTGGGCGACGCCTATGAACAGGCAGTCGACGACCAGGAGCTGGCTGGTCCGGGAGGACATCGCGGCGGGGCGCAGCTCGCTCTCGCGGGCCGTGGACGTGGTCAGGATGTGGTCGGCGTAGGCGGCGATCTGGCCGTCGGGGCGGCCGGTGACGGCGATCGTCGTCGCGCCGTGGTCGAAGGCCACCCGCAGTGGCTCTATCACGTCGGTGGTGCGGCCGGAGTGGGTGATGGCCACGGCGACATCGCCGGTGCGCATCTGCACGGCGTTGGTCACCGCCAGGTGCGGGTCCGCGTGGGCGTGCGCGATCAGGCCGATGCGCAGCAGTTTCTGGGCGAGGTCCTGGCCGACGAGGTGGGAGGCGCCGACGCCGTACACATCGATCCGGCGGGCACCGCAGAGCGCGGCGACGGCCGCTTCGAGCTGGGTGACGTCCAGCCCGGCCGCGGTGTCGGCCAGGCACTGCTGCTCCTCCTGCGCCAGCTTGGTGACGACCTCGGTCAGGGAGTCGTCGACCGCTATGTCCGCGGTCACGGCGGGCGCGCCGCCGGCGGCCTGCTGGGCGGCCAGCGCGGCGAGCGCGAGCCGGAGGTCGCGGTAGCCCGGGTAGCCCAGGAGCCGGGAGGTCCGTACGACGGTGGCCTCACTGGTGCCGGTGCGCTCCGCCAGGCCGGTGACGGTGAGCGCGGCACAGCCGGCCGGGTCGCTTGCGACCGTCTCGGCGACCCGCTGCATGGAGCGGGTCATCGTCGGGGCGAGCGTACGGACCTTGGCGGCCAGTGCCGCGGGGGCGGGCGGGGCCGGAGCCGGCCGGGTCTCGACGGGCACGCCCCTGAAACTTTCCTTCACGCTGTTACTCACTCCTGAAAAGTAATTTCAGCACCTTCTCACGTCAATACCCTCGGTGAGGGGTGTGGACAGAGCGCGCGAGCCGCGCCGGGGCCTGTGGACAACGCCGGGCGCCGCCGTGCGGTCGGGAGACAATGGGGGGCATGGAGCTGGAACAGGCGTTGCACGCCGCGCGGGCGCTGGTGCTCGCCGACCTGGTCGCGGACGACGTGGCCGATGCCGACATCGTCTCGCTCGTGGAGGACGCGGTCGTTCACCGCCGGTGGTGGGTGGAGCAGTGGCCCGAGGGCGCGGAGTTCGTCGCGGGACTGATAGCGCAGGACGTCCAGGACGCCCTGCTGGACCGGTACGGCCGCTGGCCGCTGTGCCCCGTATGCACGGAGTCGGGCGATCCCCATGCCCTCGGCGTGGAACCGGAGTTGGGGCCCGACCCGCACTGGGTCTGCCCCAAGACCGCGGTCGCGGTGGCCCGGGTCGGCCGGCTGCACGCTCCGGCGGAGGGCTGAGGTGCGCGCGGTGCACCGGGGCGCCCCGGCGAAGCGGCCGGAGCGCTGAGGTGGCGGTCTACGTTGATCCACCCATCTGGCCCGGGCACGGCCGCATGTGGTCGCATCTGGTCAGCGATGTGTCCTTCGACGAGTTGCACGCCTTCGCGGCGGGCCTCGGGCTGCCCCGGCGGGCGTTCGAGCGCGATCACTACGACCTGCCGTCCGAGCGTTACGCCGATGCGGTGCGGGCCGGCGCGGTCGAGGTCGGCAGCAAGGAGCTGTTGCGCCGGCTGACGGCGGCCGGCCTGCGCAGACCCAAGCACCGCCCGCCGCCTCGTCTCTAGGGCGGCTCCTTCGGACCCTGGCGGGTTCGCGGGAACCGGGGGAAACCGCCGTAGGGCGTACCGTCCGGCGCGCCCCGCGCGGTCCGTTGCGGCGCGTCGCAGCGGCCGGCCGAGGGCACGCCCCCGCACGATGGGCCCTGACCGCGTGCCGCATTCGAAAGGGGCCCGTCATGCCAGCCAGCGCACCGGGGAGGGAGCCGGTCACCGAGCTCCACCCCGCCTACAGCAGCCCGGACGCCACGGCGATCGCCTGGTCCGCGGCCGTCGGCGGGATGACCGAGGCGGAGATCTTCTGGCTCAGCACCGTACGCCCGGACGGACGCCCGCACGTCACCCCGTTGCTCGCCGTCTGGGCGGACGACGCCCTCCACTTCTGTACCGGCCCCGACGAGCGCAAGGCCAAGAACCTCGCGGTCAGCCCGCACTGTGCGCTGACCACCTCGACGGCCGGCGGCAACGACCTGCACGCCGGACTCGATGTGGTCGTCGAGGGCGTGGCGGAGCGGATCGACGACGGGGCCACGCTGCACCGGCTGGCCGAGCGGTACGAGGAGAAGTACGGCAGCGACTGGCACTTCGACGTCCGGGACGGGGCGTTCCACGGGGAGGGCGGCCGGGCGGTGGTCTTCCGCGTCCGGCCCCGCAAGGCCTTCGGCTTCGGGCGGGGCGAGTCCGTCTACAGCCAGACCCGCTGGACCTTCGACGGCGGGGCGTGACGGGACGGCGGAGACGGCGGCAGCCGCCCGACAGTCCTCGACGCCCGGCAGCCACCGGCGCCCGGCAGCCACCGGCACCCGGCAGCCACCGGCGCCCGGCAGCCACCGGCACCCGGCAGCCACCGGCGCCCGGCAGTCCCCGGCACTCGGCAGCCACCAGCAGCCACCGGCAGTCGCCGCGATCCGCCGCGATCCGCCCCGCCCCCTGCAGGTCAGTGCTGTTCCACGGCCTCCGGTGTCGGTGCCTGCGCGGTGGCCTCCGGTGCCGGCGCGGCGGCCTTCGGCGTCGCGGCGGCCACCAGCCGGGAGCGGCCGTTCATGCGGTGCAGCCGGAAGGCGAGCGCGGTGGTGAGGACGGCCGCCGCCGCCAGTGCCGCGCCCGTCCAGGCCACCGCCGGGTAGCCCCAGCCGGCGCCGATGGCCAGGCCGCCGAGCCAGGGGCCGAGGGTGTTGCCGATGTTGAAGGCGGCGGTGGTGGTCGCGCCGGCCAGCGTCGGCGCGGCGTTGGCCACGTTGAACATCCGGGCGTTGAGCGCCGGGGCGGTGGTGAACGCGGTCACCCCCAGCAGCAGGGACAGCGCGATGGCGGCCACCGGGCTGTGGGCGGTCAGCGCCAGGACCGCCAGCACCACGGTGGAGGCGGCGATACCGCCGAAGAGCGTCCCGAAGAGGTGCGCATCGGCGATCCGGCCGCCGATGAACGTGCCGATCAGCGCGCCCACGCCGAACAGCGCAAGCACCGTGGGCACCCAGCTCTCGGCCAGCCCGGCGGTGTCGGTCAGCAGCGGCGAGAGGTAGGAGAAGAGCGCGAAGACCGCGGCGCCGTTCAGGGCGGTGGCGATCAGCGCCAGCCAGACCTGCTTGTCCTTGTAGATGGCCAGTTCCCGGCGGAGCTGCGGGCGGTCGTCACCGGTGGGCACGCTCGTCCGCGGCACCAGCGCGATCACGCCGACCAGACCGAGGGCGGCGAGCCCGGCCACCGCCCAGAAGGCGGCGCGCCAGCCGGCGTGCTGGCCGAGCAGGGCGCCCGCCGGGACGCCCGCGATGTTGGCGATGCTCAGACCGCCCACCATCACGGCCATCGCCCGGGCCCGCGCGGTGACCGGCACCAGCGAGACGGCGACCGCGGCGCCGACCGCCCAGAATCCGGCGCAGGCCAGCGCGCTGACCACGCGCGAGGCGAACAGCACGCCGTAGGAAGGGGCCAGCGCGCCGGCCACCTGGCCCAGGCCGAACGCCGCGAGCAGCGCGATCAGTGTCGTACGGCGGGGAAGGCGGAGCGTCGCCGCGGCCAGCACGGGGGCGCCGACCACCATGCCGATCGCGAAGGCGGAGACCAACAGACCGGCCTGCGGGATGGAGACCCGCAGGTCACGGGCGAGTGGCTGGAGGATGCCGGAGAGCATGAACTCGGACGTGCCGAGGGCGAAGACGGACAGACCGAGGACGTAGACGGCGATGGGGAGGCGGGTGCGGGCGGGCGGAGCGGGTGCGGGCATGTCAGCTACTAACCACGGTAGGAGGCCTTACATTCCCTCGGACGGTACCTTCCGGCGTGGCCTCGGCCATGCGGGCGGGGTGCCGGCGGCGGCCCGGGGGGGGCACCCGGCGCGGGGGCGGGGCGACGCCGCCCGGCCTCAGCCGCCCAGCAGGTCCAGCTCCGTGGCCAGGTTGCGGCGGGCCTGGTGCTCCCAGCGGTCGTAACCCTGCGGGGTCCGGAACAGCCGTGGCAGGGCGAGGAGTTGATGGAGGACCGCGGCCCGGCCGGCGGCGAAGTCCGGGTCCGGGACGAAGGCGTACTCGGCGCGGACCGCGGCGGCGTAGGCCGCGTAGTCGTCCGGCGAACCGGCGAGCACGGCGAGATCGGCGTCACACAGCACCTCGCCGTCGGGGTCGTCGGGCTCCGGGGCGTGGGTGACGGTGAGCCGCACCAGGCGCGCGACCTCGGCGGTGCGGGCCGGGCCGATGCCCAGCTCGGGCAGGGCGCGTTCGGCGAGGGCCGCGCTGCGCTCCTCGTTCTCGGAGCGGTCCGGGCGGTAGACCGCGTCATGGAACCACGCCGCCAGTTGGACGACGCTCAAGTCATCGGCGTGACCGGCCAGTTCATCGATGCGGGCGAGGACCGCGGCCAGGTGCTCGACGGTGTGGTAGCGGCGGTGCGGCTCGCCCCACCGGGACAGGAGGTTGTCGGCGTACGGGGCGGGGTCGGGCGGTGGTGCGCTTTCGGGGGCCGCGCGCGTCCCGGCGCCGCGGGCCTCGGCCACGGTGGCGGCCCAGCGTCGGTGGAGTTCCGCTGCCGGGCCGGTGGTGTCTGCCGTACGGGACACGGGGGTCATGCGCATCATTGTGCCCCCGGGGCGGCGGACCCGTACGCTGGGATATTGGACTAGACCTGTTGCCGTAGGGTGGAGCGCTGGGTCACCGGGCCATGTCGTCGCTGAAGGATTGGGGTCATATGAGCAAGCGCGCGCTCCTGGAGGTGATCGCGCTCGGCCCGCAGGACGCGGTCGCCGCCCGGGCCGGCGGTGCCGACCGCCTGGAACTCGTCACCGACATGGCCGCCGACGGGCTCACCCCCTCCCGGGCCACCTTCGCGGCGATCCGCGCGGCCGTCGACCTCCCGCTGCGGGTGATGCTGCGGGCCCGTGACGGCTTCGCGGCCGGCGACCTGGCGGCGCTCTGCGCCCAGGCGGCGGCGCTGCGGGCGGAGGGCGCCGACGAGTTCGTCCTCGGCTTCCTGACGCCGGACGGGCGGCCGGACCTGGACGCGGTGGCCGCGCTGGCCGAGGTGATCGACGGCTGCCGGTGGACCTTCCACCGGGCCCTCGACCACGCGGTCGACCGCGCGGCGCTCCGCAAGGAGCTGGCGGGGGCGCCCGGCACCACCGGGCTCGACACCGTCCTGACGGCCGGTGATCCGCGGGGCGTGGCGGCGGGACTGCCGGTGCTGCTCGCCGAGCAGGCGCGTACGGCGGCGGCCGACCCCGGCTACGCGCCGCGCATCCTGGTGGGTGGCGGACTCGGTCTCGACCACCTGCCGACACTGCGCGCGGCCGGCCTGGACGCCTTCCACATCGGCAGCGCCGCCCGGCCCGGCGGCTGGTCCGCGCCGGTGGATGCGGCTGCGGTGGCGGAGTGGCGGTCGGCGCTGGACGGGGTGCCCGCTGACCGCGCCCGTGAACGACGCGTCCCGTAGCCGGACGCGTCCCGTAGCCGGACGCTTCCCGTGGCCGAGCGCTTCCCGTAGGCAAGTGCCTCTTGCCGCCGATCGTTTGCGCGGCGGCTTTCCAGGGGGCTGCCGCGCCCGGTGCCGGTGCGCCGGTACCGGTGCCGGGGCTCAGGCGTGCTGCGCCCCGCGTGCCAGCAGTAGCAGGGCGTCGACGAGCTCCTCGGCCGGCGCACCCGTGGCCAGGCTGCGCAGTTGCAGTCCGAAGACCAGCGCGACGGCGGTGCTCGCCAGCCGCTCGGCGTCGGGTACGCCGAGACCGGTGAGGATCCGGGCGGCCAGCTGGTCGTACGCGGCGAAGCACTGCGCGGCCGCGGTGCGCAACCGCTCGTCGCGGCCGGCCTGGACGTAGAGCTCGAAGGGCGCGATGCGCCTGCTGTCGGTCTGCGTGCACCCGGCGACCTGGCCGACCGTGGCGGAGGCCCGATCGATGTCCATCCCGTCGGTCTCGCACTGGTCGGCGAGCTCGGTGAAGTGCCGGGTCTCCTCCGCGACGAAGTGCAGCAGGCTCTCGCGCAGCATCTCGTGCTGGGTCGTGAAGTGGTAGGTGACCGAACCGAGGGAGACCTTGGCCTCCTTGGCGATCCGCCGGTTGGTGACCCCGGCGACGCCGTCCTCACCGATGACGCGCAGGACGGCGTCGATGATGCTCTGCCGGGTTCCGGGGGGCTTGGACATGGCGGTCATTGTGCCACCGGTGCTGGGGCAGCGGTGGGGCGGTAGTGGGACGCCGGTGGGACGGCGGTAGGGCCGTGGGCGTCGGGGCGACCGTCGGGGGCAGCGGTCGGGGCCGGCGCGAGGTCGGTGGCGATCAGGCAGGCGATCGGGGAGGCCATCGGCCGCCGCGCCCGGACGGGCGGCGCCGATCATGCGGGAGGCGCCGCTGGGGGGCCGCGGTGGGGTCCTGATCTGCACGGTCGGCCCTCGACCGGCCGCCGTCGGCCACCGCCCCCAACCTGGTTGTCAGTGCCGGTGGTTAACGTGCTCTCATGAGTTCTTCCCTGAGCGTGTACCTGCTCGACCCCGAGGCCGCACGTGCCCTCGTCGGCTCTCGCGACGACCAGTTGCTCCAGGCCGTCCGCGACAACTTCGGCGACGACCTGGCATCGGACGACAGCTGGTTCTCCTCCGAGATCGCGGACGGCGCCCCCACCGCGTACGAGGCGCTGCACGCGGTGGTGCACGGCGGTCCCTTCCACGAGAACCAGCAGTACGCCTTCCAGTACGGCTACGCCTACAAGCGCCTGTGCTCCCTGACCGGATCCTTCCTCGACAACTCCTGCTTCTGCCCGTTCCGGGGCGACTGGCTGGAGCTTGTCGACGAAGGGCTGCGGGCGCTGCGGATCACCGCGGTCTCGGTGGCGGAGTTCGGCTACTCCGGCGGCATACCCAGCGCTGTCCCGCAGTACGACCTGCCGCGGAGCGGCGAGTGGACGCACAAGCAGTGCCTGGAGGCGCTGGAGCAGTTCGAGCAGACCAAGCGGGACGGCCACGCCCCGCCGCTGGAGCCCGAGGTGGTCGACGCCGTCATGGACGTCATCGGCTGGCTTCGCCATGTGGAGGCGCGCCCCGGTTTCGGCATCGTGGGCTTCGTGTCCTAAGGGCTTCCGGGGCAGTCCTTACGGCGTCTCAGGGCGTTTCCAGCCCACGAAGATCCGAAAGGAACGCCCCGGGCCCGGCCGCGGCGGTTCGGCGGTGCCTACGAACCTAGCGGGCCGCCCGTCAACGTGTCCGGAAGCGGCGCCGCATGGATCACGGTCAGCCCCGACACCGGCCGGGTCAGGCACACGTACAGCCGGCGCAGCCCGGTCCGTTCGTCCGGCTCCCCGTCGACGATCGCGGCCGGCTCGTCCAGCACCACATGGTCGTACTCCAGGCCCTTGGCGAGGGTGGCCGGCACCAGCGTCAGCCGGGCCACGGCCGAGGTCTCCTCGCCGGGTGCCAGGCAGGTCACGCCGGCCGCCGTCAACTCCTCGCGCAGCACCGGAATCCGGGCCTCCGCGGCGATCAGGCCGATCGAGCCCTCCTTCGTCAGCGCGTCGTCGCAGGCCGCGAGGGTCGCCGCGGTCAGGTCCGCCGGCTCGACCGTACGGATCTCGAAGTCGCCCGGCGACTCCCGGATCGAGGTGGCCTCCGTCAGATCGGGGGCGATGGCGGGCAGCAGCCGCGAGGCGTAGGCGATCACCTCCCGCGGCACGCGGAAGCCCTGGGTGAGCTCCTCGATCGCCGCACCGGGCTTGCCCAGGTGGGCCAGCGCCTCCTCCCAGGTGTCGGTCGCCCAGGGGGTGGTGCCCTGGGCGATGTCGCCGAGGATCGTCGCCGAGCCGGTCGTGCAGCGCCGGCCGACCGCGCGGTACTGCATGGGGGAGAGGTCCTGCGCCTCGTCGAGGACCACATGGCCGAGCGACGGGGTGCGCTCGATCAGGTCCCTCGCCTCGTCGATCAACACCGCGTCCGCGGTGGACCACTTGGCGCTCTTCACGCTGCGGGCCGGCTTGGCCCACAGGATCGTCTTCTGCTCCTCGGGCGTGAGGACCCCCTCCGCCTGCGCGGCCAGGAAGTCCGCGTCGCCCAGCAGCCGCAGCACCAGCTTCGCCGGGTCGACCTCCGGCCAGACCGCCTTGACCACGGCCTTCACCGCGGCGTTGCGCGCCACCGCGTTCTGCACCCGGTCGTCCGGCGCCTCCCCCGCCTGCTCCATACGGACCAGGACGGCATGGGCGATCCGCTGGGGGAGCGCCTCGCGGGCCGCCCCGTAACGGATGTCGCGGTCTCTCAACTCCCCTACGATCTCTTCGATTTCGTACGCCGGGACGCGCCAGTGGCGGGAGCCGCGAACGACCACGCAGGGCTCCTCGGGCCGCCCGATGTGCGAGCGCACCGCGCGCCGCAGCACCTCGGCCATCCGGGCATCGCCCTTGACCGTCGCGGCGGCCGCCTCGTCGGTGCCGCGCACCTCCACATGCCCCACCAGGTCGTCCACCGTCGCCTGCTTGACCTCCAACTCGCCCAGGGCCGGCAGCACCTGCTCGATGTAGTGCAGGAACGAGCGGTTCGGGCCGATGACGAGGGTGCCGGCACGGGCCAGCCGCTCGCGGTGCGCGTACAGCAGATAGGCGACCCGGTGCAGACCGACCGCGGTCTTCCCGGTGCCCGGCGCCCCCTGGACGCAGACCGACCCGCCGATACCGGCGCGCACGATCTCGTCCTGCTCGGGCTGGATGGTGGCGACGATGTCCCGCATGGGACCGACGCGCGGGCGCTCGATCTCCGTCTGCAGCAGCCGGCTGGTGCGGTCCGCCTCTCCCGGGTCGGTGAGGTGCTCGTCCTCGTACGCGGTCAACTCGCCCGCGGTGTAGCCGAATCGGCGGCGCAGCCGGAGGTCCATCGGGTCCTTCTTGGAGGCCCGGTAGAACGGTTGGGAGACGGGCGCGCGCCAGTCGATGACCATGGGGTCACCGTCGGCGTCGTGGACATGGCGCCGGCCGATGTAGAAGTTCTCCCCCTCGGCGCCCTCGGCGAGGTCCATGCCCGGTGCGTGGAGGTAGTCGAGGCGGCCGAAGAAGAGCGGGGTGTGCGCGAGGTCGGCGAGCGCCTTGATGCGGGCGTCGATCTCGCCCTGCAGGACCTTGGCGTTGACCCAGTTCGCGGCGACGTCGGCGATGTTCAGCGCCTCGGCGTCCTGCCGCATGGCCCGTAGGGCGGCTCGCGAGTCGGCGAGGTGTGCCTTCTCCCGCTCCAGGGGGTCGTGGCCGGGGGAGGGGTGTGGGGTGTTGGCGTTTGGCGCCGTCTGGGAGGGGTGGTGGTCGGGCGACGGGTGTGGGCTGTCGGCGCTGGGCGCCGTCCGTGAGGGGTGGTGGTCGGGCGACGGGTGGGCGTGCGCGGGCACGGCGTTGCCTCCGGTAGCGGGTACAGCGGCGGGCGCGCGCCGGCGGAAGCGGGCGCGGGCGGGCCGGCGTCGGTGCTTAGCGCGGGTCAGGCGCCTCGCTGGTCAGCGGCGTGAAGCAAAGAGCCGTCCGGTTTCCGTCCGGACGGCAGCACTCCCGACGGGAGGCAGGCAGACGCGCGATTGTAGTCAGCACTGGAGGGGCGCGCCAACGGAATTTCGCGGGGTGCGCGGGCTCGTGCCGGGGGCGTACGACCCTGAGGGCCGTTCGGTCTCCCGTAGGGGACGGGGTGGGCCTGGAGACGGACGTCCGGCCCTTTCGGGATGGGCCTGTGGACCGATGTGCGGCAATCGCGTGAATTCCATCATGGAGGCATGAGTAGCGCAGCGATTCCACCAGCTTCCCTGTCCGCACTCCACACGGCCAAGGGCGCCACCGCCCTCAGCCCCGACCTCGCCGAGGGTGCGCCCCCGGCGCACGGGCACCGCTACGTCCTGGGCAACGCCCTGCGCGCGGTGAAGGTCTTCGGCCGGGCCGCCTTCAGCGTCGTCGTTCTGGGGGAGTACGGCGAGGACGACCCCAGCGACCGCCGGGGTGACCGCCGCACCGAGCACCGCACCGAGCGCCGCAGTCACCGCCACACCTGACCGTACCGAGCAGCCGTACGGCAGGACGCCGCACGACGCCTCGCTGCCCTGCGGCGCTGGCTGCCGTGCCCTCACTCGTCCGGGGCCGGCCCGCCGTGTGCCCCTCCGTCCTGCGCCCCTCCGTCCTGTGCTCGGCCTCCGTACACCCGACGCTCCTGCTCCCACCCGCGCCGTTCCGCCACCCGCGCCGTTCCGCCACCACGCCCTTCTGTGCCCTCCCGCTGGAGCCACCCTGCGCGCGCCGCACAGGTAGCAGCCAGCCGCACCTCCAGCAGTCACCCGTGTAGCAGCCGCACCTCCAGCAGTCACAGATGTAGTTGCCACACATGTAGCCACACGCGTACACATCACGTCATGCTTCGGTCGATCACCGCACAATCACGACCAGCGGGCCGACTTTGTGGCGAAGTCGCATGGACATCCGGACGACCGGAAACCGTTGCAGACGATCGGCCTCGATCCACTAGCGTCGCCGCAGAGGGCGCGCTCAGGGCGACGAGGAGGGGTAACGGTGTCTGCCGCCGACGGGACGTGGACATGGAGACGCACCTGGCACCTGAGCACCGCGCACCCCCGAAGACTGGTGCTCGCCGTGGCGCTGCTGGTGCTGTCGTTCGGCGGACTGTGGGCGCTCTACGAGCTCCAGCCGCTGCCGATGTCCGACATAGCGGTCTACCGTGCCGAGGGGGAGGCCGCGGCGTCCGGCGGTGACCTCTACGGCTTCACGGTCACCAAATGGAACCTCCCGGCCACCTACCCGCCGTTCGCCGCGCTGCTGTTCATCCCGACGACCTGGCTCTCGCTCAGCACCCTCAAGGTCGTCTGCGTCCTGGTCAACGCCGCCCTCCTCGCCCTGCTGGTCCATCTCTCCTGCAAGGCGGCCGGCCTGCGGCAGTCCGCGCACACCGCCCCCACCATCCTCGCCGCCACCGCCCTCGGCCTCTGGCTGGAGCCGGTGTTCCAGACCTTCGTCTTCGGCCAGGTCAACCTGGCGCTGACCTGCCTGGTCCTGTGGGACCTCGCACGCCCGGACGGGGCGCGCGGCAAGGGGCTGGCCACCGGCATCGCGGCCGGCATCAAGCTCACCCCGGCGATCTTCGGGGTCTACCTCCTGATCACCGGCCGGGTGAAGGCCGCCGTCAGCTGCCTCGCCGGGTTCCTCGCCTCGGCGGTGCTGGGGTGGCTGGTGCTGCCCGATGCCAGCGTTGAGTACTGGACGCGGCGGATGTTCGAGACCGACCGGGTCGGCAAGGTCTGGATCGTCGACAACCAGTCCCTCCAGGGTCTGATCAGCCGCGTTCTGCACGACCCCGAGCCGGGACTGCTGTGGGCGGTGCCGGCCGCGCTGACCGCGGCCGCCGGCCTCTACGCCGCCCGCCGGGTGTGTCTGCGCCGCGGCCTGGACACCTGGGGCCTGCTGGCCACCGCCGTCACGGCGCTGCTGGTCTCGCCGATCAGCTGGTCCCACCACTGGGTCTGGTGTGTGCCGCTGCTGATCGCACTCGCCGCGCACACCCGGACCAGCCGCTGGCGCCGGGTGCTGCTGGCCGTCGTCACCGTCGTCTTCACCGCGCGCACGATGTGGATCGTGCCGCACACCGGCGACCTCGATCTGCACGTCTCCTGGTGGCAGCAGCCGCTCGCGGCGCCCTACTCGCTCCTCGGGCTCGGGCTGCTGGCCGCCCTGCTGTGGTGGACGCGGCGGTCCGGCGGTCTCCCCGGAGCTCCGGGCGCCCCCGGAAGCCGCATACCATCACCGCGCGCCGACCAGGAGCAGCCCGCGCACACCCGCGCGGCGTGACGGCGGGGAACCACGCGGACCTGCCCGCAAGCCCGACCGTCCCCCTGCCCGCGCCGGGGCCCCCGCCCACGCCGCCCGCCGCCTGTCTGTCCCCCGCGCCGCCCGCCGCCCTGCGCTGTCCGCTGTCCGCCGCCCGCCGGCGCGCACGCGCAGCCGCCGCTCAGACGTCCTCGTCGGCCGCCAGCAGCTCGTCCGCGTCCACGATCCGGTACGCATAGCCCTGCTCGGCCAGGAAGCGCTGGCGGTGGGCCGCGAAGTCCTGGTCGATGGTGTCGCGGGCGACGACCGAGTAGAACCGTGCCTCGTGCCCGTCCGCCTTGGGGCGCAGCACCCGGCCCAGCCGCTGGGCCTCCTCCTGCCGGGAGCCGAAGGTGCCGGAGACCTGGATGGCCACCGTCGCCTCGGGAAGGTCGATCGAGAAGTTCGCGACCTTCGAGACGACGAGCACCGAGATCTCGCCCTCCCGGAACGCGTCGAAGAGCTTCTCCCGCTGGGCGTTGGTGGTCTCGCCCTTGATCACCGGCGCGTCGAGGTGCTCACCCAGCTCGTCCAGCTGGTCGATGTACTGCCCGATGACCAGGGTCTGCTGGCCCTGGTGCCGGCGGACCAGCGCCTCGGTCACATCGCGCTTGCTGTCGGTGGTGGCACAGAAGCGGTACTTCTCCTCGGCCTCCGCCGTCGCGTACGCCAGCCGCTCCGACTCGGTCAGATTGACCCGGACCTCGACGCAGTCGGCGGGCGCGATGTACCCCTGCGACTCGATCTCCTTCCAGGGCGCGTCGAAGCGCTTCGGGCCGATGAGCGAGAAGACGTCCGACTCCCGGCCGTCCTCCCGCACCAGCGTCGCGGTCAGCCCCAGCCGCCGCCGCGCCTGGAGGTCGGCGGTGAACTTGAAGACCGGCGCGGGCAGCAGATGCACCTCGTCGTAGACGATCAGGCCCCAGTCACGGGAGTCGAAGAGCTCCAGATGCGGGTAGACGCCCTTCCGCTTGGTCGTCAGCACCTGGTACGTGGCGATGGTGACCGGCCGGATCTCCTTGCGGGTCCCGCTGTACTCGCCGATCTCGTCCTCGGTCAGCGAGGTCCGCCGCACCAGCTCGTGCTTCCACTGCCGGGCCGAGACCGTGTTGGTCACCAGGATCAGCGTGGTGGCCTTCGCCTGGGCCATCGCACCGGCCCCCACCAGCGTCTTTCCCGCCCCACAGGGCAGTACGACGACGCCCGAGCCGCCGTGCCAGAACCCCTCCACGGCATGCTGCTGGTAGGGCCGCAGCGCCCAACCGTCCTCGCGCAGCTCGATCGGATGCGCCTCACCGTCCACATAGCCGGCCAGGTCCTCGGCGGGCCAGCCCAGCTTCAGCAGCGTCTGCTTGATCTGCCCGCGCTCGGAGGGGTGGACGATCACGCTGTCCGGTTCGATCCGCGCCCCGACCAGCGGCTGCACCTTCTTCGACCGGAGAATCTCCTCCAGTACCGGGCGGTCGGTGGTGCTCAGCACCAGCCCGTGCGCCGGGTGCTTGACCAGCGTCAGCCGCCCGTAGCGCGACATCGTCTCGGCGATGTCGACCAGCAGCGCATGCGGCACCGGGTACCGGGAGAACTGCACCAGCGCGTCCACGACCTGCTCGGCGTCGTGCCCGGCGGCCCGGGCGTTCCACAGACCGAGCGGCGTCACCCGGTACGTATGGATGTGCTCCGGCGCCCGCTCCAGCTCGGCGAACGGCGCGATGGCCCGCCGGCAGGCGTCCGCCAGCTCGTGGTCCACCTCCAGCAGCAGCGTCTTGTCGCTCTGGACGATGAGAGGTCCGTTCACGCGCCTGGCCCTTTCCGCTCGGACACCCGGCCGCCGCGGGAGTGTCCCGTAGGGCCAAACCTCCAGTGTGCCGCATTCGCGGGGAAGCCGAGGCGGGCGCCGGGAGGACCGGGACGTTCGCGGCCCTTCCCGCGGGCTCTCCTGGTGCCCACCCGGCGTCCTCCCGCGGGCTCAGACCGTGTCGTCGGCGAGTTCTGCCACGCCCGTGATCCGGTGCAGCGGGTAGGTGCGGACCTCGTCGGCGGTGTGGTCGTAGGCGGTGACGAAGCCGCCCTCGACCCGTACCGGGGCGATCACCCGCTGGCTGGCGGCGCCGTCCGCGTTGACGTAGCCGATCCACAGCGCCGAGTTGGTCAGCACCGCGGCCTGCATGGTGGCCAGGGTCTCGGCGGAGGTGGTGCGCGGCAAGCCGCCGGCGACCGGGGTCGGGGCGGGGACCGGCTTGCGCTCCGCGGTGGCGGCGAGGTCGCCGGCGCGGATGGCGCGCACCGCGGCCTGCAGCAGGGTGCCGTCCGGCGCCGGCGGGCCGTCCGGCACCGGGGTGGGGGCGCTGCGCGGCGGGGTGCGGTACGAGTCGGCGCGGGCGATCAGTACGTCGCCGGCGGCGGACTCGGCGGCCGGGGCGTAGCCCATGGCCCGTAGCCCGTCGAGGAGTTGCTCGGGGGACGCCTGGGCGGCGAGCACCGTCGGGGCGAGGCGGCGCAGTCGGAGCGTGGCGGCGCGGCGGTCGGCGAGGATCTCCGAGAGCAGGGCGTCGTCGTCGCAGCGGACGTACGCGGTGGCCGCGCCGACCCGCAACTGGCCGTGCCGGCGGGCCACATCGTCGATCAGGTAGGAGAGCGGCTGCGGCACCGGCGTACGGGAGTGGGTGCGCAGGAACTCCTGTAGTTCGGCGGCGGAGCGGCCGGCGTCCAGGGCGCGGCGTACCGAGGCCGGGGTGAAGCGGTAGACCGTGGCGCCGCCCTTGGACTCGACGTCGGCCAGGACGTCCAGCGCCTCGGCGAGCGGGCGCTCCAGCGGACCCGGGGCGACCGCGGTGAGGTCGGCCTGGAGCAGGAGGTGGTCGAGGGGCTCGGGGAGGAGCGGGGCGAGCAGGGCGGCGGCGCGGGCCGCGGTGCCGGCCACCTCGGCGGTGGTGCCGGCCGGCCCGGGCGCCGAACCGCTCGTTCCCGGCGCCGCTCCGGTCGTCCCGGGCTCCGTGCCGAGCAGGGCGCGGCCGTGCGAGGAGAGCGCGCCCCGTCCGGTCACTCCCAGCAACTCGGCCTCGGTCAGCGCCTCTTGGGCCAGCCGCGAACGGAGGTCGTCACCGGCGGAGGTGGACTCCGGGGCGCCCGGTGCGTTGCCGGCGGCGGGAGTGGCAGGGGTGGCAGGGGTGGCGGCCGGGCCCGTGGTCGTGGCGGCGGCAGCCATGGGCGGCCTCGTTCCGGTGGCTGATCCGGTGGCTGCCCCGGTGACCGTGCCGGCGCCCCCGCCCCGCAGGGGGCGCTCCCACCGCAGCCGGGACAGGACGGCCGTCGCCGGTACGGAGGTGCCCGGCGGCAGGTCGGCGAGGAGGGTCAGGGCCCGCCGGCGGACCTCGGGCGCGGGCGACCGGTCCAGGTGCGGGCCGAGGGCGGCCAGCGCGCGCCCCTTGGCGTCGGCGCTGCCGACCACGCCCGGGGTACGGGTCGACGGCAGCCAGCCGGCCACCAGCACCGCCCAGCGCTCGTGATCGGGCAGCTGCAGCCACTCCTCGGCGGCCGGTGTGGCCGCGTACCGCTCGTCGGCCTCGCCGTCGGAGGCGATCAGCCCGGCCGCGTAGGCCAGTTCGAGCCAGAAGGCGGCGAGCTGCTCGGTGGTGTCCAGGGCGGTGGCGGTCCGCTTGAGGTCGCGGACGCTCAGGCCGCCGGCGCGCAGGACCGACGGCCCGCCCAGGTCCCACTCCTTGAGCAGCTCCTCCACGGTCGCCAGCGCGGTGAAGGCCTGGCCCGCCGCGGCGTTGTCCACAAGCTGTGGATCGCGTTCGGTGGTCGGCGCGAGGGCGGGCGGCACCGGTTCGGGGCTGTGGTGCGCCCGCCCGCCGCGCAGGTGGAGCGCGGCCTCCCGCGGCAGCACCACGTTGCGGGCGCCGGCCGGCAGCAGCAGCCCCCGGTCCAGCAGCCACTGCAGATGCGGCGCCGGGCGGTCGGTGACCCCGCCGTAGGGCGGGCCCCACAACAGCTTGTCGAGGACGGCCACGGCCTCGGCCGGCGCACGGTCCAACAGCGCCGCCATCCGGGCGCGGTCGGAGAACAGCGCGGTCAGCGCCGCCACCGCGGAGACCGGGTCATGGGTGGTGGGCAGCCCGGCCGCGGTCAGGATCTCCTGCAGCCGCCCCGGCGACATCCCCGAGGTGGCCTCGGCGACGGTCGGGCCGAGGCCGGTCGGCGAGGGGTGCGCGGGGCCGGGCGCCAGCAGTTCCCGGGCGGTGCGCACCAGCCGCAGCCGGTCGTCCGGCCCCCACACCAGCGCCTGCGCCCGCAGCTCCGCCACCGCCCGGGGCAGCTCGGCGGCGACCGCCCCGTCCCCCGCGTCCCCGGCCATCAGCGCGGCCAGCGTGTCGTACGGGCACGGGTCGGGCGCCACTGCCAGCGCCTCGGCGGTCTGCAGGGCGAACCGGTCCAGCCGCTCCACCGCCCGCACCACCGACCCCCGGGTCCCGGCCCGGGTCGCCAGCTGGGTGACGTCACCCGGCACCGGATTGAGCAGGTCGGGCCGCGCCCGCAGCAGCCCGACGAGCCCGCTGTCGGTGCGGGTGCGGAGCTCCTCGGCGAGGGTGCGGGGGGTGTCGGTCATTCGTCCTACGTTAGCGGGGCGAGCTCCGCGGGGGCAGGGAGTGGCGGCCCGGCGCCGCCCGGCCCGGTGTGACACAACCCGGTGCGGCGCGCCCCGTTGCGGTGCCGCGTGCCGTCCGCCCGCGGCGGGCGGACGGGCCGGGGCCCGAGGCGGTACCGTCGGGGCGGGCAGCAACCAGCGGACGCCGCAGGGGATTTCGTGGGAATCGAGAGTGAGCAGCTCGTATTCGACTATCTGAGCCGGGTGGGCGACCTGGCCCAGCAGCGGGGCCTGCCCGCCGCCGCGCGGATGCGGCTGGTGACCCGGCTCCGGGCCGAGCTGGACGGGCAACAGGCCGATTCGGTGTCCGGGGTCAGGAAGAAGCTGGCACGGCTGGGGACGCCGGAGGCGGTGGTCGCGGCGGAGGGCGGTGCCCCACCACCGGGGCAGCCGGAAGCGGACGCCGCACCGCCGGCACGCCGCCCCACCACACTGGGCAAACTCGCCGGCCTGGACCGACTCGCCGGCCGGGACAAGCTCGCCGGGCTGGACAAACACACCGCTCTGGACAAACTCACCGGCCTGGCCCGGCGCCGCGGCCCGGCCGCCGCCCCGCCCACCGGCCCGGTGGTCCCCCTGGACGGCGCGTCCTCCGGGAACGGCGGCCGGATCCCGGGTCCGCGCCCCGGCGGCACCGAGTCCGGCCCGCCCTCCGTGGGTCTGCCCCCGCACCTGGCCGGCGCGGACGAGCTGGGCGATGCGGACGAGGCACCGGACTGGTGGCGGGTGGAGCCGGCGCCGTTCGGCGCGGGGGAGTCGGTGCCCGGATTCGTCGGCGGCATCGAGATCCCGGAGATGTGGAAGCGGCCGGGCGGAGCGGACGAGACGGATGAGGAGAACGCGGAGGGCGAGGAGGGCGGGGCGACCGGGGCGGCCGAGGGCGGCGGGCCGGGATCGAAGGCCGGGCGAGGGCGGCGGGGTGTGCTCGGCCCGCTGTTGCTGAGGAAGCGCGGCCCGGACGCCGGGGCCGCCGAGGACGCCCTGCCACCGGCTTCCGCGAAGGCGGCGGACACCGTGGGGGGTACGGACGGGGCGGTGGTCGAGGGTGCCGTGCGGGGCGTCCCGCTGCGGGCCTGGCTGCGGCCCGTTCCCACGCTGGCAGTGCTGCTCCTGCTGGCTGGCGCGGTGCTCGGCTCGTGGCTCGCGCTGGCCGGCGGCTGGGCGCTGGCCTATGTCTCCCGGACGCTGACCCGTACGGAGGCCAAGTTCGCCGCGCTCGGGGTGCCGGGGACGGTCGCCGGCGGGATGGTGGTGTGGCTGTGGGGCCGCTTCGACGGCCGCTGGGGCGAGCCGATCGCCCAGGGCCGGCTGGGCCAGGAGCTGCTCGACGGCCTGCCGATCATGGCCCGGGTCGCGGCCGTCGCCTCCGCGCTGTACCTGGTGTGGCGGATGCGGCGGACAGTGCGCTGAGCGGTTGCCGGCCGCGACGGACAGTGCGCTCAGCCGACAGCCGACAGCCGACAGCCGACAGCCGACAGCCGACAGCCGACAGCCGACAGCCGACAGCCGACAGCCGACCGCGGCACCGGGCCGCCGGCCGCGGCACATGTCCGCCGACCGCGGCACGCACGGCACCCGGGTGCCCCGCCCCCTCCAGCTGTCCCCCTCCGTCCTCCGTCCCCGCCGCCCGCCGTCCCCCTCCGGCCGCTCCCCGGCCTCCCGGCACAATGGCCGGCATGGCTGCGAACCCCCTGACGGTCGGATTCGACCTCGATATGACGCTGATCGACTCCCGTCCCGGCATCAAGGCCGCCTACCAGGAGCTGGCCGCCCGGACCGGCACCTTCATCGATGCCGACGCCGCGGTGACCCGGCTGGGGCCGCCGCTGGAGGAGGAGGTCCGCCGCTGGTTCCCCGAGGAGCGGGTGGCCGAGATCAGCGCCCTCTACCGCGAGCTGTACCCGGAGCACGCGGTCGCCGGTTCGCCGGCCCTGCCGGGCGCGCGGGAGGCCATCGCCGCGGTACGGGCGGCGGGCGGTCGGGCGATCGTGGTCACCGCCAAGTACGAGCCGAACGCCAAGCTGCACCTGACGCACCTGGGCATCGAGCCGGACGCGGTCATCGGCTCCCTGTGGGCGGAGGCCAAGGCCGAGGCGCTGCGCGCACACGGCGCCCAGATCTACGTCGGCGACCACACCGGCGACGTCCGCGGGGCGCGCACCGCCGGCGCACTGTCGGTCGCCGTGGTCACCGGGCCGTGCGACGAGCGTGCGCTGCGGGAGGCCGGCGCCGATGTGCTGCTCGCCGACCTGACGGCCTTCCCGGCGTGGCTGGCGCGCTACGGCGCGGAGGGCGCGGACGGCGACGCCCCGGAGGCTCCGGCGGCCGCCCCGGCCTGACGGCGCTGCGCGCGGGCGGAACGCACCACTCCGCCCGCGGCGAACAGGAAGCCCAGGCCCATCAGCATGCACAGCCAGTAGAAGACGGACGGCAGCGGATGGGCTCCGATGAACAGCGGCGTCACCGTGGCGAGAGTGGCCACTGCGCCAACAAGGAACATGATCGCGCCGATTCGGACCAGCAGATCCCCGTCCCGGGGAGTTTCGTCAGACACCTGACCAGGGTAAGTCGGGGCCAGGAGCACCGAGGATCCACCCGGCGGCGTCTTGTCACCGGCCTTGGGACCATTAGCCTTGGTGGTGGCGGGTCCTGCGGCCCGCCGCAATGTTGTCCGGACCCTCTCCGCCCTCGGCCCCGTCCGAGCGGGGGACCCCACTCCGCAGGTCCAGCATCAGCCAACCCGGATTTTCCCGACGAGTACGAGGACGAGGACAGACGTGCCTACCGGCAAGGTCAAGTGGTTCAACAGTGAGAAGGGCTTCGGCTTTCTCTCCCGCGATGACGGCGGTGACGTCTTCGTGCACTCGTCGGTGCTGCCCGACGGCGTGGCCGCACTCAAGCCTGGCCAGCGCGTTGAGTTCGGCGTCGTCGCGGGTCAGCGCGGCGACCAGGCGCTGACCGTGACACTCCTCGATCCCGCCCCGTCGGTTGCCGCCGCCCAGCGCCGCAAGCCCGACGAGCTCGCCTCGATCGTCCAGGACCTGACCACGCTGCTGGAGAACGTCACCCAGCAGCTGGAGCGCGGGCGCTACCCCGACAAGGCGCACGGCGCGAAGATCGCCGGCATGCTGCGGGCGGTCGCCGACCAGTTGGACGTCTGACCGCACGCGTCCGACGACCCGCGTCCGACCGCACGCGTCCCACGACAGGCGTCCGACCGCACGCCTCAGACGACCGGCGGCATCTGACGACCCGCGTCCGACCGCGCGCGTCGGACCTCACACGAAGCGCAGCGCATCGCGGCCGAGGGGCGGTACCAGCCCCTCGGCCGCGGCGCGGGTGAGCAGCCCGCGCACCGCGGCGTAGCCGTCCTCGCCGAGGTCGGCGGTGAACTCGTTCACGTACAGCCCGATGTGCTGGTCCGCCACCTTCGGGTCCATCTCCTGGGCGTGCTCGCGCACATACGGCCGGGAGGCCTCCGGGTCGTCCCAAGCCATCCGCACCGACGTCCGGACGGCGGCGGCCAGTCCGCGCAGCGCGCGCTCGCCCAGCGACCGCTTGGCGATGATCGCGCCGAGCGGGATCGGCAGACCGGTGGTCAGCTCCCAGTGCTCGCCCATGTCGGCCAGGCAGGTCAGGCCGTAGTCCTGATAGGTGAAGCGCGCCTCGTGGATGACCAGGCCGGCGTCCACCTTGCCGTCGCGGACCGCCGGCATGATCTCGTGGAACGGCAGCACCACGATCTCCCCGACACCGCCCGGCACCTCGGCCGCCGCCCACAGCCGGAACAGCAGGTAGGCGGTGGACCGCTCACTGGGCACCGCGACCGTCCGGCCGGCCAGGTCGGCGGCGCCGCCCTGCTGACGGGTCAACACCAGCGGTCCGCAGCCGCGCCCCAGCGCGCCGCCGCAGGGCAGCAGCGCGTACTCCTGGAGCACCCACGGCAGCACCGCGTACGACACCTTCAGCACATCGAACTCACCGCGCTCGGCCATACCGTTGGTGATGTCGATGTCGGCGAAGGTGACCGCGAGCTCCGGCGCGTCCGGCACCCGGCCGTGCGCCAGCGCGTCGAAGACGAAGGTGTCGTTCGGGCACGGCGAGTACGCGATGTCCAGCGGCCGGGTCACGGGTCCTCCTCAGGGACGTGGGGGTCCCCCCGCGTGAGCGAAGTCGAGCGTGGGGGAGCTTCCGGAGCCGGACCGGTGGCGGCCGCCAGGGCTCCAGGGAGCGTACGGAAGGCGCCGGTGAGCGCGGCGAGGGCGTCGCCGATGCGCCAGGCGGCGCGGTCGCGGGGCCCGACGGGGTTGGAGATCGTACGGAGCTCCAGGACGGGTACGCCGTGCGCGGCGGCCGCCTCGGCGACCCCGAAGCCCTCCATCGCCTCCGCCAGCACCCCCGGGTGACGCCGTGCCAGCTCGGTGGCGCGGTCCGCGCTGCCGGTGACCGTGGAGACCGTGATGACGGTGCCGGTGGCCCCGCCGGCCGCCGCTGCGACGGCCGAGACCAGGGCCGGGTCGGGGTGGTGCGCCACCGTCCCGAAGCCGAGTTCGGTGACCGGGGTGAAGCCCTCGGCGGTCTCGGCGCCCAGGTCCGCCGCGACGATCGCGTCCGCGACCACCACCGAGCCCAGCGGCGCGCCGGGCGCGAAGCCCCCGCCGATACCGGTCGAGACCACCAGCCCGTACGGGGTGCCGGCGAGCGCGGCGGCGGTCAGCGCGGTGGCGGTGCCGGCGGCCGCGGCGGCCGGGCCGACCCCGGCGGCCAGTACGTCGAGCGTCACCGGCCGCCCGCCGGCGCGGTGCAGCCGGTGGCCGCCGGGCAGCGGGACCTCCGTGGCGCCGTCCGCCGCCGCGGCGCACACCGCGTCGCGCTCGGCGGCCACCGCCGTGACGATCAGGACCCGCATCACTCAGCCCTCACTGCCCGCTACCGGAGCCGGTCGCTCAGTTCTCCTGCTTCAGGGTGAAGTGCCACATGGTGGTGGGGCCCTCGCCCTTGCCGATCTCCGCGACCTGCAGGGTGACGTCCTTGGTGTAGGTCGTCTGGCCGGTCTGCGGGTTCTGCTGCATGAACAGCGTGTCCGCGTCGAAGGTCCGGTACGTCTGCTTGCTGGGCTCCCGCATGACCGGGCCGGCGCCGATGACGATCCAGCCGGACTTGGCCACGGCCGGGTCCACGCCCACGCGCACCTTGTCACCGGGGTGGACGGTCAGCGACTTGCCGCCCTTCTTGGTGATGCAGGCGGTCACGGCCTTCCGCGACAGGTCCTCGCCCTTGCCGTCGCAGCCGGGGGTGGCCTCGGCCGTCACCGTCGACGAACCGACGGTCACGGTCGCGAGCGAGGACGGCTTCTCGCAGGCGGAGAGGGTGACAAGACCCAGGGACACGGCACCGATGGCGGCAGCGGCACGGCGGCCCTTGCCCCAGGAGATCAACGCAGCGGTCATACGGGCAGGCTATCTGGCCCTCCTGCCCGCGCCACGCCCGGGTACGGCGTGCCGCGCCGCCCGTCCCGGCCGGTCCGCCCCGGCCCGCCCTCAGGCCACCCGCGGCGACGCCGTACCGCCCCGCCGGGACGCGCCCAGCAGCCCCCGTACGGACAGCGCCGTACCCAGCGCCACCAGCCCGGCGGCCACCGACATCCCCAGCACGCCGACCAGCGGCAGTGAGATGCCCACCGCGCCGCCCAGCACCCACGACAGCTGCAGCGCGGTCTCCGAACGGGCGAACGCCGAGGTCCGCACCCCCTCCGGCACATCGCGCTGGATCATCGCGTCCAGCGACAGCTTCGCCAGCGCCTGGCACAGGCCCGCGGTGGCCGCCGCGGCGGTGACCACCACCACCGCCACCACGTCGTAGAACACCGCGGCCAGCACCGTCGCCCCCAGTGCCAGCGCCAGCACCCCCGCGATGATCGGTTCCGGCCCGCGGGCCTTCAACCACGCCCCGACCGCGGTCCCCAGCGCATTGCCGGTCCCGGCCGCCACCGCCACCAGCCCCAGCGAGGCCGCCGGGCCCAGCCCGCCCAGCGGGTGCTCCCGCAGCAGGAAGGCCAGGAAGAACGTCAGGAAGCCGGAGAGCGCCCGCAGCGCGGCGTTCGCCTGCAACCCGTGCAGCACCGACGGCCCCACCGTCCGCAGCCCCGGCTTCGGCGGCCGGTCACCGCCGGACCCCGCCGCCTCCCGGGACGCCAGCCGGGCCCGGGTCTCGCCCTTCGCCGAGTCGACCTTGTGCGGCAGCGAGAGCGACAGCGCCGTCCCCGTCACGAACACCACGAACGCCCCGTACAGCGGCCAGGCCGGCCCGATCAGGTGCAGCCCGGCCCCGGCCGGCGCCGCCAGCCCGGTCGCCAGCAGCCCCGCGAGCGTCACCCGCGAATTGGCCTTGACCAGCGAGATCCGCGGGGGCAGCAGCCGCGGCACCACCGCACTGCGGACCACGCCGTACGCCTTGGACGCCACCAGCACCCCGAGCGCCGCCGGGTACAGCTGCAGACCGCCGGTCGCCACCGCCCCGGACATCGTCAGCGCCAGCAGCGCCCGGGCCAGCATCGCGCCGGCCATCGCCGCCCGCCGGCCGTGCGGCACCCGGTCCAGCAGCGGCCCCACCACCGGTGCCAGCAGCGCGAACGGCGCCATGGTGACCGCCAGATAGAGCGCCACCCGGCCCCGCGCCTCGTTCGTGGGCACCGAGAAGAACACCGTCGAGGCCAGCGCCACGGTGATCAGCACGTCGCCGGCGGAGTTCACCGCGTGCAGCTCGATCAGCTTGGCCAGCCCGGACTCGCCGGCGCCGTGCGCATGGGTGGCGCGCCGCACCCGTCGGACCGCGCCGCTGAACGGCCGGCGCAACGCCCGCCCCACCGCCCGACCCGTCCGCCGCGCCCGGCCGGCTCCCGGTCCGCCCCGGGTGGCGGCCCGGGACACCCGGGACGGCCCGCGCGACGAGCCTCTCGACGACTTCCGCGATGCCTTCGCCACCTTCGTCACCTCGGCGCCCGTGCGGCAGCAGCCACCCGGCCATAGTGCCCCAACTCGCCCAGGAGCGGGCACTTTCTCCCCTCCGCCGCGCGGGATGCGCCGCTCCGCGGTCGCCGCCGCGGACATTTGCCGCTCCCACCGAGGAGTCGTACACCGTTGAAGGGGTAGCGTGTGTAGCGCGCCACCGGCGGTCGGACATGGCCGCGTGTCTCATTGCGATCCGCGATCCCGCAGAATGGGTCGTAAGAGGTGCGCTCGACCGAACCGATCGGGCGCGGACGTCGACGCGGTCCCCTGGTCCGCTCCGCCCGCCCCGGCCCCGCCGGTCGTCCGGACAGGACCAGGACAGCTCCGGCTGGCGCACTCGTGAGACGGCGTGGAAGAGAGAATCGATTCTTGTGAGTGCTGCGATGCGAAGCCGTACCCCGGACCGCTTGTGCGCCGAGGCGGTTGACCTTGCCCGAGTCGCTGCGGAAGAAGCGGCCCTGCCCGGCATGGTCGGTGAGCACCTCGGTGCGGTCGCCGACGGGGACCGCGTCGTCACCCATCTCTTCGCCGCCAACGACCCCGGCTACCGCGGCTGGCGCTGGGCCGTGACGGTCGCCCGGGCCTCCCGCGCCAAGGTCGTCACGCTCGACGAGACGGCACTGCTGCCCGGCCCGGACGCACTGCTCGCGCCCGAGTGGGTGCCCTGGAGCGAGCGGCTGCGTCCCGGCGACATGGGCCCCGGTGACCTGCTGCCCACCGACGCCGAGGACCTGCGTCTGGAGCCCGGCTACTCCGGGGAGGAGGCGCCGGCGGCGGACTCCACCGTCGCCGAGGGCATGGCCGCCGAGGTCGCGGACACCGAGGAGGCCGACGTCCTCCCGGGCTCGCCGGCGATCCAGCCCGCGCCCGCCCGGGGCGGTATCGCGGAGGTCGCCGAGGAACTGGGCATGCGCCGCGCCCGGGTGCTGTCCCGCTACGGCCTGCACGCCGCAGCGGACCGCTGGGAAGAGGCCTTCGGCGCCCGCACCCCCATGGCCCAGGCGGCCCCCGCCACCTGCCTGACCTGCGGTTTCCTCACCCCGCTGACCGGCTCCCTGCGCCAGGCCTTCGGCGTCTGCGCCAATGAGTTCGCCCCCGCCGACGGCCGGGTGGTGTCCCTGTCGTACGGCTGTGGTGCGCACTCCGAGGCCGCCGTGATGCCCAAGCCGCCCCGGCCGGCCGAGCCGGTGGTGGACGAGACGGTGATCGAGCCGCTGTCGCTCCGCCCCGAACGGGACGGCGGTTCGGTCGAGGACACCGGGCCGGCCGAGGAGCTCGGCCACAGCTGACCGGCGCCGGGCGGCGGCCCGGCCCGCACCGCCGGTGAACGGTCCGGCCCCGCACTGCCGGTGCACGCCCGGCCGCGTCCGGCGCGGCCGGGCGTCCGCTCGTTCCGGCCCGCTCGCCCCCCCCGGGTCGCGCCCCCTCTCCCTCCCCCTCCCACGACACCGCCACGCCAGTCCCGCTCCACCGGCACGCAACGCCCCCGTACCCGCCGGAAGCGGGCGGCGGACGGCCGGGGGGCCGCGGCTCCGCGCCCGCCGACGCAGGGCGATACCGTCTGGAGCATCGACATACCGAGGGAGACGAGAGACGTGACCGCAACGTCGTGGGTGTGGGGTGCCGCGGGAGACCCGTTCGGGACGGCCCGGCTGCGGCGCGGCGTGTTGGACGCCTGGGCCGCCTCGCCGGCCCGGTTCCGTGAGGACGCCAACGCGGAGGAGGACCTCGCGCTCGGCGGCTACCGTGACCGGCTCGCCGTGGAGCTGGCGCAGAACGCGGCGGACGCGGCGGCCCGCGCCGGCGTCCCCGGGCGGCTGCGGCTGACCCTGCACCCGGCCGACGGCGGCGCCCCCGCCGTACTCGTCGCCTCCAACACCGGTGCCCCGCTGGACGCCACCGGCGTGGAGTCCCTCTCCACGCTGCGGGCCTCTGCCAAGCGGGAACCGAGCATCGCGGCAGGCGCGGTGGGCCGGTTCGGTGTCGGCTTCGCCGCCGTGCTGTCGGTCAGCGACGAGCCGGCGCTGGTGGGACGCACCGGCGGAGTGCGCTGGTCGCTCGCCGAGGCCCGGGCGATGACCCAGGAGGTCGCGGCGCACAGCCCCGGTCTGGGCGGGGAGTTGCGCCGCCGGGACGGGCACGTACCGCTGCTGCGGCTGCCGCTGCCTGCGGAGGGCACCGCGCCGGACGGGTACGACACCGCGGTGGTGCTGCCGCTGCGCGACGTCGCGGCGCAGGACCTCGCCGAGCGGCTGCTGGACGGCATCGACGCGGCGCTGCTGCTGACGCTGCCGGGCCTGGCCGAGGTGATCGTCGAGACCCCCGAGGGCGTACGGGAGTTGAGGCGCCGCCAGGACGGCCCGTACGTCCTGATCGAGGACAGTGCCCGGGGCGCCACCCGGTGGCGGGTGGCGACCGACGCCGGGCCGCTGGACCCGGCGCTGCTCGCCGACCGGCCCGTCGAGGAGCGGCTGCGCCCCCACTGGTCGGTGACCTGGGCGGTGCCGGTGGACGACGCCGGCGCACCGGCCCGCCCGGCGACCGCGCCGGTAGTCCACGCGCCGACGCCCACGGACGAGCCGCTGGGGCTGCCCGCGCTGCTGATCGCGTCGTTCCCGCTGGAACCGACCCGGCGCCATGTCGCCCCGGGCCCGCTCGCGGACTTCCTGGCCGGCCGGGCGGCGGCGACCTACGCGGCCCTGCTGGGCGAGTGGCAGCCGGTGTCGGTCGGCACCCTCGACCTGGTGCCGGGCCCGCTGGGCAAGGGCGGCCTGGACGGTGAGCTGCGCCGGCAGGTGCTGGAGCTGCTGCCGCGGGTGCGCTTCCTGCCGAGCGCGGGCGCGGGTGCGGGCACGGAGCCGCCGGCCGAGCCCGCGGCGCCGGCGCCCGGCGCCTGGGACGAGGGCACGGACACCGCCGACCACCGGGTGCTGCGCCCCGTCGACGCCGAACTGGTCGAGGGCGCCGGCGCCGCGACCGTGACGGTGCTGGCCGAGCTGTTCCCCAGCCTGCTGCCGGCCGGACTGGAACGCCGCCCTGAGCTGCGGGCCCTGGGCGTGGCCCGGGTGCCGCTGGGCGAGATGGTCGACCGGCTGGCCGGCGTCGAGCGGTCGCCCGGCTGGTGGTGGCGGCTCTACGACGCCCTGGCGGGCACCGACCCCGACCGGCTCAGCGGGCTGCCGGTGCCGCTCGCGGGCACCGCCGGCCAGGGCCCCGGTGAGGGCACGGCGCGCACCACCATCGGGCCGCGCCAGGTGCTGCTGCCGCTGCCCGGCGGCGGCCCGGACGACGGCGAGGAGGCCACGGCCCGGCACCGTACGCTCGCCCGGCTCGGGCTGAAGGTGGCTCACCCCGACGCGGTGCACCCGCTGCTGGAGAAGCTCGGCGCCACCCCGGCCGCGCCCCGCGCGGTGCTGA
Organism: Streptomyces sp. NPDC020742; assembly: GCF_040641675.1. Classification (NCBI taxonomy): domain Bacteria; kingdom Bacillati; phylum Actinomycetota; class Actinomycetes; order Kitasatosporales; family Streptomycetaceae; genus Streptomyces; species Streptomyces sp. NPDC020742. The sequence goes on from NZ_JBFAEA010000013.1 coordinate 155,696, forward strand.
CAACGCCCCAGGTACGGGCGGCCGTTGCGCACTCGCTGGACGCGGACGAGGACGCCTACGACCTGTTCGACGACGACTTCGCCGGCGGCGGCCCCGGGGCCCCGCTGGACGCGGAGGAGCTGGCAGAGACGGTGCTCGGCCTGGTCCGGGACGCCCGCCTCGCGCCGGGCGACGAGCCCTGGCTCGGCGCGCTGGCGCTGCCGGACGAGGACGGCGAGCTGGCCCCGGCGGGTGAACTGGTCTACCCCGGCAGCGACTTCGAACGCGTCATCCGGGAGGGCGAACTCGCCGCGTGCGACGCGGAACTGACCGAGCGGTGGGGCGAAGAGCCGCTGACCGCGGTCGGCGTACTGGCCGGCTTCGCCCTCGTACGGGCCACCGATGTGGTGCTCGACCCGGACGAGATGGAGCCGCGGGACGGCGACTTCGCCGAGCCGGACGACGTCGGCCTGTTGGACGCGGTCGACGTGTGGTGCGAGGACATCCTCGACGCCCTCCCCGAGACCCCGGTCCCGCCGGTCGTGACGGAGCTGGTCGCGGTCCGCGACCTCGACCTGGTCGACGACGACGCCTGGCCGCAGGTGCTGGAAATGCTGTCCCGGCCGCCGCTGCGCGACGCCCTGACCGCGCCGGTGCGGGTCCTGCTGCCGGACGGCACCACCGAGTCGGTGCGCCCCTACACCGCCTGGTGGCTGCGCGGCCACCCGGTCCTGGACGGCCGGCGGCCGGCCGGGCTGCGGTCGGCGGGCGGCGATCCGCTGCTCGCCGGGCTGTACGAGTCCGCGGACGCCGGCGACGTCGACGCCCAGGTGCTGCGGGCCCTCGGCGTGCGGACCTCGGTGGCCGCCCTGCTGGACGAACCGGGCGGTGCGGCGGAGCTGCTGGCCCGCCTGGCCGACCCCGAGCTGCCGGTGACCACCGTCCAACTCCACGCGCTCTACGGCATGCTGGCCGACCTGGACCCCGAGCAGGTGACGCTGCCCGACGAGCTGCGTGCGGTGCTCGGCGAGGAGGCCACGGTGGTGGACGCGGCGGACGTCGTGGTCGCCGACGCCCCCGACCTGATGCCGCTGGCGGCACACCTACCGGTGCTGCCGGTACGCCCGGTGCGCGCCGCCGCCCTGGCCGAGCTGCTGCAGGTCCGCCGGCTGAGCGAAACGGTCGCCGCCGAAGTGCGCTCCGAGGGCGTCCGCCACGACGTCCCGGAGGCGGTACGGGCACTGCTCGGCGCCGCCACCCCCACCTCGTACCTGGAGCACGAGGAGCTGCTGGTCGACGGCCCGGACGGCCCCGCCGAACTCGACTGGCGCCGCACCCCGGACGGCACCTTGCACGCGGCCACCCTGGAGGGCGTGGCAGCCGGCCTGGCCTGGTCCGCCGGCCAGTGGCCCCGCCGCTTCGAGGTCGCCGCCCTCCTGGAGGACCCGGAACGGGTCGAGGAGTTGGCGCGGGCGCGCTGGTTCGACTGAGCGGCACGGGTCCGGCCCCCGTCGGTGGGTAACGCACGCGTCCGGCCCCCGTCGGTGGGTGACGGGGGCCGGGGCGATCGCGAGAGCCGGGGTGTGCGGACCGCCGCGGGGGAGGAGGGGCGGGCCGCCGACGGGTGGTTCAGTCCGCGCTGAACTTCTTGACCAGCGCCCAGATCACCACGGCCGCGACGGCGAGCACGATCAGCCACTCCCACCCGTCGATGCCGCTCCCGTAGGAGCCGCTGTCGGAGTGGTAGTGGTGCTGGTAGTGGTGCCGCGTGCTGGCCAGCACCTGGTGTGCGAGGTCCCCCGGAATCAGCTTCATGGGGCGGAGGGTAGGGGGACCGGGCGGGGGACGCCATGGCTGGAAACCTTCCGTGACCGGGCCGTTAGGGCGCGTACTCGGGGCCCGTCGGGGCCGGGGCATGCGGGGGGCACGGGCCCGAGGGCCCGTGGGGGCGGGTGGTGAGGGTCATGCGCGCTCCGCCGAAAGAGTGGCCTTGGTTCCGCGGGGTTGCCGCCGATGTCACCCGGATGCCTTACTTTCGGTGTCCGACCAGGTGGGCTGCCCATCCCTCCGTCAGGGAGTGCAGTGTGGCAGCCACCAGGGCCCCCCGGGGCCCCGTTCGCGGTGCGCGATCGCGCCTTGCCGGAGGTGGCATCAGCGCCGGGTTTCGCAGGAGACCGGCTGGTGCGGGTAGCTCAGAAACCCTCCGAGGAGGCGTAGTGCGAGCCATCCGAATTCTCCGATTGATGTCCGTGGCCGGTGCTCTGGCGCTGTGCGCGGCCACCGCTCCGACCGCGCAGGCCGCGAGCCCGACCATCGTTCCGTGCAGCGAGGACGCGCTGGTGAGCGCGATCGACGCGGCGAACGACGCCGGCGGCGGCACGCTGATCCTGGCGCCGTTCTGTACCTACCGGCTGACCAGCGCGCACGGTGGCGACGGCGACGGCCCGACGGGGCTGCCGAACATCACCAGCCCGATCTCGCTGACCGGGCTGGGCACCGTGATCACCCGGGACGACGAAGCCGACCCCTTCCGGATCATCGAGGTCGATGGTCCGGAGCACGAGCCGTCCGGCCGGGGCAAGTTGACCCTCACCACGGTCACCGTCCGCGGCGGTGACGCCGGCGATGGCGTGGGCGGCGGCATCGCCAACTTCGGCGGCCATGTGATCCTCACCGCCAGCCTGGTCCGGGACAACGCGGCCGACCAGGGCGGCGGGATCTACACCGACAGCGCGCTGTCGCTCACCGCCACCACGGTGCGCAACAACACCGCCGCCACCGACGGCGGCGGCATCTTCAACGACAACGGCAGCGTCTCGCTGCTGGCGAGCCCGATCATCTTCAACTCGCCGAACAACTGCGGTGCCAATCCGCCGGCGGTCCCCGACTGCTGACGCGGAAGGCCCGGCCGCTGTACTCCCTCACCAGCGGCTTCCCCGTCCCGGCGCCGCCCCGTGCATCCCCCGCATAACCCCGGATGCACGGGGACGGCGCCGGGACACCCGCCCGTTTGGCCGTCGGGCAGGGACGTCCGGCCGGTTGGCCGTCGGGCAGGGACACCCGCCGGCCCGCCCTCCGGCCTGGAACCGGGAACTCCGGCCCTCTTAAGGGGAGCCTCCGCCCGCAGGCCGGGAACCTCCGAGCCTCAGGCCGGGAATCTCCTGGCCACCCAGCGCCAGGCCAGTTCCAGCAGCACCGCCGCCACCGCCGCGAGGGCCACCGCGGCCGACGGCAGCGTCGTACCGACCAGCCGCAGGTCGAAGAAGTCCTGGAGCCCCGGCGTCACCAGGACGACCAGGAAGGCCAGGCCCATCGCCGCGACCAGGACGATCCGCCACCAGGTGTAGGGGCGGGCGATGATCACCAGGACCCACAGGGCGGCGAGGAAGAGGGTCAGGGTCGCGGCGCTGGTCTCGGCGGACAGCGCGTCCGGGCCGGTGTAGTAGGCGCGGGCGAGGAGGTAGGTAGCGAAGGCGGCGAGGCCGGTGATCAGGCCGGAGGGGATGGCGTACCGCATCACCCGGCGGACGAAGTGCGGCCGGGCGCGCTCCCTGTTGGGGGCGAGGGCGAGGAAGAACGCCGGGACGCCGATGGTCAGGGTGGACAGCAGGGTGAGGTGGCGGGGCAGGTACGGGTAGGGGATCTGCCAGCAGGCCACCAGGATCGCCAGCAGGACGGAGTAGACCGTCTTGGTGAGGAAGAGGGTGGCGACGCGGGTGATGTTGCCGATGACCCGCCGGCCCTCTGCGACCACCGAGGGCAGTGTGGCGAAACTGTTGTTGAGCAGCACGATCTGGGCGACCGCGCGGGTGGCCTCGGAGCCGGAGCCCATGGCGACGCCGATGTCGGCGTCCTTCAGGGCCAGTACGTCGTTGACGCCGTCGCCGGTCATCGCGACGGTGTGGCCGCGGGACTGGAGGGCGGCGACCATGTCCCGCTTCTGCTGCGGGGTGACCCGGCCGAAGACCGCACCCGCGTCGAGGACATCGGCCGTGGCGTCGGGCTCGGGCGGCAGCCGGCGGGCGTCGACCGGTGCGTCGGCGCCGGGCAGGCCCAACTCGGCGGCGACCGCGCCGACCGAGACCGCGTTGTCGCCGGAGATCACCTTGGCGGCCACGCCCTGCTCGGCGAAGTAGCGCAGGGTGTCGGGGGCGTCGGGCCGCAGCCGCTGCTCCAGGACGACCAGGGCGGCCGGGCGGACGTCCCGCGAGGGGTCGGGGTCGTCCAGCTCCCGTCCGGTGCGGGCGAGCAACAGGACGCGCAACCCCCGGGCGTTGAGGCCGTCGATCTCGCGCAGGCGGGGGTCGTCGGGCGGCAGCAGCACATCGGGGGCGCCGAGCAGCCAGGCCGTACGGGTGCCGTCGGGGCCCTCCAGCAGGGCGCCGCTGTATTTGCGGGCGGAGGAGAACGGCAGCGACCGCAGAGCGCGCCAGCCACCGTCGGCGGGGTAGGCGTCGATGACGGCCTGGAGGGAGGCGTTGGGGTGCGGGTCGGACGCGCCGAGGGCGCCGAGGACCTGCCGGAGGTGGGCCGTGCCGGTGCCAGGGCCGGTGCCGGTGCCGGTGCCGGTGCCAGGGCCCGTGTCGCTGCCGGTGCCGGTGCCGGTGCCGCTGCCGGTGCCGCTGCCGCTGCCGGTGCCGGTGTCGGGGACTGTGACTGGGCTTGTGCCGGGCGCCGCGGTCCGGCCCTCCGTTTCCGGGGTGCCGCGTTCCGGCGCCCCGTCGCTTGTTCCGCCGTCCATCCCGTCGTCCGCCCCGGCGCCCTCGGGGCCGATCGGCCGCAGCCCGTGGACGTCCATCCCCCCCTCGGTGAGCGTCCCGGTCTTGTCCAGGCAGACCACATCGACCCGGGCCAGGCCCTCGATCGCGGGCAACTCCTGGACCAGGCACTGCTTGCGGCCCAGGCGGATGACGCCGATGGCGAAGGCGACGGAGGTGAGCAGCACCAGCCCCTCGGGGATCATCGGCACGATCCCGGCGACCATCCGGCGGATCGCCTCGTCGCCGGGCAGCCCCAGGGTGAGCAGATGGCTGAGGATCAGGCCGAGCGCCGTCGGGATCATCATCCACGTCACGTACTTGAGGATCCGGCTGATGCCGCTGCGCAGTTCGGAGTGGACCAGGGTGAAGCGGCTGGCCTCCTCCGCGAGCTGGGCGGCGTACGCCTCGCGGCCGACCTTGGTGGCGGTGAAGGCGCCGCCGCCGGCGACCACGAAGCTGCCCGAGAGCACCGGTTCGCCGGGCTTCTTCAGGACCGGGTCGGCCTCGCCGGTCAGCAGCGACTCGTCGATCTCCAGCCCGTCGGACTCCAGGACCTCGCCGTCGACGACGGCCTTGTCGCCGGGGCCGAGCTCGATGAGGTCGCCCAGGACGACCTCGGAGGTGGGGATTCGGTCGGCGGTGCCGCCCCGCCGGACGGTCGGCCGCGCCTCGCCGATGACCGCCAGCTTGTCCAGGGTCTTCTTGGCGCGCAGCTCCTGGACGATGCCGATGCCGGTGTTGGCGACGATCACAAAGCCGAAGAGGCCGTCCTGGAGGGGCCCGATGACCAGGATGATTGCGAAGAGCACGCCGATGATGGCGTTGAAGCGGGTGAAGACATTGGCACGGACGATGTCGGCGGTGGAGCGGGAGGACCGTACCGGGACGTCGTTGACCTCTCCCCGGGCCACCCGCTCCGCGACCTCGGCGGCGGTCAGACCGGGGTGGACCGGCTGCTGCGCACTGCGGCCGGCCGGCGCCCGGTCCGGGCCGGGGGGTTCGGCACCGGTCGGCGCCCGCTCCGTCATGCCCCCGACGTTACGGGCGGACGGCGCACTTCACCCGCTGGGTGCGGCGGCGTGGTTCCGGGGCGGGAACGGGCGGTTCGCCGGGTGGTTCAGGAGTCGGCGGCGGCCGCGGCGCGCTTGATGGCGGCGTCGCGCCGGCGGACGTACCAGATGCCCACCAGTCCCAGGCCGCCGCCGGCCAGGCAGGTCCACACCCACCAGGCGTGGCCGTGGTCGGCATACCAGCCGTAGAAGGGCAGCTGGCCGAGGAAGAGCACGAACCAGATGACGGTGCCGCCGATGACCGTGCCGACGACCGGGCCCTCCAGCGGCGCGGGGGCCTCGCGCAGTTCGGACTTCTTCCACATGGTGCCCAAGCTTACGGGGGCGGTCCGGGCGGGTCCGGGGCGGTCCGGGGTGGTGTGGGGTGGTGCGGGGTGGTCCAGGGCCCTGCGAGGTGGGGCCGGGCGGTCCGAGGCGGGGCCGGGACGTCCGGGGAGTGCGGCGTACGGCCGGATGGGGGAGCCCACGGCCGCAGCGGCCGGCTTCCCGGCCTGGCCCGCCAAGGGTCTACGCGCGGAGATAGCGATCACTGGCTTGTTTATTCATACTGAACCTTTCTGGATCTGACCGGATTGAATCGTCGATTCATCCAATGTGATCCGGATATTCATGATCCGTTGTGTTCCGGGCCCTCGGGCCCCCGCGCCTCCCCAGGCCCGTACGACTGAGGTCCCCGCATGTCCCCCTCGGCCACCACGCCGGTCGACACCCTTGAGAACCCGGCTCCGATGCCGCCCAAGAACGGTTTCGACCGCTTCTTCAAGATCTCCGAGCGGGGGTCGACGGTTGGCCGCGAACTCCGTGGCGGCCTGGCGACGTTCTTCGCGATGGCGTACATCATCGTGCTGAACCCGATCATCCTCGGCTCCGGAGTCGATAAGTTCGGCCACCACCTCGACAACGGCCAACTGGTCACCGCCACCGCCCTGATGGCCGGTCTGAGCACGGTCCTGATGGGTGTCGTCGGCAACGTCCCGATCGCCATCGCGGCCGGCCTCGGTATCAACGCGGTGGTCTCGCTCCAGCTCGCCCCCAAGATGAGCTGGCCGGACGCGATGGGCATGGTCGTGCTCGCCGGTCTGGTGCTGATGATCCTGGTCGCCTCGGGCCTGCGGCAGCGGGTGATGGACGCGATCCCCAACGGGCTGCGGCGGGCCATCGCCATCGGCATCGGCCTGTTCATCTCGCTGATCGGCCTGGTCGACTCCGGCTTCGTCAGCCGTAACCCCGACGCCGCGCACACCACCGTCCCGATGGGGCTGGGGCAGGGCGGTCAGCTCAAGGGCTGGCCGGTGCTGATCTTCGTCATCGGGCTGGCGCTGATGTTCGTGCTGGTGGTGCGGAAGGTCAAGGGCGCGATCCTGATCGGCATGGTCTCCATGGCGGTGGTCGCGATCGTCCTCAACGCGGTCACCAACACCCCGGACGCGGCCTGGGGCCTGGCGGTCCCCAACGTGCCCTCCAAGATCATTGACGTCCCGGACTTCGGCCTGATCGGGCACATCAGCCTCTTCGGCGGCTTCAAGGAAGTCGGCGTGCTGACCGGCTGCCTCTTCGTCTTCACCGTGCTGCTGTCCGGCTTCTTCGACGCGATGGGCACCATCATCGGCGTCGGCGAGGAGGCCGGCCTGACCGACAAGGACGGCAACCTGCCGGGCATGGGCCGGATCCTGATGGTCGACGGCATCGCGGTCGCGGGCGGCGGCTTCGGCTCCGCCTCGGCCAACACCTGCTTCGTGGAGTCCACCGCCGGTGTCGGCGAGGGCGCCCGGACGGGCCTGGCGAACCTGATGACCGGCGGGCTCTTCCTGCTCGCGCTGGTCTTCACGCCGCTGGCGACGGTCGTCCCCTCGCAGGCCGCGACGCCCGCACTGCTGGTCGTCGGCTTCCTGATCATGGCCGCCAACGTCAAGGACATCGACTGGGGCGACTTCACCGTCGGCATCCCCGCGTTCCTGACGATCATCTCGATGCCGTTCACCTACAGCATCACCAACGGCATCGGCATCGGCGTCCTCGCCTTCATTCTGCTGCGCACCGCCACCGGCCGCTTCAAGCAGATCCCCTGGCTGCTGGACGTCGTCGGCCTCTGCTTCCTGATCTACTTCCTGCTGCACCCGATCGAGATGGCCCTCGGGGTCAAGTAGCGGGCGGGGCGCGCGGCCGGGCGGCTCGGGATCAGGTGGCGGTGCCCCAGATCCCGAGCCGTTCGTTTTCGTCCACCGACGTCTTGAACCGCTCGTCGAAGTCCTCGCGGACGAGCGTCCGGACCACATAGTCCTGGACGCTCATTCCGCGCTTCGCGGCGTGCTGCTGGAGGCGCTCCAGCAGCTCCCCGTCCACGCGCAGGCTGAGCACTCGCGATCCCATACGGACACGGTCCCGTCCCCGTGCGGTCAGGCGTGTCACTTTCCGCCGCGTCCCCACTCGTACGGGTGATGCCGACGGGTGACGCCTACAGGTGACGCCTCCCGGGGGTCACCCCACGGCTGTCCTTAGGGAGGGTAATGAGTTACGCTAAAGACCATGCCGGAACTGTCCCGCCCCCAGCCCGACGGCCGGGAGGGCACCCCAGATGACGCGGCCGCGGTCAATGCGCTGCGGTCAGCCGTGATGCGCCTGTCGCGCCGCCTCAAGCACCAGCGGGTGGACGAGTCGCTGAGCCCCACCGAGATGTCGGTGCTCGGCACCCTCTTCCGCTGCGGCAGCGCCACTCCGGGGGAGCTGGCCCGCAAGGAGCACGTCCAGCCGCCGTCGATGACCCGCATCGTGGCCATGCTGGAGGCCAAGGGGCTGGTCCGGCTCGAACCGCACCCCGAGGACCGCCGCCAGAAGGTCGTCACCCAGACCGAACAGGCCGAGGCGATGCTTGAGGAGAGCCGCCGCAAGCGCAACGCCTGGCTCGCCGAGCTGGCCTCCGGGCTGGACGAGGACGAGTGGGCGAAGGTGCGCGCCGCCGCGCCGGTACTGGAGAAGCTCGCCCAGTTGTAGAAACGCCAAGCCCGAGGAGGCGAACCCACTTTGAGTACGGGATCCGGAGCACCCTCCGCCCCCGCACCGAACTCCCACCACGACACGGTTTCCGACGACGCGACCGCGACCACAGGGGCCACCGCCCCGGGCCTCGCCGCAGGCCCGGCGGGCGCACCGGCCGCCCCCGGCCCCGCCGCCACACCGCGCCAGGGCATGTTCAGCTCGCTCCGCATACGGAACTACCGACTCTTCGCCACCGGCCAGGTGGTGTCCAACACCGGCACCTGGATGCAGCGCATCGCCCAGGACTGGCTGGTGCTCAGCCTCACCGGCTCCTCGGCCGCGGTCGGCATCACCACCGCGCTGCAGTTCCTGCCGATGCTGCTGCTGGGGCTCTACGGCGGTGTGATCGCCGACCGCTTCCCCAAGCACCGGCTGCTGCTGGTGACCCAGTCCGCCATGGGGCTGACCGGCCTGGCCCTCGCCGTGCTCACGCTCAGCGGCCAGGTGCAGGTCTGGCACGTCTACCTCGTCGCCTTCCTCCTCGGCCTGGTCACCGTCGTCGACAACCCGGCCCGGCAGGCGTTCGTCTCCGAGATGGTCGGTCAGGGCGACCTGCGCAACGCCGTCAGCCTCAACTCCGCCAATTTCCAGTCCGCCCGCCTGATCGGCCCCGCCCTCGCCGGCGTACTGATCACCGCCTTCGGCAGCGGCTGGGCCTTCCTTTTCAACGGCCTGTCCTTCATCGCCCCGCTCGCCGGCCTGCTGATGATGCGGACCTCCGAACTCCACAAGGCCGACCCGGTCCCGCGGCGCAAGGGCCAGCTGCGCGAGGGCCTGCGCTATGTCTCCGACCGCCCCGACCTGATCTGGCCGATCGTCCTGGTGGGCTTCATCGGCACCTTCGGCTTCAACTTCCCGATCTGGCTGACCGCGTTCGTCTACCACGTCTTCCACCAGGGCGCCGGCACCTACGCCCTGTTCAACGGCCTGATGGCGGCCGGCTCGCTGATCGGCGCGCTGCTCGCGGCCCGCCGCGCCAGCTCCCGACTCCGCCTGCTGGTGGGCGCCGCGATGGTCTTCGGCGGGCTGGAGATCACCGCCGCGCTGGCCCCGTCCTTCTGGATCTTCGCGGCCCTGCTGGCGCCGATCGGCATGGTCGGCCTGACCATCAACGTCACCGCCAACTCCAGCGTCCAGATGGCCACCGACCCGGCGATGCGCGGCCGGGTGATGAGCCTGTTCATGATGGTGTTCATGGGCGGCACCCCGCTCGGTGCGCCCATCGTCGGCTGGGTCACCGACGCCTTCGGCGCCCGGATCGGCTTCCTGACGGGCGGCGTGATCTCGCTCACCGCGGCCGGCCTGATCGGCCTGGTCCTGGCCCGGATGGGCGGCCTCCGCCTCCAGATCGACCTGCGGCGGGGCCGCCGGCACATCGCGTTCGTACCGAGGACGCCGCAGCCGGCGCCGCCCGCGGACGCGGAACTGGCGCCGGCGGTCTAGGGCACCGGACACCCCGGTCCGCTCCGTACGGGGCCCGGCCGCCAGCGCGGCGGCCGGCCCCCGGCGCGCACTTCCCGCCGAAATTGACGCCGGCGGCAGCACGGCGTACGCCTGCCCCATGAGACTCTTCGCCGCCGTTCTGCCCCCCGCCCCCGTACTGAGGGAACTGGCCGCCGAGGTGGCGCTGCTGAAGGAGCTGCCGGCCGCCGACCGGCTGCGCTGGACCGGGCCGGACGGCTGGCACTTCACCCTCGCCTTCTACGGCGAGGTCCCCGACGACACCGTCCCCGAACTCCAGGAACGCCTGGCGCGGGCGGCCCGCCGCCGGGACCCGTACGAGCTGTGGCTCTCCGGCGGCGGCCGGTTCTCGGACCGGGTGGTGTGGGCCGGGGCCGACGGCGACCGCCCCGCCATGCGCCGGCTCGCCGACGCGGCGACGGCCGCGGCCCGCCGGGCCGGCGTCGCCATGGCCGACGAGCACCGCCCGTACACCCCCCACCTCACCCTCGCCCGCAACCGCGTCCCCTCCGTACGCCTCGCCCCGTACGCCACCGCCCTGAAGGACTTCACCGGCTCCCCCTGGACGGTCGGGTCGCTCTCACTGATGCGCAGCCACCTGCCGCGGCCGGGTGCTGCGGGCAGCCATCCGCGCTACGAGGAGATCGCCTCCTGGCCGCTGGCGGGCCGGGTGCCGTCCTAAGGTGCGGCCCAGACCCGGGCCGGTGCGGTCCTCCGGCCCGGCCCGGTTACGCTTCGAGGGTGGATCCCAAAACCCGTAACCGGATCATGTCCGGCCTGTTCGCCGTGCTGCTCGTCGTCGTGATCGTGGCGGCGGCCGTGCGCTGAGGCGGTGCACCGACGGCGGTGCGACCCCGCCGCCCCGGCGCAGCGCGGCCCCGCCTCACCAGGCGAACGCCTCCGGCGACGGTCCCGGTCCGGGGAAGATCTCGTCGAGCGACGCCAGCAGCTCCTGCGACAGGTCCAGGTCCACGGCGCGCAGCGCGGAGGTGAGCTGCTCCAGGGTGCGGGGGCCGACGATCGGCCCGGTGACACCGGGCCGGGTGAGCAGCCAGGCGAGCGCGACCTCGCCGGGCTCCAGGCCGTGCCGGTCCACCAGGTCCTCGTAGGACTGGACCTGGGAGCGGATGGTGGAGTTCGCCAGCGAGTCGGCCGAGCGGCCACCCGCCGTACGGGCCCCGCCGCCCTCCCGCTCCTTGCGCAGCGCGCCGCCCAGCAGCCCGCCGTGCAGCGGGGACCAGGGGATGACGCCCAGGCCGTAGTCCCGGGCGGCCGGGATGACCTCCATCTCGGCCCGCCGCTCCGCGAGGTTGTACAGGCACTGCTCGCTGACCAGGCCGTAACTGCCGCGGCGGGCGGCGGTCTCATTGGCGCGGGCGAGGTGCCAGCCGGCGTGGTTGGACGACCCGACGTAGAGGATCTTGCCCTGCTGGACGAGCACGTCCATGGCCTGCCAGATCTCCTCCCACGGCGTGTCCCGGTCGACGTGGTGGAACTGGTAGAGGTCGATGTAGTCGGTGCCCAGCCGCTTCAGGCTGGCGTCCACCGAGCGCCGGATGTTGAGCGCGGAGAGCTTGTCGTGATTGGGCCAGACCTTGCCGTCGTCCGGCGCCATGTTCGCGTAGAGCTTGGTGGCCAGCACGGTCTTGTCACGCCGGCCGCCGCCCTTGGCGAACCACGAGCCGACGATCTCCTCGGTGCGGCCCTTGTTGGCGCCCCAGCCGTAGACATTGGCGGTGTCGACGAGGTTGACGCCCGCGCCGAGCGCCGCGTCCATGATGGTGTGGCTCTCCGCCTCGTCGGTCTGGGGTCCGAAGTTCATCGTGCCGAGGACGAGTCGGCTGACCTTGAGTCCGGTGCGTCCGAGCTGCGTGTACTTCATGGTCGTCCAGCCAACGCCTTGGAGTGTGCTCGAAGCAAGGACCGCGGGGCGGCGGGCGAAGCGGCCCCGGACCCGTGGGCCGTTCAGCTCAGCCTGCACGGGCTCGGCGTCGGCCGGGTTGCCGGCGGCCATCAGCCCGGCCAACCGGATCATCCACGCTGTGCGTGCGCGCTGTCCGGCCTCGATCTCGGCCGGGCTCGGGAAGTCCCACGTCCAGGGCCCGCAGAGGCGGACCGTGGGCGGCCCGGCACCGCGGAGCAGCTGGCCGCGCTGCCCGGCATCACCGTCCTGGACCTGGGCCTGCCCACTGCCTTGGCCGTCGCCCAACAGGAGACCTGGGCCGCGGCTCACTGCCAGTACGCGGCGCAGCCCACACCGGACCGTCCCGACGGCGCGATCGTCGCCACCACCGAGCCGAAGCGGTGGGACGGCGAACCGGTCCGCGTGCTGGACCTCAACGCCTGAGCGGTCCCGCGGGACCGGGACGCCCCACTGGTCTGACGGCTCAGCCGCCCTCACCCCCCTCGGGTGTTCCTGCCTCCTCCTGCGCGTCCAGCGCCTCCGCCAGGACCTCTGCGAGGTGCCGGCCCGGGCGGTCGCCGAGGTGGTCCAGCTGGGTGCGGCAGGAGAAGCCGTCGGCGAGGATCTCGGTGCCGGGGGGCGACTGGCGGACGGACGGCAGCAGTTGGTCCTCGGCGCAGGCCACCGAGGTGTCGTAGTGGCCGCGTTCGAAGCCGAAGTTGCCGGCCAGGCCGCAGCAGCCGCCGCTCAGGTCGCCGGTGAGGCCGGCGCGTTCGCGCAGGCGGCGGTCGGCGGCGTCGCCGAGGACGGCGTGCTGGTGGCAGTGGGTCTGGCCGGCGACGGGGCGGTCCAGGCGCGGGGGCCGCCAGTCGGGGGCCAGCTCTTCCAGGGCCTCGGCGAACGTCTTGACGGAGGCGGCCAGTTGGGCCGCGCGGGGGTCGTCGGCGAGCAGCTCGGGCAGGTCGGTGCGGAGCGCGGCGGCGCAGCTGGGTTCGAGGACCACCAGCGGGCGGCCGGCGCGTACCAGCGGGGCCAGGACCTCGACGGTGCGGCGCATCACCGCCCGCGCCCGGTCCAGTTGGCCGGTGGAGACGTACGTCAGGCCACAGCACAGCGGGCGGTGCCGGCGCGGCAGCGGGGCGGCACCGGCCGGGCGCGGCGGGGCGGTGGGCGGCAGCAGGGGGCGCAGGCCGGCGGCCTCCAGGACGCGTACCGCGGCGCGGCCGACCTCGGGGGAGAGGTGGTTGGTGAAGGTGTCGGGCCACAGCACGACGGTGCGGCCGGCCGCTGCCCCGGGAGCCGCCGTCTTCCGGCGGCGCCACCACCAGCGGGTGAGGGTCTCGGTGGCCAGGCGGGGGATCGGGCGCTCGGGCGCGATCCCGCCCAGGCGCTTGGCGACGGTGGCCAGCGGCGTGCGGGCCAGGGCGTTGAACGCGGGGGCCGCCGGGGCGGCGGCGCGCAGCCACTCCGGGAGGCGGCCCATCGAGTAGTGGGCGGCGGGGCGCACCCGGCCCGCGTAGTGGTGGTGGAGGAACTCCGCCTTGTAGGTGGCCATGTCGACGCCGACCGGGCAGTCGCTGCGGCAGCCCTTGCAGGACAGGCAGAGGTCCAGCGCGTCGCGCACCTCGGGCGACCGCCAGCCGTCGGTGATCACCTCGCCGGCGAGCATCTCGTGCAGCAGCCGGGCCCGGCCGCGGGTGGAGTGCTGCTCCTCGCCGGTGGCCCGGAAAGACGGGCACATCACGTCGGAGGAGCCCGTCGGCAGCGTGGCGTTACGGCACTTGGCGACGCCGACGCAGCGGCGGACGGCGGCGGAGAAGTCGCCGTCGTCGTCCGGATAGCCGAAGGCGACCGGGACCGGGCCGGTGGGCAGCGGGGCGAAGCGCAGGTTCTCGTCGAGCCGGTCGGGGCGCACCAGCATGCCCGGGTTGAGGCCGGCGGACGGGTCGAAGAGGTCCTTGAACCGCCCGAACAGGCCGACCAGCTCCGGCCCGTACATCCGGGGCAGCAGCTCGGCGCGGGCCTGGCCGTCGCCGTGCTCGCCGGAGAGCGAACCGCCGTGCGCGACCACCAGGTCGGCCAGGTCGCCGGAGAACTCCCGGAAGCGGCGGATGCCCGGCGGCGTGAGCAGGTCGAAGTCGATCCGGACGTGGATGCAGCCGTCGCCGAAGTGGCCGTAGGGGGTGCCGCGCAGCCCGTACTGGGTGAGCAGGGCCCGAAAGTCCCGCAGGTACGGGCCCAGTCGGGCCGGCGGCACGGCACAGTCCTCCCAACCGGGCCAGGCCTCACTGCCATCGGGCATCCGGGTCGCGGTGCCCGAGGCGTCCTCCCGGATCCGCCACAGCGCCCGCTGGCCGGCCGGGTCGGTGACCACCGCGTGCCCGGTGGTGCCGTCCGCGGCCGCCCGGCAGAGTGCCTCGGCGCGGGCCGTCGCCTCCGCCGGGCTTTCCCCTCCCATCTCCACGAACAGCCAGGCGCCGCCCTCCGGCAGCCCGCTCGCCCCGGCCACCAGGTCGGCGGCCATCCCCTCGACGGTCATCGGACGGTGCGGCAGCAGGGTGTGCGCGGCCTCCGCCGCGGCGCTCTCGTCGGGGTAGGCGAGGACGGCCAGCACCCGGGCCGCGGGGGTCTCCACCAGCCGTACGGTCGCCTCGGTCAGCACGCCGAGGGTGCCCTCGCTGCCGGTCAGGGCGCGGGCGAGGTCGGTGCCGGCCTCTGGCAGCAGCGCGTCCAGGGCGTAGCCGGAGATCCGCCGGGGGAGGTCGGGGTAGCCGGTGCGCAGCAGCGCCAACTCCCGGTCGACCAGGGCCTTCACCCCGTCCCGGAGGCGGGGCGGCAGCCCGGTGGGGGCGCCCTGGGCGTCGGCGCCGCGGCCGGCGCTCACCCGCTCCCCGCCGTACGTCAGCAGCTCCAGTGTCCGGACGTGGTCGGCGGTGGTGCCCCAGGCCACCGAGTGCGAACCGCAGGAGTTGTTGCCGATCATGCCGCCGAGGGTGCAGCGGCTGTGGGTGGACGGATCGGGGCCGAACGTCAGCCCGTGCCGGCCGGCCGCCGCCCGCAGGTCGTCCAGGACCAGGCCCGGCTGGACGACGGCGGTACGGGCGGCCGGGTCCAGCGACACGATCCGCCGCATGTGCCGGGTGAAGTCCAGCACCACCCCGACGCCGGTCGCCTGCCCGGCGATGCTCGTCCCGCCGCCGCGCGGCACCACCGGTACGCCGTGGGCGCGGCACACCCGCAGCGCCGCCGCGACGTCCTCGGCGTCCCGGGGCGCGACCACCGCCCGGGGCACCCGCCGGTAGTTGGAGGCGTCCATCGTCATCAGCGCCCGGTCCCCCGCGGCGAAGGACACCTCCCCCCGCACCGCGGCCGCCAACTCCTCCGCCAGGTCCCGCTGCTCCGACTCCGTGCGATCAGCCATGCCCCCAGCCTGCCCACTTCGACGGCCGGATGGATACCCCGGCGTGCCGATCAGTGCGTTACGGCAGGGACGGCAGTGGTGGCCGGTGCGCGGTCGGCGGCCGCGGCCGGGTGGAAGCGGAAGAGGTTCTCCGGGTCGTGCGCGGCCTTGAGCTCCGTCAGCCGCCGGTGCTCCTCGGCGTCGTGGACGCTGCGCGCCACGTCTTCCGCGTCCGGCCGCTGCCCGTGGCTGCCGAAGAGGAAGTTCACGCTCCGGCCCAGCCGCCAGGGCGCGACCGCCGCCAGCGCCTCGGCGTGCAGCGCCCGTACGGTCGCCAGCGCGGCGTCGGCGTCGTCGCCCGTCAGCGGGGACAGCAGCCGCAGCGCCCACCGGGCGTCGCGGTGGCCGACCGCACCGCCGCCCCGGGCCAGCGCGCCGCCCAGGTGGTTGAGCTGCACCACGGTCATCACCGGTGCCGCCGGCCCGGTCAGCGCCGCCACCCGGCGCAGCGCCGCCGCGTCCAGCCCGCCGAGCAGCGCGTTGTCGCCGTCGTAGGCGTGCGGGTCGCTGGGGTCGCGGTGGATGGTGCCCGACTCGGCGTACGGCATCTCCCGCAGGTCGTCGCTCACCCGCGGGCCCACCGCGCGCAGCGGCGCCACCAGGCGCTCGCCTTCCTCGGCGCTCCCGGTGTACGCGATCCGGATCTGCACCAGATAGCGGCCGCGCAGCGCCTCGGGCAGCTGCGGCAGGTCGGGGTAGGCGATCAGCGCCACCGACGACGTCAGCTCGTCCGGGACGGCGTCCGTCCAGGTCAGGTACGCCTCCAGCACCCGGTCGAGCTGCTCGCCGGCGAAGACCAGTTGCCCGCCGTAGAGCCGGGCCACCGGCACCAGCGCGAACTCCATCGCGGTCACCACCCCCAGGCCGTGGCCCCCGCCGAGCAGCGCCCCGAACAGCTCGGGGTCGCCCTCCGCCGTCACGTGCAGCTGCCGGGCGTCGGCGGTCACCAGGTCGACCGACCGCACCCGGTCCGCGGCGAAGCCGTACGTCCGAGCCAGCACCCCCACCCCGCCACCGAGGGTGTACGAGACGACGCCGACGCCCGGGGAGGAGCCGTTCAGCGGCGCCAGTCCGTGCGGGGCGGCCGCCTCGACGACCCGGCCCCACACCGCGCCCGCCTCGACCCGGGCGGTGCCCGCCGCCGCGTCCACCCGCACCCCGGACATCCGCCGGGTGCTGATCAGCAGCCCGCCGTCGGTGACCGCGGACAGCCCGTGCCCGGTGGCCTGGACGGCGACCGGCAGCCCCTGGTCCCCGGCGAAGGCCACCGCGGCGGCCACGTCGTCCGCGGACCGGGCGCCCACGATGACGGCCGGCCGGTGCCGGCGGGCCAGTTGGAACCCGGACCGCTCGGCGTCGTACCCGTCGTCGCCGGGGAGGAGGACGGGGCCCCGCACCCGGCGGACGAGGGCCGCGACGGCGGCCGGGTCGAGGGCGGAAGCGGGGTCGGTCTGCGGTACGAGGTCGATGCTCTCCATGCCCGGCACTCTCCAGCGATAACTTGACATCCGCCGTCATATATAAATCGGGCTGTGAAGTCGGACCGCCTGCTCTCGATCCTGCTGCTCCTCCAGACCCGCGGCCGGGTCCCCGCGAGCGAACTCGCCGCGCGGCTGGAGGTCTCCACCCGCACCGTCTACCGCGACATCGAGGCGCTCTCCGCGGCCGGGGTACCGGTCTACGCCGAGCGCGGCCGGCACGGCGGGATCGCCCTGCTGCCCGGCTTCCGCACCGATGTCACCGGCCTGACCACCGACGAGGCGCGCGCCCTGTTCGTCCTGGCCGCCCAGGGCGCGCACACCGCGCTCGGCCTGGACGACGCGCTCGGCTCGGCGCTGCGCAAGGTGATGGCCGCGTTGCCCGCACCGCACCGCCCGGCCGCGGAGCTGACCGGCCGCCGCATCCTGGTCGACCCGGACCGCTGGCTGAGCGGCCCCCGCCCCGCGGCCGACCTGGACGACCTGCACGCCGCGGTCTACACCGACCTCCGGCTGCGCATCCGCTACCGCCACGGCGGCGAGACCCGGCTGCGCACCTACACCGTCGACCCGTACGGGCTGGTGGCCAAGGCCGGCACCTGGTACCTCGTCGCGGACCGGCGCGGCCGTCCGCAGCTGTTCCGCGCCGACCGGGTGGCGTCCGCGGTGCTCACCGACGCCCCGGTGCGGCGCCGCCCGGGCGTGGAGCTCGGCGACGTCTGGCGGCAGCTGCGGCGCCAGGTGGAGGACCGGCCGGCCGGCGTACGGGTCACCGCCAGGATCCGCCGGGAGCGGCTGGACCTGGCCGTACGGATCCTGGGCCCGGCGCTGACCGGACCGCCCCGTACGGGCGACGGCGAGGGTGTGGGCGAGGGGGACGGCGGCGACGCGGGGGAGAACGGCAGCGACGCGGGAGGGGAGGGCAGCGGCGGCACCGAGGAGGACAGCTGGGCCGTCATCGAGCTGGCCTACCCCGTGGTCCGGGCGGTCCGCCAGCTGCTGCAGTTCGGCGACTCCCTGGAGGTGCTCGACCCGCCCGAGGCCCGGCGGGTGCTGGCCGACGCCGCCGCCGACCTCACCGCCCTCTACGCCGGGGACACTCCGCCCGCCTGAGGCTCCGACCGGCCGTCCACCGTACGGTCCACCGTCATCTCACCCGCTGGACGTGCCGCCGAGCCGCGCAGCCCGACGGATTAGGCTTCCCCCGTGGCTGATATCCAGATTCCCGCTGACATCAAGCCCGCCGACGGACGCTTCGGCGCGGGCCCCTCCAAGGTGCGTACGGAGGCGCTCGACGCCCTCGCCGCCACCGGCAGCTCCCTGCTCGGCACGTCCCACCGCCAGGCCCCGGTCAAGAACCTGGTCGGCAAGGTGCGCGAGGGGGTGCGCGACCTCTTCCAGCTCCCCGAGGGCTACGAGGTTGTCCTCGGCAACGGCGGCTCCACCGCGTTCTGGGACATCGCGACGCACGGCCTGATCGACACCAAGTCCCAGCACCTCTCCTTCGGCGAGTTCTCCTCGAAGTTCGCCAAGGCCGCCAAGCTGGCGCCGTGGCTGGCCGAGCCCACCGTCGTCTCCGCCGACCCGGGCAGCCACCCGGACCCGCAGGCCGAGGAGGGCGTGGACGTCTACGCCTTCACCCACAACGAGACCTCCACCGGTGTCGCCGCCCCGCTCCGCCGGGTCGCGGGCGCGGACGCCGGCTCCCTGGTGCTGGTCGACGCCACCTCCGGCGCCGGCGGCCTCCCCGTGGACATCGCCGAGACCGACGTCTACTACTTCGCCCCGCAGAAGTCCTTCGCCTCCGACGGCGGGCTGTGGATCGGCGTGTTCTCGCCGGCCGCGATCGAGCGCGCCGAGCGCATCCACGCCTCCGGCCGCCACATCCCGGAGTTCTTCTCGCTCCCCACGGCGATCGACAACTCCCGCAAGAACCAGACTTACAACACCCCGGCGCTGTCCACCCTCTTCCTGCTCAACGAGCAGCTGGAGTGGCTCAACGGCCAGGGCGGCCTGGACTGGGCGGTCCGCCGCACCGCCACCTCCGCGCGCACCCTCTACGGCTGGGCCGAGGACTCCAAGTACGCCACCCCGTTCGTCATCGACCCGGCCAAGCGGTCGCAGGTCATCGGCACCATCGACTTCAACGAGGACATCGACGCGGCGGCGGTCGCCAAGGCGCTGCGCGCCAACGGCATCGTGGACACCGAGCCGTACCGCAAGCTCGGCCGCAACCAGCTGCGGATCGCGATGTTCCCGGCGATCGACCCGGCGGACGTCGAGGCGCTGACCCGCTGCATCGACCACGTCATCGGCCAGCTGTAACGACGGCCGCGGAGCGTACGCCGGCCACGGCGGCACGCCCTGACGACGGGCCCCGGCGGACGACCGCCGGGGCCCGTCGCCGTTACGGGGCCCCGCGCCGAACCTGGCGCGCCTTGCCACCGACCCCTCACCGGCTCCTCACCAGGTCCTCACCGGCTCCTCCGAAAGGACGCACCAGGGCGTGCCGGACCGGCCCGGAGCATGCCGGACCGGGCCGGATATGCCTCCATGGGAGACATGACGACTCCCCCCAGCCCTGGCCTCGCCCCCTTCGAGCGGCAAGGAGCGGTCTTGCTGACCACGTACAAGCGGGACGGCAGCGGCGTCGGCACCCCCGTCAACATCGCCGTCGACGGCGACCATGCGTACATCCGCACCTACAGCGGCGCCTGGAAGGTCAAGCGGATGCGGAACTTCCCCGAAGTGGAGATCCGCCCCGCCACCTGGCGGGGCCGCCCCACCGGACCCGCGGTCAGGGCGCGGGCCCGGCTGCTGGACCCGCAGACCCGCGAGTACCGGCGGGCCGAGCGCTCGCTGACCCGCAAGTACCCGCTGATCCACGGCCTCCTGGTGCCGCTCGCCCACCGGCTGAAGAAGCAGCGGACCCTCCACTACGAACTGCGGCTGGCCGAGGGCGCGGGAGGAACGGGCGAGGGATAGGCGTGCCGCCGCCTTGGAGGAACTAGTCCGCCATGACGGCGAACGGCCCGGTCACTTGTGGACGATCACGCAGGGCATGCCCTTGAAGGGGTGCTTGTAGCCGTAGCCCCACCACTCGGCGCACACCCGCCAGCCGTTCGGGACGTGCTGCTTGATCGACCAGGTGCGGTAGTCCTTGTTCTGGTAGTTGTTGGTGTCCGTCCAGCCGCGCAGTTCCTGGCGGTAGTGGTTGCTGCTGTCCCTCAGGATCAGGTGCGCCTTGTCCTTGAAGGCGTGCGGCGTCCGCGTCGTCGTCACCGAGGACACATAGGTGCCGCTGCCGCGGACGGTGATGGTCTCGCCCCGGCTGGACGAGTGGCCGGTGGCAAAAGCCGGCGTCTGCAGAGCGCCGACGGCCAGGAGCGCGAGCCCCGCGACTATGGCCTTCTTGTTTCGCACGTTCCTCACATGTTTTCTCTGTGCTCACGGTGCATCCCCGCGGGGAGACACCGCGTCGGAAAGGGACGGCGACGACACTAGATCATTTTCATTGGATCTTCAGATCGTTGGCCGGGTGTGTTGTCAACGGAGGTGTAGCGGACGCGGGTTGAGCCGCCGCGACCAGGCCGGACGGACCGGTCGCGGCGGGACCGGCACCCGGTACCCGGCACCCGGTCAGGCCCCGGCTCTCACCGTCATCGGCGGCGCAGCAGCCTGCGCAGCCCGACGACCAGCGCCGTGGCCACGGCGAGGACCATGGCGCCCTTGACGAAGGAAGGATCCAGCTCGTCGGCGCCCGAACTCCCCTTCTCGCCATGGCCGTTGGCACCGTCGCCGTTCGCGGAATCGTCCTTCGACGAGTCCGGCAGCTGGTCGTCGCTCAGACCGACCGGCTTGACCTCGCTGTCCGCACCCTCCGAGCCGTACATCAGGGTCCGGCCGTCGTGAGTGAAGGTGACCGACTCGCCCTGCTGCTGGATCGGGACGCCCACGCTGCCGAGGTCCTTGGGGCGGCCGTCCTGCCAGCGGTAGATCCGGGCGCCGAAGTAGCTGCGCATCACCAGGCGCGTGCCGTCCGGGGAGAACGCCCCGTCGGTCGCCCACAGCTCGATCGGCGCGACCTTGCGGAAGGTGTTGATGCCGCCGGTGGCCAGGCGCTGGGGGCCCTCGTAGAGCGCGCCGGTGCCGTCCTGCTTCTTGCTGGCGATATAGACCCGCCCGGTCTTGGGGTGCACCATCAGCGACTCGGCGTCCCGCGGGCCGTCCGCGTACCGCACGCTGAACTGGGTGGCGGTGACGGTGGCGTCGTGCAGCTTCTTCGGCTCGGGGAAGCGGTAGATCCACACGTGGTCCCACGACCCGCCGAGGTTGTCGCCGATGTCGCCGAGGTAGACGTTGCCGTCCGGGCCGACCGAGATCGCCTCCACGTCCCGCGGCGCACCGATGCCGCGCAGCGTGATCCTGGCGACCGTACGGCCGGAGGAGCCGTCGACGGCGTAGACGTACGGGCCGTCGTCGCTGTCGTTGTGGGTCCAGTAGATCCCCGGGTGGGCCCGGCTGGCGGCCAGGCCGCTGGACTCGGTGATCCGGGAATCGCTGATGGTGAAGCCGTCGGGCTCATCGGCGGCGGCGGGCCCGGCCGCCGCCACCCACAGGAGCCCCGCGGCACCGGCCGCGCACAGAAGCGAACGCATGGGCACAGACTGCCATCCCGGGGCGCCGACCGCTGCGGCGTGGCCAGCGTCACGTACCGGCCGGTAAAGGTTCTCGGTCATCATGTCCGGATGAGGATCATGTTCGTCGGCGACTCCATGACGATCGGCAGCGCCGGCGACTTCACCTGGCGCTACCGGATGTGGCAGCACCTGAACGCGACGTACGGCGGCCCGTACCGCATCGTCGGCCCGCGCCGGACCCTCCACGAGCCCGCCGAGGACGCCGCCACCTCACACGCCTACGCCGACCCGGACTTCCCCGACGCGGCGCGGTGCCATCTCGCCGGCTGGGGCGAGGGCTGGCTGCACATGGCCCCCCTGATCGGCGACGCGGTGCGCCGCCACCGGGCCGACACCCTGCTGATCTCCCTCGGCCTGATAGACCTCGGCTTCTACACCGACGCCGAGCAGACCGCGGAGAACGTACGGGAGTTCTTCGCCCGGGCCCGCGCCGCGGCACCGCACCTCCGCGCCGTCCTGATGCCGGTCATCCCCAACGTCCGGGCCGCCGGCGACCCCGAATTCGCCGGCCAGTGCGGGCACTTCAACGAACTCCTCGCCAAGACCGTCGCCGACCTCGACACCCCGGCGTCACCGCTGCTGCTGGCCTCCGAGCCCGCCGGCTGGTACCTCGACACCGCCACGTACGACGGCACCCACCCCTCGGAGCTCGGCGAACACCTGCTGGCGGGCGCCTTCGCGGACGCGATGGAACAGGGGTGGGAGGTCGGGGGGCCGTACCGCGTCGAAGAGCGGGCGACGCGGGCCGTCCTGGCGGGGTGAGGTTGCGGACTCACCTCTCACCTCTCGCCAGCGCCTCACGGAGCCGCCGGAACCCGGCCAGGAGATCCCCCAACGACGTCGTCCACCCCTGCGGGAAGTGGCGCGAGAGGCGTTCTACCCGCTCGTCCAGCTCCCGTTGTGTCGGGTGACGGTGCCACGACTCGTTGACGTCCTGCGCGAGATCAGCTCGACAGGGGCCAGACGGCTCCATGCCATGGACGAGGGGGAGGAAGGTGACCGGCCGGGCCACCCACTCCACCCACCATCCAGAACAGTTGAGGGAAAGGCCGCAGGCCTCCCCGCGGGCGAGTGCCGCCATCGCGCCTACCTGCCCCTGGGCGTCCAGCCACCTCAGCTTGGGGTCTCGCACGGGCTCCGGGAGCCGGGAGGCCATCCTCCGCGCGTCGGAGCCGATGAGCCGAACCGCCCGTACCGGGTCGTAGGCGGCGACGGCCGTCCAGGAGAGCAGGTCATCCGCGGACGACGAGCGGTACACGAACCGCTCGCACCAGATTCCGTGCGCGGTGAGCGTGGGCGACTGCCGTTCGCTGGGTGTCATGCCGCCCCCTGACCAAAGCCGACGCTGCGAGGCACCGCCGTGCGAGCACCGGCGTCGGGGCGGACGGCGAGTGCGTAGGTGCACCCCTCCGCGTCAACGGCCCTGAGGGTGAAGGGAATCCCAGCGGCGAGTCCGTGCGCGGCCCAGCGGCATGCGGTCGCGTCGTCCAGCCACGCGTGCACCGGGCGGTCGTAGGGCGCACCTAACTGCTGCGCGACATCTTCCGCTCGCTTCCGGAGCCAGCCGAGCGCACGGTGAGGCGAGTGCGACAGCCAGCAGCCGAGGCCGACCACGGCTCCATCGGGACAACGCGCCTCTGCTGTGACCCGGAAGGACAGGTGCGTCGAGGCCGCGGTCCTCTGACCTCTTACGGCAGTCGTCGTGGTGGTGTCTCGTGGGCTTCCGGTGCGGTGGAGGAGATGGCCAACTCCGCCCACACGATCTTTCCGGTGCCGTCCCTGTCGATGCCCCAGCCACTTGCCAAGGCGTTCACCAGTACCAGCCCACGTCCACATTCTTCGTCCTCCTCGGCTTGCTTCATCTCAGGCAGTGCATCGCTCGTGTCCCGCACCTCCAGCCGCAGCCGGCCGTCCGATAGCGCGAACCGGACGCCGATGTCGGGGGCAGGGGGTGCTTGTGCCGTGACCGCATTGGTGACCAGCTCGGAGAGCAACAGCGCTGCGGAGTGGGCCGCTTCGCCTCCGATCCGCCAGGTCAGGAGCTGACGGCGGAGTATCGCGCGGGCTCGGCCCGCACTACGGCCGTCGCTGGGGAAACGGTGGGCGGCGGCGCGCGATTGGCTGGCGGTCAGTCGTGTTGCTGCTGGTCGGGCGCGTGTGGACATGGCTATCCCCTGGGGAGCGCGACTGGAGAGCCCTCACGGTCGAGCAACGTCGCAGCGTTACGGGCTGGAACTCAGCGTGACATCGCGTCGAATCGCTTCGCAAGTTGTTCTCGGGAATTAATTCCCGAGAGTGATGACCTCAAGTCGCAAGTTGCGATGTCGAGTTCGGCAACTGGAGACTGAGCCCGCCGTTTACGGGAGGTCACAGGTGACGAGCCAACGGGTGGGTGACGGGCGGAAGTCCACCGTCCTGGGCAGGAAGCTCGGCGGGGAGCTACTGCGGCTCCGCGATGCCAAGGGGCTGACTCAGCCGCAGGCCGCGCGGCATCTCACTGCTACGCAAACAAAGATCGCCAAGATGGAGCGCGGGTTCTCGCCGGTGCGTGATCCCGATCTTCATGCCCTGTGTGATCTGTACGGGCTGGATCGCACAGGGCCTGAGAGGGAACGCCTGATCGCCCTGGCCAAGACCGACCGTGAACGCCGCCGGGCGAAAGGCTGGTGGGAGGAGTACACAGACCTGGGCGACCTGGTCGAGTACATCCAGCTCGAAGCGGGAGCCTCGAGAATCCGGACGTTCCAGAACCAGTTGGTCCCTGGGCTGCTGCAAACACCGGAGTATGCCCGCGCGGTGGCCGTGGCGGATGACGTATGGGAAGACCCGGACGAAGTCGACCAGTTCGTGGCTGCACGGATCAGCAGGCAGGCTCGACTCACCGACGACCAGCCGCTGGAGCTCTGGGCGGTTCTCTCCGAGGCTGTCCTACGGCAGCAGGTCGGGGGCCCGGGGGTCATGCGGGCGCAGCTGGAACGTCTGCTTCAGGCGTCTTCGATGTTCAACGTCAAGCTTCAGGTATGGCCCTTTGAGGCTCCGGCCCACGCGGCAATGAGCGGCCCGTTCGTGATTGTGGGCTTTGAGGAACCGGCTTCTCTGGACGTCGTCTACCTGGACACCGCTGGATCAAAGCTCTGGCTGGAGCGTGAGGATGACGCGAACAGGTATCGAAGGTTGTTCGATAGCGTTCGCAGGATCGCGCTGTCCCCCGAAGACACACGTGCCCGACTGGCAAGCTTGATCAAGGAGATCCGGTGATCGCATTCGAGTTTCACAAGTCCAGCTACAGCAGTTCTCAGGGAGAGTGCGTGGAAGTGGCCCACAACGTCCCTGGGGTCACGGCCGTACGCGACAGCAAGAACCCCGACGGCCCGCACCTTGTCCTCGGCGTGGGCGCATGGGCCTCGTTCATAGCGGGGTTGAAGGCCGGTGACTCCGCGAGCTCCTGAGATCACGCGCGCTGGTCTCGGCGTCATGGAGGGGAGCGCACCACGCGACGGCAGGTAGGTGCGCCCGGGATGAGGTACCTGGTCCAGGGCGCATCCGTCACACGTGGTTCAGCGCAAGGCCTCATGCGCCTTCTGGATGAGCTGCTTGGCGCCCTCGCCGTATACGGCCATGCCTTTCAGCTGCTCGAATGTCTTGAGATACAGTGCGATCTCGGACGGCTGATTGACCTCCACGCTGGCTGATACCAGTTCGACCGACGCGAGCCTGTTGTCGTACACGTGGAACGTCTCGCGTGGCCACTGAGCCCGCTCGCGTGTAGCCGCCGGGACGACGCCGAGGGACACGGACGGCAGATCGCCGGCCGTGAGCAGGTAGCTCAGCTGGGCGGCCATCGTGTCGGTGTTTCCGATCTGGCAGTGCAGCACTGATTCCTCGATGAGTAGCACGAATTGGCGCTCTGGTTCATGGATGATGCGAGATCGCTCGACTCGCGCTCGCGCGGCCTCCGCGCTGTCGTCGCAGGGAAGTTCACGAAAGTTGGCGACCGCTTTCAGCACCGCGGCCGCGTAGCCCTCGGTCTGTAGGAGACCGGGCACGAGGGTGGAGGAGTAGACACGGAACAGATGGGTCTCGCGGAATAACGGAATCAGGGTTTCCTGGAGTGGTTTCAGGCCATTGCGCACTTGGTGGCGCCATTCGGTGTATGTGTGTTCGGCGTTGTGCGGCATTGGTGCTTCCTTGTCATCCGGTAAAGGTGTCATAGGGGGCAGAGTGACCGCCGGGCCCTGTTGATCACGTTCCGTGCTTCGGTGCCGTAGGCGGCAGACTTTCGGAGCGTGTTCCAGACCTTTATGTACGTGGCGACGGTGTCCGCATCGTCCAGCCACAGTTCCGCGTGCCAGTCCTCGGTGACTGCAATTCGGTCGTCCAGGATGTAGAAAGCGTTCGCTGTCGGGATTCTCAAGGGGGCATCGAAGGGTACTATTCCCAGTTCGACCGTATCCAGGCCAATGATCCCTGTGAGACGGTCGAGCTGGGCAGCGAGCACAGAGGGTGGGCAGACCCGAGCATGAAGCACTGCCTCCCACATGATGATGCGGAACTTCCTGCCGGGTTGGTACAGCAGTTCCTGGCGCTTCAGTCTGGCTCGTACAGCCTCGTCCGTGTCTTGTGGGGAGTTCATGAGTTCCGTGTAGCGGATGAAGATATGTCGCGCGTAATCGGCCGTCTGAAGCATGCCCTCAATGACGGATTCTTCCCATGCGTAGAAGACCTTGGTCCGTGCGATTTCGGCGTTCCAGTTCTCCTGTACTGGGCGATGGCCCGAGGCGAGTTGGCGTCGCCACGACCGGATCTGGGACTCGAACCCCTTCAGGCGGGCGTCTAGTTCGCCGAATGCCTCGGGCTGCTCGGTGGCAGCTGCCCACGCTCGTAGATCTTCTGTGGTGGCGGTCTGCTTCCCGTTCTCCAGCTTGTAGATCTTGGAGTGTGTCCAGCCCAGCTTTCGTGCCAGCTGCGTACCAGTGAGCCGTCCTCCAGGGCGCGAGTTACGGAGTTCGCGCAGGCGCACGCCGAGGGCGATACGGGCTTGCTGGTAGTCCGTGGTCACTGGCTGAGCCTCATTACGCGGTCGCGTTCACCTGTGCCGCGAACTGGTCGTAGGGGATGGCTTGATGCATTGCAGCGTCTCGCGCCTGGCAGTAGCGCACCACTTCTGCGGGCTCTGTGATTAATTCAACGTTGCGGAGCGTGTCCGCTTCGTCGAAGTTCAACAGCGCGACCAGGCGTGAGTCGAAGATCCAGAAGTCTTCGGGCAGCAAGCGCAGTCGCTCGGCATCCGCACGCCATAGGTTGCGCACGTCCTCGCCCGTGGCTGCGTTGCACTGCGCGTAGGCTAG
Source organism: Streptomyces sp. NPDC020742 (assembly GCF_040641675.1). Taxonomy (NCBI): domain Bacteria; kingdom Bacillati; phylum Actinomycetota; class Actinomycetes; order Kitasatosporales; family Streptomycetaceae; genus Streptomyces; species Streptomyces sp. NPDC020742. The sequence continues at coordinate 182,891 of NZ_JBFAEA010000013.1, forward strand.
GAGGAAGAGCTGGCCGGTTGTCGGTGGGTCGTCGACGATACGCACACGGCCGACGTGCTTACCCGACGCTGTCTGCGCCTTGATGTTCGTGGACCACTCACTGTTGAGGTCCCACGTGAGTTTCCCCGTCTCGACGAATTCGGAATATGACTCGTCTTCGCGGTCGGAGGCGTAGCCGCGACGACACTCCAGATGCCAGGCCGTATACCTGAACTGTTTGAAAAGGTTGGCGAATTCGTCCTGATCGATGATCTCGGGCACGCGGTTGATCTCCTTCGGGCCGAAGTCGACGAGCAGCTCCCGCGTCACGACGACCGCGACTTCTCCGTCATTGAAGTGCTGAAGCTGGTCGAGATCCTGGGGTTCGGTGAGCGGCGGACCTTGCACGACCCACTGGCCTGTGTCGATGTCCTCGTGGAGAGCTGGACAGCCTCCTGTCTTGCTGTCCGTGCCGTTGAAACGCAGTCGCCGCGCCATGGCTTTCCTCCTGAGTGAGGCGTGTGCCTCCAGCATCACCGCACCGTGGAGCCCCGCACCACAGCTTGCACTCTCTCGTGTGAGAACAGGCGAGAACATTGCGTGGCGATGCCTTCTCCCGCTTCCTAACGTCCTGCTCATGACCGCACCAAGCGCGTAGCGGTGGACGGGTACTGGACGGGCACTGTCGCGATGACCGAAGCAGCGTCGGCCGCGCCCTCTCCCGTACAAGCCGCGCTCGGGTCGGACGACCCCCAATGAAGGCATCCCCACGAAGGCTTCCCAATGAGCACTCGCGCAGCCGCGACGGAACTCCCGCGTACACCAGACCGATGCTCCGAGTGCCAGGACCTTGAGCGAGCCCGGAAGCGGGCCGAAGCGCAGCGAGATCTCAGTCGGGTGACGGACTTCAACGTGCTGATCGTCCGGCATCGGATGACGCACGCGGTGGAGTCGTAGACGGCGGCGGACGCCCCACCAAGACTCCCGCTCCGGCCGTCATTCCCTGGCAGGACACGGCCGGAGCGGGCGGGCCCGCAAGGGGGCCCAGGCACGTGCACGACGACGGCGCGTGGACAGGCCGCGCGCCGACATGGCACCCGAGGAGATCACCATGCGATACCGCCTCGACCCGGTCAAGTACGGCGGCGACGAGGACGACAACAACGGTGGCAACCCCAATGGAGGCTGCGGCGACGGTCAGGGCTGCGGTCGCCAGTAATTCGCAGTGAACCCAGGCGGCCCCGCCCCACCCGGGCGTGGGCCGCCGCTTCGGGCCGTTCACTTCGCAGCAGGGAGAGAGATGGACAGACCCCACCACCACGCGTATCTGTGGCTCGGCCACGGCGATGTCCTGGTGAAGCCGGGCGATGCTCACCGGCGCCCGGACCACCCGGAATTCCGCTCCGCTCAGGTGATGCCGCTGGAGTGCGCGGACTGGCTGCTGAAGCCGGCCTCGCGGGTCGAGGCGACGTTCCACGAACCGAGGCGCGGGGCGGAGTGGTACGCGGGGCAACTCGCCCAGTACGCCGACCTGTTCACCGGCTCGTACGCGGTGGACCCCGCGTACGAGGACACCGTGCGGATCCTGTCCGCCGGGGAGGACAGGGTGGGTGGCTGGTGGGTGACCCAGGGGCGGTTTCTGTCGCTGAATCTGATTGCCTGCAGCCCGCATCGGGTGCGGAGGGAGTATGCGTGTCCGCTGCGGTGACCTGTGGGAGACGGGCGTGGGGACCGGGTCGGTGAGCCCTCCGGTCGGCTAGGTTCGCGAGACGGGCACTTCCCCAGCTGGTCACGCCCCCGGCCGGTCCCTTCCCTGGCTGGCCACGCCCCGGCCGGTCAGTTCCCCGACGCGTCACGTCCCCGACCGCTCACATCCCCAGCCGGTCACGTCCCCGGTCGCTCGTGGCCCATCACCTCCCGGGCCAGTGCGACCAGGTCGGGGATGCGGGGATGGCCGGGGCCGGTGCGCCAGGCGAGGATGACGGGGACCGGTGGGGCGTCGGTGAGCGGGACGTAGGACATGGCGGGGTGCGGGTGCATCTCGGCGGTCGCGGAGGTGGTGACGCCCACGGCCCGGCCGCCGGTGATGGCGGCGATCCAGTCGTCGGTGTTGCCGATGGTGAGGGTGGAGGTCGGGCGGGCGGCCGGTGGCCACAGGTCGAGGGTGGTGGTGCCGGAGACGATGTTGAGGGCGATAGTGCGGTCGGCCAGTTCGGTGAGGGAGAGGGCGGTGCGGTGCGCCAGGGGGTCGTCGGCGGGCAGGCCGGCGACCCGCGGCTCGGTGGTGAGCTGCTGGGTGACCAGGCCCGGGGTGCGGATCTCGCCGCGTAGCAGGGCGGCGTCCACGTCGCCGCGGGCCAGGCCGGCCGTGCGGTCGTCGATGCGGAGGAGTTCCAGCGGGGTGTCGGGGTGGGCCTCGTGCCAGCGGCGCAGCAGGGCGGTGGTGTCGGTGCCGGCGGCGGACCAGGCGTGCCCCAGGCGCAGCGGCCAGACGGCGTGGTGGGTGTGCCGCAGGGCGCGGTCGAAGGCGGTCACCGCGATGGCGGCCTGGTCGCGGAAGGCGAGGCCGTCGGGGGTGAGGGCGAGGTGGTGGGTGGAGCGGTCGACGAGGCGGAGGCCCAGCTCCTGTTCGAGCTGGCGGAGCGTACGGGAGACCGCCGGCTGGGTCAGGTGCAGGCGCTCGGCGGCGCGGGTCACGCTCAGGGTGTCGGCGATGGCCAGAAAGCAACGGAAATGACGCAGCTCGATGCTCATGCGCGCGGAGCATAACAACAGGGGAAAAGGCATTTCACGGACCTGGCGGGCGGGCCGTAGCGTGGTGGGGTGAACGCTTCGCCGACCGGCCCCGAGAGGTCGAATCCCGCCACTTCCGCCCGTCCGGCCTCCACCGCCCCTGCCTTCCCCCCGGCCACTGCCGACGCGGCCGTGGGCGTACCGCAGCCGGTGCCGCCCTCGCCCGAGGTGCGCTCGGCGCAGGCCTCGGCCGGGGCCGCGGGCGCCCGGGGCCGGATCGCGTCGGTGGCGCTGGTGATGGGCGGGATCGTCTCGCTCCAGTTCGGCTCGTCGGTCGCGGTGCTGCTCTTCCCGCGGGCCGGTGCGCTGGGCGTGGTCACCCTGCGGCTGGTCGTCGCCTCCCTGGTGCTGCTGCTCTTCTGCCGCCCCAAGCTGCGCGGGCACTCCCGCGGCGACTGGGCGACGGTGCTCGCCTTCGGCGTCGCCCTGGCCGGTATGAACACGCTCTTCTATCAGGCCATCGACCGCATCCCGCTGGGCGCCGCGGTCACCCTGGAGTTCCTCGGGCCGCTGATCCTGTCGGTGGCGACCTCCCGCCGGCTGCTCAGCCTGCTGTGGGCGGCGTTGGCGTTGGGGGGCGTGGTGCTGCTGGGACGCGAGGGGTTCGACGGGCTCAACCTCACCGGGGCCGCGTTCGCGCTGGCCGCCGGCGGCCTGTGGGCCGCGTACATCCTGCTCTCGGCGCGGACCGGGCAGCGCTTCCCGCAGGCGGACGGGTTGGCGCTGGCGATGACCGTGGCGGCGCTGCTCAGCCTGCCGTTCGGCATCGTCAGCGCGGGCGGTGCACTGATCGACCCGGTCACCCTGGGCCTGGGCGCCGCGGTCGCCCTGATGTCCTCGGTGCTGCCCTACACGCTGGAGCTGCTCGCCCTGCGGAAGCTGCCGGCCTCCGGCTTCGCGGTGATGATGAGCCTGGAGCCGGCCGCCGCGGCCACCGCGGGCTTCCTGGTCCTGGGCCAGGCGCTGGGGTGGGCCGAGGTGCTGGCGATCGGGCTGGTGGTCGCCGCCAGTGTGGGCGCGGTGCGGAGCGCGGGCGCCCACTCCTGAGCGGCGCGGGTCCGCGGCGGTGCCGTGGGCCGGCCGCGGCCGTCCGTCAGGAGCAGTCCTTGGGCGGGTGCGCCGGGGAGACGACGTTCCCCGAGGGGACCCACGCGGTGGGCATGGTGGTGTGCAGCCGGTACCAGAGGTGCCCCGAGGGGGTCTTGTCCGTCCGGCACTCGATCCGCAGCCTGGTGCCGTACGGGTAGGTCCGGAGCTTGTGCGCCGAGGACGACGGCTTGGCGTAGACCCCGGCGCCGTGGACGCTGGCGACCGACAGGTTGCGGGAGGGCGCCGCCGGGTCGGTGGCCGCTCCGGACGGTGTCGCGATGGCCACCCCGCCGCAGGCGACGAGGACGCCGGTGGCAGCCGCCCCGGCCAGGAGGCTGCGCTTCGGCGAAGTGCGCATCTGGAGAACCTTTCGAACGGAACGACTCGCGTCCGTCCGCGGGGACTTCCGTGGTGTGACGTACCGTCAACCTCCCCCGCGGACGGGACCGTTCCACCCTCTGTCACCGGGTGTGGCCAGGCATCCTCCTCAGGTACCAGCTGCCTCCCCCGCTCACCGGAGGTGTCGGGAGGAGGTGGGGACAGAAATCATGCAGGCGTGCTTGATTGTTTCTGCCCGCGCTGCCACCCTCGAAGGGCACCCGCACCACACCGCACCCGTACGGCCGTAGTGCCTCGCATGGCTCGCGCCCGTACGCCAACGATCCCGGTCCGCACGGAAGTTGGGCCGACGAGGGGAGCGTCGCGTGTCCGATCCCGGCCCCGTACTGGCCGATCTCAGGGCGGAGAGCGAGGAGTTGGACGCGCTGGTCGCTGGGCTCCCGGCCGAGCGCTGGGCGTCGCCGACACCCGCCGAGGGCTGGACCGTCGCCCACCAGATCGCCCACCTGGCGTGGACCGACCAGCAGGCGCTGCTCTCCGCCACCGACCCCGACGGCTTCGCCCGCGCCGCACAGGAGGCGCTCGCCACGCCGCTGACCTTCGTCGACGAGGCCGCCGAGGCGGGGGCCGCGGCCCCGCCCGAGGCGCTGCTCGCCAACTGGCGCGCCGGCCGGGAGGTGTTGGCGCGGGCGCTCGCCGCGCATCCGGCGGGCGGGAAACTGCCCTGGTACGGACCGCCGATGAGCGTCGCCTCGATGGCCACCGCACGGCTGATGGAGACCTGGGCGCACGGCCAGGACGTGGCGGACGCGCTGGGGGTCACCCGGGTGCCCACCGCACGGCTGCGGCACATCGCCCGGATCGGCGTACGGACCCGTGACTTCGCCTTCGCCACCCACCGGATCACGCCGCCCGAGGAGGAGTTCCGGGTCGAGCTGACGGCGCCGGACGGGTCGGTGTGGGAGTACGGGCCGGCCGGTGCCGGGGAGCGGGTGACCGGCAGTGCGCTGGAGTTCTGCCTGCTGGTCACCCAGCGGGCGCACCTCGACGACCTGCCGACCCTCCGGGCCGAAGGGGCACAGGCGCAGCGGTGGTTGGGGATCGCCCAGGCCTTCGCGGGCCCGCCGGGGAAGGGACGCGCGCCGGGGGAGGGGAGCGAGCCCGGGGAGGGGAGCGGCGTAACGGAGCCCGGTGGTGGGTCCGCGTCCGGTGGAGCGCCCGCGTGAGCGCCCGCGCGCCGCTGCGCATCGGCAATGCCTCGGGGTTCTACGGCGACCGCTTCGACGCGCTGCGCGAGATGCTCACCGGCGGCCCCCTGGACGTGCTGACCGGCGACTACCTCGCCGAGCTGACCATGCTGATCCTCGGCCGGGACCGGCTGAAGGACCCCGCCCGCGGCTACGCCCGGACCTTCCTGCGGCAACTGGAGGAGGGTCTGGGGCTGGCCGCCGAGCGCGGGGTGCGGATCGTCACCAACGCCGGCGGGCTCAACCCGGCCGGACTCGCCGACGCCGTACGGGAGTTGGCGGACAAGGTCGGGGTCCCCGTACGGGTCGCGCATGTCGAGGGCGACGACCTGCTGGCGCGCGGGGGGTGGGACACGGGGGTGCTCACCGCCAACGCGTACCTCGGCGGCGGGGGCATCGCCGCCTGCCTGCGCGGCGGTGCCGATGTGGTGGTCACCGGGCGGGTCATCGACGCCGCGCTGGTCAGCGGCGCGGCCCAGGCGCACTTCGGCTGGGGCCCGCAGGACCTGGACCGGCTGGCCGGCGCGGTGGTCGCCGGGCACGTCCTGGAGTGCGGCACCCAGGCCACCGGCGGCAACTACGCCTTCTTCGGCGCGCACGACGTGCGGCACCCCGGCTTCCCGCTCGCCGAGATCGCCGAGGACGGCTCCGCGGTGATCACCAAGCACCCGGGGACCGGCGGGGTGGTCGACACCGGCACGGTCACCGCCCAACTGCTCTACGAGACCGCCGGCGCCCGCTACCTCGGCCCCGATGTGACCGCCCGGCTGGACACCGTACGGCTCACCCAGGACGGCCCGGACCGGGTGCGGATCGCGGGCGTGCGCGGCGAGGCGCCGCCGCCGACCCTCAAGACCGGGCTCACCCGCCTCGGCGGCTGGCGCAACGAGGTCACCTTCGTGCTGACCGGGCTCGATGTGCCGGCCAAGGCCGCGCTGGTGCGGACGCAGATGGAGGAGGCGTTCGACGCCGCCGGGCGCCGGCCCGCCGAGGTGCGCTGGACGCTGGTGCGCACAGACCGGGCGGACGCCGACGTCCAGGAGGAGGCGAGCGCGCTGCTGCGGCTGGTGGTGCGGGACGCCGACCAGGAGGCGGTGGGCCGGGTGGTCAGCGGCGCCGCCGTCGAGCTGGCGCTGGCCAGTTACCCCGGCTTCCACGTCACCGCCCCGCCCGGGAAGGGCAGCCCCTACGGGGTCTTCGAGGCGGTGGCCGTCGAGGCGGCCGGGGTGCCGCACACGGCCGTCCTCCCGGACGGCGAACGGATCGCCGTCGCACCGCCCGCGGCCACCCGCGAGCCGGTGCGGCTGCCGGACCCGCCGCTGCCCGAGCCGCTGCCGCCCGGCCCCACCCGGTCGGGGCCGCTCGGCCGGATCGCCGGGGCCCGCAGCGGCGACAAGGGCGGCGCGGCGAACGTCGGGGTGTGGGCCACCACCGACGACGGCTGGCGGTGGCTGGCGCATGAGTTGACCGTCGAGACCTTCCGCCACCTGCTGCCGGAGACCGCCGACCGGCCCGTCGAGCGGCATGTACTGCCGAATCTGCGCGCGCTCAACTTCGTCGTCGACGGGCTGCTGGGCGCGGGCGTGGCCGCCCAGGCCCGGTTCGACCCGCAGGCCAAGGCCGTGGGGGAGTGGCTGCGCGCGCGGCACATGGAGATACCGGAGGTGTTGTGGTGACCGTGCTCGCAACCGGGCTCGACCCGGCCGGCGAGGAGTACGCCGGGCGCCGGGCGGCGATGCTGGACCGGCTGACGGAGGTCGAGGCCGAGCACGCCAAGGCGCTCGCGGGCGGCGGCGAGAAGTACCTCGCCCGGCACCGCAAGCGCGGCAAGCTGCTCGCCCGGGAGCGGATCGAGCTGCTGCTCGACCCCGACACCCCGTTCCTGGAGCTGTCGCCGCTGGCGGCCTGGGGCAGCGACTATCAGGTCGGCGCCTCCCTGGTCACCGGCATCGGGGTGATCGAGGGCGTGGAGTGCATGGTCACCGCCAACGACCCGACCGTACGCGGCGGGGCCTCCAACCCCTGGACGCTGAAGAAGGCGCTGCGGGCCAACGAGATCGCGCTGGCCAACCGGCTGCCGCTGATCTCCCTGGTCGAGTCCGGCGGCGCCGACCTGCCCAGCCAGAAGGAGATCTTCATCCCCGGCGGGGCGCTGTTCAAGGACCTCACCCGGCTCTCCGCCGCCGGCATCCCGACCGTCGCGGTGGTCTTCGGCAACTCCACCGCCGGCGGCGCCTACGTCCCCGGGATGTCCGACCACACCATCATGGTCAAGGAGCGCGCCAAGGTCTTCCTGGGCGGCCCCCCGCTGGTGAAGATGGCCACCGGCGAGGAGAGCGACGACGAGTCGCTGGGCGGCGCCGAGATGCACGCCCGCACCTCCGGGCTCGCCGACCACTTCGCGCTGGACGAGCCGGACGCGCTGCGCCAGGCCCGGCGGGTCGTCGCCCGCCTCAACCGGCGCAAGGCACACCCCGATCCGGCCCCCGCCGCGCCCCCGAAGTACGACCCGGAGGAGCTGCTCGGCATCGTCCCCGGCGACCTCAAGGCGCCCTTCGACCCGCGCGAGGTCATCGCCCGGATCGTGGACGGCTCGGACTTCGACGAGTTCAAACCGCTCTACGGGCCGAGCCTGGTGACCGGCTGGGCCGCGCTGCACGGCTACCCCGTCGGCGTGCTCGCCAACGCCCAGGGCGTGCTGTTCAGTGCGGAGTCCCAGAAGGCCGCCCAGTTCATCCAGTTGGCCAACCAGCGCGACATCCCGCTGCTCTTCCTGCACAACACCACCGGCTACATGGTCGGCAAGGAGTACGAGCAGGGCGGCATCATCAAGCACGGCGCGATGATGATCAATGCGGTGTCCAACTCCACGGTGCCGCACCTGTCGGTCCTGATGGGCGCCTCCTACGGCGCCGGCCACTACGGCATGTGCGGCCGCGCCTACGACCCCCGCTTCCTGTTCGCCTGGCCGAGCGCCAAGTCCGCCGTCATGGGGCCCCAGCAGCTCGCCGGAGTGCTGTCGATCGTCGCCCGCGCCGCCGCCGAGGCCAAGGGGCAGCCCTACGACGACGAGGCGGACGCCGGGCTGCGGGCGATGGTCGAGCAGCAGATCGAGGCCGAGTCGCTGCCGATGTTCCTGTCCGGGCGGCTCTACGACGATGGCGTCATCGACCCCCGCGACACCCGTACCGTCCTCGGCCTGTGCCTGTCCGCGATCCACACCGCGCCCGTGGAAGGGGCGCGCGGTGGATTCGGCGTCTTCCGGATGTGAGGTCCCCGCACATGATCACCTCTGTACTGGTCGCCAACCGCGGCGAGATCGCCTGCCGGGTCTTCCGTACCTGCCACGAGCTGGGCATCCACACCGTCGCCGTGCACTCCGACGCCGACGAGGGCGCCCGCCACACCCGCCTGGCCGACAGCTGCGTACGGCTCCCGGGGGCGACGCCCGCCGAGACCTATCTGCGTGCTGACCTGCTGGTGAAGGCCGCCCTGGACGCGGGCGCCGACGCGGTGCACCCCGGCTACGGATTCCTCTCCGAGAACGCCGACTTCGCGCGGGCCGTCACCGACGCCGGACTGACCTGGATCGGGCCGCCCCCCGAGGCGATCGAGGCGATGGCCTCCAAGACCCGCGCCAAGGAGCTCATGGGCATCACCTCCCTGACCTCGGTCACCGCCGACGACCTGCCCGTCCTGGTCAAGGCCGCGGCCGGCGGCGGCGGGCGCGGCATGCGGGTGGTACGGCACCTGGACGACCTCGACGGGGAGCTGACCGCGGCCCGGGCCGAGGCGCGCAGTGCGTTCGGTGACGACGAGGTGTTCATCGAGCCGTACGTCGAGGGCGGCCGGCACGTCGAGGTGCAGCTGCTCGCCGACGCGCACGGCACCGTCTGGGTGCTCGGCACCCGGGACTGCTCGCTCCAGCGCCGCCACCAGAAGGTCATCGAGGAGGCGCCCGCACCGGGCCTGTCGCCCGGACTCACCGCCTCCCTGTACGAGATGGCCGAGCGCGCCGCCCGGGTCACCGGCTACACCGGCGCCGGCACCGTGGAGTTCCTGGTCGCCGACGGCCGGGCCCACTTCCTGGAGATGAACACCCGCCTCCAGGTCGAACACCCCGTCACCGAGGCGGTGTTCGGGGTCGACCTGGTCGCGTTCCAGATCAAGGTCGCCGAGGGCGGCCCCCTGGAGCCCGCGCCGCCGGCCCCGTGCGGGCACGCCGTCGAGGCCCGCCTCTACGCCGAGGACCCGGCCGCCGGCTGGGCCCCGCAGACCGGCACCCTGCACCGCCTCGACGTCCCCGGCGTCCGGCTCGACACCGGCTACACCGACGGCGACCCGGTCGGGGTGCACTACGACGCGATGCTCGCCAAGGCCGTCGCGCACGCCCCCACCCGGGCCGAGGCCGTGCGCCGGCTCGCCGGGGCGCTGGAGCGGGCCGCCGTACACGGCCCGGTCACCAACCGCGACCTCCTCGTCCGCTCCCTGCGGCACCCCGAGTTCGCCGGCGGCCACCTGGACACCGGCTTCTACGAACGGCACCTGGACGCCCTCACCGAGCCCGCCGCCGACCCCTACGCCCCGCTCGCCGCTGCCCTCGCCGACGCGCACGGCCGGTCCCGCTTCGGCGGCTTCCGCAACCTGCCGTCCCAGCCGCAGACCAAGCGCTACCGCACCGAACCCGACGGCACCGAGCACGAGGTCCGCTACCACCACACCAGGACCGGCCCGGCCGCCGACGGGGTGCAGGTGGTACGCGCCGACCCCGGCCTGGTCGTCCTCGAAGTGGGCGGCGTACGGCGGAAGTTCGACATCGCCCGGTACGGCGACCGGGTGTACGTCAACGGCACCGCCCTGACCGCCCTGCCCCGCTTCCCCGACCCCACCGCCCGCATCGAACCCGGCTCACTGCTCGCCCCGATGCCCGGCACCGTCGTCCGGATCGCCGACGGGCTCGCCGAGGGCGACCGGGTCGAGCCGGGGCAGCCGCTGCTCTGGCTGGAGGCGATGAAGATGGAACACAAGATCACCGCCCCGTCCGCCGGCACCCTCACCTCCCTGCCCGTCCGCACCGGCCAGCAGGTCGAGGTGGGCACCCTGCTGGCGGTCGTCACCGACTGAACCGCGCCGCCCGTCCGCACCTCACTCCCCGCACACAAGGAGCCGCCATGCACGCCCCTGTGACCGAGTCCGAGGAACACCGCGCACTCCGCGCCTCCGTGGCCGCCCTCGCCCGGCGCTACGGCCGCGCGTACTTCACCACCGCCGTTGCCGAGGGCCGGCACACCGACGACCTGTGGGCCGAGGCCGCCAAGCTCGGCTACCTGGGCGTCAACCTCCCCGAGGAGTACGGCGGCGGGGGCGGCGGCATCGCCGAACTCTCCCTCGTCCTGGAGGAGCTGGGCGCGGCCGGCTGCCCGCTGCTGATGCTGGTGGTCTCCCCGGCGATCTGCGGCACCGTCATCGCCCGGTTCGGCACCGAGGAGCAGAAGCGCCGCTGGCTGCCGGGCCTCGCCGACGGCTCCCGCAAGATGGCCTTCGGCATCACCGAACCGGACGCCGGCTCCAACTCCCACCGCATCACCACCACCGCCCGCAAGGACGGCACCGACTGGGTCCTCAACGGCCGCAAGGTATTCATCTCGGGCGTCGACATCGCCGAGGCGACGCTGATCGTCGGCCGGACCGAGGACGCCCGCACCGGCCGCCTCAAGCCCTGCCTGTTCATCGTGGAGCGCGACACCCCCGGCTTCGGCCACCGCCCCATCCCGATGGACCTGTCCGCGCCGGAGAAGCAGTTCGAACTGACCCTGGACGAGGTGCGGCTGCCCGCCGACGCCCTGGTCGGCGACGAGGACGCCGGGCTGCTCCAGCTGTTCGCCGGCCTCAACCCCGAACGCATCATGACCGCCGCCTTCGCCCTCGGCATGGGCCGCTACGCGCTGGACCGGGCCGTCGACTACGCCGGCACCCGCCAGGTGTGGAAGGAGCCCATCGGCGCCCACCAAGCCATCGCCCACCCGCTCGCCGAGTCCCACATCGAGCTGGAACTCGCCCGGCTGATGATGCAGAAGGCGGCGCACCTCTACGACGCGGGCGACGACCTGGCCGCGGGGGAAGCCGCCAACATGGCCAAGTACGCCGCCGCCGAGGCCGCGGTGCACGCCGTCGACCGGGCCGTGCACACCCTCGGCGGCAACGGCCTCACCCAGGAGTACGGCCTGGCCTCGCTGGTCACCGCCGCCCGGGTGGCCCGGATCGCGCCGGTCAGCCGCGAGATGATCCTCAACTTCGTCTCGCACCAGTCGCTGGGCCTGCCCAAGTCGTACTGAGCCCCGCCGCACTCCCGCATGCAGCCGCACACCCACCGGCGAAGGGAAGAGCATGGCGTTCGACGGGTCTCCCGTCTTCCACAGCGAGTACGACGACGTCGCCCCCGTAGAACTGCCGATCCACCAGGCCGTCCTCGGGCGCGCGGCGGAGCGCGGCGACCGGCCGGCCCTGATCGACGGCCTCGACGGCACCACCCTCGGCTACGCCGAACTGGACCGGCTCAGCCGCCGGCTCGCCGCCGCCCTGGCCGCGGCCGGCCTCGCCCGGGGCGACGTACTGGCCCTGCACAGCCCGAACAGCGTGCTCTTCCCGGTGGTCTGCTACGCCGCCTCGCGCTGTGGGGCGGCGGTCACCACCGTCCCCCCGCTGGCCACCGAGGACGAGTGCGCCCGGCAGCTGACGGACTCCGGGGCCCGCTGGCTGGTCACCGTCGCCGCACTGCTGGAGACCGCCCGCGGCGCCGCACGGCGGGCCGGCGGCGTCGCCGAGATCCTGGTCTGCGACCGCGCCCCCGGCCACCGCTCGGTCCTCGACCTGGCCGCCGATGCCACCGCCCCCGAGCCGGCCGTCACCCTCGACCCGGCCCGGGACGTGGCCGTGCTGCCGTACTCCTCCGGCACCACCGGCACCCCCAAGGGCGTGCTGCTCACCCACCGCAACCTCGCCACCAACCTCGCCCAGTTGGAGCCGCTGATCTCCAACGGGCCGGACGACCGGGTGCTGGCGGTGCTGCCGTTCTTCCACATCTACGGCATGACCGCCCTGATGAACGCCCCGCTGCGGAACGGCGCCACCGTGGTGGTGCTGCCCCGCTTCGACCTGCGGCAGTTCCTCACCGCGATCGACACCCACCGCATCACGGCCGTCTACGTCGCGCCCCCGATCGTGCTCGCCCTCGCCAAACACCCGCTGGTGGACGCCTACGACCTGTCCTCCCTGCGGTACGTGGTCTCCGCCGCGGCCCCGCTGGACGCCGGCCTGGCGGCGGCCTGTTCGCGCCGGCTCGGCCTGCCACCGGTCCTCCAGGCCTACGGCATGACCGAACTGAGCCCGGGCACCCACGTCGTCCCCCTGGGGGCGGCCGACCCGCCGCCGGGCACCGTCGGCAAGCTGATCCCCGGCACCGAGATGCGCCTGGTCTGCCCGGACACCGGCACCGACCTCACCCGCCCCGGCGAACCCGGGGAGATCCTCATCCGCGGCCCGCAGGTCATGCAGGGCTACCTGGGGCGGCCCGCGGAGACCGCCGCGATGATCGACCCCGACGGCTGGCTGCACACCGGCGACATCGGCCGGGTGGACTCCGACGGTTGGCTCCATGTCGTCGACCGCGTCAAGGAGTTGGTCAAGTACAACGGCTACCAGGTCGCCCCCGCCGACCTCGAAGCGCTGCTCCTCCGCCATGACGCGATCGCCGACGCCGCGGTCATCGGCGTCCTCGACGACGACGGAAACGAGGTCCCCAAGGCGTTCGTGGTGCGCGCGGAGGGGGCCCGGCTCACCGCCGACGAGGTCATCGCGTACGTTGCCGGGAAGGTCGCCCCCTACAAGAAGGTGCGCCGGGTGGAGTTCGTGGACAGCGTGCCGCGCGCCCCCACCGGAAAGATCCTGCGGCGTGAACTGCGCGCCAGGGAAAGGAGCTCCACGGACCGATGACCCAAGCACCCCCGCTGGTGCGGCGCTCCCACGAGCGCGGCATCACCACCCTCACCCTGGACTCCCCGCACAACCGCAACGCGCTCTCCGCCCGGCTGATGGCCGAGCTGCACGGCGCGCTCGCGGACGCCGCGGCCGACGAGGCCACCCGGGCCGTGGTCCTGACCCACACCGGCGGCACCTTCTGCGCCGGCGCGGACCTGTCCGAAGCCACCTCCGGCCCACCGACCCGCGGACCGCTGGAACTGGCCCGGCTGCTGCGCACCCTGGTGGAGCTCCCGCTGCCGGTCGTCGCCCGGGTCACCGGCCATGTACGGGCCGGCGGCCTGGGGCTGCTGGGCGCCTGCGACATCTCGGTGGCCGGCCCGGAGACCACCTTCGCCTTCACCGAGGCCCGCCTCGGCCTGGCACCCGCGGTCATCTCCCTGCCGCTGCTGCCGCGGCTCGACCCGCGGGCGGTCGGCCGCTACTACCTGACCGGCGAGAAGTTCGACGCGGCCGAAGCCGCCCGGATCGGGCTGGTGACGCTGGCCGCCAACGACGTCGACGCCGGCCTCACCCCCGTACTGGAGGGCCTGCGCAAGGGCTCGCCCCAGGGCCTGGCGGCGTCCAAGAAGCTGGCCACCGCCGAGGTGTTGGCCGCCTTCGACCGCGACACCGAGGCACTCGCCGAGCACTCCGCCGCGCTGTTCGCCTCCGACGAGGCCCGCGAGGGCATGACCGCGTTCCTGGAGCGGCGGTCCCCGGCATGGGCGCGCTGACCCCGCCCCGGGGCGCCAAGGGGCCACAGCAGGAACGCAGCCGGGCCACCCGGCTGAAGCTGCTGGAGGCCGCCGTGGCATGCCTGGCGGAGCGCGGCTGGAGCGGCAGCACCGTCTCCGTCGTCGCCGAACGGGCGGGCGTCTCTAGGGGCGCCGCCCAGCACCACTTCCCCACCCGCGAGGACCTGTTCACCGCCGCCGTCGAACACGTCGCGGACAAGCGCCAGGGCGCCGTGCAGGCGGTCGCCCACAACCTGCCCCCGGCCGGATCCATCGCCCGCACCTGGATCATCGTCGAGGAGCTGGTCGGCCTCTACACGGGACGGCTGTTCCGGGCCGCGCTGCACCTGTGGGTGGCCGCCTCCGACGAGGAGCAGCTCCGCGAGCGGGTGACCGCCCTGGAAGCCAGGGTCGGCCGCGAGGCACACCGCACGGCGGTGTCCCTCCTGGACGCCGACGAGTCCGTGCCCGGCGTACGGGAGACCGTGCAGGGCCTGCTCGACATGGCCCGCGGCCTGGGCCTGGCCAACCTCCTAACGGACGACTCCGCCCGCCGCGACCGGGTCGTCGAACAATGGGCCAAAATCATCGACACGGAGCTCAGGCGCCGGGCGGCTTGATTCCCACGTTGTCGGCTTTCCCGCCGTGGCCTGGGCGGCCGGCGGGCCCGTACGCCTTCGGCTGTCCCGCCGTGGGGGTTGTTCGCCGGTGGGCCGGCGGCCCGTGCATTGTCGACTTTCGCGCCGTTGCGCCTGCGGCGGGCGGTGCCGCTGCGCGGGGCTGTTGGGTGCGGTGACGGGCCTGCGGGGTCTGGTGTGTGGACTGCTTCGCTTTACGTCCACACACCAGGCCCCTCCGGCCCGCCCCCTCCCGTTGGTGGGTGGTGAAAAGACCAAAGGCCGGTGGGGGCCGGGGCCCGTCTTTCGACTACCGGTCGACGACCACTCACGCTCACCCCCACTCACCGTTTTTCTCTCCCTTCCACGGGAGGGGGTGGGCCTGCGGGGGTGGGTGTCCAG
>NZ_JBFAEA010000014.1:0-110004 GCF_040641675.1 Streptomyces sp. NPDC020742
TGCGTTTCCGACTCTATCAGATCCTTGCGGCTCCGATTTTCGCCGGTGCGTTTCGGCCTTTCGGCTTCTTCGCGGTTCCGACTCTATCAGATCCGCTTTCTCGCCTTGTCGGCTCGATTTCGGTTCCGATTTCCCGTCGGAGGGGGTTTGCCTTTCGGCTGATCCGACTTTATCAGATTGCTCTGGGTCGGAATTCCGCCCGATGTTGGGAGGGCCTCTGCACACACAGGCGTGCGGCGCTTCCCGTTCAGGCGGAGCCGTAAACGTACTGGAGCGGGGCGCCCGGATGCAAATCCGAGCGCCCCGCGCCGACTTGGGTACGTTCGTACGACTCTGCGCGTCAGACCTCGACGACCACGGGGAGGATCATCGGGCGGCGGCGGTAGTTGTCCGACACCCACTTGCCGACCGAGCGACGGATCAGCTGCTGGAGCTGGTGCGGCTCGACGACGCCGTCCTGGGCCGACTTGGCCAGGGCCTCCTCGATCTTGGGAATCACGTCGGAGAAGGCCGAGTCGTCGATACCGGAACCGCGGGCATGCAGGTTCGGGCCGCCGACGGTCTTGCCGGTGCTGGAGTCCACCACCACGAAGACCGAGATGATGCCCTCGTCGCCGAGGATGCGGCGGTCCTTGAGCGAGGTCTCGGTGACATCGCCGACCGAGAGGCCGTCGACGTAGACGTAGCCCGCCTGGACCTTGCCGGCGATCTTGGCGACGCCGCCCACCAGATCGACCGCGACACCGTCCTCGGCGATCACGATCCGGTCCTTGGGCACACCGGTCAGGGCGCCCAGCTCGGCGTTGGCGCGCAGGTGGCGCCATTCGCCGTGCACCGGCATCAGGTTCTTCGGCTTGCAGATGTTGTAGAAGTACAGCAGCTCGCCGGCCGAGGCATGACCCGAGACATGGACCTTGGCGTTGCCCTTGTGGACGACGTTGGCGCCCCAGCGGGTCAGGCCGTTGATCACGCGGTAGACCGCATTCTCGTTGCCCGGGATCAGGGACGAGGCCAGGATCACCGTGTCGCCCTGGACGATCCGGATCTGGTGGTCGCGGTTGGCCATCCGGGACAGCGCGGCCATCGGCTCGCCCTGGGAGCCCGTGCAGACCAGCACGACCTCGTCGTCGGGAAGGTCGTCGAGGGTCTTGACGTCGACCACCAGACCGGCCGGGACCTTGAGGTAGCCCAGGTCGCGGGCGATGCCCATGTTGCGGACCATCGAGCGGCCGACGAAGGCGACCCGGCGGCCGTACTCGTGGGCCGCGTCGAGGATCTGCTGGATGCGGTGCACATGGCTGGCGAAGCTGGCCACGATGATGCGCTTCTGGGCGCTTGCGAACACCTGGCGGAGCACGTTGGAGATATCGCGCTCGGGCGGGACGAAACCGGGGACCTCGGCGTTCGTCGAGTCGGAGAGGAGGAGGTCGATGCCTTCCTCGCCGAGCCTGGCGAACGCGGGGAGGTCGGTGAGGCGGCGGTCCAGCGGGAGCTGGTCCATCTTGAAGTCGCCGGTGTGCACGACCATGCCCGCCGGGGTGCGGATGGCGACGGCCAGCGCGTCCGGGATGGAGTGGTTGACCGCCACGAACTCGCAGTCGAAGGGGCCCAGCCGCTCGCGCTCGCCCTCGGCGACCTCCAGGGTGTAGGGGCGGATGCGGTGCTCCTGGAGCTTGGCCTCGATCAGAGCGAGGGTCAGCTTGGAGCCGATCAGGGGGATGTCCGGCTTCTCGCGCAGGAGGTAGGGGACACCGCCGATGTGGTCCTCGTGGCCGTGCGTGAGCACGATGCCGTCGATGTCGTCGAGGCGGTCCCTGATGGACGAGAAGTCCGGCAGGATCAGGTCGATTCCGGGCTGCTCCTCCTCCGGGAAGAGCACTCCGCAGTCGACGATCAGCAGCCGGCCGCCGTACTCGAAGACCGTCATGTTGCGGCCGATCTCACCCAGGCCGCCGAGGGGGGTGACGCGCAGGCCGCCCTTGGGGAGCTTCGGCGGAGCGCCGAGCTCGGGATGCGGATGACTCAAAAGACTCTCCTCACCACACACGCCACGTTGCCGTCGAGGCACGTGGCGCGCATGACATTCGTGCACTTGCTATAAGGCGGTTGTTGGTCGGTATTCAGTTGTGAAGTCTGTGATCAGAGGTGTACCCCGCCGGCGGCGAGATCGCGCGTGAGCTGCTCGGTCTCCTCGGGGGAGAGCTCGACCAGCGGCAGGCGCAGCGGGCCTGCGGGCAGGCCCTGGAGGCCGAGGGCGGCCTTGGTGGTGATCACGCCCTGGGTGCGGAACATGCCCGTGAAGACGGGCAGCAGCTTCTGGTGGATCTCGGTCGCCTTGGTGACGTCGCCGTTGAGGTGGGCGTCCAGGAGGGCGCGCAGCTCGGGGGTGACGACATGGCCGACCACGGAGACGAAGCCGATGGCGCCGACCGAGAGCAGCGGGAGGTTGAGCATGTCGTCGCCGCTGTACCAGGCGAGGCCGGAGCGGGCGATGGCCCAGCTGGCGCGGCCGAGGTCGCCCTTGGCGTCCTTGTTGGCGACGATTCTGGGGTGCTCGGCCAGCCGGACGATGGTCTCGGTGTTGATCGGGACGCCGCTGCGGCCGGGGATGTCGTAGAGCATCACCGGCAGGTCGGTGGCGTCCGCGATGGCCGTGAAGTGGCGCAGCAGGCCCTCCTGCGGGGGCTTGCTGTAGTACGGCGTCACGGCCAGCAGGCCGTGGGCTCCGGCGTCCTGAGCGGCGCGGGCCAGCTCCAGGCTGTGGTGGGTGTCGTTGGTTCCGGCTCCGGCGACGACAAAGGCACGGTCTCCGACCGCATCGACCACCGCACGTACCAGCTGGGCTTTCTCCGCATCGCTGGTGGTCGGGGACTCTCCGGTGGTGCCGTTGACGACGAGGCCGTCGTTACCGGCGTCCACCAGGTGGGCGGCGAGCCGCTGCGCGCCGTCGAGGTCGAGAGCGCCATCCGCCGTGAACGGCGTCACCATGGCGGTCAGCACCCGCCCGAAGGGGGTCTGCGGTGTGGAAGTCGGAGCCATGGGTCCCACGCTACTCGTAGCTCACCGCGGGATGCGCCTCTGGGGAGCAGGGATGTGGACTCCGGCACTGCCTGCTCGGGGGTTCAAGCAGTGCCGGGTCCGTCTGTTCAGCGTAGATGAACTTCTCAAAATGCCGCAATCCGGACACTTCGCACGTCTGTCCCGCGCCCCCTGATATCCGGCCCCGGATCCGGGCCCTACGGGGCGATCCGGCCGTTCGCGTTGAATGCGCCGTACGTGAGCGGCATCAGCCCGGCCCAGTGGGCCTCCATCTGCTCGCCGACCATTTCGATCTCGCGCTGCGGGAAGGACGGCACCTTCGCCTGTTCGTGCTGGGTGCGCAGGCCGAGGAAGTGCATCAGCGACCGGGCGTTGCAGGTGGCGTACATCGAGGAGTAGAGGCCGACCGGGAGCACCGCGCGGGCGACCTCGCGGGCCACGCCGGCGGCGAGCATCTCCTGGTAGGCGGCGTAGGCCTGGCGGTAGGAGTCCTCCATGACCCGACCGGTGAGCTCGTGCTGCGCGGGGGTGCCCTCGACGAACTCGTACTTGCCGGGGCGGCCCTGCTGGACGAGCTTGCGGGACTCCCCCGGGACGTAGAAGACCGGGTCCAGCTGGCGGTAGCGACCGGACTCCTCGTTGTACGACCAGCCCACGCGGTGCCGCATGAACTCGCGGAAGACGAAGATCGGCGCGCTGATGAAGAACGTCATGGAGTTGTGCTCGAAGGGGCTGCCGTGGCGGTCCCGCATCAGGTAGTTGATCAGACCCTTGGAGCGCTCGGGGTCCTTCTGGAGCTCCTCCAGGGACTGCTCGCCGGCCGTGGAGACCCGGGCCGCCCACAGCACGTCGCTGTCCGCGGCGCTGTGCTTGACCAGCTCGACCGTCACCTCGCTCCGGAAGCTGACAGCTGCGCCGTCTGGGCTCTCGGTGCTCTCGGCGGGGGTGTGGGACACCGGCGGTTCCTTCCATTCGTTCCTCGTGCGCGACCAGCCTACGGCCCGGCACCGACAGTCCGGGAAATGCGGCATGAGGCACCGTTAACGACAAAACGGACGCTCTATAGCAGGGCGGAGAAGGGGAGTTGAGATTCTTCACAGAAGTCTCGGAAAACGGGCACCAATCGGGCTGCGCAGACGTCTAACCCTGTGACAGTGCCCACTACGAGGTTCCTAGGAGAGCCCCCTCATGTTCCGCCGGCGCGAGCCCGTCCCGTTCGCCTTTGTTGCCGAGGCAGACCGGTTCCGCAGCAATGTCACTCCTCCGCCGCGCGAGCGTCCCTCGCGCGGGCAGCGCCTCGGCCAGTCGCTGATCACCCTGACTGTGGTGGGCGGCCTGGCCGGCGCCCTGCTGTTCGGCGTTCCCGCGCTACAGCAGGATAGTTCCACTTCGGGCCGGGCCCACCAGTCCGAAGCCGCCCACCGCTAGGCGGGCCAGGGCACGCCGCGGAGCGGACCACCGAGTGGTTCCGCTCCGCTTGTCCCGATAGCCTCACCGGTCACAGCTTCCATCGGCACGCCTGTCCGTGCCGAGCAGCCAGAGTGAGGATCAGCCGTGCCCCTGTCCTTCCTGACGGCCGACCGGGACCTCGACGACCGTGCCGCGGAGACCGCTGCACTACCGCATGACGAGCCCGACCACTGGCGCCGTCCCTACCGCCCCGGACCGTGGCGGGTAGGGGCGGCGGCGGTGTTTTTGCTGCTCGCCTCGTTCGTCCTGCTCTCCGCGATGATCATCGCGATGGCCGGCTCACTGCCCGCCGCCGGGATCTGCGCGCTGCTCGGCGCGCTGCTGGTTGCCCTGGCGGTCCGGCTGCTGCGGGTCGGTATCTGGGTCAGCGACCAGGGCCTGCGGCAGGTGAACCTGCTGCGGACCACGACCACGCCGTGGCGGGCCGTCGCCGGGGTCCGTACGATCCAGCAGCCGGTGCGCTGGCTGGGACTTCCACGGACCGTGCAGGGCCAGGCGCTGATCATCGAGCGCGCGCAGGGCACTCCGCTGCGGGCGCTGGTCACCGATCACAGCGGCGACTTCCTGGCCCGCCCGGAGGCCTTCGAGCGGGCGGCGGATGTGCTGGAGGCCTGGGCGGCGGAGCACCGCCCCTGAGCGGCGGACCGCCGCGGCGGTCCGCCCCGAGCCCGTACGGACTAGGCGGTCCGTACGGGCTTGTTGTCGTGCAGGGCGATGGCGCGCTGCATCGCCTTCCGGGCGCGGGGGGTGTCCCGGGCGTCGTGGTACGCGACGGCGAGCCGGAACCAGGTACGCCAGTCGCCCGGCGCCTCCTCCGTCTCCGCCTGCCGCTGGGCGAAGACGGCATCGGCCGCGTCCCGGTCGATCCGGCCGCCCGGAGTGCGCTCGAGCTCGTCGGCGGGCAGCCCGCCCTCGGCCGCGAGCACGTCCGCGAGCCGGTGGGCGTCCCGTGCGAAGCGGGTGTTGTGCCACAAGAACCACGCGCCGATGCACGGCAGCGCGAAGGCCACCGCGCCCATGCCCACGGCCGCCGGCTCACCGGTCAGGATGAGCAGCACGCCCTCCAGCCCCACCACCGCGAAGACGATGACGAGCACGGTGGCGAGGAAGAAGTAGGTGATCTTTCCGCCCATGACGTCAGTCTCGGCCCAGATCGAGGAAGTGCTCCAGGCCCACGGTCAGGCCCGGGGTGTTCACCACGCGGCGCACGCCGAGCAGGATGCCCGGCATGAAGCTGCTGTGGTGGAGGGAGTCATGACGGATGGTGAGGGTCTCGCCCTCGCCGCCGAAGAGCACCTCCTGGTGGGCGAGCAGTCCGCGCAGCCGTACGGAGTGCACGGGAACGCCGTCCACGTCCGCGCCGCGGGCGCCGTCCAGCGCAGTGGTGGTGGCGTCCGGCTGCGGGGCGCAGCCGGCCTCCTCGCGGGCCTTGGCGATCAGCTGGGCGGTGCGGGCCGCCGTGCCGGACGGGGCGTCCGCCTTCTTGGGGTGGTGCAGCTCCACGACCTCGACGGACTCGAAGAACCGCGCCGCCTGCTGGGCGAACTGCATGGTCAGCACCGCGCCGATGGAGAAGTTCGGGGCGATCAGCACACCGGTCTCCGGCGAGGCGGCGAGCGAGGTGCGCAGCTGCGCGAGGCGGTCCTCGGTCCAGCCGGTGGTGCCGACCACCGCATGGATGCCGTGCCGTACGCAGAAGTCGAGGTTGCCCATGACGGCGCCGGGGTTGGTCAGCTCGACCACGACCTCGGCACCGGCCTCGACCAGCGTCTCCAGCTTGTCGCCGCGGCCGAGCCCGGCGACCAGCTCCATGTCCTCGGCGGCCTCGACGGCCCGTACGGCCTCGGAGCCGATGCGCCCCTGTGCTCCGAGTACGGCCACGCGCAGCTTGCTCATCGTTTCCAGTCCTTCTCTCGGTGGTACGGCAACGGCGACGACGGGCGGCCCTATGCGACGACGTCTTCCAGCTGGGCGGCCTGCCGGTCCTTCAGCGGGCCGATGACGGAGAGCGAGGGACGCCGGCCCAGTACATCGCGGGCCACCTCACGCACCTCGTCGGGGGTGACGGCCGCTATCCGGGCGAGCATCTCGTCGACCGACATGTGCTCACCCCAGCACAGCTCGCTCTTGCCGATCCGGTGCATCAGCGCGCCGGTGTCCTCCAGACCGAGCACGGTCGATCCGCGCAACTGGCCGATCGCCCGGTGGATCTCGTCGTCGCTGAGGCCGTGCGCCGCCACCTGGTCGAGCTCGTCCCGGCAGATCTTGAGGACGTCCTGCACCTGGTTGGGGCGGCAGCCAGCGTAGACGCCGAAGAGCCCGCAGTCGGCGAAGCCCGAGGTGTAGGAGTACACGCTGTAGGCCAGGCCGCGCTTCTCGCGGACCTCCTGGAAGAGGCGGGACGACATGCCGCCGCCGAGGGCGGTGTTCAGCACGCCCATCGCCCAGCGCCGGTCGTCGGTGCGGGCCATACCGGGCATGCCGAGGATGACATGGGCCTGCTCGGTGCGGCGGTTGAGCAGCTCGACCCGGCCGGCGGTGCGCAGGGCGCGGCTGCCGGAGCGCGGGGCGACCGGGGAGGCGTCCGTCCGGTCCAGGGCCCCGGCCTGCTCGAAGGCGCGCCGGACCTGGCGGACGACCTTGGCGTGGTCGACGTTGCCGGCGGCGGTGACGACGAGGTGGGTGGGGTCGTAGTGCTTCTTGTAGAAGCGGCGGATGCGCTCGGCGGTCAGGGCGTTGACGGTGTCGACGGTGCCCAGGACCGGGCGGCCGAGGGGGGTGTCACCGAGCATGGTGTGCGCGAACAGGTCGTGCACGCAGTCGCCCGGGTCGTCCTCGGTCATGGCGATCTCTTCGAGGATGACGCCGCGCTCGGCGTCCACGTCCTCGGCCTCGATCAGCGAGCCGGTGAGCATGTCGCACACCACGTCGATGGCGAGCGGCAGATCGGTGTCGAGCACCCGCGCGTAGTAGCAGGTGTACTCCTTCGCGGTGAAGGCGTTCATCTCGCCGCCCACCGCGTCCACCGCCGCCGAGATGTCCAGGGCGCTGCGCCGCTCGGTGCCCTTGAAGAGCAGGTGCTCGAGGTAGTGGGTGGCGCCGTTGAGGGCCGGTGTCTCGTCCCGGGAGCCGACGTTCGCCCAGATCCCGAAGGTCACGGAGCGGACCGTCGGCAGCGTCTCGGTGACGATCCGCAGGCCGCCGGGGAGGGTGGTCCGGCGGACGGTCCCGGCGCCGGCGGCGCCCTTGAGAAGCGTTTGGGTACGGGCGACGGCCCGCCCCTCCGAAGAGGTGCGGGCCGTCGTCCGGTGCCTGTCGGACGTCACTTGTCGGCGTCGTCCTTCTTGTCGGCGGCGTCCTCTTCCTCGATCACGGGGATCAGGGAGAGCTTGCCGCGCTGGTCGATCTCGGCGATCTCGACCTGGACCTTGGCGCCCACGCCGAGCACGTCCTCGACGTTCTCCACGCGCTTGCCGCCGGCGAGCTTGCGGATCTGCGAGATGTGCAGCAGGCCGTCCTTGCCCGGGAGCAGCGAGATGAACGCACCGAAGGTGGTGGTCTTGACGACCGTGCCCAGGTAGCGCTCGCCGACCTCCGGCATGGTCGGGTTGGCGATGCCGTTGATCGTGGCGCGGGCGGCCTCGGCGGCCGGGC
The DNA here is from genome assembly GCF_040641675.1 of Streptomyces sp. NPDC020742. Taxonomy (NCBI): domain Bacteria; kingdom Bacillati; phylum Actinomycetota; class Actinomycetes; order Kitasatosporales; family Streptomycetaceae; genus Streptomyces; species Streptomyces sp. NPDC020742. The sequence goes on from NZ_JBFAEA010000014.1 coordinate 8,164, forward strand.
CGTCGGCGGCACCGATGTAGATGGTGCCGTCGTCCTCGATCGTGATGTCGGCGCCGGTGTCCTCCTGGATCTGGTTGATCATCTTGCCCTTGGGGCCGATGACCTCACCGATCTTGTCCACCGGGATCTTGACGGTGATGATCCGCGGCGCGTTCGGGGACATCTCGTCCGGAACGTCGATCGCCTCGTTCATCACGTCCAGGATGTGCAGGCGCGCGTCACGGGCCTGCTTCAGGGCGGCGGCCAGGACGGAGGCCGGGATGCCGTCCAGCTTGGTGTCGAGCTGCAGCGCAGTGACGAACTGCTTGGTGCCGGCGACCTTGAAGTCCATGTCACCGAAGGCGTCCTCCGCACCGAGGATGTCGGTGAGGGTGACGTAGTGGGTCTCGCCGTCGATCTCCTGGGAGATCAGGCCCATGGCGATACCGGCGACGGCGGCCTTCAGCGGCACACCGGCGTTCAGCAGCGACATGGTCGAGGCGCAGACCGAGCCCATGGACGTGGAGCCGTTGGAGCCGAGGGCCTCGGAGACCTGACGGATCGCGTACGGGAACTCCTCGCGGGACGGCAGCACCGGCACCAGCGCGCGCTCGGCGAGCGCGCCGTGGCCGATCTCGCGGCGCTTGGGGGAGCCGACGCGACCGGTCTCGCCGGTGGAGTAGGGCGGGAAGTTGTAGTTGTGCATGTAGCGCTTGCGGGTCACCGGGGAGAGGGTGTCCAGCTGCTGCTCCATGCGGAGCATGTTGAGGGTGGTGACGCCCAGGATCTGGGTCTCGCCACGCTCGAACAGGGCGGAGCCGTGCACCCGCGGGATCGCCTCGACCTCGGCGGCGAGCGTACGGATGTCCGTGACGCCGCGGCCGTCGATGCGCTTCTTCTCCTTGATGACGCGCTCACGGACCAGGGTCTTGGTCAGCGAGCGGTACGCGGCGGAGATCTCCTTCTCGCGGCCCTCGAACTCCGGCAGCAGCTTCTCGGCGGCCAGACCCTTGACGCGGTCCAGCTCGGCCTCGCGCTCCTGCTTGCCGGCGATGGTCAGCGCCTGGGCGAGCTCGTCCTTGACGGCCTTGGTGAGGGCCTCCAGGACGTCGTCCTGGTAGTCGAGGAAGATCGGGAACTCGCCGACCGGCTTGGCGGCCTTGGCGGCGAGGTCCGACTGGGCCTTGCACAGGGCCTTGATGAAGGGCTTGGCAGCCTCGAGACCGGCGGCGACGACCTCTTCGGTCGGGGCCTCGGCGCCGTCCTTGACCAGCTGGATGGTCTTCTCGGTGGCCTCGGCCTCGACCATCATGATCGCGACGTCGCCGTCGGGGAGCACCCGGCCAGCCACGACCATGTCGAAGGCCGCGTCCTCCAGCTCGGTGTGCGTCGGGAAGGCGACCCACTGGCCCTTGATCAGGGCGACACGGGTGCCGCCGATCGGGCCGGAGAACGGCAGACCGGCCAGCTGCGTGGAGCAGGAGGCGGCGTTGATCGCGACCACGTCGTAGAGGTGGTCGGGGTTGAGCGCCATGATCGTCTCGACGATCTGGATCTCGTTGCGCAGGCCCTTCTTGAAGGACGGGCGCAGCGGGCGGTCGATCAGGCGGCACGTGAGGATGGCGTCCTCGGAGGGACGGCCCTCACGGCGGAAGAAGGAGCCGGGGATCTTTCCGGCTGCGTACATCCGCTCCTCGACGTCGACGGTCAGCGGGAAGAAGTCCAGCTGGTCCTTCGGGTTCTTGGAGGCGGTGGTGGCCGACAGCACCATGGTGTCGTCGTCCAGGTACGCCACGGCGGAGCCGGCGGCCTGCTTGGCCAGGCGGCCCGTCTCGAAGCGGATGGTGCGGGTGCCGAAGGAACCGTTGTCGATCACGGCTTCGGCGTAGTGGGTCTCGTTCTCCACCAGGAATATCTCCTCGTCTGCGTCCGCTGCCCGTATGGCGGCGGACCTTCTTCGGTGGAGCGCCGGTGCGGGCCGGTCTTCGATCGAAGCACCCGGAGTGATGACGCGTGGTGTGCACGGATCGTCCGGGGGCCACTACCGAGGACCGGCGGCCAGGTGGCGCTCCTACCGCGTTCAGTTTTGCGATATGGCACCAGACTACAAAGCTTCCGTCCACCATGAGGTGGCGGCGGTGTCCGGTGCGTATGGCAAAGGGAGCGGCCCCCGGTGGGAACCGCTCCCTCTACGGCGTCTTACTTGGCGCCCGCCGCGCCGCGGCGGATGCCCAGGCGCTCGACCAGCGCACGGAAGCGCGTGATGTCCTTCTTCGCCAGGTACTGCAGCAGGCGGCGGCGCTGGCCGACGAGCAGCAGCAGACCACGGCGGGAGTGGTGGTCGTGCTTGTGGGTCTTGAGGTGCTCGGTCAGGTCCGAGATGCGGCGGGAGAGCAGCGCGACCTGGACCTCGGGGGAGCCGGTGTCACCCTCCTTGGTGGCGAACTCGGTCATGATCTGCTTCTTCGTGGCGGCGTCGAGCGACACGCGGTACTCCTTGGGTTCTGCCCGTCGAGCGCCCCTGGTCTGCTTCACAGGGAATCCTTGATGACTCGTCCGGGCCGTCACACAGCGTACCAGCTGCACACGGCCCCCCGACCGGGTGGTCGGGGGGGCCGTGGACGGAGCGGGGCGGGCGGTCAGCTGCTGGTGAGGCCGCGCACCGTGTTGTAGATGTTGAGCACCGCCAGGCACAGCGGCACCAGGGACAGCAGGACCAGGCCGTCGAAGAGGTCGAAGATCCGGCCCCAGAAGGGGGTGACGCCCTTGCGCGGGACGACCAGGCCGACACCGACGAGGATGGCGGCGCCCACCGCGATGCTGCTGGAGAACCAGACGGTGCGGATGTTGAGCGGGCCGGAGTCCTGGTACTGGATGAGCTCGACGAAGATCTCCGACGGCGGGTTCAGCGCGATGCCCAGGATCAGCAGGACGATGGTCAGGATGCCGGCGACGGTCAGGCAGGCGACCTGCGCGGTGTAGTCGAAGAGCCGGGCCCGCAGCATGATCGTGATGCCGGCGGCCAGGGCCAGCAGCTGGGCCCACATGTTGTCGGAGAAGCCGAGGACGACACCGGCCGAGCCGACGACCAGGGCGGAGCAGCCGGCGACGAGGCCGAGCAGCAGCTCATGGCCGCGCTTGGCCTGGTTGCCGATCTTGACGAAGTCGACGGACTCGGTCTCGCCGGAGTTGTCGTACGACCCCTTGGCGATCTGGTCGGGGGACTTGTAGCCGATGGGCAGCCGGGCGAAGCGGGCGGAGAGGCCGGGCAGCCAGGCGACCATGGCGATGGCGACGACGGCGGTGACCGCGGCGACCTCGCTGGGCGAGGCGTCGGTGAGGATCGCGGCGAAGACCGCGAGGGTGCCGATGGCGGAAAGGAACGCGGCCGCCACGAAGGGGGCGTCACCGCGCGGCAGCAGGACCACCAGGAGGGCCGAGGCAATCAGCACCGTCACACAGCCGACCAGGAGGTGCAGCCGGCCGGGGCCCTCGCCCTGGTCGACGCCGAAGATGCCGGAGCCGGCGATCAGCAGGTGCGGCAGGGAGGCCAGGCCCAGGGCGATGGAGGAGCCGTGGTCGTCGTAGACCCGGGCGCGGACGCCGGCCAGCGCGACCAGGACGATGCCCACGACGCCGGCGATGATGCCGGGCAGGCGGTGCATATCGCGGTCGACCGGGTTCGAGAACCACAGCGCGAACGCCATCATGGTGAGCAGCAGCACGCCGGCGCTGAGGCCGACGATGTGCATCAGGTCGTCGCTCCAGCGGCTGCGGTTGCGCTTGACCGCGGAGGCGACGGCGTCGGAGACGTCGTCGAAGACCGGGAGCGGCAGCGACTCGGCGAACGGCTTCAGCAGGAGCAGGTCACCGTCGAGGATCTGCTGCTGCGCGAGCGACTGCCCGGCGTCCAGGACGGTACCGTCGCGGCGTACGAGGTGGTAGCCGGTCGGTGCGCCCTCGGCCTGGGACTGTCCGGAGAGTCGCAGGATCTCCGGGTAAATGTCGACGAGTGCCACGTCCTCCGGCAGAGCCACATCGATCCGTGCGTCCGGCGCGGCGACTGTGACCCGGCAAAAGCCGGTGCCAGTGCTCGTGCTCACCTGGCGGTTCCCCCTATCCGTTGGGCGTTTTGTCGCTTCGCGCGCCGTATATAGAGGGCCATCACTTCGGGGCCACGGCACGCTCGCGAGGCGTCAGCGTACCGTCCAATTCGACGGCCGCCCCACCCGCCCCGAGACTTGACGCTTAACAGTAGGATCAACGCCTGGTTCGGGCCAAGGACTTGGCTCGGGGGGACCGTCGAATCCAACGGGGGCGGTCCGAGACTGCGAGATGCATGAAGGACTGATGCCTCGGTGAGCGTTGTCATCGTCAAGCGCCCGCCCCGCGCGCTGCCACCCGAAGTCCCCTCCGAGGAGGTGACACTTGAGGCTCCTCCCGAGCTTCCCCGCGAAGGGGAGCAGGAGAACCTCTTCATGACGTTTATGCCCATGATGGGCATGGCGTCTTCGGCGGGATTCCTCTTCATGGGCAACCAGCCGTTCATGAAAATCATGGGTGGCTTTATGGTGGCGTCCACCCTCGCAATGGCGATCATGCAGATCGTCAAGGCGCGGCAAGGCCCTTCCGGACAAATGCTCCAGGAGCGCCAGGATTACCTCAAGTACCTGACGCAGAAGCGGAAAGAAGTTCGGCGCACCGCGCGTAAGCAGCGGGATGCACAGCTTTTCACCCACCCCGATCCGAGTCAGCTCTGGTCCGTCGTGGCCGAGGGCAAGCGCGTATGGGAACGCCGGGCGTCCGACCCCGACTTCGGACAGGTACGACTGGGGCTCGGCCCGCAGCAGTTGGCCACCCCGCTGAGGGCTCCGGAGACCGCTCCGGTCGACGAGCTGGAACCGCTCACCGCGCATGCGATGAAGGAGTTCCTCGACAAGCACGGGCAGTTGGACGACCTGCCGCTCGCGGTCTCGCTGCGCGCCTTCTACCACCTGACGGTCTCCGGTGACCCGGACACCGTCTACGGCGCCTCCCGCGCCATCGTCGCCCAACTGTGCACCCTGCACTCCCCCGAGGACCTGGTGGTCGCCGTCGTCGCCGCACCCGGTGCGCAGGCGGAGTGGGAGTGGACGAAGTGGCTGCCGCAGGTGCAGGACAAGTCCACCGACGGCGCCGGCACCCGCCGGCTGGTCGTCGGTGACCTCGGTGAGATCGAGGAGCTGCTCGCCGAGGAGTTGGAGGGCCGCGGGCGGTTCAACCCGCAGGGCACCCCGGTCACCGACACCCCCCATGTGCTGGTCGTGCTCGACGGCGGCGAGGTGCCGATGGACTCGGTGATCGCCGGGGCCGAGGGCCTGCAGGGCGTCACCATCCTCGAAGTGGTGCCGGGCGACCTGGACGAGATCCGCGGCGGTCTGGCCGTGCAGGTGTGGCCGGGCAAGCTGGTGCTGGAGTCGGCCAGCGGCGCGGTCTACCACGGTGTCTGCGACACCCTGTCGATCGCCGAGTCGGAGGCGCTGGCGCGTCAGCTGGCCCCGCTGCGGGCGGGCGCGGGTGCCGACGGCGAGGATCCGCTGCTGTCCTCCATGGACTTCACCGACCTGCTCAACATCGGCGACGCCGGTGCCCTGGACGTGTCGCGTACCTGGCGGCCCCGGACGCTGTCCGAGCGGCTGCGGGTACCGATCGGTGTCGACAAGGACGGCCAGCCCGTCATGCTCGACATCAAGGAAGCCTCACAGCAGGGCATGGGCCCGCACGGCCTGTGCGTCGGTGCGACCGGTTCCGGTAAGTCCGAGGTGCTGCGCACCCTGGTGCTCGCCCTGGCGGTCACCCACTCGTCCGAGACGCTGAACTTCATCCTCGCGGACTTCAAGGGTGGCGCCACCTTCACCGGCATGTCGGAGATGCCGCACGTCGCTGCGGTCATCACCAACCTCGGTGAGGACGTCACGCTGATCGACCGCATGCGCGACTCGATCACCGGTGAACTCCAGCGCCGTCAGGAGCTGCTGCGCTCCGCGGGCAACTACGCCAACATCACCGACTACGAGAAGGCGCGTGCCGCGGGTGCCCCGCTGGACCCGCTGCCGTCCCTGGTGATGATCATCGATGAGTTCTCCGAGCTGCTCGCCGCCAAGCCCGACTTCATCGAGATGTTCATCCAGATCGGCCGGATCGGCCGTTCGATGGGTGTGCACATGCTGCTCGCCTCGCAGCGGCTGGAAGAGGGCAAGCTGCGCGGCCTGGACACCTTCCTGTCCTACCGGCTGGGTCTGCGGACGTTCTCCGCGGCCGAGTCGCGGACCGCGATCGGTGTGCCGGACGCCTACCACCTGCCGAACGTCCCCGGCTCCGGCATCCTGAAGTACGACACCGAGACGATGGTGCAGTTCAAGGCCGCATACGTCTCCGGTACCTACCGCGGTCCGGGCGGCGGCGGCCGCAGCGGCCCCGGCGGCCGCTCGACGCGGATGCCGGTGCCGTTCACCGCGGCCCCGGTCGTCGAGCAGATCATCGAGGAGCCGGTAGCCGTCGAGGCGGGCGAGCCGGAGATCGACGACGCGCTCGCCGACACCGTGCTGGACGTGATGGTGCAGCGGATGCAGGGCCAAGGCCCGCCGGCGCACCAGGTGTGGCTGCCCCCGCTGGAGGAGGCGCCCACCGTCAACCAGCTGCTGCCGACCCTCGCGGTCACGCCCGAGCGGGGCGTGCACGCGGCGGAGTACACCGCGCTCGGCAAGCTCGTGGTGCCGGTGGCGCTGGTGGACAAGCCGTTCGAGCAGCGGCGTGACGTGATGTACCTGGACTTCTCCGCCGGTGCCGGTCACGGCCTGGTCGTGGGTGGTCCGCAGTCCGGCAAGTCGACCCTGATCCGGTCCACCATCGCCGCGTTCGCGCTCACCCACACCCCGGCCGAAGTGCAGTTCTACTGCCTCGACTTCGGTGGCGGCGGCATGCTGACCATGGAGGACCTGCCGCACGTCGGCGGGGTGGCCTCGCGTCTGGACGCGGAGAAGGTCCGCCGTACGGTCGCCGAGGTCGTCGGCATCCTCAACGCGCGCGAGGAGTTCTTCCGGGCCAACAGCATCGACTCGATCGCGACCTACCGCCAGCGGCGGGCCGCGGGCGCCTTCCCCGGTGAGAAGTGGGGCGACGTCTTCCTGATCATCGATGGCTGGGGCACCTTCAAGACCGACTACGAGCAGATGGACCCGGTGATCCTGGACATCGCCGCCCGTGGTCTCGGTTTCGGTGTCCACCTCATCCTGGGTGCCGCCCGCTACACCGAGGTCCGGCCGGCGCTGCGCGACCAGCTCCTCAACCGTGTGGAGCTGCGCCTGGGTGACCCGATGGAGTCGGAGTTCGACCGCAAGCGCGCGGAGAACGTCCCGATGGGCAAGCCCGGCCGCGGTCTGTCGCCCGAGAAGCTCGACTTCCTCTCGGCGCTGCCGCGCCTGGACGGCATGAGCGACCCGGAGACGGTCAGCGACGGCATCGCCAACCTGGTGTCGACGGTGAAGGAGCACTGGCAGGGCGAGCCCGCCCCGAAGGTGCGGATGCTGCCGACGATGCTGCACGTCAACGAGCTGCCCAAGGGCAACGACTACCCGGAGCACGGGATCGCGATCGGTGTCGACGAGACCACGCTGTCGCCGGCGTTCATCGACTTCGAGACCGACCCGCTGCTGGTCATCTACGGCGAGAGCGAGTCGGGCAAGTCGTCGCTGCTGCGCCTGCTGACCAAGCAGATCGCCGAGCGGTACCCGTCCGACAAGGCGCTGATGGTGGTCTCCGACTACCGGCGCGCGCTGCTCGGCGAGGTCCCCGAGAGCCACCTGTACAAGTACTGCGCCGCGGGCCCGCAGTTGCAGGAGGTCATCAGCGGTCTGGCCGGTTCGCTGGGCCGACGGATGCCCGGACCGGACGTCACGCCGGAGCAGCTGCGCAACCGCAGCTGGTACGACCTGCCGGACGCGTTCGTGATCGTGGACGACTACGACCTGGTGGCCACCAGCAGCGGCAACCCGCTCCAGCCGCTGCTGGAGTACCTGCCGTTCGCCCGTGACCTGGGTCTGCGCCTGATCATCGCGCGCAGCTCGTCGGGTGCCGGACGGTCGTCGTTCGAGCCGGTGATGCAGCGTACGAAGGAGCTGGGCGCGCAGGGTCTGATCCTGTCCGCCGACCCGGCCGAGGGTCCGCTGATGGGCAACATCAAGGGCCAGCAACTGACGCCCGGCCGGGCCACGTTCATCACGCGCAAGCGCGGTGCGCAGCTGGTCCAGACGGGCTGGCTGCCGGCCCACGGTCAGTAAGCAACGGCCGCACACCACAACGGCGGTGGGGCGTCCCTCGTGAGAGGGGCGCCCCACCGCCGTTTCGTCTCGCGTGGGGGCCTGGCGTGCGCCGGGGCCGGGGGGGGCGGCTCGCGCCCGTGACGGCTGCCGGGCGGACGGCCCGCGGCCACGTCAGCTCCGTCAGCTCCGTCAGCCGAAGGCTCCGTGCCGGCCGGGGTTCGGGCCGGCCGGCCCGGCGTCCTCCTCCGGCTTCGCCGCGTCCGCGCCCCGGCTCGGTTTCGTGGCGGTGCCGGCCTTCTCGGCGCTCCCCGCCTTCCCGGCGCTCGCCGTCGCCTCGCCGCCACCCGGCTTCCCCGCGCTCCCGGAGTTCGCCGGCTTCGCGGCCGTGGCCTTCGGGTCGCGCTCGTCCCCCGGCGCCGGCTGCGGGCTGGCCGGCTGGGTCCGTACGCCCTTGGCGAGGCCCTCGCCGCCCCGCGGCCGGCCCTCGCGGGCCTCGGCCGGGCCGAACGGGTCGGGCCCCTGGGCGGCCGTGGAGGTGTCCCATTGATGCCGTACGAGCGGCCCCTGGCCCCGGCCGCCGCCCTGGCCGCCCCGCTTGCCGAATGCGCCGCCCAGCCCGTTGGCGAGCTGGCCGAGCGCCATGAAGCCGTAGGCCATCTCACTACCGGACGACGACTGACCGCTGCCGCCCTGGTTCTGCACCGGAGGCGCACCGTGTTCCTGGCCGTCCCCGTTGTCGTCGGGTTTCGCGGCGGCGGTCTCCAGGTCCGCCGCGGCCAGTTCGAAGACCGGCAGCGAGTCGTCGACGGACCGCTTGAGCCGGTGCCACTCCGCGGCGAACGCCTCGCCCGCCGGGCCGTGCCAGTTGGCCGCTGCCGCCGCGCCGACGTGCCGGTCCAGCTCACGGACCAGGCCGTCGAGGTGCTTGCCCATCTCCCGCCAGCCGGCCGCCGCTTCGTGCAGTGCCTCGGGGTTGCGTCGCTCGCTCACTTGACGCTCCGCATCGTCTCGACCAGCTCGTCCTCGGTCGCCCGTGCGTTGGCGACGGTCTCCTTGATGCCGGTGCCGACCTCGGCGAGCCGCTGTTGCAGCTGCACGAGGGCGTGCTCGGCCTGCTCGTACAGCTCGCGGAACGGCCGGGCCGCCTCGCCGGCCGCCTCATCGCCGCCGAATCCGTCCCGCAGGGCCTCGGCATCCGCCCGCCGTCTGAATGCGGCCAGCTGCCGGCTCAGTTCTTCTGCGCGCATCTCGAAGGTCGCACCGAGTGTGTGCAACTCCTCCGTACTGAGCCGGACTTCGTCGGACATCATTTCTCCCCGAATTGAATGACAGCTGCCTGCCAACATCGCCCCAGGTCTAGCACACCCGCAATAGCCGCGATGCCATCCGTCGAACGGCGGGCGGACGGAGCGCGGAATGCATACGGAGCAATATGCGGCAATACCGACAACCCCCGCCTTGACGACCTGTTCTCAACCGTCATTAGACTCTGGACGCCGGTGCGGCACATGCGGTTGCCGCGCCACGACGTTCAAGGGGGCAGGGATGAGCAACGAGCGACAGATCCAGGACGAGGACCTGATGGACGTCGCCGCAGATCCGGAGCAGGCGCACCGGCTGCGTAAGGCGCTGAAGGTCCTGGCGGACAATCCCAACGTCGGCGGCAAGCTGCAGGAGATGGCCCAGGAGGTGCTCTCCGGGCGCATCGGCATGAAGGACGCCATCCAGACGCCGGGCTACATGGATGCCCTCGGTGACCGGCTCTCCGAGATGCGACGGGCCGCGGAGGACCAGACGCTGGCCGAGCGCGAGGAGTCCCGCGCGAAGTTCGCCCAGTGGCAGCGGGAGCAGGAAGCCAAGGAGGACGAGGAGCGCGCCGAGCGCGACGGCCCGACCGGCAATATCGTCACCGCCCCGCGTCGCGGCGCCCGCGGCCACCGCAACTGAACCGGGCGGACACCGCCGGAGCCGACCCCTGAGGCGGCCCCGCATTCCGTTGCCGCATACACGCGTCGGATTCGGGCTGCCGAATTGGATGCCGCAAACAGTTGCCACATACGGTGGCCGCAACTGATCATGGTGATGCCGCTGATCCCTCGCCCCTTACCATGCGGCCGAGGGGCTCCCTCAGCCCGATGGGAGCGATGCAGCGAATACAGCCGGTACTGCCGTTACGGAGGAAAGCAGTTCGACGTCCGGAGAATCCGGGCAGACCTGCTCCATTTCCTCACGGGGAGATCTTGTAATCTCCACAACGGTCACGACAGGACCACAGCAACAGGCACCGGGACACCCCACGCCGAGCGCGCCCCGCGCGCACGGCGTAATCCCCCACACCCGCCCCGGCCTACCTGTTCCCGTTCCGGAACAGCCGCTCCGCGTCATCCCGCGCGGGCGGCCCGGACCATAGGATCGAACCGATACGCGCAGAATCCACGAGGGTGGAGGGCGGGATTGATGGGGGACGAAGAATCCGTGAACGCCGCAGTTGGAGGAGACACCCGGGCGGCCGGATACGCACCGCATCCGTACGTCGGCGGGCGCACCCCCGTACTCCGCGCTCTCGCGGCCTGGCGCATGCGGTGGCCCGGTGCACCGCGCGTCATCGTGCTCACCGGCGATCCGGGCAGCGGTCGTTCCCGCCTGATCACCGGCTTCCTGATGCTGTGCGATCCCGCCCACCGCAGGAAGCTGCCGCTGGACGATCTGGACCCGGCGACGGTGCCCCCCGACCTGCCGGCCCCCGCCGTCCCGAACCCGACGGGACGTACCGCGGCGCAGGTGCTCTGGCTCCTCGCGGACCAGGTCGGGCTGCGCGCCGGCCGCAGCGCGGACGTCCTCACCGAACTCGCCGCGCACGAGGAGCCGGTGACGGTCGTGGTGCCGGACGTCGACCGGGCCGGGCCGGTCCGCGCGGCGAACGAACCAGCACGCCTGATACGGGACGTGCTCAAGCCGCTCGCCGCCCTGGAGACCGTGCACCTGCTCGCCGATGTGCCCCGCGCGCTGGCCGGGGAGCTGGCCGAGGCGCTGCCCGCCGGCCAGGTACAGATCATCGACCTCGACGCACCCGAGTGGGCCGACCCCAAGGGCCTGGTGCGGTACGCCGAGAGCGCCCTCGATGCCGCCACCGGGGCGCCGGACCTCCCGTACACCACCGACCCGACCGCCCGCCGGGAGCTCGCCGGGTCGATGGCTGCCCGCGCCGAGGGCAGCCGGCTGACCGTTCAGCTCGCCGTGCAGTCGCTGCTCATGCAGCCCGACGGCTTCGATCCCGGGGACCCCGCGCAGTTGCCCGCGAACGTGGGCGAGGCGCTCGATCTGCACGCCCGTCGGACGGGCGCCGATCCGCAGACCCTCCGGCTGATGCTGGCGCCGCTCGCGTTCGCCGAGGGCGAGGGCCTTCCGGTCCAGCTGCTGGAGCCGCTGGCGACCGCCCTCGCGGGGCGCGATATGAGCCGGGACCTCGCGGACGGGATGCTGCTGGCGGCACCGTTCGTCGAGCCGGTGGAGGCCGGCGGTGGTTCGCCCGAGGGCGGGGCCGGGGGCGGGAACGACTCCGTTTCCGGCTCTCCTACCGGCCCTCCTGCCGGCTCCACTCACGCCACTGACTCCACTGCGGGCTCCGCTGCCGACTCCACTTCCGTCTCCGCTGCCGGTGGTGGCCGTACGCTGCTGCGCCTGCTGCATCCGGGCATCGCCGAGGAGATCCGTTCCGGGCTCCCGGACGTCCGTGACGCCCAGACCAAGATCGCCATGACGCTGCTGGAGGCGGTGCCCCACCAGGACTGGTCGCAGGCCGACCCCTACATCCGCGACCACCTCGCCGCGCACACCCTCGAAGCCGGCCTGTTGCCCCAACTCCTCACCGACCCGGGCCTGTTCGCGCACGCCGATCCGGTGACGCTGCGGGCCGCCGTCGAGGCCGTACCGCTGGAGCAACTGGGCGCGCCGGCCCGTACGTATCTGCGCACCGCTCCCCTGTTCACCCGGACCGACGCGCCGGCCGACGTGCGGGCGGCGCTCCTGGAGTCCGCGTTCGTCGAGGACGGGTTGGTGCCGTACGCGGAGGCGCTGCACAAGCTCGGCTTCGCCCTTCCCTGGCGGACGCTGTGGAGCGTGCCGCTGACCGGGGTCCGCGCGGTGACGACCGGGGCCGCGCCCGTGGCCGGAGCCCCTGGCGCTACGGACGGCGGCACCCCGGCCCACCGCGCCGTCGCCGCCTTCGTGGTCCCCGAGGGCACCCCCGGCTCATGGGCGCTGCCCGGCCGCCCGGACGGCGGCGCGCCCGGCGACGGAGACGTGCCGGAGAACGGCGGCGGCGCCGCGGCCGGCGGCCCCGAGGCGGGCGCCCCCGCGGCTGGCGGCGCCCCAGGACAGGGGGAAGCGCCGTCCCATGGCAGCGGGGGGCTGGCCTTCCTCGTCCACGATCTCCGCACCCCGGACTACATCGACATCGACCCGTCGCAGGTGGTGCAGTGCTCGCAGGAGGCACGGGCGACGGCACCCCTCGGCCTCAGCCGTGGCGCCGACCACCTGCGGGTCTGGACCCGGGCGGGACGGGAAGTGGTGGCCGCGCTGGTCTCCGACTCCCCCATCACCGGCGCCGATCTCTCACCGGACGGGGTACTGGTCGTCGCGACCGGACGGGGTGTGACCGCCCGCGAGATCCTCGCGCCCGTGCCCGCCACCACCCCCACCGTGCCGGCCCAGCGCACCGCCACCGCCGACGCGTCCCACGGCCTCGAAGGAGACCACTCGTGATCACCCAGGCGCAGGCACACGCCACCGCCGCCCGCTGGCTCAACCCCGAAGGGCATCAGGGCCCGCCGCGTGAGGTGGCTATGCAGGAGTTCGACCTCGGCTGGGTGGTGTGGGCCGTACCGCCGCCTCCGGAGGTCGATCCCGCGACCGGGCAGCGCCGCCCGCCCGCCGAGATCGGCACGGCGTGCGGAGTGGTCGACCGGACCACCGGCGAGCTGACGGTCTGGCCGTCCGTGCCGGTCGACGAGGTCGTGCGGATGTACCAGCAGAAGCACGGCGGAGCCGCGCCCACGGCTCCGGCGGAGCCCGCCCCACCGCCGGTGACCGGCCCCGGCAACACGGCCGTCGCCACCTACAACGACCCCACGACCGGGGAGGAGACCAGCCTGGTGAAGGTCTCCGCCCCGGGACGGGCCCCGGTCGAGTACCAGCTCTACGACGAGTTGCAGCGGCTGGGCGTGCCCGCCGCGGACGTCCGCGCGGTCCACACCGACCTGCGGCCGGCGCTGCTGCCCGGCGGCTACCCGGGCGACTTCATCCTCCGTGCGTTCCCGAACGCCGCCTTCTCCTGCACCGAGGGCTACGGCATGCGGCCCGAGGAGCGCGCCGAGGGCGTCGCCGGACTGCTGCGGCACGTCGAGATGATGCACCGGATGGCGGGTCAGCAGCCGCCGCCCCGGCCCCACCGCGTACCGGTGCCGGAGCAGGTGGAGGCCGCACCCCAGGTACGTGATGTGGCGCTGGGCAAGCACCTGGTGGAGGTCCTCGGCCCCGAGGGCATCACCCGCCCGGATGCCGATGACATCGCGGGCACCCAGCTGCCCGAGGCCACCAAGAGCACCCTGGTCTGGGCCGGACTGCCGGCCGCCGTCCCGTACTTCTTCACCGCGGACCGGCCCGCCGCCCCGCCCGCCGGCGGGATGTTCACAGACGTGGCGACCTCCCTGCGCCACACCGGCACCGAGGCCAAGGAACAGACCCTGGCAACCCTCGGCGGCTACGTCCGGCTGGGCACCGACGGCCTCTACACCCTCGCCGTCCAGTGCACCGCCCCCGAGAACAGCCAGAACCTGATCGGCACCATCTGGGCCGTGCAGCCCTCCTCCGGCGGCGGTCGCTTCGTCAACCGCTCCCTCTCGGCGTACCTGCGCTCCCTGGCACTCCTGGTCACCACGCGCCGGCGGATGGAGGGCATGGACCCACGGGCGGCGGGAGCCGCGGTCGCCGCGTTCCAGGAGCAACTCGTCGCCATCGACTCCTGGGCGCTGGACGATGTCGGCAACTGGTGGTCACTGGTGGTCGAGCAGATGTGGCACGGGCTGTTCTGAGGGTTCGGCTCTGACTGTTCGGATCTGGCGGATCGGATCTGACGGTTTGGATCTGACGGCTCGGATCTGGCGGATTGGATCTGGCGGCTCGGATTTGGCGGCTCGGTTCTGCCGGCTCGTTCTGAGGTTCAGTTCTGACGGCTCGGTTCTGACGACCGGGCCCTGGCCCGATCGGTTCCGATGTCGTGGCTCCGGCGGATCGGTCCCGACGTCGTGGTCCTGGCGTACCACTTCCGAGGGCAGTGGGGTACGCCAGGAACGGCGGCGGGTGCACGGCCTACGAGGGCGGGGCAGCGGCTGATGGTGAGCCGACCGCCCCGCCCTTCGTCGCCATCCGACCTGCACCACCGTCGCGCCGGGCGTGTAGGAAGCAGCCACACAGTTGGCCCCAAGAGGCCGCCGGCCATGGGCTGTCGGTCGTTGGCGATGTGGCGCCGTTGGTGCGGCTGGCCGTTGGCGCCGTTGGCGGTTGCCGCCGTTGGCCGTTGCCCCTCAGGAAGCTCTCGACCGGTCAGGACGCCACTCGGCTGCTGGCGAGGGCGCTCGGCCGGTCAGGGCAACAGCAGCCAGTCGGCGGCCAGCGCCGCAGCGAGCCCGAACCCGAGCAACCAGGTACCAAGCCGCGTACGACCATGCCGGCTGAGCTCGATCACCACACCACAGAGCACCAGCGCCGCCCCGTACACCCCGACGACCAGTACGGACGTACGCGAGGCCAGCCGCACCACCAGCACCACCGCCATCGCGGCCATCAACACCGAGGCCAGGACGACACGTATTCGCCTTGCCTGGCGAGGCGTCAGCCCAGCACGTCCCCGGACGTCTTCCGACTCGTCCTCGTCGAATCCCTCGTCAATCTCGCCGACCTCGTCGCCCCCGCGGTCCCCATCGAACCCGCGGCCCCCGTTTACTTCATCGACCCCATGGACCCCATCGGCTCCGTCGACTCCGTGGGCTCCGTCGGCTCCGTGGGCTCCGTCGGCTCCGTGGGCTCCGTGGGCTCCGTCGGCTCCATGGGCTCCGTCGGCTCCGGCATGCTCACCGTCCTCGCCGTCCGGGCCTCCCCGGCCATCGAGCGCGTCCTTCCCGTCCCCCTGGCCCCGGCCCTCCCGGTCGCGACCACCAGGTCCACCAGGTCCACCAGTCCCACCGGGCTCATCACGCGCTCCCTCCGCCCCATGGCCGCCACGCGCCAAGTCCTCAGCTCCCTCCGGCCCTTCGGCGCGGGCTCGGTCCTGCCCGGGCCCTTGGCTCTCGGCGAGCTGCGGACTCTCGTCACGCCTTGAGCTCTCGCCACACCCGCGGCGCTCCTCGCGCGCGTCATCCACTCCGCTTACTGCGTCGCCTACCTCACCAGGCAGCACCTTGGCTCGCGCCCCGCCAAGTGCCTTGTCACGCGCTTCTTCATGTGCTGCTCCATCGCCAGGTTCGCCCATGAGCGGGAATGCTACGGGACCGTTGATCACCTGCGTCTTCCACTACTCCGCTGAACGACCGGCCCGAATTCCCCCATCCCAAACCCCGAACGGAGCACATCGAGACCCCTCGCACCCAGCTCCCGAATCCATTCCCGATCTCGCCCCCGCCCCTCTCATCCCCACCACATCCAGCACACTTCAGCGCCCACCACCCCGAGCGCCCACCCCACCCGTCAACCCAGAGCCCTCACTCACACGGCTCAATTCCCATGGGTCGCTGTTGACATACCTGTCGATTCTCTCGCCTCACCTACCACCCCTCAGGGCGTCGGCCGTGCCATCCCCGCCCCCACTCCTTGACCAGCAACGCACCAATTTTTCACCAGCGCTTTTGATACCGGCCGGACACCGGCACTGCCATAGCCCTTCACGGCAAGGCAAGATTCGCGAATACCCCCAAAGCTCCAAGCAGGTCAATTCCTCGAAGTTCCCATGACATTGAGCGCATCGGATGCACACGCATCCTCCACACTCGCCCACTGACCGACCTGCGTTCAGATCACCTAATCTGAGACCGTTAGAATCGCGCCAAGAATCTGCGCGACACACGCCAACATCGGGGGCAATGGTGGCAGGCAAGGCTTTTGACGTCGATCCGGATGTACTGCGCAGCCAGGGCAGCGCGTTCGTCCACATCGGCGGCGATTTCTCCAAGGCGTCGAAGAAGCTGCAGGACGACCTCGAAGGTCTCGGCAGCCCTTGGGAGAACTGCGACTTCGGCGACATCTTCGAAACGATCTACACGCCCATCAGGGACGGCATGTTCGAATCGATGGATTCCCTGGGCGAGCGCCTGGAGGGCATCGGCGACAAGCTGCAGAGCATGGCCTCCTCCTACGCCGAATCCGACGAGCAGGGCATCCACACCATCAGCGCGGTCGGCCGCCCGGCCGTCTGACGCCGCGGCCCCTCCCTTTCACTCCACAATCGGCTACAACTGCACGGGGGACGATCACTGTGTCATTGACGCTGCCAAGCGAGGTGGCCTGGGTACTGGATCTGCTGGGCTACAGCTGGCCGGATGCCGACGAGGACAAGCTCCATGAATGTGCCCAGGCCTGGCGCAACTTCGCGGAGTCAGTGAACCAAGCGTCCAACAAGGGCTCTTCGGCAGCAAGTGAGGTCGTCGCGGCCAACTCCGGCGAAGCGGTCGAAGGCTTCACCCATGAATGGGGTTCGTTCTCCGGCAGCGGGGGCGACGGGGACAACTACCTCCGCGATGCCGCAGCCGCAGCCGAAGTCATCGCCGTGGCTTTCGACGCTGCCGCCATCGCCGTTCTCGCCGGCAAGGTCGCGGTCATCGTCCAGCTCGTCATGCTGGCCGCCGAACTCATCGCCGCTCAGGCGGCGGCACCTTTCACCCTGGGCCTTTCCGAACTCGGCGCGGCCGGGGCCACTCAAGCGACCCGCCTGATCGTTCGCCAAATCCTCGACAAGATCAAGCGTGAGGTGATGGAAGCGGCGACCAAGGCCATGGAACACGCCACCATGGACGCCATCAAGAAGATGGCGAAGAAGGCCGTTTCCAAGGAAGCCCGCAAGCTCGCGACGGACTACGTCAAGAAGACGGTCAAGGAGACCGTCAAGGACAAGGTCGTCGACCAGGCGAAGGAAATCGCCAGGGACAAGATCATCGAAGAGGGAAAGAACAAGGCCAAGGAAGCCGCCACGGAGATGGGCCAGAACGTGGCCCAGCAGGGCATCGAGAGCCACTTCGGCGCCCGTGACGGAGTCGACTGGGGCGAAACCGCCGATATCGGCAAGAAGAAGGCCGGCGAATACGTCGATGGGATCAAGGAGGGCGCCCAGAACTACCAGGAGGGCGTCACCAGTCTCGCCGACCCCCGTACCTATATCGACCACGCCAAGCAGGACCTCACCAACCGTGGCCTCGACGCGGCCCAGCGCCATGTCGACCGGCGCACCGGCGGCGCCGCCACCCGCCATCAAGACGTCACCGACGAGGTCCGCTCCGTCTTCGGCTGACCCGCCTCCTGCGCAAAACCTTGGGGCCCACAGTCTGCTGACTGTGGGCCCCAACACCTCTTCGTCTTTTTCCCTGCGCTCGCTGCGGCTCTCTGGCGGCGGCTACCGTCCCGGCGGCTGCGTGGGCGGCGCCGGCGGATACCCACCGGGCCCGCTGGGCTGCTGCTGGTAGGGGTTGTTCGGGTTCGGCGGGTGTGGCACAAAGCCCCCGGGCCCACCAGGTCCCCCCGGACCACCGAAGCCACCGGGGCCGCCCGGCGGCGGACCGTTGCGCCGGTTCTTACGCCGCACGGCCATCACAATGCCGACGATGATCCCGACGATCACGACCACCACGCCGACGAGCATGGCGATGAACAACGGGCTCCAACCCGGCTTCTCCACGGCCTGCGACGATCCGCCGGAGCCCGCAGAGGCAGCCGGATTCTCCGCCGACGGCGAGGAGGAGGCCTTCGGCATCTTCAGCGGACCGTTCTTCGGACCGGCGGGGATGTCACGCTCGAGCGCAGCGAGCGGCTGGATGAAGCCGTAGCCGTACTTCTGGTCGGGGAGCGAAATCCCCTTCTCGGAGGCGGGGAGGCCGGCGGACTTCGTCAGGCGGTTGACAAGCTGTCCCACGGAGAGGTTGGGGAACTTTGACCGCAGCAACGCTGCGGCACCGGAGACCAAAGCTGCAGAGTCGGAAGTACCAGTGCCTTTCTGATACTTGGATGTTCCGCTGTCACCTGCGGATACAATGTCAACAGCGGGCGCGGTGAGCAGCACCGGGGGACCGTAGTTCGAACCGGACCAGACTTCTCCGGTGTTCTGAACTCCACCCACCGTCAAAACGCCAGGATAGCTACCAGGATACTGAATAGCCTCAGGTCCCTTACCTTCATTCCCGGCAGCCGCCACGATCAGAACATTGTGCTTCAAGGCATACGCAATGGCTTCAGGCTCCTGCTCCGAGGAACTGCCGCCCTGCGAGATGTTGATGACGGACGCCCCCTTGTCCACCGCATATCGGATGGATTGGGCAAAACCATCTGCGTCGAGGCCTTTGTCGCGTAGCGGCAAGATCTTCGCATCGGGCGCCAGGCCCTTAACGCCAGCCGAACCACCCGGCCCGTGTCCATGACCTGCAATTTCTGAAGCCATCGACGTACCGTGAGTATCGGTACCTTCAGGTTCCGCAGAGCCTCCGTCGATGAAATCCTTTCCTGGCAGGACGTTGCCCTTCAGGTCCGGGTGTTGGGACTGCACCCCGTCGTCGATGACTGCGACGGTGACACCCTTTCCCGTAGAAATCTTCCAGATCTCATCGGCCTTGAACGCCTTCAGAGGCCATTGCGCATCTCTAATCTGGTCTGCCGATGCAACCGGCGCGATGCCGAAGAGCAGCGCTCCCGCCACAACCGCGCCGCCGACCGCACGCAGCGTCCGCGTGAAGCTCATGCTGTACACCTCTCCTAACAGGACGGGGCCCTCAGTCCTAACGCCTCGGGCCCCGTCTTGTTACTGCCGAATTGCTGACGACAGGTTCCTACTCAACGACCTTCGGGGCAACGTTACGCTCCGACGCCCAGGTCTCCTCGTCCTCCACCAGGTAGTCGGGGCGCTCGCCGTTCTGCCCCTTTTTGTCCTTACCCTTGGAACCGTGCACGCCGTGCGCACCTGGCATACCGGCAGGACGACGACCACCGGAACCGGCACCCGCCTGGGCTCCACCGCGGCTGCGGTGCAGACCGGAACCACCCTGTCCGGCACTTCCGGCCTTGCCTCCGCCCGAGCCGATGACACCGCCCTTCTGGCGAGCCAACGCCCCGCCACGGCCGGCAGTACCGGCGCCCTTGGCGCCTCCGCCCTTGGCTCCCGCGGCGCCGGCCATTCCGGGCATACCGGCACGGCCGCCCCCACGGGCACCTGCACCGGCGCCTGCCCCACCGGCACCGGCGGCTCCGCCGCCGATCATGCCGCCGGCCGCTCCACCGGGCCCCATGCCACTGCTGCCGCCCAGGGCTCCGGAGCCACCGGCGCCACCACCGATGCCGGCGCCGATACCACCACCGGCGCCGTTCAGCCCACCGCCGGCGCCACCGCCCACACCACCGGCGCCGCCACCGGGCGGGTTGAAGCCGTCAAGTCCGGTGTTCACGCCCGGAGTGAACGATCCCTTGGCGGGCTGAGGGCAGCCAATACCACCGCTGATTCCCGGCGTCTTCGGTGCTTTGATCCCTCCGGCAGAGGAACCTGGCCCCTTGCCCATGCCTGCGATGGACGGGGACCCCACCTTGTGCGTCCCGGACGACCCCGACGGCATCGGCATCGCGATCGCCGGCGGCGGGTCACCTCCGGGCGGGCCCGGATAGTCGCTGGAGTCATCCCGGCGTACCCGTGTCTTCCACGTGCCCATCGCCTTAGCCTGAGACGCGTAGGCCGCCCCAAGCTGCTCCATCTTCACGGCCATGCGCAGCTGCTGCTCTTTACCCGCGGACAGGCTGTCCGCATTCCGGTCCAGCGCCTCCTGCGTGCTCACATGCCCGCTCTTCAGGTCGTTCTTCAAACCTGAAGCATCCCGGCTACCGCCGTCCTCGACCCAGTTGACGAAGCTGTTGCCCCCACTGGGCTTCTCCATCGACTCGATCTCGGGCTTGAGCTGCTCGAGGATGGTCGCGGCGCTCTTCATCGCCTTCGAGGTGTAATCGGCGTACTGGGCACCGTCATAAATCTTCTTGCTGATCTTGTTCGCTTGTTCCTTGAACTTGTCTGCCGAGTCGCCGTGCCAGTGCTGAAGCACCTCGTTCACCGCGGCATCGAATGCACCCTTGACCCCACCGCCGCTACCACCCACGAGCTGGGTGTGTACGTCGCTCCAGCCCCGTGCCACGTTGTGGACCTCGGTCGGGTTGGACGCTTTCACCATGTGCTGCATGGTGTCCATGTCCATCTCGGCGAAGTTCGTTTCATGCTCGGCGCTCTCGCAAATCGTCGCCGGCATGTACTCATACTCGTACTCGGCCTTACCGCCCATGGTTCGCTCCCCCTCTACTCTCCATGCTGACCTCAAGCTCCCGAATGACCGACTCCATGTCAGCTACCCGACATGTTCGTGGCCGTCTCGGCTTCCTGGTTCTGGTAGTTGCCGTGCACCTTGCGCGTCTTGGTACCGAACTCGTCCGTGACGTCGTGGAGATGCTGAACGATCTCCTCGATGTGGCGCTTCATGTCCGTGTGGGCGTTGGTCAGCTTCCGGGCCTCGAGGAACGATGCGCCCGGAGCGTCGGCGCCCAGGGCGCTTGCCGGCAGCGAGGTCTTGTACCGGGTGTCGGCGTTCGCGTTCCCGAGGTCCTTCAGGATGCCGTTGAGCTTCCTGATGGTGTCCTCGAGAGCACTCAGGTCTACCCGATATTGCTCAGCCATGGATTGACTCCCCGTGTGAATTGAGACCAGTCTTCCGCCGCCAGTCACGGAGTGCGACCGAGCAGCCGACCACCGTACCGACGGCGAGAATTCCGCCGGCAACAATGTAGATGGAGATCCGAGCACGCCGCTCCTCGGGGCTTTCCCCGAGCGTGATGGCGACCGGACGGATGTCGGAGCCGTCGGCAACGGAGGGCTTGTCGGGCTGCGGCGGCTTCGTGGGCATGGTGTCGTCGTTGAGGGCGGCGACCGGATCCACGACGCCCCAGCCGATAAAGTCGTCCCGGCCCCTCTTGACCCGCTCTGCGGTCTGTTCGAGGTGCCAGATGAGCTGCTGCGGCTTCCAGTTCGGGTGCTTGGCCTTGAGCAGGGCGGCGGCTCCGGCCGCGTACGGCGCTGCGAAGCTGGTGCCCTGGTCCACGCAGTTACCGCCGTCGGGGACCGTGGAGACCATCTCGACACCGGGGGCAGCGATGTTCACGAACTTGCCGGACTGCGAGAAGGGCGCGCGCTCGTTGTTGCGGTCCGAGGCGGCCACCGCCATCACATTGGGGTATTTCTCCGAGTAGGCGGCGGGGTACATGTTCTTCTCGCCGCCGTCGGCCCCTCCGTTACCGGCAGAGGCGACGATGAGAACGCCCTGCCGATTCGCCTTGGCGATCGCCGCCTCGAGGGGGAACAGCCGGGAAGGGCTGGCATCGGTGCCCTGGGAGATGTTGATGATCTGCACATCCGCGTCAACGGCCTTGTTGATGGCGGCTGCGAGCGTCTTGGAATCGCCGGCCTTCTCCTGCGACGTCTGCTGGAACGGGATGACCTTGGCCTGGGGGGCGATTCCGTAGAAGCCGGATCGGGAAATGCGCTGGGCGGCGATGATGCCCGCGACCTTGGTGCCGTGGCCGACCTTGTCGTCGGTCGCCTTGCCGTCCTTGATGAGGGTCGCGCCGCCGCTGCCGATCGCCGGCTTGAGCTGCTCGTTGCCCGCGTCGATTCCGGTGTCGATCACGGCGACCCTGATGCCCTGGCCCTGCTGACCGTGGGGCCAGAGCTGACTGGTCAGCAGGCGCTGCAGCGACCAGGGGGTCTCTTTGATGTAGTCGGTGCCGAATTTGCACTCACCGCTCTGGAGCGGCACGTTCTCGGCCGCGACCGCCGGCGCGGCCGCGGTGCCCGACAGGCCGACGATGCACGCCGTCGTAACCAGCGCACCCGCCGCACGGCGACGGTGCCCGGCTCGATGACCAATGGCGCGAGATCCCACGGGTTGTCTGCTCTCCATGTGTGGCGAAGGTGCGGGGCGAGGGGAGGGAGGGGGGAGGAAATGCGGAAGAACGAGGGGCAAAGCGGTGTGGACGGCAGAAGGGCGAGCGCACTGATGCAGCGCGCTCGCCCTCATTGACCACTGTGCGAGCCGTGGGGGCTGCTCAGCCGATCGCCATCCGTAGCATTTCTGACGCTTGGTCAGCCCGCCCAGATGCCGGCGTTCTTGTGCTCGGTGGACTGGTAGTTCTGGGCCGCGGTGTCCAGAGCCTTGGCGATGGCCTCCAGCGTGGAGTGCAGGGAGGCGGCGCGCTGGTCCCACTCGCGCTGGCGGGCCTGGTAGCCCTCCTGCGCCGCACCTTCCCAGGTGGCGGCGATCTTCTTGACGCCGGCCTCGAGGTCGTCGAGCTGCTGACGGATGTTGTTGGCCGTCTGACGCACGTCGGAGCTGGCCTGCTGGATCGTCGCGAAATTGACGAGGATCTGGCCTGACATGGTGTCTCCTCAGGAGTTGATGAGCGAGGTCGATTCACATGCCGCAGCGGGCCGACGACAATGGCCGACGGGCCCGCAATGCGGCGACTGGGCCGTGCGCCGCGGTCAGCGACGCGGCCCCATCATCCGAACGGGGAAGCCGAGGCGGAGATGTGCGAGATCGACTGCGCCTGCTCGTCCTCGGAGGCGGAGTAGTTCTTGGTGGTCTGGTCGATCGCTTCCTTGATCTCAGCCAGAAGCTGATTGATCCGGGTAGCGTCTTCGTTCACCTTGGACTGGAGCTGGTTGTACGAGCTGGCCGCAGCACCCTTCCAGCCAGAGGTGATGGTGTCGACAACCGTATTCAGGCGGGAGATCTCGCCCTGGATCGACTGATTGACCGAGGAGATCTTGCCGCTGAACGCGACCATCTCCTCCTCGGTGGTTGTGTACTGCTGACCAGCCATAGTCAACGTCCCCCATGAGACTCGTACGTTGTTCCGCGCCATGCCGGCTAGCCGGCTTGCGTGGCAGGCATCTCCTGCTGACGCCCTGGACCACTTTACCCACTCCGCCCGCCCGCCCCCAACAAGGGGGCGACCGTTGTGACGGGATCACAACATAGCCAACTCCCCCTTGAGGAAACGCCGTTCACGCAGCGTTCAGGGAATTCGGGCAGATGTGGCGCTATCGGTCAGAATTCAAAAGTAGCCTCAGGCATAAAGGCCCGCGAAAGCTTCATTCGGTGCCGAACGAACGAGGTCGTACCGGCCACCTCGTGGGCGACCGGTACGACCTCGGCGCACCAGATCAGGAAGCCTGGGGCTTCTGGGCGCTCTTGACGTCGAGCGACGGACCCGCGGAGAGCAGCTCCGACCACGCCTTCAGCATCAGCGGCGGGTGGCTGTCCTTGTAGCCGAGGCGCGCCTGGGCCTGGCCGACTTCCTGGTCCGCCTTGCCGGCCTTGTCGCCACCGTCGTTGTTCTCCGGAACCGAGTAGCGCAGACCGGTGTCGGTGACCAGGAAGAGGCTGCCGGTGTTCGAGGACGACGTGGAGACCTGCCGGTAGAGCAGGCCGCTGCCCGGGGTGACGTACGAGGTGGAGCCCGGGGCGATCTTGGCCGGGTAGTCCTTGCCGACCCAGGTCTGCATGTCGGGGACGCCGTTCGGGTAGCCGAGCTGGGCGGCGCCGGGGTACTTGGTGTTGGTGCCCTTGTAGACGCTGCAGGAGACGCCGCCCGTGGCGGTGGACAGTCCGCCGTCCTGGGGCCCGTGTCCGAAGTTGTTCGCTGCGCTGATGTCGTCATCCGGCCACGGCAGGTCGTAGCCCTGGATCTTCCCCCAGAACTTCAGCGGGTGGTTGGCCTCGTCCGGCTTGGGGTGCACCCGGCCCGTGGCGACCGATACGGGCTTCAGCTCCGTGCCGTCCTGCTTCAGCTTGCCCGCGTTCTGCGGGCCCTGCGCAAGGAGGTTGGCGACGAAGTTGGAGACCTCTTCGACGCCGTCCTTCATCACGACGAACTTCTGTCCGTCACTGTCCTCCAGCAGCGATCCGACCTTCTTGGCCGCCGCGGGCACCTCGGCGCTCGACGTCGTCTCGCCCACGCCCGGCACCTGGGGCAGGGTGATCGGAACGCGGCTCTTGATGAGGGTGTTCATGAACTGCTCGGTCACCTCCTGCGGCTCGGCGGAACCGAAGACGATGCGGCGCAGCGTGTCGTCTCCAGCGGCCTTGCCCTGGGGCGACCTCCAACCGCCGAAGGACGAGTCGAAGGGGAAGGCCAGGCCATGGTGGTCGACCAGCCACCTCTTGCCCTGCTCGTCCTGGACGTACAGCGCCTGGTGCAGGTCGACCCGGCGCTTGTTGTCGTCAACGACCTGCTTGTCCTTGCCGTCCAGGACGAACACGGCCTGCTGGGGCTTGCTGTTGGTGCCGCTGCCGGGACGGTTGCACACCGCCCAGACCTTGGGCTTGTCCGCAACCTTGCGGTTGGGCAGTCGGTCGGGTGCATAGGGGATGCCGAGCGCGGGACCGTGCGGCAGCTTGTCGTCCAGCTCGGCTTCCTTGACCTTGACGACCTCGAACTTGTCGGGGTCGAGAAGGAGCCGGGCCGAGGCGAGATTCAGGACCGGGTGCAGCAGTTTCTGCTTGTGCCCGTTGGACAGGACGACATAACGGGTCGTGGATACATCGCCGACGAGGACATGCGCCCCCACGGTGTCCCACCCCTCCGGTGCAACTGGACTGAGAATTCCGTAGGCACCGAATCCCACCATCACCAGGACGCTCATCACGATACTCGGCACCACCGCTTTCAGCGGCTTCGGGGCGCTCTCGATCGAACCGTTCGGCAGCGGCTTCAGAAATGCCGCATTCGTGCGCTTTCGAGCGAACGAATACGCATTCAGCTCGTCCCGACGTGATGCCATTGTTGCTTTCTCTCCCCGCCTGTTGGATCCACATCGAACCGCCCCCGGCACTCACGCCGTAGCGCCCTCTACTATGCCGTGTGTCGATCGCCCCGTACGGTACGGGTGCCACCTTCCAACGCACCAGTCTCAGCGGCGATCGCTACGCCTAGAGGCCCACATCACCAGTAGAGGAGCAGGCCGGGGGATGTCCAGCGCCACCAGGGCTCGACGCCGCAATGGGCGGCAACAGCAGCAACAGCCGTCCGCTGCACCGCAATATGCGGGAAATGCTGACCAAAACGGTACAGCTCCGGGCAACAGAGAAAATGGCGGCCGGAGTTCCGCGGCCCGCCCGGCCGGTCCGGTGGCACCGCGGCTGCGCCAGCAGGCCGGAACGATCGGCGGGGTGCGCGTTCAGCAGCTGGCCATCATCGAACTCGCCGCTGCGCTGGTACTGGTGGGCTGGTCGATCCACCCCGCCGCGCTGACCGCCGCGATCGTGGTGGCGGTCGTGCTCGTCGTCTTCGCGCTCGGCCGGCGACGCCGGGTCCCGCTGCCGGAGTGGATCACGACCGTGCGCGCGATGAAGCGCCGCAACAAGGAGAGCAGCTCCGCGCTCTCCGCCACCCAGGGCGTTGACCCGGCCTTCGCCCCCGTCGTGGAGTGCGAACCGGCGCTGCGCACCTATGAGTACGCCACCGAGTCCGACCAGCGCGCCATCGGCTTCGTCGGCGACGGCACGTTCCTGACCGCCATCGTGCAGGTGGATGCGCGGGACGAACCGCTCCGGCCGCCCCGCGGCAGCCACATGCTGCCGTTGGAGCTGCTGCACACCGCCCTCGACATCGAGGACATCCACCTGGAGTCGGTGCAGTTCGTGCAGTACACCCAGCCCGCGCCGGCGCCGCACCTGCCCGAACAGGCCGTCGCGGCCCGTTCGTACGCCCCGCTGCAGGCCCAGTCGCAGACCCCGGCGCTCCAGCTGACCTGGATCGCCCTCAAGCTCGACCCGGAGCTGTGCTCGGAGGCCATCGAGGCCCGCGGCGGCGGGCTGGACGGCGCCAAGCGCTCCCTGCTGCGCGCCGCCGACCAGTTGGTCAGCCGGCTGACCGCGCACGGCGTCCGCGCCAGGGTCCTCAACGAGCGTGAGGTCGTGGCCTCGATCGGTACCGCGGTATGCGTCAGCCCGCGGGCGGCCAGCGGGGCCATGGGGCGCGACGGCCGGGCGGCCCGGCGCACCCAGGAGACGACCCGGGCGATGCGGTGCGACGACCGCTGGCACTCCACGTACTGGATCGGCCGGTGGCCCCAGCTGGGCGAGGGCGGTGCGCCGCTGGCGGCCATCACCCAGCTGCTCACCAGCACCAGGGCGATGGCCAGCACCTTCGCGCTGACCGCCACGCACGGCAGCGGCCGGGCTCCGGCCATCTCGGGCTACGTGCGCCTGTCCACCCGGAGCGAGAATGAACTCTCCGCCGTGCAGAACGAGTTGGAGCGCCGTTCCGGTTCCGTGAAGGTCGGATTGGTCCGACTCGACCGCGAGCAGCTGCCCGGCCTGCTGGCCACGCTCCCCCTCGGAGGTACCCGCTGATGGCCTCTCCCACCTATCAGCCCCGCGTCAACACCAGCGGAAACGGCTGGCGCAACCCCCCGCTCGCCGGCCCCGGCGGCGGCAACCGGGTCTCGCACCAGCCCCGACCGGACCAGGAGGACTCGGGTTCCAACGCCCCCAAGCCGAGGCCCGGTTACGGCCTGCGCGGTCCGCGGCGCAGCCCGCACATCCTCACCGCCGAATCGCTGGCCGCGCTGACCCTGCCGGTCGGTGACGACGGCGTGGTCATCGGCATCGACCCGCAGAACCAGCCCGCCGTGCTCAGCCTGTTGCGGCCCACGCCGCTCGAGGTCGTGCTGGTCGGCAGCATGTGGATGGCCCAGGTGCTGGCGCTGCGCACGGTTGCCACCGGCGCGCGGGTCGCGGTCGAGACCGCGCGCCCGCCGGCCTGGGGGCAGATGGCCCAGAGCGCGGGCGGCGGCCAGCAGTGCGTGTCGGTCCACGACGTGCGCCAGATCGCGCCGCAGGGGCCCTCGGTTTCCAGCCCGGTGCTGGTCATACGGGACATGGGCGCACGCCCGCCGCGCAATCAGCTCGCCCCCAGCCCCTGGCAGTCGGTGCTGACCGTGCTGCCGTTCCTCGGGCCTCGGTCTCCGCAGATGCTCGGCCGGGCCGATCTGGTCGGGCTGCAGCGGCTCTCGCCCGAGGAGGCGGAGGTGGTGACGCGCATCATGCGGCTGCCGGAGCAGGTCGGTGCGGTGCTGCCGACGCTCAGCGACAACGCGATGCTGTGGTGCCGCCGTGACGGTGGTCACCAGTTCGTGATGACCCAGCCCACGGAAGCGGAGACCAATCTGCTCGGCGGGCCGCGCCGTATGGACTGACCGGCGTTGCGGGCCGGTTGCCCGCGGAGTGCCGGCGCACTGCGTACGCGGCCGGCCGTGGGCACACCTCATGGGGCGCATCCTCGGATGCGCCCTTAGGGCGTTTCCCTCTCGCCTCTTCTTCGGATCGTCGCGGACCCCGCGAGCACACCAGGATCCGAAGGAAACGCCCCAGGCGTGCCAAAGGGGCCTGAAGACGACATGACACCGACTGCCGTTTTGGTGGGACCCTTGACTAGGCTGTGCGGGACAGCCGCAGGAGCACGGCACGACGGCAGTCGACACGGGGATGGAGACAGTTAGTGTTGGCGCAAACCGGGGTGGCGTGTTTCGACTTCCGCTTCACCCGAACGATCCGCCTGTATCCGGTCCTGCCGTTCAGGTGCGTTGCAGTACACCAGGAGGCACAGTGAACGAGCAGGAGGCTTTCCGTCCGGACGGAAACGATCCTGACGACGACCAGTCCGAGTTCGACCTGACCGGCGAGTTCAAGGTCGATTTTGCGGCGCCGGCCTGGTACGCGAGCAACGACACCAGCGGGGGCGCCGGTGCCGCCGCCTCCCCCGCGGCTCCTCCTGCGTCCTCGCCGACCACACCGCCCGCCGCGGCGCAGCCCCCGGGGCCGGCCATCGGCCAGCCGACGGGCCCCGCTCCGGACGCACCGGTCCCCGGAATTCCGCAGCAGGGTGCGCCGGCCGCCCCGACGCCCGTGGAGGCCGCGCCCCCCGGGTTCCCGACGCTGCGCCCGCAGAACGCGGACGGCGCGGAGCCGGCCGCCACCGCTCCCCTGGCCGCACCGGAGGCTTCCACGGAGCCGGAGACCGCTCCGGCCTCGAACGACGCCTCCGACGGCGGCAACAGGCGCTCCGGCACGGGCACCGACCCCTCGGCGTCCCTCTGGGACGACGACGATGACGACGCGGAACCGGCCACGACGACAGCCACGGCAACGGCGGCCGCCGAGCCGGAGGCCGCCCCGGCCACCCCGGCGCCGCAGCCGGAGGACGTCACTTCCGGTGCGCCCGCAGCGGACTCCGCACCGGCCCCTCAGGCCGCTCCGCCGGTCCAGCCGGCCCCCGAGGCCACCGCTCCGCCCGCGCAGCCCGTGACGGACGCCCAGGGCCAGCAGCAGCCGCACGGTGTGCCGCAGCAGGGCGCCGCGCAGCCCATGCCGCAGGCGACCGCCCAACAGGGCATGCCGCAGCAGGGCGTGGCACAGCAGGGTGTTCCGCAGCAGGGCGCTCCGTGGGGCGCAGCGGCGGAGGGCCAGCAGCAGGGTGTGCCGGGACAGGGCGGACTGCCGCCGCTGCCACCGGAGTTCCAGCCCGCCGACCCGCGGACGGCCCAGGCGCAGCAGCAGGCCGGCCAGCAGCCGCAAGCCGGTCAGCAACCGCAGGCCGGTCAGCCCCAGCAAGCCGGCTACCCGCAGGCCCAGCCCCAGCAGCAGGCGCAGCAGGCCGGTCAGCAGCAGGTGCCGGCCCAGCAGCAGCCCCAGCAGGCCGGCTACCCGCAGGCCCAGCCGCAGCAGCAGCCCTATCAGCAACAGCAGCAGGCGGTTCCCGGACAGCAGCAGCCGGGGTACGGCTACCCGCAGCCCGGATACGGCTACCCCCACCAGGGCCAGCAGCAGCCGCAGCAGTACCCCAACGCGGGTGCACCGCAGCCTGCTTACGGCTACCCGCAGACCGCTCAGCAGGGCTACCCGCAGCAGGGGCAGCAGGCCCAGCACAACTACCAGCAGCATGCGGCCCAGCAGGCAGCGGCGGCCCAGGCACAGCATGCACAGGCGGCCCAGGCACAGCAGCAGGCCCAACAGGCTCAGCACGCACAGGCAGCTCAGGCACAGCAGCAGGCCCAGGCAGCACAGCAGCAGGCCCAAGCCGCCCAGGCAGCGCAACAGCAAGCCCAACACGCTCCGCAAGCCCAACAGGCGCAGCAGGCCCAACAGGCCCAACAGGCGCAGCAACCCCAGCAGTACCAGCCCCTGCCCGGGCAGCAGGCCGCCGACCCCAACGCGGCGGCGAACTACGCCTCGTACTCCCAGCCGGGCCAGCAGCAGTCGCAGCAGCGGGCGGCTCCGGGTGCCCCGCTCGGCTACAGCGCCGCCGTCGAGCTGACCTCCGACCGGCTGCTGCGCAACCAGCCCAAGAAGCGCAAGCCCGGCGCCAATGCGCAGCCGTCGAAGTTCAAGCTGGGCGCGAAGAAGGAGCAGGAGGAGCGGCAGCGCAAGCTGGAGCTGATCCGTACGCCGGTGATGTCCTGCTACCGGATCGCGGTGATCAGCCTCAAGGGCGGTGTCGGCAAGACCACCACGACCACCGCACTGGGCTCCACGCTCGCCTCCGAGCGGCAGGACAAGATCCTCGCGATCGACGCCAACCCGGACGCCGGCACGCTCGGCCGACGGGTGCGCCGCGAGACCGGTGCCACGATCCGTGACCTGGTGCAGGCCATCCCGCACCTGCACAGCTACATGGACATCCGGCGGTTCACCTCGCAGGCCCCCTCGGGCCTGGAGATCCTCGCCAACGACGTCGACCCGGCCGTCTCGACGACCTTCAACGACGACGACTACCGGCGGGCGATCGACATCCTCGGCAAGCAGTACCCGATCATCCTCACCGACTCGGGTACCGGTCTGCTCTACAGCGCGATGCGCGGAGTGCTCGACCTCGCCGACCAGTTGATCATCATCTCCACACCGTCCGTGGACGGTGCGAGCAGCGCCAGCACCACCCTGGACTGGCTCTCCGCACACGGCTACGCCGACCTGGTGCAGCGCGGTATCACGGTCATCTCCGGTGTCCGCGAGACCGGCAAGATGATCAAGATCGATGACATCGTGTCGCACTTCGAGACCCGCTGCCGGGGTGTGGTGGTCGTCCCCTTCGACGAGCACCTCGCCGCCGGTGCCGAGGTCGACCTCGACATGATGCGGCCCAAGACCCGCGAGGCGTACTTCAACCTCTCCGCCCTGGTGGCCGAGGACTTCGCGCGGACCCAGCAGGCGCAGGGCATGTACCCGCAAGCGCAGATGGGCGGCGACCCGTACGCCCAGCAGCAGTACGCCCAGCAGCAGGGCGGCCAGGCACCGCACCAGGCCCAGCAGCCGCAGCAGCCGCAACAGCAGGGCCAGCAGGGCCAGCAAGGCCAGCCGCCGGCCGGCTACCCGCCGCAGCAGGGCGGCTGGACCCAGCAGCCCGCCCAGCCACCGGCCCACTGGCAGCAGCAACAGCCCGCTCCGGACGCTCCCCGGCCGGAGCAGCCGGGCCTGGCGCCTGGCTGGCAGCAGCAGCCGCCTCCGCAGTGAGGCCGGTACGACGCGCGGCGTACGGGCGCGCGCCGTACGGGACGTAGTACGGGTCGGGGCCCGGCACTTGATCAGTGCCGGGCCCCGACCCGTATCGCCGTTCCCGTGTCTCCGCGTCCCCGCCGCCGCGGCGGACCGCGCCAGATGCGCGGACGAGTCACCCGCTCCCGACCCAACACGCCCTGGAATCGGCCGCGTGGGGAGCGAGCGACGGGGGAACTCCCCCGCCGCCGGGGCCGGTGCTCACTCCGCGGCCGCGATCAGCCCCCGGGCCAGCTTCACATCGACCGCCATCCGCTCCAGCAGTGCGTCGAGGGTGGCGAACTTCTCCTGGCCGCGGATGTAGGCCAGGAAGTCCACCCCGACGTGCAGGCCGTACAGGTCCAGCCCGACGCGGTCGATCGCGTACGCCTCGACCGTGCGCACCTTGCCGTCGAACTGCGGGTTGGTGCCGACCGAGACGGCCGCCGGCATCGCCTCCCCCTCGACCTGCAGCAGGCCCGCGTAGACGCCGTCGGCGGGGATCGCGGTGTGCGGCAGGGTCTCCACATTGGCCGTCGGGAAGCCCAGTTCGCGGCCGCGCTGGGCGCCGCGCACGACGACGCCCTCGACGCGGTGCGGGCGCCCGAGGACCTCGCTCGCGCCGGCCACATCGCCCTCGGCGACCAGCCGGCGGGCGAGCGTAGAGGAGAACGGCTCGCCGCCGCCCGCCGCACCGCGCTCGTAGAGGTCGACGACCTCCACGGTGTAGTCGTAGGTGGTCCCGAGGTCGGCGAGCGCCTCGACGTTGCCGGCCGCCTTGTGCCCGAAACGGAAGTTGGGGCCCTCGACCACGACCTTGGCATGCAGCTTGTCGACCAGCGCCTTGACCACGAAGTCGGCCGGTGACAGCTTCGAGAACTCGTCGGTGAACGGCAGGACCAGCACCGCGTCCACGCCCAGCTCGGCCATCAGCTCCGCACGCCGGTGGTGCGGCGCCAGCAGCGGCGGGTGGGTACCGGGCCGGACGACCTCGCTCGGGTGCGGGTCGAAGGTGACGACCACGGCCGGGATGCCCAGCTCACGGGCGCGCTCCACGGCCTTGCCGATGATCAGTTGGTGGCCGCGGTGCACTCCGTCGTACGAGCCGATGGTGACGACGCTGCGCCCCCAGCCCTCGGGGATGTCCTCCAAGCCACGCCAGCGCTGCACTGTGCCCGCTCCTCGCCCGAACTCTTGTCAGTCCACTGCGCCACGTCGGCATGGCGCAGGTCTAAGACTGCCATGCCCCGGGTGGTGCTTCGCGCGAAGGGGGGCTCAGGGGCCCTTTGGTGGATCTCCGCCGGCGGCGGTCCGGACACCGGCGCACCACCGGTCCTCAGCCCCGCGACGCCCCCGCGAGCGCCGCCCGGGCACGGGGCCCCACCACGACTGCCCACTCCCCCGGCGCGGCATCGGCCCACTGCGCTACCCGCCGGACGAAGCCGGGCGCCCGGCACTCCAGCTCCTGCAGCTGCCGGTCCAGGAAGGCCGCGCCCTCGGGTGTGCGGACGAGCAGCAGCGCGGTGCGGTGCACCAGTTCGCGGGTGCGCTCCTCGGGGCGGTGCCCGGCGCCGTCGGCCGCGGCCCGCAGCAGCGCCTCCAGGACCCGGGTGTCACGGCCGGCTCCCGCTGCGGCGGCGTGCGGCGCGGTGTCCGCGTACCACGTCTCCCGCGCCAGCAGCACCTCCAGCAGCTCGCGGCGCAGCGGCGCCGCGGCGGCGGAGCCGGGCTCGGCGAGGACGGCCGCCAGGGCGCTGCGGACCGGCGTGGGGTAGCCGGTCAGCAGCTCCAGGGCGAGCGGGCGGAGCGCGGCGCGGGCGGCCGGGCCGCGCTCCAGGCGGTGGGCGAGGAATGTGGCCACCGGGCGGGCGGCCCGCTCCGGGCAGTGCCCGGCGTAGGCGCGGACGAGCGCGGCGGCGCGGGCGGCGGCCTCGGGTGCGTCCAGGCCGGCGAGCAGCCGCAGCAGCGGGCCGGCGACCGGCGGGCCCTCATTGCCGATCAGCCGGGCCCGGAAGGCGGCCAGCACGGTGTCGGGGTGGTCGGCGAGGGCGCCCGCGAAGGCGGTCGGCGGCAGCTGGGGGTCGCCGGCGACGAAGCGGGCCAGCGCCCGGTCCAGGAAGCGGGGGCGGCTGGCGGGGTCGCCGATCAGCAGGGCGAGGGCGGAGCCGTGGTGAGCCTCGTCGTCGGCCCGGGAGAGCAGACGGAGGGCACCCTGGCGCAACAGGGCGCGGTGGGTCGGCGTGGTGGTGTGCGGGGCGACCCGCAGGCCGTAGGAGACGGCGGCGAGCCGGCGCTCGGGGCGTTCGTCGTGCGCCCAGCGGTCCACGGCGCGGCAGAGTGCCGACGGCTCGTCCTCGGCGAGCGCCCCCAGCAGCTCGTCACCCTTGGGGTGGGCGGCCGCCACCAGGGCCTCGGTGAGTTGGTCGAGCGCCGGGCGGCGGTGGGTGTGCAGCAGCGCCTGCGCGGCGGTCGCGACGGTGACCTCCCGGGGCACCGGGCCGGGGTCCGGGTCGGCTCCCGGACCGGTGCGGCGCTGCAGCGGCCGGGTGTCGTCGAACCAGGCGCAGAGCAGGGGCTGGATCCGCTCGGGGGCGGTGCGCAGCAGTGCGGCCGCGGCGTCGAGGAAGCGCGCCGGGTGGGCCGTCGCGGGTTCGGGGGCGTCCGCCGCGTACGCCGCGTCGGCTGCCTCGCCGGGGGCCGGGTGGACGCGGACCCGCGGTGGCGCGGCGAAGGCGTGGCGAGCGGCCCGGGGGGCCACGGGCTGCGGCTGCCGGGTCCCGGACGGCGGGCCGTCGGCCGGCAGCAGGCGGCGCAGCAGGTCCGTCCGGTCCGCCTCGCCCAGGGCCAGCCGCTCCCAGAACCACGGCCCGAACGCCTCCAGGCCGGTGTGCGCGAACCCGCCCGCCCGCAACGACCGTTCGGTGATCCGGTCGGCGAGCAGCCGCAGCACGCCGGCGTACGGCCCGGCGTCGGGCACCGTGAGCAGCACACCGGCCAGCAGTTGGGCGGCCCACCGCCGACCGTCCTCGGCCGGTGCGAGCGACGGGCCGGGCGCGGGGGCGGTGGCCATCGGCACCAACTCCGCCAGCCGGAAGGCGAGTTGGACCGACCCCTCCCGCCGGGCGAGCCGGAGCAGCCCCTGGACGGCGGGGCCGGTGCGGTGCCCGCCGGGGACCGGCAGCCGGTCGAGGTCGATGTGCGCGCCCTGGAGCCACTCGGCCAACTCCTCGTGCGCGAAGCGGTATCCGGGGCCCGCCGGCACCAGCAGCCGCTCGGCGAGCACCGCGGCGGCCCAGCCCGGACCGCGCGGGAAGATCTCGTCGAAGGACGCCCGGTCCAGGGTGCCGGGCGCGGATGCCAGGCAGCGGCGGGCCGCCTCGTGGACCTGTCCGGCGACCTGGGCGGCGAGCCGGCGTACGGCGGTGCCGCGCGGCGGGGGCCGGTACCCGTCGGCGATCCGCCGGGCGATCCGCAGACAGACCAGGTCCAGGTAGGCGTCGAGGATCTGGTGGCGGTCCGGGGTGCCGATACCGCCCGGGCGGTGCGGGCCGCGCCCGCCGGCGGTGCCCTCGTGCAGCGCGTCGCGGACCTCCGCGAGCAGGCGCAGCGCGAGCGGATGGCGGGCGTCCGGCCCGGCCGGGGCGCCCGGCGGGAGCCGGTAGCGGCCCCGGGCCCGCTCCGCCGCGCCGCTGGGCAGGTCGCCGATGCCCAGGCACGGCGGCAGCCCGGGCCGCGGGGCGTGGGGCGGGTGCAGCAACCCGGGCGGGAAGAGCGCACCGGCCCGCTCCCAGTACTCCGGGCGGCAGGCCAGCACGAGCCGGACGCCGGTGGTGCGCAGCCAGTCGGCGGTGGCGGCTGCCCAGGCGGCCAGCCGGTCCCACCGGCCCAGCTCCGCCGGCATCTCCTCGGGGCCGTCCAGGAGGACCAGCACGGGGCGCGGAGCCGCGGCGGTGAGCCGGGCCACCGCGTCGGGGGCGAGGTCCGCCGGGTCGCCGGCGGTACGGCCCGCCGCGGCGAGGGCCCGGCCCGCGCCGTGCAGCGCGCGCCCGACCGCGGTGCGCAGGCCGTCGTCGTCGGCCCGCAGTGCGGCGCCGCGGAGGTGGACGGTCGGCGCCGGCACCGGGCCCGCGGCGCGGCGCGCGGCCAGCTGCGCCAGCTCCGTGCTGCGCCCCGTCCCCGGAGCCCCGACCAGCCCCAGCACCACCGCTCCGGCCGTGCCCTCACCATCCGCGAAGCGGTCCAACTCCTCGGCCAGGTCCGGGCGTTCGACCGGCCGCGGGCTCTGCGGCGGCTGGCTTGCCGGGTCCGCGGTGCGGGCGGCCAGCCGCAGGGCGCCGGCCGGGTTGAGTTCGCTGCCGTACGCGGGAACCGTGGCTGCGTTGCGCGCCAGGAGTGCGGCGAGCGGGCCCCCGGGCGCGGCCTCGGCGAGCGCGCGCAGCGGGAGGGCGTAGCCGCCCGCCCGGCGTCCGCTGTGCAGTGCGGCGCCCAGGACGCCCAGGACCGCGCCGGTGCCGGCGTCCAGGACCGGCCCGCCGACCGCGGGGCCGCCCAGCCGCAGCGCCTCCCGGCCGCCCGCGCACAGGCCGAGTTCCAGCGTCTCGTCGAGGCGGTGGACCCGGTCGGTCGCCGTGTAGGTCACGCCGGAGACCGGTCCGACGACGGTGCCGTCCAGCCAGCCGCCCGCCCAGAGCCGTGCACGGGTGCCGGCGGCCGGACGGCCGGCCGTGATGGGCAGCGGCACCAGGCCGTGCGGCCGCAGCGCCTCGGTCCGTACGAGGGCGAGCCCGGCCTCGGGGAGGGGGGTGACGGCGCCGGGCTCCACCGGGCGGGTCCAGGCAGCGGCGTCCGCGCCTGCGGACAGGGACTGCACCAGGGGCTGCACCACCAGGGGCTCCGGCCCGTCGACCGCCTGGTGGCTGGTGACGACCGTGCCGTCGTGGTCCGCGAGGAACCCCGTTCCACGGGTCCGCCCCGCCAGATCGCGGATGCGCACCAGCGCCACGTCCGCGTCGGCATCCCGCAACGCCATGGCCGATTCCTCCCCGCCTGTCCCGTCCCCCGAACGGTAAGCAGGCGGTGATCGTCCCTCCAACGCCTGCGCGGAAAGCGCCCCCGTCCGCGCCTCGCTTTCACTCCGAGCGCCTCACCGAACGAGTGAAAGCCGCAGGCAGGCTGGATAGAGAGCAGTCGGAGGGGGATGGTGGAGCGCGGGCCGGCGCCGTTCCTACCGGAGCGGCCCGCGTTCCACCAGCGTTCCCGGCTAGACCGCGAAGACCGCCAGGCTCTTCGCCTTGCCGCCCTGGTTCTCCACCAGTGCCAGGAAGCGGCCGTCCGGCCCGAAGGCCGCGACCGGCCCGTCGCCCTCGAAGCGCGGCATGGGGATCCGCGCGCCGTTCAGCAGCAGCCTGGTCTGCGCCTCGGTGACGTCCCAGCGGGTGAACGCCGCCTCGGCTGCCTCCCCGATCGGCATGACCGGGAGCCCACCGCCCTCGGCGTCGTCGACCGCGGCCTGCAACTGCTCCAGCGTGCGCGCCCGGTCCAGCTTGTACGGGCCGACGCGGGTGCGGCGCAGCGCGGTCAGATGGCCGCCGACGCCGAGCCCGGCGCCCAGGTCGCGGGCCAGGGCACGGATGTACGTACCCGACGAGCACTCGACGGAGACCAGCAGGTCGGTCACCGGGGTGCCGTCCTCGGCCTCGGTCTCGTGCGCCGAGTGCAGCACGAACGAGGAGACGGTGACCGGCCGGGCCGGGATCTCCACGTCCTCGCCCTCACGGACCCGCGCATAGGACCGCTTGCCGTCGATCTTGATGGCGCTGACCTTGGACGGGATCTGCATGATCGCGCCGGTCAGCTGTGCGATACCGGCGTCGATGTCCTCCCGGGCCAGGCCGTGTGCCGCCGTGGACCCGGTGATCTCGCCCTCGGCGTCATCGGTGACCGTGGTCTGCCCGAGCCGTACCGTGCCGACGTACTCCTTCTCGGTCAGCGCGAGGTGGCCGAGCAGCTTGGTGGCCCGCTCCAGACCGAGGACGAGGACACCGGTGGCCATCGGGTCGAGGGTGCCGGCGTGCCCGACCCGGCGGGTACGGGCCATACCGCGCATCTTCGCCACCACATCGTGCGAAGTGAAGCCGGACGGCTTGTCGACGATGACGAGGCCCGCCCGTCGCCCACCACCGCCCTTGCCGGAAAGCGCTGCGCGCTCGCCCCCCTCGGCCGGCTTGTTGCTCTGACGCTTCATTCTGCCGCGGTGCCCTCGTCGTCCTCGTCGGGCTTGCGGTACGGGTCGGCCCCGCCGGCGTACTGGGCGCCCGAGGAGGCCTCGCGCACCTTGGCGTCCGAGGCCCGCGCCTTGTCGAGGAGGTCCTCGATGGTCCTGGCGTTCTCCGGCAGGGCGTCCGCCACGAACGTCAGGGTCGGCGTGAACTTGGTGCCGGCGGCGGCGCCGACCGCGGAGCGCAGGATGCCCTTGGCGCTCTCCAGCCCGGCGGCTGCGCTGGCGCGCTCCTCGTCGTCGCCGTAGACCGTGTAGAAGACCGTAGCCTCCCGAAGGTCACCGGTGACCCGGGTGTCCGTGATGGTCACGTGCGAGCCGAGCCGCGGGTCCTTGATGCCGCGCTGCAGCTTCTGGGCGACCACCTCCCGGATGAGGTCCGCCAGCTTCTTCGCCCGCGCATTGTCGGCCACTGGTCCGTCTCCTTCTTTCTTCCACAATTGTGCTTCCGCCGGCGGCGCCGTGCCCCGTCATCGGGTCAGTCGTCGTCGCCGTGCAGCCGTCGGTGTACCGACAGCAGCTCCACTTCGGGCCGTGCGGCGACCAGGCGCTCGCAGCGGTCCATGACATCGGTGAGGTGCCCGGCGTCCCCGGAGACCACCGCCAGGCCTATGCGGGCCCTACGGTGCAGGTCCTGGTCCCCGACCTCCGCGGCGCTCACCGCGAATTTGCGGTGCAGCTCGGCGACGATCGGGCGGACGACGGAGCGCTTCTCCTTCAGCGACCGTACGTCGCCGAGAAGCAGGTCGAAGGACAGCGTCCCTACGTACATGCATGACGGGTCAAGCCACCCGTGGGGCACTTGGGGGCACCGCCCGGCAGGGCCGGGGGCGTCGTGTCATTTCGAACCGTACACGCAACGGCCGGGGCCGATCGACGGAGTTTCCGCTCCGCCGACCGGCCCCGGTGAGTCGCCCGCCCGTTGCCCGGCCACCATCCCTGGCGGCCGGGCGACGGGCGGATCGAGATCCCCGCGGAATCAGCCGCGCGGCTTCTCCCGCATCTCGTAGGTCGCGATGACGTCGTCGACCTTGATGTCGTTGAAGTTCCCGAGGTTGATACCGCCCTCGAAGCCTTCGCGGATCTCGGTGACGTCGTCCTTGAAGCGACGCAGACCGTCGATGTTGAGGTTCTCCGCGACCACCTTGCCGTCGCGGATGAGGCGGGCCTTGGTGTTCCGCTTGACCTCGCCGGAGCGGATGAGAACACCCGCGATGTTGCCCAGCTTGGACGACTTGAAGACCTCGCGGATCTCCGCCGTACCGAGCTCGACCTCTTCGTACTCCGGCTTGAGCATGCCCTTGAGGGCCGCCTCGATCTCCTCGATCGCCTGGTAGATGACCGAGTAGTACCGGACGTCGACGCCCTCGCGCTCGGCCATCTGCGTGGCGCGGCCCTCGGCCCGCACGTTGAAGCCGATGACGATCGCGTCGGAGCCGGACGCC
This sequence comes from Streptomyces sp. NPDC020742, assembly GCF_040641675.1. Taxonomy (NCBI): domain Bacteria; kingdom Bacillati; phylum Actinomycetota; class Actinomycetes; order Kitasatosporales; family Streptomycetaceae; genus Streptomyces; species Streptomyces sp. NPDC020742. The sequence goes on from NZ_JBFAEA010000014.1 coordinate 47,036, forward strand.
AGGTTGATGTCCGTCTCGGTGACCGCACCGACGCCACGGTGCAGCACCCGGATGTCGACCTCTTCGCCGACGTCGAGCTGGAGCAGCGAGGACTCCAGCGCCTCGACGGAACCAGAAGCGTCACCCTTGATGATGAGGTTGAGCTGCTGGACCTCGCCGGCCTTGAGCACCTTGTCCAGGTCCTCCAGGGACACCCGGCGGGTGCGCTTGGCGAAGGCGGCGTTGCGCTCGCGGGCCGCGCGCTTCTCGGCGATCTGACGGGCCGTACGGTCCTCGTCGACGACCAGGAAGTTGTCGCCGGCGCCCGGGACGTTGGTCAGACCCAGGACCAGGACGGGGGTCGACGGACCCGCTTCCTCGACGTTGTTGCCCTTGTCGTCGAACATCGCACGGACGCGGCCGTACGCGTCACCGGCGACCATCGTGTCACCGACGCGGAGGGTACCGCGCTGGACGAGCACGGTGGCCACGGCGCCGCGGCCGCGGTCGAGGTGGGCCTCGATCGCAATACCCTGCGCGTCCTGCTCGGCGTTGGCCCGCAGGTCGAGCGCGGCGTCCGCGGTGAGGACCACGGCCTCCAGCAGGGACTCGATGTTCTCGCCCTGCTTGGCGGAGATGTCGACGAACATGGTGTCGCCGCCGTACTCCTCGGCCACCAGGCCGTACTCGGTCAGCTGACCGCGCACCTTGGTCGGGTCGGCGCCCTCGACGTCGATCTTGTTGACCGCGACCACGATCGGCACGTCGGCCGCCTTGGCGTGGTTCAGGGCCTCGATCGTCTGCGGCATCACACCGTCGTTGGCCGCCACCACGAGGATCGCGATGTCGGTCGACTTGGCACCACGGGCACGCATGGCGGTGAACGCCTCGTGACCCGGGGTGTCGATGAAGGTGATGCGCCGCTCTTCCTCGTTGACCTCGGTCGCAACCTGGTAGGCACCGATGTGCTGGGTGATGCCGCCGGCCTCGCCCGCGATGACGTTGGTCTTGCGGATGGCGTCGAGCAGTCGGGTCTTACCGTGGTCGACGTGACCCATGACGGTCACCACCGGCGGACGCGCGACGAGCATCTCCTCGCCGCCCTCGTTCTCACCGAAGTCGATGTCGAAGGACTCGAGCAGCTCGCGGTCCTCCTCCTCCGGGCTGACGATCTCGACGACGTAGTTCATCTCGTCGGCGAGCAGCTGGAGGGTCTCGTCGGAGACCGACTGGGTCGCGGTGACCATCTCGCCCAGGTTCAGCATGACCTGGACCAGCGACGCCGGGTTGGCGTTGATCTTCTCGGCGAAGTCCGTCAGCGAGGCACCACGCGACAGGCGAACCGTCGCGCCGTTGCCGCGCGGCAGCATGATGCCGCCGACCGACGGGGCCTGCATGGCCTCGTACTCCTGACGCCTCTGCCGCTTCGACTTGCGGCCACGACGCGCCGGACCGCCGGGACGGCCGAACGCACCCTGCGTGCCACCACGGCCACCGGGGCCACCGGGACGACCGCCGAAGCCGGGACGACCGCCGAAGCCGCCGCCACCGCCACCGGGGCCGCCGCCACCGGGACGACCGGCGAAACCGCCGCCGCCACCCGGACGACCGCCACCGCCGCCACCGGGACGACCGGCGAAGCCACCGCCGCCGCCGGGACGACCGCCGCCACCGGGACGACCGGCACCACCGGGACCGCGACCGCCGCCACCGGGGCCCGGACGCGGGCCGGCAGCCGGACGCTGCGGCATCATGCCCGGGTTCGGACGGTTACCGCCGCCACCGGGACGCGGGCCGCCGGCACCGGCGCCGGGAGCGGCACCCTGCGGACGAGGCATCCCACCGGGGGTCGGACGCGCGCCGCCCTGGCCCTGGGGACGGGGGCCGCCCTGGCCGCCGCCCTGCGGACGCGGACCGCCGGGACCGCCCTGGCCACCGGGGCGCGGGGCGCCACCGGGGCGGGGCGCCTGCGGACGGGCCATGCCCGTCGAGCCGCCGGAGGTGAAGGGGTTGTTGCCCGGACGGGGACCGGAGGAACGTCCGCCGGGACGGGGGCCGGGACGCTCGCCGCCGGGGCGCGGGGCGCCACCGCGGCCCTGGCCACCCTGACCGGAACCGGGCGCCGGACGGGCCGGGCGCGGACCGGGGGTGGCGCCGGGGCGGGGCGCCGACGGGCCGGCGGGCGCGGCCGGCGGGGCCTGGAACTCGGGCTGCGCGGGGGCGGCCGGAGCAGGCTTGGGTGCCGCGGGGCGCGCCGGGGTGGGGCGCGGGCCCGGGGTGGGGCCGGCGGCGGGAGTGCTCTTGGGGGCTGCGGGAGCCTGCGGCGCCTCGGCGGCGGCCGCGGGGGCCGGAGCCGCAGGGGCCGGAGCCGCGGGACCCGGCTTGGGGGCGCCCGGCTTCGGGGCAGCAGGACGTGCCGCCTGCGCCGGGGAGGGCGCCGACGGCTTCGCGGGGGCCGACTTGCGCGGCGCCGCGGGCTTACCGGCGGCGCGGCCGTTACCGCTGCCAGCCTGGAAAGCGTCGGTCAACTTGCGAACAACCGGCGCCTCGATCGTCGAGGACGCCGAACGGACGAATTCACCAAGTTCTTGGAGCTTGGCCATGACGACCTTGCTCTCAACGCCGAACTCCTTGGCGAGTTCGTATACCCGGACCTTAGCCACTTCGCTCCTTCTAGGTCCGGGGTGTCCACCGGACCGTCGCTACTTCATGGGCGTACTCATCGCGTACTCATCGAGTGCTCATCGCAATCTCGACCTACTTCCGACTCGCGAGGTACCTGACCGCACGGTTTTCCGTGCGCTGTGCATTCGTGCTGTGCGTTGTTGCCATGGGCGGCTTCAACCAGCGCCCCGTTCGAGGAACCGGCGCAAGGCCGTCGCATCGAACGGTCCCCGGCCCCGAAAGGCGCGGGGGAACGCCCGGCGGCGAACCGCCAGGTCGAGGCAGACCAGTGTCGGGTGCACATAAGCACCCCGGCCGGGCAGCGTACCGCGAGGATCGGGGGCGCACTCACCCTCGTTCTCCACGATGCGCAGCAAATCGCCCTTGGCCGTCCGCTCCCGGCATCCCAGACACGTACGCTCAGGGCATGCGCGGGCATGCGTCCGGCCAGACACTGCTTAAGTCTACCTCCCCGCACCGACCCGATCCCGATGGGGTAAAGGCCGGAGCGCTGCTCAGAATTCCTGACGGAGCGCCGCGGCACCACCGATTTTCTCGGGACCGCGGCGCACGCCGACTACCAAGGGTGATCTCAGTCCTGCGGTGCGTGCTGCTCGGTGTCCGGACGGATGTCGATCCGCCAGCCCGTGAGCCGCGCCGCGAGCCGGGCGTTCTGCCCTTCCTTACCGATGGCCAGTGACAGCTGGTAATCGGGGACGGTGACCCGGGCGGAGCGCGCCGCCAGGTCCACGACCTCGACCCTGCTCACCCGGGCCGGCGACAGCGCATTGGCCACCAGCTCGGCCGGGTCGTCCGACCAGTCCACGATGTCGATCTTCTCGCCGTGCAGCTCGGCCATCACGGCCCGCACCCGGCCGCCCATCGGGCCGATGCAGGCGCCCTTGGCGTTGAGCCCCGAGCGGGTGGACCGCACGGCGATCTTCGTACGGTGGCCGGCCTCGCGGGCGATGGCGGAGATCTCCACCGACCCGTCCGCGATCTCCGGCACCTCCATGGCGAAGAGCTTCTTCACCAGATTGGGGTGCGTCCGCGACAGCGTCACGGACGGCCCCCGGACGCCCTTGACCACCCGGACGACGTACGACCGCAGCCGGGTGCCGTGCGCGTAGTCCTCACCGGGGACCTGCTCCTGCACCGGCAGGATGGCCTCCAGCTTGCCGATGTCGACCAGGACGTTCTTGGGGTCCTTGCCCTGCTGGACGACGCCGGTGACGACGTCGCCCTCCCGTCCGGCGTACTCGCCGAAGGTGATCTCTTCCTCGGCGTCCCGCAGCCTCTGCAGGATCACCTGCTTGGCAGTGGTCGCCGCGATCCGGCCGAAGCCGGAGGGGGTGTCGTCGAACTCGCGCGGCTCGGCACCCTCCTCCAGGTCCTCGATGTCCTCGGGGTTCTCCTTCGCCCACACCGTCACATGACCGGTGTTGCGGTCCAGCTCCACCCGCGCCCGCCGGCGGCTGCCTTCAGTGCGGTGGTATGCGATGAGGAGGGCCGACTCGATCGCTTCGACCAGCAGGTCGAACGAGATCTCCTTCTCCCGCACCAGTCCCCGCAGGGCACTCATGTCGATGTCCACGGCTACGCCTCCTCCTTGTTCTCGTCGTTCTCGTCGTTCTCGTTGATCTCGTTGCCCTCGTCGTCAGCGTCGATCTTCGCTGCGTCCTGCGCACCGCGCTTGTCGGACTTGCGGCTGAACTCCAGCTCCACGCGCGCCTTGGCGATCTCGTCGAAGGAGACCCGGCGGGCGGTCGGCTTGCGACCCTTGACCCCCGGCACCTCCAGGTCGAGCCCCTCGTCGTCGACGGCGGTGATCCGGGCCACCAGCTCTCCGGCGCCTGCCTGCGCGGTCAGTTGGGCCTTGATGAGGCGGCCGACGGCGCGGCGGTAGTGCCGCAGCTCGGTCAGCGGCCGGTCGGCGCCCGGGGAGGTCACCTCAAGGGTGTAGGGCGCGCCGCCCATCGCGTCGGAGTCGTCCAGGACCTGGGAGACCTCGCGGCTCAGCTCGGCACACTCGTCCAGCTGGACGCCCGCATCGGAATCGACCACGATCCTCAGCACCCGCCGCTTTCCCGCCGGTGTCACCTCGATCTCTTCCAGATCCAGGTCTCGGGCGGCGACGAGCGGTTCAAGCAGTCCGCGCAGCCTCTCGCTCTGGGTGGTGCTCATCCGGGTGACTCCTCGGCCGCGTGTGCTGTTGTGGGTGGGTCGTGTGTCGGGTCAAAGCCTATCTGTTCCGGCGGGGTACTGACGATTCGGTGGGTCGTCACGGATACTCTCGCCTGCGGTGATCACTACGGAAGACCCCGGGAAGTGCAACGTGCCGAAGGTGGCGTTCATGCGCAGAAGGACCCTGCTGGCCGGTGCCGCCCTCGGGGGTGCGGCGCTGCTCACCGGCTGTGCCGCCGGCGACGCCCCGGACCGGGGCGAGGACTCCACCGCCGCCGCCCGGCTGCGCAAGCGGTCCGCCGGCGCCAGTACGGCCCTGCTGGCGCGCTACGACGCAACGCTGGCCGCCCACCCCGCCCTGGCGGAACGGCTGCGTCCGCTGCGCTCCGAAGTAGCCCGGCACGCCCAGGCGTTCACCGACCGCCGGACCGGCCCCTCGCCCGGCAGCACCCCCGCTCGGAGCCGGAAGCACAGTGCCGCCGCGCCCGCGGTGCCCGGAGACGAGAAGTCCGCCGTGGCCGCGCTGGCCGACGCGGAACGCCGGCTCGCCGACACCCGGACCCGGGAGTTGCTCACCGCGCCTCCCGAGCTGGCCCGGCTGCTCGCCTCGGTGGCCGCCGCCGGCGCGGCGCACGCGTATCTGCTCGCGGAGCCGGCCGGGTGACGGCGGCCGGACCGCGGCGCGCGGCAGGACAGCAGGGCGACAGGGACGGCAGGACCGACAAAGGAACGCAGGCATGAGCGCACGAACGGCTCAGGGAGCACCACAGCGACGTACGAACCAGGAGGAACGGGAGGACCGGAAGAACCCGGAAAATGGGGATGTCCAGGATGAGCTGACGGCGGTACAGGCGGCCCTGGCCGCCGAGCACGCCGCGGTCTACGGCTACGGCGTGGTCGGTGGACGGATCTCCGCGGACCGTCGCAAGGAGGCCATGGCGGCGTACGACGCCCATCGCGCGCGCCGGGACGCCCTGCACCGGGAGGTGCGCGACCTGGGCGGCACCCCGGAGGCCTCGGCCGCCGCCTATGCGCTGCCGTTCCCGGTCCCGGACGCGGCCGCGGCGGTGCGGCTGGCGGCGGAGCTGGAGGACCGGCTGGCCGCCGTCTACGCCGATCTCGTACGGTCCGGTGGGCGCGCCCGGCGCAGGGAGGCGGCGGCCGCGCTGCGCGAGGCGGCGGTGCGGGCGGTGCGCTGGCGGGGCAGCGGCGTAGCCTTCCCTGGTCTCGCGGAGCGGACCACGGCGGGCGCGCCGTCCGACACCGCGAGCGGCTCCGCGGGCGCGCTCTGACCGACCGCCGGCGGCGCCCGCCCCGGAATGATGTACCGGGCAGTTGCAGAGTTCCGCAATCGCCCACTGTGAAGGGACAGCTCAGGCATGGCAACGGCCCCCATCGAACCGCCGCAGCGGTTGGTGAGTTCGCTGAGCGGCGATCCGGATCGACGCGTACGGGAGTGGTTGCAGGCCCTTCCGACGCTGGTTCAGCAGCACTTGGACGCCTGGGAGCTGACGCTGGAACGGGTCCAGGTGCCCGGTGGCCGCAGCAGTCTGCTGGCGCTGGTGCGGCAGGGTGACGGCACCCCGGCGGCGCTGAAGCTGCCGGCGCCGGGCCGGTCGTCGGCGCAGGAGGCGGCCGCCCTGGACACCTGGGACGGGTGGGGCGCGGCGCGGCTGCTGCGGTACGACGACACCAGTGGTGCGCTGCTGTTGGAGCGGCTGCAGAGCGCGGTCTCGCTGCGCTCGCTGCCGGAGGCCAAGGCGCTGCTGGAGGCGGCCGGGACGGTGCGCCGGCTGTGGGTGGCGCCCACCCCGGGACACCCCTTCGAGACCGTGGCCGGCCGCACGGAGGAGGCGACACAACTGCTGCGCACGGCCGGGGCGCTCACCCGGGCGGCGGGCCCGCTGGTGGAGGAGGCGCTGGAGCTGCGCCGGGACCTGCCGGCCGGGTCCGAGGAGGAGTTCCTGCTGCACGGCGCCTTCCGACAGGGGAAGGTGCTGGGCGGTGAGCGGGCGCCGTGGCTGGCGGTCGGCCCGGCGCCGGTGGTCGGCGAGCGGGCGTACGACCTGGCGGCGCTGGTGCTGGACCGCTTCGAGGACGTGATGGCGGGTTCCGGCGCGGGCGCCGCGGCCCGCCGCCGGGTGGGCAGGCTCGCCGACTCGCTGGAGGTGGACCGGGACCGGCTGCGCGACTGGACGCTCTACCGGGCGGTGGACACCGGCGTCCGCGAGGTGGCCGGAGGCGACCGCCAGCGCGGCGAGCTGCTCCTGGAGTTCGCCGCCTGGCTGTAGGGCGCTTTCGGCGCTTCGTGGGCCCCGCGGGATCCGGTGCAGATCCCCAGGGCGCCAGGCGCTGGCAGCCGAACGGGCCGGCCGGGGCGCTCCCCGGGCCGGCCCGTCCGTCGGTGCCGTCAGGCGCTGAGCCGGGCGACGGCCTCCTCGACCGTCAGCTCCTCGCGCTCGCCGGTGCGGCGGTCCTTGACCTCGACCACGCCCTCGGCGGCACGGCGGCCGGCGACCACGATGGTCGGCACGCCCAGCAGCTCGGCGTCGGTGAACTTCACGCCGGGCGAGACGCCGGGCCGGTCGTCGACCAGGACGCGCAGGCCCGCGGCGCCCAGCCGCTCGCCGACCTCCAGGGCCAGCTCGGTCTGCTTGGCCTTGCCGGCGGCGACGACGTGCACATCGGCCGGCGCGATCTCGCGCGGCCAGCACAGGCCCTTCTCGTCGTGGGTCTGCTCGGCCAGCGCGGCCACCGCGCGGGAGACGCCGATGCCGTACGAGCCCATGGTGACCCGGGCCGGCTTGCCGTTCTGGCCGAGGACGTCGAGCTCGAAGGCGTCGGCGTACTTGCGGCCGAGCTGGAAGATGTGACCGATCTCGATGGCGCGGTCGATCTTCAGGCCGGTGCCGCACTCGGGGCAGGGGTCGCCGGGCTCGACGACGACCACGTCGAGGTAGTCGTCGACCTCGAAGTCCCGGCCGGCGACGACGTTCTTGGCGTGCTTGCCCTCCTTGTTGGCGCCGGTGATCCAGGAGGTGCCGGGCGCGATGCGCGGGTCGGCGAGGTAGCGGAACGCCTTGCCCGCCAGGCCCTGCGGGCCGACGTAGCCGCGGACCAGCTCCGGGCGGTCGGTGAAGTCCTCGGCGGTGACCAGCTCGACGGTGGCCGGCGCGAGGTGCTCGCCCAGCTTGCCGAGGTCGACCTCACGGTCGCCGGGCACGCCCACCGCGACGATCTCGCCGTCGACCTTGACCAGGAGGTTCTTCAGGGTCGCCGAGGCCGGGACGCCGAGGTGCTCGGCGAGCGCCTCGATCGTCGGGGTGTCGGGGGTGTCCAGCTCCTCGACGGGGCCGTGCGCGGAGCCGTCGGCCGGCTCGACCTTGACGGTCACGGCTTCGGTGTTGGCGGCGTAGTCGCAGTTCGGGCAGTCGACGAAGGTGTCCTCACCGGCCGCGGCGGGGGCCAGGAACTCCTCGGAGGCGGAACCGCCCATCGCGCCGGAGACGGCGGAGACGATGCGGTAGTCCAGGCCCAGCCGGGCGAAGATCTTCTGGTAGGCCTCGCGGTGCAGGGCGTAGGACTGCGCCAGGCCCTCGTCGGTGGTGTCGAAGCTGTACGAGTCCTTCATGTGGAACTCGCGGCCGCGCAGCACACCGGAGCGGGGGCGGGCCTCGTCGCGGTACTTGATCTGGATCTGGTAGAGGATCACCGGCAGGTCCTTGTAGGACGTGCACTGGTCCTTGACCGTGAGGGTGAAGATCTCCTCGTGGGTCGGACCGAGGAGGTAGTCGGCGCCCTTGCGGTCCTTGAGGCGGAAGAGCAGGTCGCCGTACTCCTCCCATCGGCCGCTGATCTCGTAGGGCTCCTTGGGCAGCAGGGCCGGCAGCAGGACTTCCTGGCCGCCGATCGCGTCCATCTCCTCGCGGACGACGCGGGAGACGTTCTCCAGGACCTTCATGCCCAGCGGCAGCCACGTCCAGATGCCGGCGGAGGAGCGGCGGACGTACCCGGCGCGGACGAGCAGCTTGTGGCTGGCGGTCTCGGCGTCGGCCGGGTCGTCGCGCAGTGTCTTGATCATCAAGCGGGACATGCGCTGGACCTGTGCGGCGTTGGCCATGGGAGTTTCTCCTGCGTAAGAAAGGTGACTCCCTGGAGGTTAGCCGCACGGGTGTGGCGCACGGAAATGCGTTGCCGCTGCGCTTTGTCTGTCTCCCGCGTTTTCGGCTTTCCCGCCGTTTTGGTTTCTCGCCGTGGCTCCACCACTGCCTTAAGGGCGTGGGAGGTACCCCCACGCTGCGGGCCGGGCCGCTGCGCGGGGCTGTCGGGTGCGGTGACGGACCTCCGGGGCAGGGGTGTGGGACGTAAAGCGAAGCAGTCCCACACCCCTGCCCCTCCGGCCCGTCCCCTCCCGTGGGTGGGTGAGAAAGACGGTTGGTGGGGGTGGCCGTCGGTGGTCCAGTGCTCCTCGCGAAAGCAGGTGTGACACGTCCTCCGAACGCCCGCCCCCGCCCACCTCCATCAGCTTCCCCGACGGGAGGGGACGGGCCGGAGGGGCCTGGTGTGTGGACGTAAAGCGAAGCAGTCCACACACCAGACCCCTCCGGCCCGTCACCGCACCCAACAGCCCCGCGCAGCGGCACCGCCCGCCGCAGGCGCAACGGCGAACAACCCCCACGGCGGGACAGCCGAAGGCGTACCGGCCCGCCGGCCGCCCAGGCCACGGCGGGAAAGCCGAAAACGTGGGAGGACGGCCAGGCGCAGCGGACGGTCAGGGGCGTTTCAGGGGGAGGGGGGCGCCCATGACCGCGTAGGGGGTGGGGGCGCTGGGGAACAGCACCCGGCGGGCGATGTCGCGGTAGCCGAGGGAGCGGTACAGGCCGCGTGCCGGGCTCTCGACGTCGATGGCCGACAGGATGGAGCGGGGTTCGGCCGCCCCGTCGGTGATCTGGGTGATCAGCGACCGGCCGATGCCGCGGCCCTGGTAGGCGGGGTGGACGTGCAGCTCGGTGATGGTGAAGGAGTCGTCGAGCCAGTGGTCGAGGCCCTCGGAACGCAGATAGGGCTCGACGACGGTGGACCACCAGTGAGTGCGGTCGTTGGGCATGCCGTAGACGAAGCCGACGAGCCGCCCGGCGGAGGTGGTGGCGCCGAGGGCCCGGGCACCGGTGCAGCCGAAGTGACGCAGCACGATGTGCCGGCGGACGGCGACCTCCTCCGCGCTCAGCCCGAAGGCGAGCGCCTGGACGGCCAGCGCGTCATCCACGCGGGCAGCGAGATCCAAGGGGCCGACCGCGACGTCATCCATGCTCGGAGCGTACAAGGCCCGGGCGCCCGGCAGTACGCCCACGGGGAATCAGAACAGCACGCTCATGAACGCACCGACTTCCTGGAAGCCCACCCGGCGGTAGGAGGCACGGGCGGCGGTGTTGAAGTCGTTGACGTACAGGCTGACGACCGGGGCGACGTCGTTGAGGGCGTAGCGCAGCACGGCGGCCATGCCGGTCTCCGACAGGCCCTTGCCCCGGTAGGCGGGGTCGACCCAGACGCCCTGGATCTGGCAGGCCTGCGGGGTGGCGGCGCCGATCTCCGCCTTGAAGATGACCTTGCCGTCCTCGACGCGGGCGAAGGAGCGGCCGGCTCCGACGAGTTCGGCGACCCGAGCCTGGTAGAGCAGCCCGCCGTCGCCGGCCATCGGGGAGATGCCGACCTCTTCGGTGAACATGGCCACGCACGCCGGCATGATCAGTTCCATCTCGTTCTTCCGGATCCGCCGGACGTACGGGTCGGGGGCGATCTCGGCGGACGGCGTGCTGGTGACCATCAGGGGCTGGTGGGCACGGATCTCCCGGGCCGGGCCCCAGTAGGGCTCCAGCAGCGACCACAGCTCGGCGGTGGGCTCGGCGGGCCCGACGATGGAGGAGCAGCGGCGGCCCTGGCGGCGGGCGCGCTCGGCGAAGCCGCGGACGGCCTCGGGGGTGGCACAGACCGGGACGAGGTTGGCGCCGGCGTAGCAGAGCGACTCCAGGCGGCCGCCGGCGTACCAGCCCCACATCTCGCCACCCAGCCGCCAGGGGTCGAGGCCGGCGATCTGGACGCGGGCGGCGACGAAGGCGTTGGCCACCGGGTCGCGGTCGAGGACCGCAAGCGCGTCGTCGAGCTCCCCGGGTTCGAGGACCTTGATGGCGGGGGTGGTCAGCACGTCTCGGAATGCCTCACCGATACGGGCCTGGGAGGCCAGGCGGAAGCAGGTCCTGGCACTTTACCTCCACCTGGGCGGGTGCACCCCTCCCGCGGTGGGGGCCCGGTGGGCACCCGTCGTACGCGGGCGGTCCCGGACGGCCGCGAGCCCCACCGCCTGGGGCGGGCGGCGGGGCTCGGTGGTGGTTCCGACGGCGGTCAGCCGGCGGCGGTGACGATCGGCTCGCCGGAGGCGATGCCGTCGGCCTCCATCTGCGCGGCGATCTTCATGGCCTCTTCGATGAGGGTCTCGACGATCTTCGACTCGGGGACGGTCTTGATGACCTCGCCCTTGACGAAGATCTGGCCCTTGCCGTTGCCGGAGGCGACGCCCAGGTCGGCCTCGCGGGCCTCGCCGGGGCCGTTGACGACGCAGCCCATGACCGCGACCCGGAGCGGCACCTCCATGCCCTCCAGGCCGGCGGTGACCTCGTCGGCGAGCTTGTAGACGTCGACCTGGGCGCGGCCGCAGGACGGGCAGGAGACGATCTCCAGGCGGCGCTGACGGAGGTTGAGGGACTCCAGGATGGAGATGCCGACCTTGACCTCCTCGGCGGGCGGCGCCGAGAGCGAGACCCGGATGGTGTCGCCGATGCCCTCGCTGAGCAGCGCGCCGAAGGCGACCGCGGACTTGATCGTGCCCTGGAAGGCCGGGCCGGCCTCCGTGACGCCGAGGTGGAGGGGGTAGTCGCACTGGGCGGCGAGCTGGCGGTAGGCGTTGACCATCACGACCGGGTCGTTGTGCTTGACCGAGATCTTGATGTCGCGGAAGCCGTGCTCCTCGAAGAGGGACGCCTCCCACAGCGCGGACTCCACCAGCGCCTCGGGGGTGGCCTTGCCGTACTTCTGCAGCAGGCGGCGGTCCAGGGAGCCGGCGTTGACGCCGATCCGGATCGGCGTGCCGGCGTCGGAGGCCGCCTTGGCGATCTCCTTGACCTTGTCGTCGAACTGCTTGATGTTGCCGGGGTTGACCCGGACCGCGGCGCAGCCGGCGTCGATCGCGGCGAAGACGTACTTCGGCTGGAAATGGATGTCCGCGATGACTGGAATCTGGGACTTCTTGGCAATCACCGGCAGCGCATCGGCGTCGTCCTGGGTCGGGCAGGCGACCCGGACGATCTGGCAGCCGGAGGCCGTCAGCTCGGCGATCTGCTGCAGCGTGGCGCCGATGTCCGACGTCCGCGTGGTCGTCATCGACTGCACCGAGACCGGTGCGTCTCCGCCCACGGCGACCGTACCGACCTGGATCTTGCGGCTGACACGGCGGTCAGCGAGCTTGGTCGGTACGTCCGGCATTCCCAGCGAAATGGCAGTCATCTGGCGAGCAACCCCAAGGTATGGATCAAGGTCCCGAATCGGCGGGCTCCGGCCTCCGAGGTTACGGCACACGCGTTCCCCCAGGCACATCGTCCCCCCGTGGCCCCCCGAAAGGAGACGGCCGGACACCTCCAAACGCCACGGAGGTGTCCGGCCGTCGCCAAACCGCATTTTCGGTCGGGTTGTCAGGTCAGCTTCACCGGATTCACCACGTCGGCGACGAGCACCAGCAGGGTGAAGCAGATGAAGATCCCGGCGACGACGTAGGCGACCGGCATGAGCTTCGCCACGTCGAAGGGGCCCGGGTCGGGGCGCCGGACGATCTTGGCGAAGGCCCGCCGGATGGACTCCCACACGGCGCCGGCGATGTGCCCGCCGTCGAGCGGGAGCAGCGGCAGCATGTTGAACAGGAACAGCGAGAGGTTGAACCCGGCGACCAGGAAGAGCATCGTCGCCACCCGCTGCTCCGGCGGGATGTTCAGCGAGAAGACCTCGCCGCCGACCCGCGCCGCACCGACCACGCCCATCGGCGAGTCCTGCTTGCGCTCGCCGCCGTTGAAGGCCGCGTTCCACAGGTCCGGGACCTTGGCGGGCAGGTTGACCAGCGACGAGACGCCCTGCTCGACCATGTTGCCCATCCGGTCCACGGACTGGCCGAAGGTCTGCTGGACGACGCCGCTGGCCGGGGTGAAGCCGAGGAATCCGGCGGTGACGAACTCGCCGGGGACGTAGCCGCCGTGCCCGTCGGTCTTGGCGACCTTGTTCTCGATCAGGTCGGCGTGCAGCGTCCTGCGGGCGCCGTGCCGCTCGACGACCAGCGTCGCGGGACCGGTGGTGTCACGGATCTGCTGCTGGAGGGTGCCCCAGTCCGGGACGTCGTGCCCGTTGAACGAGACGATCTTGTCGCCGGCCCGCAGCCCCGCAGCCTTGGCCGGGGAGTCCTTGGCGCCGGACGGGCACTTGTCGGTCTTGGCGGAGGCCGAGATCACACAGTCCGAGACCGAGCCGACCTGGGTGGTCTGGGTGTTGATGCCGAAGCCCATCAGCACGCTCATGAAGATCACGACCGCCAGGATCAGGTTCATGAACGGCCCGGCGAACATCACGATGATGCGCTTCCAGGGCTTACGGGTGTAGAAGAGCCGCTTCTCGTCGCCGGGCTGCAGCTCCTCGAAGGCCGCCGACCGGGCGTCCTCGATCATCCCGCGGAACGGCGAGGTGGACCGGGCCTGCAGCTTGCCGTCGTCCCCGGGCGGGAACATCCCGATCATGCGGATGTAGCCGCCGAGCGGGATGGCCTTGATGCCGTACTCGGTGTCGCCCTTCTTACGGGAGAAGATCGTCGGCCCGAAGCCCACCATGTACTGCGGCACGCGGATACCGAACAGCTTGGCCGTGGAGAGGTGGCCGAGCTCGTGCCAGGCAATGGAGAACAGCAGGCCGACGACGAAGACGACTATGCCGAGGATGGTCATCCAGGTCGTCATGCGCGAGCCTCCGAAGGTGTCCGTGCCGCACGGGCGGCCAGTTCGCGGGCGCGGGCACGCGCCCAGGTCTCCGCCTCCAGGACGTCCGCGACGGTCAGGGAAGTTCCCCGCGCGGGCGTTCCGTGTGCGGCGACCACATCGGCGACGGTATCCACAATCCCGGTGAAGGGCAGCCCGCCCTTGAGGAACGCATCCACGCACTCCTCGTTCGCGGCGTTGAAGACGGCCGGGGCGGTGCCGCCCAGATCGCCGACGTGGCAGGCGAGCGGGACGGAGGGGAAGGCCGCCTCGTCGAGCGGGAAGAACTCCCAGGTCTGCGCCTTGGTCCAGTCCACACCCGGTGCGGCGTCCGGGACCCGCTCGGGCCAGCCGATGCCCAGCGCGATCGGCATCCGCATGTCGGGCGGGCTGGCCTGGGCGAGCGTGGAGCCGTCGGTGAACTCCACCATCGAGTGGATGTAGGACTGCGGGTGGACGACGACCTCGATGCGGTCGAAGGGGACGTCGAACAGCAGATGCGCCTCGATGACCTCCAGGCCCTTGTTGACCAGGGTCGCCGAGTTGATGGTGACGACCGGGCCCATGGACCAGGTGGGGTGGGCCAGCGCCTGCTCGGGGGTGACACCGGCCAGCTCCCGCTTCGTACGGCCGCGGAACGGGCCGCCGGAGGCGGTGACGACGAGCTTGCGGACCTCGGCCCGGTCGCCGCCGGCCAGCGCCTGGAAGAGCGCGGAGTGCTCGGAGTCGACGGGGATGATCTGGCCGGGCTTGGCGACGGCCTTGACCAGCGGTCCGCCGACGATCAGCGACTCCTTGTTGGCGAGGGCCAGCACCCGGCCGGCCTTCAGGGCGGCCAGGGTGGGGGCGAGGCCGATGGAGCCGGTGATGCCGTTGAGGACGGTGTGGCACTCGGAGGCGGCCAGTTCGGTGGCCGCGTCCGGGCCGGCGAGGATCTCCGGCAGCGGCTCGCCGGCGCCGTACCGCTCGGTCAGCGCCGTGCGCAGCGCGGGCACCGCGTCCTCACGCGCCACCGCGACCGTGGCCACCCGCAGTTGGTGCGCCTGCTCGGCGAGCAGCTCGGTGCGGCCGCCGGCCGCGGAGAGTGCGGTCACTCGGAACCGGTCGGGGTTGCGCAGCACAATGTCGATCGCCTGGGTGCCGATCGACCCGGTCGAGCCGAGGATCACAAGGGAACGGGGGCCATCGGAGTCGCCGGCGGCCGGCTCGAAGCGCAGGTGCGGATGGGCGAGGGAGTCCGTCATGGGTCCATTGTGGCCGGTCGGCGTGGTGCCGTGGACACACAGGTCACGCCGAGGGACCCGGCCGGCGGATCTTCACCGGGCGGGCCCCTCGGCGTGACGTCACACCGGGCTCAGCGGATCGGGCGGTGGACGTTGTCCTTCAGGCTGGGGCCCGGGGAGGCGTCGGCGATCCAGGGACCCTCCCCGCTGGGGTCGACCACGCCCTCCTCCAGCCAGGTGTAGGTGCCGTCGAGGACGCCGGAGACGACCTTGCGGTCGAGTTCGTCGGTGTTGGTCCACAGCCGGCCGAACAGCTCCTCGATCCGGATCCGGGCCTGCCGGCAGAACACATCGGCCAGTTGCTGCGCCTCCCGACCGTGATCGCCGGTCTCGCGCAGGTACTCGGCCCGCACACAGGCGGCGCTCATCGCGAAGAGCTCGGCGCCGATGTCGACGATCCGGCCGAGGAAGCCCTGCTTGGTCTCCATCCGGCCCTGCCAGCGGGACATCGCGTAGAAGGTGGAGCGGGCGAGCTTGCGCGAGGTCCGCTCGACATACCGCAGGTGCCCGGCGAGCCGCCCGAACTCCTGGTACGTACGCGGGAGTTGGCCCGGTCCGGCGACCAGCTTGGGCAGCCAGCGGGCGTAGAACCCGCCCGCCTTGGCCGCCGCCCGGCCCTTGTCGGCGAGGGTCTTGTCGGGGTCGATCAGATCGCCGGCGACGGACAGGTGCGCGTCCACCGCCTCCCGGGCGATCAGCAGGTGCATGATCTCGGTGGACCCCTCGAAGATCCGGTTGATGCGCATATCGCGCAGCATCTGCTCGGCCGGTACCGCGCGTTCCCCGCGGGCGGCGAGCGAGGGGGCGGTCTCGAAGCCCCGGCCGCCGCGGATCTGGACCAGCTCGTCGGCCATCAGCCAGCCCATCTCCGAGCCGTAGAGCTTGGCCAGCGCCGCCTCGATGCGGATGTCGTTGCGGTTCTCGTCGGCCATCTGGGACGAGAGGTCGACGACCGCTTCCAGGGCGAAGGTGGTGGCGGCGATGAAGGAGATCTTGGCGCCGACGGCCTCGTGCTTGGCGATCGGCCGGCCCCACTGCTCGCGCGCCGCCGACCACTCACGGGCGACCTTCAGGCACCACTTGCCGGAGCCCACGCACATCGCGGGCAGCGAGAGGCGTCCGGTGTTGAGCGTGGTCAGCGCGATCTTCAGGCCGGCGCCCTCGGGGCCGATGCGGTTCGCGGCGGGGACCCGGACCTGGTGGAAGCGGGTGACGCCGTTCTCCAGTCCGCGCAGACCCATGAAGGCGTTGCGGTTCTCGACGGTGATGCCGGGCGAGTTCGCCTCGACGACGAAGGCGGTGATGCCGCCCTTGTGGCCCTCGGAGGCGGGCACCCGCGCCATCACCACCAGCAGGTCGGCGACCACGCCGTTGGTGGTCCACAGCTTCACCCCGTCGAGGACGTAGTCCTCGCCGTCCGGCACCGCCAGGGTCGCCAGCCGGGCCGGGTCCGAGCCGACGTCGGGCTCGGTCAGCAGGAACGCCGAGATGTCCGTACGGGCCAGCCGCGGCAGGAACGTCTCCTTCTGCTGCTGGGTGCCGAAGAGCTTCAGCGGCTGCGGCACACCGATCGACTGGTGCGCCGAGAGTAGCGCGCCGATGGCCGGGCTGGCCGTGCCGACCAGCGACAACGCCCGGTTGTAGTACACCTGGGTGAGCCCCAGACCGCCGTACTTCGGGTCGATCTTCATGCCGAGCGCGCCGAGCTCCTTGAGCCCGTTGACGGTCTCGTCCGGGATCTTCCCCTCGCGCTCGATGCGGGCGCCGTCGATCTGCGTCTCGCAGAACTCCCGCAGCGTGGCGAGGAACTTCTCGCCGCGGCGCACGTCGTCCACCGCGGGGGTGGGGTGCGGATGGATGAGGTCGAGCCGGAAACGCCCCAGGAACAGTTCCTTGGCGAAGCTGGGCTTGCGCCAGTCCTGCTCGCGGGCCGCCTCGGCGACCTGGCGTGCTTCGCGCTCGGAAACGTTGCGGATGGACGGAGCGGTCATCAGGAGCTCACCTCGCCGCGGAATCGGGAGTTCTGCGCCGGCGGGCCGGTCGGGCCGCTGGAACAGCGCTACTTGTGAGAGTTACCCGATCCGCACGGGTTGCACCACTGGAGGTACGGGTTGAGCGGGGCCGTACGGCGGCTCCTGGCCATATGGCACATACGCCCCGCCGCGGCCGGGCCGGCACGGCCGGCATCGGCCGTTCGGGGGGGGCGGCATACCGCCCTGATGGCTCTGATGGCTCCGGTGGCTCCGGTAGCCCTAGTGGCCCTGGTGACCCTGAGGGCCCTGAGGGGGACCGGGCCACACCTCGCCCCGGCGCGAGGGGGCGTGGTGCCGGTCGGGACCCGAAGGGCGGGGCGGGAGCCGACGGGCGGGGCGGGATCGAAGGGCGGGGCGGGACCCGGGCCCGGGAAACGGGTGACGCGGCGCGCTCCGGGAACAGGGTGTCGGAGCGCGCCGCGTCGGGGGCCGGCACCGGGGTGCGTCGGCCGGGGCCCGGACGGGGTACGGCCGGCGGGGCGGCCGTCGCTGTCCACCGGTCCGGACGGGCCCGGGTGGAGCGGTGTGGTGGTGCGGTGCGGTGGAGCGGTGCGGTGCGGTGGTGGCGCTGACGCCTGGTTACAGCGCCAGCCCGGTGAGCACCAGCACCCGCTCGTAGGTGTAGTCCTCCATCGCGAAGCGCACGCCCTCGCGGCCCACACCGGACTGCTTGACGCCGCCGTAGGGCATCTGGTCGGCGCGGTAGGACGGCACGTCGCCGATGACCACACCGCCGACCTCCAGCGCCCGGTGGGCGCGGAAGGCGGTCTGGGTGTCGTGGGTGAAGACACCGGCCTGGAGGCCGAACTTGGAGTCGTTGACGGCCGCGAACGCCTCGGCCTCCCCGTCGACCTTGGTCAGTGCGAGCACCGGGCCGAAGACCTCCTCGCAGGCGAGGGTGGCGTCGGCGGGCACGTTCTCCAGGACGGTCGGCGCGTAGGAGGCGCCGTCGCGCTTGCCACCGGCGAGCAGCTTCGCGCCGCGCTCCACGGCCTCGTCCACCCAGGCCTCGACGCGCTTGGCCGCGTCCTCGTTCACCAGCGGGCCGACCTCGGTCGCGTCGTCCGACGGGTCGCCGGTGACCTGCGCCTCGACCGCCGCGACGATCTTCGGCACCAGCCGGTCGTAGACCGAGGCGTCCGCGATGACCCGCTGCACGGAGATGCAGGACTGGCCACCCTGGTAGTTCGAGAAGATCGCGATGCGCTGCGCCGCCCAGTCCAGGTCCGCCTCGGAGGACCAGTCGGGCAGCACGACGGCCGCGCCGTTGCCGCCCAGCTCCAGGGTGCAGTGCTTGCGCGGCACCGAGTCGAGGATGGCGTAGCCGACCTTCTCGGAACCGGTGAAGGAGACCACCGGCAGCCGCTCGTCCTGGACCAGCGCCGGCATCCGGTCGTTGGGCACCGGCAGGATCGACCAGGAACCGGCCGGCAGGTCGGTCTCGGCCAGCAGCTCGCCGATGATCAGGCCGGAGAGCGGGGTGGCCGGTGCAGGCTTGAGAATGATCGGGGCGCCGGCCGCGATGGCCGGGGCGACCTTGTGGGCGCAGAGGTTCAGCGGGAAGTTGAACGGGGCGATGCCCAGGACCGTGCCGCGCGGGAAGCGTCGGGTCAGCGCGAGCCGGCCGGCGCCACCCGCGTCGGTGTCCAGGCGCTGGGCCTCGCCGCCGTTGAAGCGGCGGGCCTCCTCGGCGGCGAAGCGGAACACCGAGATGGCCCGGCCGACCTCGCCGCGCGCCCACTTCATGGGCTTGCCGTTCTCCGCGGAGATCAGCTGGGCGATCTCCTCGGTGCGCTCCACCAGGCGGCGCTGCACATGGTCCAGGGCCGCGGCACGCACATGCGCGGGGGTCGCCGCGAACTCCTCCTGGACCGCGACGGAAGCCGCGATGGCCTCCTCGACCTGGGCCTCGGTGGGAACGCTCACCGTGCCGACGAGACGTCCGTCCCAGGGGGAGGTGACATCGAAGGTGGCATCGCCGGTGGCCTCACGGCCGGCGAGCCAAAAGGCGGTGGGGGCTGCATCAGCGGAGATCGGCACAGTGGAACCCGGCCCTTCAGACGTGGTGGGTGGTGCGCAAGGCTCAGGGAGCGGCTCTGCGGTTTTTGACTCTGGCACCACGGTAGGGGTGCGGCGCCGCCATGGCGTTTGTCCGAAGCGTAGAAATGCGCGGGCGGGTCCCTCCGTGGTGGAGGGGGGTGGGGGTGCGGGGCGGGGTGTGAGAGGCGGGCGGGCTTGGCGGGATCGGCCGACTGCGCGGCTCGGCGGGCCCGGCGGGATTGGCGAGCTTGGCGAGCAGGAGTACGGGGTTCCGCACGGCGGGTTCAGGTGTCGGGCGAGTTCAGGTGCCGGGCAGGTTCAGGTGCCGGGCAGGTTCAGGGGCTGGACGGGTTCAGGGGCTGGGCGGTTACGGGTTCCGACCTGCGAGGTAGGTGCGGCCCCACCGGTAGCTCCTCCCCTCAGTCCCCCTGCGACGCCGACGTCTCACTCCCCCTGGGACGCCGACGTCGCCTTCAGTGCCAGCCACAGCTCCATCCGGACATCCGCGTCGTCCAGCGAACGCCCCAGGATCTCCTCCACCCGCCGCATCCGGTAGCGCAGGGTGTGCCGGTGCACGCCCAGGTCGGCGGCGGCTGCGTCCCACTGGCCGTGTCGGGCGAGCCAGGCGCGCAGCGAGGCCACCAGGTCTCCGCGGCCGGTCGCATCGTGCTCCCGCAGCGCCCGCAGCAGCCCGTCCGCGAAGGCCCGCACCGCGTCGTCGGCGAGCAACGGAAGTACGGACCCGGCCGCCACGTCCTCGTGCTCGATCAGTGCCCGGCCGCGGCGGCGGGCTACCGACAGCGCCTGCTCGGCCTGCCGGTAGGCGTGGGCGGCGGCCATCGGCCCGGTCGGCGCGGACAGCCCGATCGCGATCCCGGCGCCGCCGTGCCCGCCCCCCGCCCGGCCCGGCCGGCCGCGGGTCCGCCCCCGTGCGGCGGTCCGGGCCTCGGCCTCGGCGGCGTACCCGGCACAGGCGTCCGCGGCCGCCCCGCCGTCCGGCACCAGCACGACCAGCCGGCCGCCGTCCGGGACCGCGAGTATCGCCTCCCCGTTCCGCACGGCGGCCGACTCGATGGCATCGGCGAGCCCCTCCAGCACCCCCACCGGGCCGGCCGTCCCACCTGGGGACGAAGCACTCAGGGACGAGGCAGTCAGGGACGAGCCACTCGGGGGCGGTGTCTGCTCCTCGGCCGGCACCGGCTCGGCCACCACCATCCGGAACGGGGCGTCCAGCAGCCCCCCGTAGAGCCGTCCGGCTACCGCCCTGGCATGGTCCGGCTCGCCCGCGAGCAGCATCTTCAGCACCGCAGCGCCCAGCCGCTGCTCGGCGTCCTGCAGCGCCCGGGACCGTTCGGTGGTCAAGGTGAGCAGCGCGACCGTGGAGTGCACGGCGTAGCGCCCGGCGGTACCCAGCGGCGCTCCGGTCCCCACCGCGAGCACCCCGCGGGACCGCCTCCCGGTACCCAGCGACTGCAGCTCGACCCGGTCGTTGCCGTCCGTGTCGCTGACGACCGCGCTGGCCGGCGCGGGCCGCTCGCGCAGCCGCGCCACGTCCCCCGAGAGCCGGGCCGCGCGCCGCGCCGCCCATTCGGGAGCGGCCGCCACCACCGCGCCCGACGCGTCGTAGAGCGCCGCCCAGCCGTCCAGGTGCGCCGCCAGCCGGGCCAGCAGCTCGGCCGGCCCCTCCGCGCCGAGCGCGGCCCGGGTCAGCTCCCGCTGTGCCTCGAACCCCGCGGTCACCGCCCGGTACTGGTCGGCGGCGACCGCCGCCGAGACCGCCTTGCTGATCGCGATGAACGGTGTCCGCCGGGGCACTCCCAGCAGCGGCAGTCCGTGCTCCCGCGCCGCCTGCACCAGCGGCTCCGGCACGTCCTCGTAGTTCACGCCCACCGCGAAGCCCAGCCCGACCACACCCGCCTCCGCGACCCGCCGCACATATCTGCGGGTCGCCTCCGGATCCTCCGCGTCCAGCTTGAGCGCGGTGATCAGCAACAGCTCACCGCCCTCCATGTACGGCACCGGATCGATCAGCTCGCTGGCGTGCGCCCAGCGCACCGGCACGTCCAGCCGCCCCTCACCGGCGAGCACGGTCAGCTTGAGCGCGGTGTGGTTGACCAGCGACGCGAGGGTGTGCGGCATAGGACCTTCGATGGCTCGGAAGCCTTCGACGACTCGACGACTTCGACAACTGCGGTGGTGGCGACGGCTGCGACGAAGTGACGGCCGCGGCCGACGGCGCGCGGCGGCCGACGACCGGCGTTTTGTGCCGCCGCGTACGAACGCCCCCTGTCGATTCTGCCTCAGCGGAGGAATCCGGGGGACTCCCCACCACCGCGCCCCACCCGGCTCCGGCCACCACTGGGGCCACCGCTCCCACCCGGCCACCGCTCGGGGCCACCGCTCGAGGCATCACTCGGGGCACTGCGCGGGCCCGGCAACCGCTCCGGCCCGGGCACCGGCTCCCCGCCGGGCAGCCGGACACCTCTGGACGCCCGGTCGCCGCTGCGGTCCGGCATCTCCCCCTCCAGCACCACGGACACCGCGGCGGCGAGGCAGGCGGATGCCTTCTGCTCACCGCGGGCACGGTGTCCCCCTGGACCTCGACGGGGGCTCAGGAACGCAGGTCGATGAGGACGGGGGGTGCCGCCTCCCCGGAGACCGAGGTCACGGAGAGCACCGCATGCCCGGCCGGGACCTGGTTGGAGAGTTCTGACGCGGACCAGCGCTCCCGCTCCACGGTGCGCACTGTCACTGCCTTCGCCGTCACGTTCTTGCCGGTGACCAGCCTTCGAATGGAGTGCATGACTTTGGTGAACGGCTCGTCGGAAACAATCTGCCGGTCGGTCACATCACGTGTCTCCACCCACGCCTTGCCCCACACCTCGGCGAACCGCGCCCCGTCCCATACGGAGACGCCCGCGAACGCCATGCGGCAGCCGACCGCCGCCAGCACTCCACCGCGCAGCGACTCAGGTACGTCGTCCAGCGCACGCAGGGTCAGGACCGCCCCCGCGTTCGCCGTCCGCAACCGCTGCAACCCGCGCAGAGCCTCCTGCGTGATCACATGTGATGCATCGTCAAGTACCAAACAGGCGAAGACCGATCGGTCCGCCCGGGCCGCCGTGCACTCGGTGAACTGTGCGAGCACCAGCCGCGCCAAGATCCGCGAGGCATCCGCACGCCCGCGCTCGGGGAGGTCGATGCGCACCCGCAGCGGATGGTCCAAGGAGCGCAGCGACACCTGCCGGGAACGCCCGGTCGGATCGAAGAACCCCGCGAAGGCCGGCCGGTCCAGCAGCGCGATCCGGTCCGCGAGCAGCACCCCGAGGTCACCGGTCCGCTCGGCCTGGCGCTCGCGCGCGTCCAGCTCACGCAGGGCGCTGTCTTCCCCGGCAGCCTGCAACACCTCACGCAGTCGCGCCATGGTTTCCCGGGATCCGTCCAGCAGCTCCCTCAGCTCGGGGACCCGGGGGAACCTGTCGTACGCGATCCGGAAGGGCCCGAGCAGCTGCCCCAGTACGGTGGCCGCGCGCCGCCCGTCTCCCCCGGGCAGTGTCGCCACCAGGTCGCCCACCAGAGCCTCGGCCAGAATCGCGGCCGCCTCATCGGGGTCCGTCGTCCCTCCGTACAGGTCCAGGTCGCAGTCCGCATCACGGTGGCCAACCTTGATCACCGCGTCGAAGGCGTCGTCGGGCGCCGAGACCGACCCAGCCGTCCCGACGGACACCACGGCGGCACGCCCCGAGAGCGCCTGTAGGCACAGGGTCTCCACCAGCGGCCGGACCAGGCGAGCCGTCTTGCCGGAGCCGGCCGGGCCGAGGGCCAGCAGCGAGGTGCCGAGCACATCTGGGGCGAGCGCGAAGCCCGTACCACGTCGGTTGTACGGATTGCGCACGTCTTCGGAGGCGGTGCCGATCCGAACCTGGGAGGTTAGCAAGTCGTGTTGTGCGAGGCGGGTCGTCAGGTCACGCGCCCCGGACGGGTGGAGACAGGCCGCTGCCCCGGCTGTCCGCACGCTGTCGACGAATGCCTGCAGCCGACTCGGCTGGGCGCGCACGGACTCCCAGGCACGGAGGATCCGAGCGTGATCGACGTCGTTCATGAGACCGGACCGGGCTTCGGTCGCCAGGCGGTCGGCAGCCTCGGGGGCGCCGGCCGCACGAAGGCCGGCCCACTCGGCCTGGTCCACCTGCAGCACCCGGTGATCCGCCTCGGTGGACTGCGCGGCATCGGATGCGGGGCTTCGCCCCTTCGAGCCATAGCGACGCCACAGTTCGGGCAGACATCCGAACCTGCCGAAAAGGGCCAGCAGCACGCCGAGGTCGACGAGGGAGTAGCTCGTGGCGTAGTAGAAGTACGACTCGCCCTCCCCCGAGGCCGGGGTCAGCTTCTCCAGCTGCAGCATCAACAGTGACGAATCGGTCGTCTTGTCGATGCACCACTGCCAGAGGAACCAGATGAGTGTCAGAGTCAGCGCAGCACGTGCGATCAGCTGCCCGCCAGGGAGCGCAGCCGGGTCCTTGGGCGCCAGCCATGAGGGCAGCCCGTGCCAGATCCGGTTCGCCACCGGCGACAGCAGCCGGCGGACGAGTTCGGGCCACCTGCCCACCCGCCCGAAGACAACGACGATGGCGCCGAGCACCAGCGCCATGTAGATGAACGACGAGATGATGTTGGCGTTGCCCGTCTTCCACGCGTCGGGCAGCATCACCTCGCGGGGCCATTTCCAGTAAGGGCCGAGGTAGTCGTTCATCAGCAGCGACCAGATCAGCCAGGCGCACAGGAACGAGACGACCGCGCCGGCGATCAGCTGAGTCACCGCGATTTCCTGCGGTGGATCCTTCGGTTTGGGCTTGTGCCCGTACGCCCAGACGCCGGGTTCCGCCAGCACTCGCGGAGCGCTTAGCCAGGCCATGAGGGGGGATTGGGGAGTGCCCTCGGCCCGTCGGACGGCGCCGGCAGGTGCGGCCTCACCACGTACGCCCCCCACCCGTGGCGGCCCGCTGGGACGTGGTGGGGCGTCCGGGGGCGCTGTGGGGCGCGGGACCTGGTCGGAGCGGGTGTTGCGTGCGTCGTGCGTGCCCTCGGTGTCCATCCGGTGCCCCTTGTCCCCCTTGAGCCGTGGCCTGGTGCGTCATCGGCGGCCGGGAGTGGACCGGCCGCTCTGCCATTGTCATGCCCGTGCTCGTGCCCGCCGCTGCCGGGCACGCCGTCGCTCAATCTACTGGCCGCGGTCCACCGCTATGTCCGGTGCGGACAACGCAACACGCACACTTCTCCCGAACGGAACATGCCAGAGCCGCCCAGCCGCCCCTAACCTGCGAGAACAAGACGTCTGCAGAAGACCGTGTACGTTCCGTCCCACCCCAGGAGACTGCCATGACCGAACTGTCCGGAGGCCCCGGCCTCCCCCAGGAGCGTCGCGTCGTCACCGCGATCCCCGGCCCGAAGTCGCAGGAGCTGTGGGCCCGTAAGCAGGCCACGGTGGCCAGTGGCGTCGGGGCGGTGCTGCCCGTCTTCGTCAAGCGTGCTGGCGGCGGCGTCCTGGAGGACGTGGACGGCAACTCCCTGATCGACTTCGGCTCGGGCATCGCGGTGACCTCGGTCGGCAACAGCGCGGAGGCGGTCGTCCGCCGGGCCACCGCGCAGCTCGCCGACTTCACCCACACCTGTGCCATGGTGACGCCGTACGAGCCGTACATCGAGGTCTGTGAGCAGCTGGCCGAGCTGACGCCGGGCGACCACGCGAAGAAGTCGGCGCTGTTCAACTCGGGCGCTGAGGCGGTGGAGAACGCGGTCAAGATCGCGCGTGCGTACACCAAGCGCCAGGCGGTCGTCGTGTTCGACCACGGCTACCACGGCCGGACGAACCTGACGATGGCGCTGACCGCCAAGAACATGCCGTACAAGCACGGCTTCGGCCCGTTCGCGCCCGAGGTCTACCGGGTGCCGCTGGCCTA
Organism: Streptomyces sp. NPDC020742; assembly: GCF_040641675.1. Classification (NCBI taxonomy): domain Bacteria; kingdom Bacillati; phylum Actinomycetota; class Actinomycetes; order Kitasatosporales; family Streptomycetaceae; genus Streptomyces; species Streptomyces sp. NPDC020742. Next base: position 72,241 of record NZ_JBFAEA010000014.1, read on the forward strand.
CCCCTTCCGCTGGCTGACCGGCCCGGAGAACTGCGCGCAGGAGGCCGCCGAGCAGGCCATCTCGCAGATCACCAAGCAGGTCGGCGCGGAGAACGTCGCGGCGATCATCATCGAGCCGGTGCTCGGCGAGGGCGGCTTCATCGAGCCGGCCAAGGGCTTCCTGCCCGCCATCGCGAACTTCGCGAAGGAGAACGGCATCGTCTTCGTCGCGGACGAGATCCAGTCCGGCTTCTGCCGCACGGGCCAGTGGTTCGCGTGTGAGGACGAGGGCATCGTCCCGGACCTGATCACCACGGCGAAGGGCATCGCGGGCGGTCTGCCGCTGGCGGCCGTCACCGGCCGTGCGGAGATCATGGACGCCGCGCACGCGGGCGGCCTGGGCGGCACCTACGGCGGCAACCCGGTGGCCTGCGCCGCGGCGCTCGGTTCCATCGAGACCATGCGCGAGCAGGACCTGAACGCCAAGGCCCGCCGGATCGGCGAGATCATGAAGGCCCGCCTGAACGCCATCGCCGAGAAGTACGACATCGTCGGCGAGGTCCGCGGCCGGGGGGCGATGATCGCCATCGAGCTGGTCAAGTCCGGTTCCAAGGAGCCCAACCCGGAGGCCACCGGCGCGCTCGCCAAGGCCTGCCACCAGGAGGGCCTGCTGGTGCTGACCACCGGCACCTACGGCAATGTGCTGCGTTTCCTGCCGCCGCTGGTCATCGGCGAGGACCTGCTCAACGAGGGTCTGGACATCCTCGAGGCGGCGTTCACCACGATCTGAGCGGCCCTCGCCCGCACCCGGCGCGGTCCGGAGTACGACCACGGTCGTGCCCCGGACCGCGCCGTTGCACGTCGTCGAACCGGCGCCCAGGCACCCGCCCGGTAGCCGGAATAAACGCCTCCACCTGCGGCGATACCGGTCGGGAGCGGTGTCGGGGACACCGGAGGAGCACCGTATCGGAGGTATGGAGTGAAGAAGATGTGCGGGGCCAATGGCGGCAGGGTGATGCGGCTGTCCGGCGCGCCCGCGGTGCCGTACGGTTTCTGCAGATGAGAGATACACCCCGCCCGCAGGGGACTGCGGGCGACGCCCGGTCGGCGCTTCCCCGGCTCCGATCAGGCCGTGCCCTCGCGCACAACACCGGGACCGCTGGCAGAGCGGGCTCCGGGAATCCTCACCGATCGGACGTCCGCCCGCCCCATACCCCCCGGGGCGCGCGGAACACCGGTCACCACGGCCGCCTCGGAACCACCCCCCCTGTTCCGAGGCGGTCGACCCCTTTTCCGGGCCCACCGGGCCGCCGTTCCGGCCTGCGCCCCACCCCGTCGCTGTGCACCGCCCTCGTCTGCGCCCTGCTGTTCGCCGTCCTCACCTGGCAGGTGGCCGGCCACGGCCCGCTGCGGACCCTCGACGAGCGGCTCGGCCGTGCCGTCTCCGGCAGCGAATTCCCGTCCTCCGTGGCGGAGTTCCTCGCCGATCTCGGCAATACGGCCGTTGCGGTGCCGGCGCTGCTGGTGGTGATGGTGTGGGCCGGGTGGCGCGGGTGGCGGCACTCGCGGCAGGAGGGACGCGCGGACGGGAAGGGTCCGGCCCGTTGGTGGCTGCCGCCGCTCGCCGCCGGGCTCGCGCTGGCGGCGGTGCCCGCGCTCGTCGTCCCGCTCAAGCTCTGGCTTGCCCGGCCCGGTCCGCCGCAGATGGCCGGCGGTGCACACGCCGGCTTCTACCCGTCGGGGCACGGCGCCACGGCGGCGGTCGCGTACGGCGTGGCCGCGTTGTTGGTGTTGGGGAGCCGGGAGGGAGGGCGGCCCCTCTTCGCTGGTGGCCGGAGGGCGGCCGGCGTACTCGTCGGGGCGGTGGCCCTGCTCAACGCCGGTGTGGGCCTCGGACTGGTCCGCCGCGGCTACCACTGGCCGTTGGACGTGCTGGGCAGCTGGTGTCTGGCCGGGGTGCTGCTCGCCGCGTGGTGCGCGGTGTGTGGTGTGCCGGTGGACGGTGTGCGGGCGGGCGGAGTGTCGGTGGGCGACTCCGGGTCGGGGCCGGCCACAGCGCGGCGAGCAGCGGTAGACAGCGGCGGAGCGGTAGCGAAGGGCGACATGACCGGGTAGCGGGAGGCGAGGGGCGGGCGGGCCGGCTGCCGTTCCGAGCCAGGGCCGCCGCGCGGGCGGAGTGCGCCGTGGGGCGGGCGGGCGACCGTCGCCGGTCACTCACCCGCCCCACCGCCCGATGCCGACCCAAAGCCGTCGGCCGTCGGGCCGTGGACCCTCAGCCGAGGGCCGTGGACCGTCAGCTGTCGAAGCCCAGGCCCACCTTGTCCATCGCCTTCAGCCACAGGTTGCGGCGTCCGCCGTGGGTGTCGGCGTGGGTCATCGACCACTGGGTGAGGCCGATGCCCGCCCAGCGCAGCGGCTCGGGCGGGAAGGGCAGCGGCTTGCTGCGCACCATCTCCAGCTCGGTGCGTTCGGTGCGCTCGCCCGCCAGCAGGTCGAGCATCACCTCGGCGCCGAAGCGGGTGGCGCCCACGCCGAGCCCGGTGTAGCCGGCGGCGTAGGCCACCCGGCCGGCGTGGGCGGTGCCGAAGAAGGCCGAGAAGCGCGAGCAGGTGTCGATGGCGCCGCCCCAGGTGTGGGTGAAGCGCAGGCCCTCCAGCTGCGGGAAGCAGCGGAAGAAGTGCCGGGCGAGCTTCTCGTACGTGGCCGGGTGGTGGTCGAACTCGGCGCGTACGCCGCCGCCGTAGCGGTAGACGATGTCGTAGCCGCCCCACAGGATGCGGTTGTCGGCGGTGATGCGGAAGTAGTGGAAGTGGTTGTTGGAGTCCGAGAGGCCCTGGCGGTTCTTCCAGCCGATGGCGGCGAGTTGCTCGTCGGAGAGCGGCTCGGTCATCAGGGCGTGGTCGTAGACCGGGACGATGTACGGGCGTACCCGCCGCACCAGGGACGGGAAGGCGTTGGTGCCGAGGGCGACATGGCGGGCGAAGACCCGGCCGTAGGGCGTACGGACGGCCATGCCCGTGCCCTCGGAGGCGAGGTCGGTGGCTCGGGTGCGCTCGTAGATGCGGACGCCGAGGCCCAGGCAGGCCTGCTTCAGGCCCCAGGCGAGGCGCGCCGGGTTGACCATGGCGACGCCATCGCGGTCCCACAGGCCGGCGCGGAAGGTCGGTGAGTCGACTTCGGCGCGCAGTTCGTCCTGGTCAAGGAAGGTGTGCCGGTCCAGGCCCAGCTTGGCGGCGTCCTCGGCGGCTTCCTTGAGTTCGGCGATCTGGTGGGGCTCGGTGGCGATGTCGATCTCGCCGGTGCGCTCGAAGTCGCAGTCGATGTCGTAGCGGGCGACCGCGTCCCCGATGGCGTCGAGGTTGCGGATGCCGAGCTCTTCGAGCTTGGCGAGTTCACCGGGCCAGCGGGCCAGGCCGTTGCCCAGACCATGGGTGAGGGAGGCGGCGCAGAAGCCGCCGTTGCGTCCGGAGGCGGCCCAGCCGATCTCGGCGCCCTCGATGAGCACGACATCGCGCTGCGGGTCGCGCTCCTTGGCGATCAAGGCGGTCCACAGTCCGGAGTAGCCCCCGCCGACGACGAGCAGGTCGCAGGTCTCGTCGCCGACCAGGGCCGGCCGGGCATCGGGGCGGGCTGGGTCCTCCAGCCAGAAGGGGGTAGGGGCGGCGTCCGCGAGCGCATGGACGGGGGACGCCCCGGACGAATGCGGCATGGCAGCTCGTGCCATGGTTCTCAGCTCCTCTGACTCCTCTTGCGGCGGTTCCCGGCCAGTTGACCGGCGACTACGCACAACACGGCGACCAGGAACATCGCCGTGCCGATGACATTGATCTGGACGGGCGTGCCCCGCTGTGCCGATCCCCAGACGAACATGGGGAAGGTCACGGTGGAGCCGGCGTTGAAGTTGGTGATGATGAAGTCGTCGAAGGACAGCGCGAAGGAGAGCAGGGCGCCGGACGCGATGCCGGGTGCGGCGATCGGCAACGTCACCCGCAGGAAGGTCTGCACGGGTGAGGCGTAGAGGTCCTGGGCGGCCTGTTCGAGCCGCGGGTCCATGCTCATCACGCGGGCCTTGACGGCGGTGACGACGAAGCTCAGGCAGAACATGATGTGCGCGATGAGGATCGTCCAGAAGCCGAACTGGATGCCCATGTTGAGGAAGAGGGTGGCCAGCGAGGCGGCCATCACGACCTCGGGCATCGCCATCGGCAGGAAGATCAGGGTGTTGACGCCGGCCCGGGCGCGGAAGCGGTAGCGGGCCAGCGCGAACGCGATCATGGTGCCCAGTGCGGTGGCGCCGACGGTGGCCCAGACGGCGATCTGCAGGCTCAGGCCGAGCGATCCGCACAGGTCCGCCACACCGCACGGGTCGGCCCAGGCGTCCGTGGAGAAGCGCTGCCACTGGTAGTTGAAGCGCCCGTTGGGCTTGTTGAAGGAGAAGACCATCACGATGACGTTGGGCAGGACCAGGTAGGCCAGGGTGGCCAGGCCCGCCAGCGTGATGATGTTGCGGCGCAGCCAGCGCAGCGCCGGATGGGGCGTACGCGCTGTGGTGTTCGCCGTGGTCTCGGATGCCGCCATCAGACCAGATCCTCCGTCCCGGACTTGCGGATGTAGATCGTGACCATGGCGAGGATGGCCGCCATGAGGATGAAGGAGAGCGCGGCGGCGGTCGGGTAGTCCAGGACCCGCAGGAACTGCGACTGGATGACGTTGCCGATCATCTTCTGGTCGGTGGAGCCCAGCAGTTCGGCGTTGATGTAGTCACCGGCGGCCGGGATGAAGGTGAGCAGGGTGCCGGCGACGACGCCGGGCATGGACAGCGGGAAGGTCACCCGGCGGAAGGTGGTCGCCGGACGGGCGTAGAGGTCGCCGGCGGCCTCGTGCAGCCGCGGGTCGATGCGCTCCAGGGAGGTGTAGAGCGGCAGGATCATGAACGGCAGGAAGTTGTAGGTGAGTCCGCAGACCACCGCGAGCGGGGTGGCCAGCACCCGGTGCCCCTCGGTGATGCCCAGGGCGCTGGTGACGTCCAGGATGTGCAGCGCGTTCAGGGCGCCGACGACCGGCCCGCCGTCGGCCAGGATCGTCTTCCAGGCCAGCGTCCGGATCAGGAAGCTGGTGAAGAACGGCGCGATGACCAGGATCATCACGACATTGCGCCAGCGGCCCGCCTTGAAGGCGATCAGGTACGCCAACGGGTAGCCCAGCAGCAGGCAGAGCGCGGTGGCGACGGCGGCGTAGCCCACCGAGCGCAGGAACTGCGGCCAGTACTCGCCGAGCGCGTCCCAGTAGGTGGCGAAGTGCCAGGTGACCTTGAAGCCCTCTTCGAGGGAGCCGGTCTGGATCGAGGTCGACGCCTGGTAGACGAGCGGCGCGGCGAAGAAGACCAGCAGCCACAGGATGCCGGGCAGCAGCAGCCAGTAGGGGACGAGCCGTTTGCGGACGGCCGGCTTGCGCACCTCCGCGGGGGCCGCGCCGTCCTGCGCGTCCGGCGGGGCGGGCGTCTCGGTCAGGCTCATGCGGCCTCCTCGTCGAGGTCCGCGCCGGCCTGGATGTCCTGGGCGGCGTCCAGCCCGAAGGTGTGCGCCGGGCTCCAGTGCAGGACCACCTCGGCGCCGGGGACGAGCCGTCCGTCGCGGGCGATGTTCTGCTCGTAGACGGCGAGTTCGCCGAGGCCGGGCACCTGGACGACGTACTGGGTGGAGACGCCGATGAAGCTGGCGTCCTTGATGCGGCCGGGGAGCTGGTTGTGGCCTTCGGGGACGTCCCCGGCGTCGTCGGTGTGCGCCAGGGCGACCTTCTCGGGCCGTACGCCGGCCAGCGCCTTGTCGCCCTTGCGGGCCACGGCGCTGCAGCGGGCGGCGGGCAGCCGCAGGGTGTGGTCCGCCGCACTGAGGACCAGCTCCTCGCCGCCGGCCTCGACGACCTCGGCCTCGATGAGGTTGGAGGTGCCGAGGAAGTTGGCGACGAAGGTGGTGGCGGGGTTCTCGTAGAGGTCGGCGGGGGCGCCGAGCTGTTCGACCCGGCCGCCGTTCATCACGGCCACGGTGTCGGCCATCGTCATGGCCTCCTCCTGGTCGTGGGTGACGTGCACGAAGGTGATGCCGACCTCGGTCTGGATGCGCTTGAGCTCCAGCTGCATCTGGCGGCGCAGCTTGAGGTCGAGGGCGCCCAGCGGTTCGTCGAGCAGCAGCACCTGGGGGTGGTTGATCAGCGCCCGGGCGACCGCAACGCGCTGCTGCTGGCCGCCGGAGAGCTGCTGCGGCTTGCGGCGTGCCATCGGGCCCAGCTGGACCAGGTCGAGCATCTCCTCGACCTGCTTCTTGACGGACTTGATGCCGCGGCGGCGCAGCCCGAAGGCGACGTTCTCGTAGATGTCCAGGTGGGGGAAGAGCGCGTAGTTCTGGAAGACGGTGTTGACCTGGCGCTTGTAGGGCGGCAGGGCGGTGACGTCCTGGCCGGACAGCTCGACGGTGCCGCTGGTGGGCTCCTCCAGCCCGGCGATCATCCGCAGGGTGGTGGTCTTGCCGCAGCCCGAGGCACCCAGGAGCGCGAAGAAGGAGCCCGCGGGGACGGTCAGGTCGAGCGGATGGACGGCGGTGAAGGAGCCGTAGGTCTTGCTTATCCCGTGGAGGCGGACGTCGCCGCCGGTGCTCTGGGTGGGCGCGTTCTGGGTCATGTCGGTCGTCCCGTGGGTCGGAAGGGCGGAACAGCTCGGGTGGCCTGGTGGCGGCTCAGGCCCCGGTGAGATCGGAGAACTTCTGGGCGAACTCCTTGTTCTCCTTGGCGCTCAGCGCGCGGAAGGAGTGGGACCGGGCGGCCATCTCCTTGTCCGGCAGAATCAGCGGGTTGTCCGCCGCCGATTTGTCGATCTTGGCGAGCTCCTCGCGCACCCCGTCGACGGGGCAGACGTAGTTGATGTACGCCGCGAGCCGGGCGGCCACCTTCGGCTCGTAGAAGTAGTCGATGAGCCGTTCGGCATTCTGCTTGTGCCGGGCCTTGTTCGGCACCATGAGGTTGTCGGTGGACGTCATGTAGCCGGTCTTGGGGACGGTGTAGGCGATGTCCGGGTTGTCGTGCTGCAGCTGGACGATGTCGCCGGCCCAGGCCACACAGGCGGCCAGGTCGCCCTTGTCCAGGTCGGTGGTGTAGTCGTTGCCGGTGAAGCGGCGGATCTGCTTGGAGTCCACGCCGTTCTGGAGCCGGGCGAGCGCCGCGTCGAAGTCGTCGGAGGTGACCTCCTCGGGCTGCTTGCCCATGTCCAGCAGGGTGAGCCCCACGCTGTCGCGCATCTCGGACAGGAAGCCGACCCGGCCCTTGAGCTGCGGGTCCTCCAGCAGCTGGCTGACCGAGTCGACCTTCTTCCCGCCGGTGGCCTTCTTGTTGTACGCGATGATCGCGGGGATGCCCTGCCAGACGTAGGAGTGCGCGCGGCCCGGGTCCCAGGCCGGGTCGCGGAACTGCGCCGAGAGGCCTGCGTAGGCGTGCGGCAGGTTGGCCGGGTCGAGCTGCTGGATCCAGCCCAGCGAGATCATCCGTGCGCACATCCAGTCGGTGAGCACGATCAGGTCGCGGCCGGTGTCCTGGCCGGCGGCGAGCTGTGCCTGGATCTTGCCGAAGAACTCGTCGTTGTCGTTGATGTCCTCGGTGTACTTGACCGCGATGCCGGTGCGCCGGGTGAAGCGGTCCAGCGTCGGGTGGTGCTTGCCGTCGTCGCTGACGTCCATGTACTCGGTCCAGTTGGAGAAGTTGAGGCGCTTCTCCGCCCTGGAGTGGTCCGTACTCCGGGCCGCGTCGGTCCGGCCGGCGGGCGGGATGCCGCAGGCCCCCAGGGCACCCAGGCCGCCGATGGTGGCCGCCATGGCACTGCCGGCGCGCAGCAGCGAGCGGCGGGTCATGGCGAGGCGCCCGTTGGCCATGCTCCGGCGCATGGCGGCCAGCTCGGCGCGGGACAGGGGTTCGGGCTGCTGGTGGTGCTCCATGCGCGGTGCCCTTTCAAGGGGTGAGCCCGGCGCTCGGCCGGTGGTGACGATGCCGCGCGGCGCTGGCCGCAGGGGTGGAGCCCGGTGGGGGCGGGCGGACCCGGTGGGGGCGGGCCGGTGGGGCTCAGGGGGCCGGTGCGAGGGGGATCTCTCTTACGGGCTGCCCGGTGCGGCGGGGCCGTACCAGGCAGCCCGTGCGGGCGGTCCGTCAGGCACGGTCCCCGAAGATCGTGCGGTGCCAGTCCTTCCTGGCGACCGCGGTGTTGTCGTACATGACGTGCTTGACCTGCGTGTACTCCTCGAAGGAGTAGGCCGACATGTCCTTGCCGTAGCCGGACGCCTTGGCACCCCCGTGCGGCATCTCGCTGATGATCGGGATGTGGTCGTTGACCCAGACGCAGCCCGCGTTGATCTCTCGGCTGGCGCGGCCGGTCCGGTAGACGTCCCGGCTCCAGGCGGAGGCGGCCAGCCCGTAGGGGGTGTCGTTGGCCAGCGCGATGCCCTCGTCGTCGCTGTCGAAGGGCAGCACGACCAGCACCGGCCCGAAGATCTCGGACTGCACGACCTCGCTGTCCTGGGCGGCGCCGGCGATCAGCGTCGGCCGGTAGTACGCGCCCTTGGCCAGCGCGCTGTCGCCGCCGAAGGCGGGTACCTCGCCGCCGGTGACGACGGTCGCGTAGTTGCGCGCCCGGTCGACGAAAGCGGCCACCCGGTCGCGCTGGGCGTGCGAGATCAGCGGGCCCAGGTCGGTGGCGGGGTCGAAGGGGTCGCCGAGGCGTACGGTCGCCATCAGGTCGGCGACGCCGTTGACGAAGGCGTCGTAGAGCGGGCGCTGGACGTAGGCGCGGGTGGCGGCGGTGCAGTCCTGGCCGGTGTTGATCAGTGCGCCGGCCACCGCACCGTGCACCGCGGCCTCCAGGTCGGCGTCGTCGAAGACCACGAAGGGGGCCTTGCCGCCGAGTTCGAGGTGGAGGCGCTTGACGGTGCCGGTGGCGATCTCGGCGACGCGCTTGCCGATCGCGGTCGAGCCGGTGAAGGAGGTCATGGCGACCGAGCCGTGGCCCACCAGGTGCTCACCGGCGTCCCGACCGGCGCCGGAGACGATGTTGAGCACGCCGTCCGGCAGCCCGGCGCGCTGAGCGGCCTGCGCGAACAGCAGTGAGGTGAACGGGGTGATCTCGGCGGGCTTGAGCACGATGGTGTTGCCCGCGGCGATGGCCGGCAACACCTTCCAGGCGGCCATCTGCAGCGGATAGTTCCACGGCGCGATGGAGCCGACCACGCCGAGGGGCTCGCGGCGGATGACGGAGGTGTGGTCGGGGCTGTATTCGCCGGCCGCCTTGCCCTCCAAGTGGCGCGCGGCCCCCGCGAAGAAGGCGGCGTTGTCGATCGAGCCGGGTACGTCGAACTCGGTGCTGAGCTTGATCGGCTTTCCGCAGTTCAGCGTTTCGGCGTAGGCCAGGTCGTCGGCGTCCTCGGTGAGCGCGGCGGCGAAGCGGTGCAGGGTGTCGGAGCGCTCGCCGGGCGTGGCGCCGGCCCACTCCGGGAAGGCCCGGGCGGCGGCCTCGACGGCCGCGTCGACGTCCGCCGTGCCGGCCAGTTCGTAGGAGTACACCGTCTCGCCGGTCGCCGGGTCCACCACGGCCTGGGTGCGGCCGGAGGTGCCGCCGCGGAGACGTCCCGCGATGAATTGCGCGCCCTGGGCGAAGCGCTCGGTGACATCGAATCGGTGGTCCATGGTGCTCTCCTCCGCCGGGCGCCGGGGCCGCTCAGCGGCATCGCCTGGCGTAGCTACTTCCGGAATTGATGGCCGATCTTGACAGAGGAAGGGAGCCTCAACAAGGGATTCCGTTGTTGCCTTTTGGTTACGCGACGAATTCTGCGATTCTTGGCTCGACAACCCCGACACGTTGTCGGTGCCTGCTGACAGAATCCCGGCATGATGCACGACACCAGGGGGACGACCGCGGGGGCGGTCGAGGGAGGCACCGACGGGCGGGTCGCGGACGGGCCGCGCTCGGTCGAGGAGCTGCGCCGGCGGACCGACGCCGGCAAGCGCGTCAAGTACGTCGCTTTCTGGGGGCACCGCCCACGGCCCGACGGCACGCTCGGTGCGAGCTGTTTCAGCCAGTGGTGGCCCGCGCCGTTCACGGTCGACGGGGTCCGGTATGCCACCGCGGAGCACTGGATGATGGCCGGCAAGGCCCGGCTGTTCGGCGACGCCGAGGCGGAGCGGCGGGCGGTCGCCGCGCGCCACCCCAAGCAGGCGAAGGACGCCGGACGCACGGTCACCGGCTTCGACGAGGAGACCTGGCAGCGGCACCGCTTCGAGCTGGTCGTCACCGGCAGCGTCCACAAGTTCGGGCACCACGCCGACCTGCGGGAGTTCCTGCTGGGCACGGGCTCCCGGGTGCTGGTCGAGGCCAGTCCGGTGGACCGGAGATGGGGCATCGGCCTGGCCGCCGATGACGAGCGTGCCGCCGACCCGGCCCGCTGGCGGGGGCTGAATCTGCTGGGCTTCGCCCTGATGGAGGCCCGCCAGCGGCTGCGGGAGGCGGCCAACCAGGCTCCGGGCCGCCCCGCATAGCATGGCCGGGCCGTTCCGCGCCCTGCGCGCGCCCTTTGACCAGGAGGAAGCGTTGTCCGATCTCGATGCCTTCATCGCGGGCCTGCCCAAGGCGGAGCTGCACGTCCACCACGTCGGATCGGCCTCGCCACGGATCGTCTCCGAACTGGCCGCCCGGCACCCCGACTCCGCGGTCCCCACCGACCCCGAGGCGCTGGCCGACTACTTCACCTTCCGCGACTTCGCCCACTTCATCGAGGTGTACCTCTCCGTCGTGGACCTGATCCGCGACGCCGAGGACGTCCGGCTGCTGACGTACGAGGTCGCCCGGGACATGGCGCGCCAGCAGATCCGCTACGCCGAGCTGACCGTCACCCCGTTCAGCTCCACCAGCCGCGGCATCCCCGACGGCGCGTTCGTCGAGGCCATCGAGGACGCCCGGAAGGCCGCGGAGTCCGAGCTGGGCGTGGTGCTGCGCTGGTGCTTCGACATCCCCGGTGAGGCGGGTCTGGAGGCCGCCGAGGAGACCACCCGGATCGCCTGCGGCCTGCAGCCCGAGGGCCTGGTCTCGTTCGGTCTCGGCGGCCCCGAGATCGGTGTCCCGCGGCCGCAGTTCAAGCCGTACTTCGACCGCGCCCGCGCCGTCGGGCTGCACTCCGTCCCGCACGCCGGTGAGACCACCGGCCCGGAGACGATCTGGGACGCACTGCGCGACCTGGGCGCCGAGCGCATCGGCCACGGCACCAGCGCCACCCGGGACCCGAAGCTGCTGGCCCACCTCGCCGAGCACCGCATCCCGCTGGAGGTCTGCCCCACCTCCAACATCGCCACCCGCGCGGTGCGCACGCTGGAGGAGCACCCCCTCAAGGAGATGGTGGACGCGGGCGTGCAGGTCACGATCAACAGCGACGACCCGCCGATGTTCGGCACGGACCTGAACACCGAGTACGGCGTCGCCGCCCAGCTGCTGGGGCTGGACACCGGGGGCCTGGCCGCCCTGGCCAAGAACGCCGTGGCGGCCTCCTTCATGGACGCCCCCGGCAAGGCCCGGCTGGCCGCGGAGATCGACGCGTACACGGCGTCCTGGCGCGGCTGACACCACGCAGGACAATGCCGGCCCGCCGCGGGGCGTCCCCGCGGCGGGCCGGTGCGTTCCAAAGGCCCCGACCGGGCGCCAACCACCCCCGGTGGACGACCCGTTGGCGCCGCTACAGCCCCACGATCCCGTTCCACTCCCGGGCGAACCCGGCCCGCTCCTTGGACGTGATGTCCCGCGCGATGGCCAGCCGCTTGCGCAGGGCGCCGTCCGGGAAGACCAGCGGGTCCTCGGCGAGCGCGGCGCGGTCCTTGTCCTTGGAGGAGGCCAGCACGTCGCGGGCGGCCGGCACGGGGCAGACGTAGTTGACCCAGGCGGCCAGCTCCGCGGCGACGGCCGGTTCGTAGTAGTAGTCGATCAGCCGCTCGGCGTTGCGCTTGTGGCCGGCGAGGTTGGGGATCATCAGGCTCTCCGCCCACAGCTCGGCGCCCTCCTCGGGCACCACGAACTCGATGTCCGGGTTGTCGGCCTGGAGCTGGATCACATCGCCCGAGTAGGCCTGGGCGGCGAGCACATCGCCGGAGTCCAGGTCCTTGATGTAGTCGTTGCCGGTGAAGCGCCGGATGTGGCCCTTGCGGACCAGGCCCCGGAGCTGGTCGGTCATGGCGTGGAAGTCGTCGGCGGTCCAACGGGTGATGTCAACGCCGTTGCCCTGCATCAGCATCGCGAACGCCTCGTCGAGCCCGGACAGCAGTGTGACCCGGCCGCGCAGGTCGTCCTTCCACAGGTCGGAGGTGTGCCGGATCTCCCGGCCGAGCTTGCGGCGGTTGTAGGCGATGCCGGTGATCCCGGACTGCCAGGGGACGGAGTGCCTGCGCCCCGGGTCGAAGTGCGGGGTGCGCAGCAGCGGGTCGAGGTACTGGGCGACGTGCGGCTGGGCGGCCCGGTCCATCTCCTGGACCCAGCCCAGCCGGACGAACCGGGCGCACATCCAGTCGCTGATCACGATCAGATCGCGCCCGGTGCTCTGGTGGTTCATCAGTGCCGGGCTGACCTTGCCGAAGAACTCGTCGTTGTCGTTGATCTCCTCGGTGTAGGTCACCGATATCCCGGTGCGCCGCTGGAAGGCGTCGAGGGTGGGCCGGCGCTCCTTGTCGTGGTCGTCGACGTCGATGTAGAGCGGCCAGTTGGCGAAGACCAGCCGGTGGTCGCGTGCCGAGCGGTCCGGGCCGCCGCGGTCGGCCGCCCGGACGTACGCCGGCGGGACCCCGCATCCGGCCACGGCGGCCAGCGCCCCCGTCACACCCAGTCCGCCCATACTGCGGAGCAGCGCCCGCCGCGAAAGATCAGCCATGGCGAGCACTCTCACGTGTTGCGGGCGGAGGCGGCAAGCGACAGAGCGTCAGTTGCCGGGCCTCCGCCCGCGACGGTGTGTCGAGCGTGGGGTGCCGCTCGACGGTGCAGTTACCCCGGTGCCCTGCCGGCGGCTCAGCCGTCCAGCGAGGTCATCACGTGCTTGATGCGGGTGTAGTCGTCGAAGCCGTAGGCCGACAGGTCCTTGCCGTAGCCGGACTTCTTGAAGCCGCCGTGCGGCATCTCGGCGACCAGCGGGATGTGGGTGTTGATCCACACGCAGCCGAAGTCGAGGCTCTTGGACATCCGCATGGCACGGGCGTGGTCCTTGGTCCACACCGAGGACGCCAGCGCGTACTCGACGCCGTTGGCCCACTCGACCGCCTGCTTCTCGTCGGAGAAGGACTGGACGGTGATGACCGGGCCGAACACCTCGTGCTGGATGATCTCGTCGTCCTGCTTGAGGCCGGAGACGACGGTCGGGGCGAAGAAGTAGCCCTTGTCGCCGACCTGCTCGCCGCCCGCCTCGATCTTGGCGTGCGCGGGCAGCCGCTCGATGAAGCCCTTGACCTGCTGGAGCTGGTTGGCGTTGTTCAGCGGGCCGTAGAGCACGTCCTCGTCGTCGACCGCGCCGGTCTTGGTCTCCGAGGCGGCCTTGGCCAGCGCGGCGACGAACTCGTCGTGGATGGACTCGTGGACGAGCACCCGGGTGGCGGCCGTACAGTCCTGGCCGGCGTTGAAGTAGCCGGCGACCGAGATGTCCTCCACGGCCTTGGGGATGTCGGTGTCCTCGAAGACCACGACCGGGGCCTTGCCGCCGAGCTCCAGGTGGACCCGCTTGAGGTCCTTGGAGGCGGACTCGGCGACCTGCATACCGGCCCGCACCGAGCCGGTGATCGAAGCCATCGCCGGCACCTTGTGCTCGACCATCAGGCGGCCGGTCTCCCGGTCGCCGCAGATGACGTTGAAGACGCCGCGGGGGTGGCCGAGCTCGTCCAGCACGCTGCCGATGATGTCGGCGATCAGCACCGTCGAGGCGGGCGTGGTGTCGGAGGGCTTGATGACGACGGTGTTGCCCGCGGCCAGCGCCGGGGCGAACTTCCAGACGGCCATCATCATCGGGTAGTTCCACGGCGCGACCTGGGCGCAGACGCCGACCGGCTCGCGGCGGATGATCGAGGTGAAGCCGTCCATGTACTCGCCTGCCGAGCGGCCCTCCAGCATCCGGGCGGCACCCGCGAAGAAGCGGATCTGGTCCACCATCGGCGGGATCTCCTCGGAGCGTACGAGGGCGACCGGCTTGCCGCAGTTCTCGGACTCGGCGGCGATCAGCTCCTCGGCGCGCTCCTCGAAACGGTCGGCGATCTTGAGGAGGACCTTCTGGCGCTCGGCGGGGATCAGGTCACGCCAGGCGGGGAAGGCGGCCTCGGCGGCAGCCATCGCCGCGTCGACGTCGGCGGCGCCCGAAAGCGGGGCGGTGGCGTACGCCTCACCCGTCGCGGGGTTGACCACCTCCGTGGTCCGCCCGTCGGCGGCGTCCCGGAACTCCCCGTCGATGTAGTTGCGCAGACGACGCAGTGCGGTGGTCACTGTGCGCCCCCTTCAGTTCAGATGTCCGGTCAGTTAGCACCACCCTAGCCGTGGGACCCACGTTTTCGACACACCCGCCACTCAGGAACAACGGAATCAGTGAATTTTCGATCCCCACACGACTAATTTCATCGATTCGGGGTTGCAACACTGCCGAGGCTCGTGCACAGTGAAGGACGTGGCGCCTTCTCGTAACAGTCCTGACAGAACCGGCACTCCGTCGATCGACTCCGTCTCCCTGGCGATCATCGAGCAGCTCCAGGAGGACGGTCGCCGTCCGTATGCCGCGATCGGCAAGGCCGTGGGCCTGTCCGAAGCGGCGGTGCGGCAGCGCGTACAGAAGCTGCTCGACCAAGGCGTGATGCAGATCGTCGCGGTCACCGACCCCCTCACGGTCGGTTTCCGACGGCAGGCAATGGTCGGCATCAACGTCGAAGGCGACCTCGATCCCGTGGCCGACGCCCTGACGACCATGGAAGAGGTCGAGTACGTCGTCATGACCGCGGGCTCCTTCGATCTCATCATCGAGATCGTCTGCGAGGACGACGACCACCTGCTGGAAATGATCAACAAGCGGATCCGCACGCTGCCCGGCGTCCGATCCACCGAGAGCTTCGTGTACCTCAAGCTCCGGAAGCAGACCTACACCTGGGGAACGAGATAGCAATGAGTCGCGACCTCTCCAAGACGGCCTACGACCACCTGTGGATGCACTTCACCCGCATGTCGTCGTACGAGAAGGCCCCCGTGCCCACGATCGTGCGCGGTGAGGGCACCAACATCTACGACGACAAGGGCAAGCGCTACATCGACGGCCTCGCCGGCCTGTTCGTGGTCAACGCCGGCCACGGCCGGGTGGAGCTCGCCGAGACCGCCTACAAGCAGGCGCAGGAGCTGGCCTTCTTCCCCGTGTGGTCCTACGCCCACCCCAAGGCCGTGGAGCTGGCCGAGCGCCTGGCGAACGAGGCTCCCGGCGACCTCAACAAGGTCTTCTTCACCACCGGCGGCGGCGAGGCGGTCGAGACCGCCTGGAAGCTGGCCAAGCAGTACTTCAAGCTCGTCGGCAAGCCCACCAAGCACAAGGTGATATCCCGGGCGGTGGCCTACCACGGCACCCCGCAGGGCGCCCTGTCGATCACCGGTCTGCCGGGCCTGAAGGCGCCCTTCGAGCCGCTGGTCCCCGGCGCGCACAAGGTCCCCAACACCAACATCTACCGCGCCCCGATCTTCGGCGACGACCCCGAGGCCTTCGGCCGCTGGGCCGCCGACCAGATCGAGCAGCAGATCCTCTTCGAGGGCCCGGACACCGTCGCCGCGGTGTTCCTGGAGCCGGTGCAGAACGCCGGCGGCTGCTTCCCGCCGCCGCCCGGATACTTCCAGCGCGTCCGCGAGATCTGCGACCAGTACGACGTGCTGCTCGTCTCCGACGAGGTCATCTGCGCCTTCGGCCGGCTGGGCACCACGTTCGCCTGTGACAAGTTCGGCTATGTCCCGGACATGATCACCTGTGCCAAGGGCATGACCTCGGGCTACTCCCCGATCGGCGCCTGCATCGTCTCCGACCGCCTGGCCGAGCCGTTCTACAAGGGCGACAACACCTTCCTGCACGGCTACACCTTCGGCGGCCACCCGGTCTCCGCGGCCGTCGGCATCGCCAACCTCGACATCTTCGAGCGCGAGCGCCTCAACCAGCACGTCCTCGACAACGAGGGCAACTTCCTGAGCACCCTGCAGAAGCTGCACGACCTGCCGATCGTCGGCGACGTCCGCGGCAACGGCTTCTTCTACGGCATCGAGCTCGTCAAGGACAAGGCCACGAAGGAGTCCTTCAACGAGGAGGAGACCGAGCGCGTCCTGTACGGCTTCCTCTCCAAGGCCCTGTACGAGAACGGTCTCTACTGCCGCGCCGACGACCGTGGCGACCCGGTCATCCAGCTCGCCCCGCCGCTGATCGCCGACCAGCCGGTCTTCGACGAGATCGAGCAGATCCTCCGCACGGTCCTCACCGAGGCCTGGACCAAGCTCTGACCAGCACGTTTCCGACCGGGTTACCGCGTCACCCCGATCGGAAACGAAGCTTTAAGGGTCACAACTGAACATCTAGCGGCCCAGATTCACTCTCTTCAAGCCATACGAGTGAATCTGGGCCGTTATACGGTCAACAGACGAATACCAGGGGTCACCAATCCTTACCGTGCTAGTGACCGATACCCTCCATGGTCGTTCACCCGCTCGGGGGAACGAGTCGACGCGAACTATCAAGAGGTGCGCAGATGGTGGCCCCGCCTGACAACGACGTTCTCTGGGCCCGCGGCCTGCACCACTCATACGGTGGCACCACCGCCCTCGCCGGGGTCTCCCTCGGCGTCCGCGAAGGCGAGATCCTCGCTGTCACCGGCCCGCGCGGCAGTGGCAAGACGTCCCTCCTGAAATGCCTTTCCGGTCAACTCGTGGCATCCGAGGGCGAGATCTGGTTCAACAGTGCCCCCGTGCACACCCTCTCCTCCCCCAGCCGCGAACGGCTGCGTCTGGACCGGTTCGGGTGGATCGACACCGAACCGCACCTCGTTCCCGAACTCACCGCCTGGGAGAACGCCGCCCTGCCGCTGCTGCTGCGCGGCGCCGGCAGCCGCGCCGCCAAGCACACCGCGCTGGAATGGCTGGACCGCCTCGACGTCGGTATGTGCGCCCGCCGCCGGCCCGCCCGCCTCGACCAGTCCCAGCGCCAGCGCGTCGCCATCGCCCGCGCCCTGGCCACCACCCCGCAGGTGCTGTTCGCCGACGAACCGACGGCGCCGCTTCACCACACCGACGGCACCCAGGTACTGCGCACCCTGACCACCGCGGCCCGGTCGCACCAGATCACAGTGGTCCTGGCCACCCATGACACCGAGGTCGCCACCGCGTTGGCGGACCGCTCCCTCGCGCTGCTCGATGGCCGAACGTCGACCGCAGCGCCCGACACCACCGGCTCCTCCGATGAGGAAAGCAGGGCAGCGTGCTCGCTCTCCGTCTAGCCCGCGGCTCCCACCCCCTCGTTCTGCTGCGGCGCCTGTGCGTCGCCGCTGCCGCCGCCGGCACCGGCTTCCTGCTGCTGTCCACCATCGGCCACGCCGCCGGCCACCCCGCCGCGGTGGAGGAATCGCTGGTACGACTGCTGTGGTGCGCGGCGCCGCTCGCCGCCACCGCCCAGTTCGCGGTGTCCACGGCCCGTACGGACCCCGCCGCCCGGCTCCAGCGCGGTATGACCGCGGCCGGCCTCGGCCCCCTCCGTCTCACCCTCCTCGCCACCGCTTCCACCGCACTGACCTGTGTCCTCGGGGTGCTCCTCGCCCTGTTCGCCTTCTTCCGGCTCCGCGGCGACCTCGGCGGACCTGCCGGCGCCACCTCCCTCGGCATCGACTCCGACCTGCTGGGCGCCGGCCACCCCGTGCCGCTCGTGGGCGCCCTGCTGCTGCTGGCGCTCGTGCCGCTGACCGCCGCCGCCGCGACCGCCGTCTCGCTGCGCCCCCGCGACGAGACCGGCACCGCGGACGCCGAGGTCCGCCCCCGCACCGTGCCGCCCTCCGGTCTGCCGTGGGGGATCGCCCTGGCCGCGGCGGGCCTGGCGATCGAGGCCTACACCAGCCCCGGAACCGCCCACTCGCACGGTCTGCTGCCCCTGCCCGGCCGCCTCATCGGCAGCCCGCCGGGCGTCCTCGCCGGCTGGGCCCTGTCCGCCTTCGGCCTCGTCCTGGCTGGCCCCGGCCTGGTGCACCTGTGCGGACGGCTCCTCTGCGCTGGCCGCCCCGGTGCGCTGCGCCTCCTCGCCGGCCGCGTCCTCCAAGAGGACTCCCACCGCCTCGGCCGTCCGCTCGGTGTGCTGTGCGCGGTCGCCTCCGCCGCCTACGCCGCCGTCAAGGTCTATGAGGCCTCTCCCACCCGCCCGTTCGGACCGCTCACCGCGGTCGGTGCGGCGGTCGTCCTCGCCTGTGTCACCGCCAGCGCCCTCACCGCCGCGCTGGAGTCCCGCTCCGCCCGCTCCCACACCACGGCCGCCCTCCGCCGCCTGGGCGCCTCCGCCTCCGCACTGCACCGCGCCGCCGCACTCCGCACCCTCGCCCTCCTGGTCGTCCTGGCCCCCCTGACCTGGACGGTGGCGGAAATGGCCACGTTGCCACTGGTGCACTGAGGCGTACGACGGGCCGGCCGGGACGCTGGGCCGGCTGCGGCTTGTCGCTTGATCCGGCTTGTCGCCTGGTGCGGCTGGTCGCTCGGCGTTTCCTGGTGCCCGGTGCGGCTTGTCGCTCGGCGTTTCCTGGTGCCTGGTGCGGCCTGCCGCCTGGTACGGCCCGTCGTTTGGTATGCCCCTGATGCCTGGTAGGACTCGTGGCCCTGTGCTGCCCGTTGCCTGGCACGGCCCGTTCCGGCCGCCTGCCGCCCGCGGCGGGTATCCGGCTATCCGGGTGGCCGGCTGCCGGTCGGCTGGGTGCCGAGCCGGATCCGTATGGCCGATGGCCGGCGCTCCCCGTGTCAGCCGGTGAAGCGGCGGACGTAGCGCCGCTGCCAGGGCGTCTCGACGGCGCGGCGGTCGTAATGGCGGCGTACATACGCCACCGCTTGGTCGGGTGCGACGCCGTCGAGCACGGCCAGGCAGGCGAGAGCGGTACCGGTCCGGCCACGGCCGCCCTCACAGGCCACCTCGACGCGCTCGTTCTCGGCACGGGCCCATGCCTCGGCGAGCAACGCCTGCGCCTGTGAGTGACGGGCGGGCAGCCGGAAGTCCGGCCAGCGCAACCATCGGGCCTCCCAGGAGACCTGGGGAGGCTGCTTGCCCAGCAGATAGACGGCGTACGTCGGTCTCGGTCCGTCCGGAAGCGGCCGGCGCAGGCCCCGGCCGCGGATCAGCCGCCCGGAGGGAAGTCGGAGGACACCGGGGGCAGTTGCCGGCCATGTCTCGGTCATCCGCCCACGGTAGTGGTGTCGACGGGATGATGAACGGTGATGCCCGAGCAGAGGGCGCACAGCGCACCGCTTTTCGGCCGAGGGCAGTTGAGGGTCGGGACGGGCCGTCGTCAGCTGGGGGCGAGGGCCGTTGCCTCGATCTCTATCTGCCGGTCCGGCCGGGCCAGGGATGACACTTCCAGCAGGGTGTCCGCCGGGTAGGGCCGGGAGAGGAACTCGCCGCGCAGGGCGATGATGTCCTCTAGGTGGGCGGCCAGGTCCGTGACGAAGATGCCGACCTTCACCACGTCCGCGAGCGAGGCCCCGGCCGCGGTGAGGACCCTTTCGACGTTGGCGAACGCCTGCCGCCCTTGCGTGCGGAAGTCGTCCGAGACGGTCCTGCCCCGTTCATCGATTCCCGCCTGGCCAGAGACGTGGATCAAGCCGCCGGCCCGGACGGCCTGGGAGATCCGGTACGGCTCGTACCAGTCCGGTTCGGTCGCGATGCGCTCGATCCTCCGCTCGGACGGTGCCCCTGTGGTTGCCCTTCCCATGCTGATCACTCCCCCGTAGATCCATGCATCTACATTGCTTGCATGCGCATACATAAGTTTCGGCTGCATGTACGCTGCTGTCAAGACCCCAGGGGAAAACGGCAGATACCGCACAGCGGCACCCGCGGCGGACGGACCGAGCGGCAGACTGACCGAACGACAGACGGGTCCGGCGGAAGAGAGTGGATGGCCATGGACGCGGAGCACTGGGACCGGCTCGGAGCACTGCACACACGCGTCGAGCAGGAGCTGGCACGTGCCCTGCAGCAGCATCACCGCCTCGGCCTCTCCGAGTACCGCGCGTTGGCGCGGCTGGCCGAAGCGGACGACGGCGAACTGCGCATGCAGGAACTCGCCGACCTCATCGGCCTCAACCAGAGCTCCGTGAGCCGGCTGGCCTCCCGCCTGGAATCGTCCGGCCTGACCCGCCGTGACCTGTGCCCCGACGACCGGCGCGGGGTGTACAGCGTCATCACGGACGAGGGCCGGCAGCTGCAGAAGGAGGCCCGCCCGACCTATGACGGGGCCCTGCGCGCCGCACTCGATGCCGCAGCCGCCGACGGGCACCTCCGCCCCCTGGTGGATTCCCTGCGGTCCTAACATGACGGGCGTGCAGCCGAATTCAGAGTCCTCAGCGCCCCAGCCCCGTCCCGACACCCGCTCCCACGCCCCCGACCACAGCCCCGAACTCGGCCAGGAAAACAGCCGGGAAACCGGTCGGGAAACCGGTCGTCCGGGCGGTCGGGAAAGTGACCTTGCAAGCGCTCGCACGGCCGAGGGCACAAGCGACCGCGAGGCCGACCGCGAGATCGAGTCGCTCGACGAGTTCGACCGGGTCGTCGCCGCGGGCGGACTGGCCGGACACCGCGTCCAGTCGGTCGACCTGACGGACCGTACCTTCGCCCTGCTCGGCGCGGACACCACGGACTCCGTGTTCCTCGGCTGCGCCATGGAGCCGGACGCCGCCGCGAAAATACGCGCCGGGGGCGCGCTGGTCTTCCCACCGATACCGGGCCTGCCGTTCGACCCCTACCGGGGCAGCCTCTACGACCCAGACGAGCTCTTCGCGGGGTTGAACGACGCACACGGCTACGGCGCCACCCCCGATGCCCGTACCTACGACTGGTACCAGCGGACCAAGTCGGACGGCGACATCTTCTCGTCCATGCTGCGCAGCATCCACGACGACGCCGTCTCCGACGCGCTGGACGAACACCTCGCCGGCGCCCAGGTGGTGGGCATCATGGGCGGGCACGCCCTGGAGCGCGGTACGCCCGACTACGCGGGCGCGGCCCGGCTCGGCCGTACGCTCGCCCGCGACGGCCTGACCGTGGCGACCGGCGGCGGCCCGGGAGCGATGGAGGCCGCGAACCTCGGGGCGTACGCCGCGCCCTTCGAGGACGAGATGCTCGACGCGGCGCTGGAACTCCTCGCCAAGGCACCGCACTTCGCCCCCTCGGTCACCGACTGGGCGCGGGTCGCCTTCGACGTGCGCCAGGGCTGGCCCGGGGGCGGCGCGTCGGTCGGCATTCCCACCTGGTTCTACGGGCACGAGCCGCCGAACCCCTTCGCGACCCATATCGCCAAGTACTTCATCAACGCGCTGCGCGAGGACGGGCTGCTGGCGCGTTCCCGTGCGGGCGTGGTGTTCCTTCCGGGTGCGGCCGGGACCGTACAGGAGATATTCGACAACGCGACCCCGAACTACTACGGGTCGCGTGGCGAGCCGACCCCCATGGTGCTGGTGAACCGCGCGCACTGGACCGAGCGGCTGCCCGCCTGGCCGCTGCTCCAGGCCCTTGCGGCAGAGCGTCCGATGGCGGCGCGGATCGCCCTGGTCGATTCGGTGGACGAGGCCCCGGAGGCACTGGCCCGTCTCAGGGCGAAGGCCTCCGTGAGCGCGACGAACCCGTGAACCCCGCTCCGTGATATCTGCCCACCCGAGGCAACTCCCGTCCCAATATGAGCGTCTGCCAAGCCAGGTAATGAACGGGTAAGGCAGACAGCGGGCGAACGGAGCTCTTGGTGATCATCGGCCTTCTGACGGCCGTAGCGGCGTCGGCCTGCTACGGCACGGGCTCGGTCCTACAGGCGGTGGGCTCGCGCAAGTCCGCTCGTCGGGAAGCCGCCAAGGCCTCCACCACCGGTGTCACCCAGCACGGCGGCCCCAGCCTTTCCTCCACCGCGAAGGCCGCCGTGACCTGGGAATTCATGGTGGGCACGGTGCTGGACTTCATCGGCTTCGGGCTCGGTGCACTGGCGGCACGGCTGCTGCCGCTGTTCCTCTCCCAGACGGTGATCAGCGCCAACCTCGTGATCACCGCCGTCCTGAGCATCAAGCTCCTCGGCATCCGGCTCGGCCGGGCCGAGTGGGGCTCCATCGCCGTGGTCTGTTCGGCGCTGGTGCTGCTGGCCACGGCCGCAGGGCCGGAGGGCAGCGGGCATACGCCGATCGCCGCCCACTGGTGGCTGCTGGTCGCCTCGCTCGTCCTCATCGGCGGGGGCACGCTGGTGGTGCGCCTGCTGGGCAGCCGGGCCGCGATCCTCGCCGGTCTGCTCTCGGGGCTCGGCTTCGGCGCGCTCGGTGTCGGCGTGCGGGTGCTGAACGGCGCGGCACCGTTCCATCTGCCGTCCCTGCTGACGGACCCCGCGCTGTACGCCATCCTCGTCGCGGGCATCGGCGGTATGTATCTGCACACCGTGGCCCTGCAGATCGGCTCGGTGAACGGCGCCACGGCGGCGCTGGTGGTGGGCGAGACGGTGGTCCCGGGCATCCTCGGGGTGGTGTGGCTCGGTGACGCCTCCCGGCCGGGGTTCGCCTGGGTCGCGGTCCTCGGCTTCGTGGTGGCGGTGGCCGGGGCGGTCGGGGTCGCCTGGTTCGGCGAGCCGGAGCCCACGCCGGAGGCACCTCACCAGCAGCAGAACCGTAGCCAGAACCACAACCAGAATCACGTCCAGAGCCACGACGAGAATCAGGACGAGAGCGGGAATCGGGGACGGGCGAAGGCCCCGTCCGGTGCCACGGCGGAGGCCGGCGGCGCTCGCCCGGCCGTGGGGGACGCCCGCCCGGAGGCCTCCCTGGCGGCCACTCCCGAACGCTGACCCTCCCCGAGGGCTGGCCTTCCCTGAGGGCTGGCCTTCCCCGAGGGCTGGCCTTCCCCGAGCGCTGGCTTGCGGAAGGCTGACCTTCCCCGAAGGCCGGCTGCCGCCCACGGCCAACCACGCCTCACCGGCGACCGACCGCCCGCCCGGCTCCCCCTACCCCTCCGCCGCCTCCACGGCCCCCGAAGCCCCGGAAGCCCCCGAAGCCCCCGAAGCAGCATCCAGCACCACCACATCCGGCGCCGCAAAGGCGATCCCGACCCGCTCCCCCACCTCCGGAGCGTCGCTCAGGGCGCAGGCCGCCTCCAACTGGGGACCGCAGGCCGGCTGCAGGAGCAGGGTGACATGGGTGCCGCGGAACGTACGGGCGGCGACGGTGGCGGGCAGGCCGTCCGCGGCGGGGGTCAGCCGTACCCCTGCCGGGCGTACCAGCAGGCGGCAGTGGCCGTTCGCGGTGTTCTCGGGGACCGGCACCTTGCCCCAGGGGGTGGCGGCGGCCTCGCCCTGCACGGTCGCCTCGACGACGTTGTCGAAACCGAGGAAGCGGGCGACGAATTCGGTGGCCGGTCGCTGCCAGACCTCCAGCGGGGTGCCGGTCTGCGCGATCCGGCCGTCCTGCATCACCACGACCCGGTCGGCGAGCGCGAAGGCCTCACCCTGGTCGTGCGTGACGGCGAGCACGGTCGTACCCAACTCGCCGAAGAGGGAGCGGAGTTCGACGACCAGTCGCTCGCGCAGTCCGCGGTCGAGCTGGCCGAGCGGCTCGTCCAGCATCAACAGGCGGGGGCGCGGCGCCAGGGCGCGGGCCAGAGCGACCCGCTGTTGTTCGCCTCCGGAGAGGGAGGCCACGGCGCGCCGCTGGGCGCCCGGCAGCCCGACGAGGTCCAGCAGGCCGGCCACGGTGCGCTCCCGCTCGGCACGTGAGGAGCCGCGCATCCGCAGCCCGAAGGCGACGTTGCCCGCGACATCGCGCTGTGGGAACAGCTGGTGGTCCTGGAACATCAGGCCGACCCCGCGCCGGTGCGGGGGCACTCCCGACTGCTCCCGCCCCTCCAGCAACACCGCTCCCGCGTCGGCCTGTTGGAGGCCGGCGACCACCCGCAGCAGGGTGGACTTACCGCTCCCGCTCGGCCCCAGGACGCAGACGATCTCGTGCGCGGCGACGTCCAGCTCCACCGCGTCGAGCGCGGGCCGTGCCGAGGTGCCGAAGCGGACGGTCACCCCGTCCAGCCGCAGGAGCCGATGCGCCGGGCTCTGCGCCGCGCTGTTCGCCGGTGCCGTCATCTAGAACTCCCCGGAGTGGTCGGTTCGGGCGCGCTCCAGGGCCAGCAGGGCACCGGCGCACACCAGCATCAAGATGGTCGACAGGGCCATCGCCTGCCCGTAGTTGAGCTCGCCGGCGCGCCCCAGCAGCCGCGCCACGGCGACCGGGAGCGTCGGTCGGTCCGGCCGTGCGATGAAGACCGTCGCGCCGAACTCGCCGAGCGAGACGGCGAAGGCGAAGCCCGCGGCGATCAGCAGCGCCCGGCGCACGATCGGCAGGTCGACCTCCCGCCACACCCGCCACGGCGAGGCGCCGAGCACCGCGGCGGCCTCGCGCAGCCGCGAGTCGACGGCCCGCAGCACGGGCAGCATGGTGCGGACCACGAAGGGCACGCCCACCAGCGCCTGGGCGAGCGGGACCAGCCACCAGGAGGCACGCAGGTCCAGCGGGGGCCGGTCGAGGGTGATCAGGAAGCCGAAGCCGACGGTGACCGCGGAGACTCCGAGCGGCAGCATCAGCAGGGCGTCGAAGCCGCGGACGCACCGGCTGATCACGGGAGTCCGCCCGGACCGGCCGGGCCGCAGCCGCGGCAGGGTCAGGACCGCGGCCGCCAACCCGCCCACCACCAGGGCGATCGCGGTGGCCGCCGCCCCGTAGGCGAGGGAGTTCCACAGCGCTTCCAGGGGTGGCACGGTGAAGGTGCTGTCGGCGGTCGCGGCGGAGCCCAGCGAGGCGTAGAACGTCGTTCCGTAGCCGTCCGGTCCGGCGAACGACCGCTCCACCAGTACGGCCAGCGGTGTGAGCAGCAGGATGACGATGACCAGCAGCGTGCCCCACAGCAGCGCCCACTGGCCCGGGCCGCGCGGCCGGCGGGCGGTCCGCGCGGCGTCCACCAGCCGCAGCGTGGACTCCCTGCGTCGGACGGTCCAGGCGTGCAGGGCCAGGACGCCCAGCACCGCGGCGAACTGGACGAGGGTGAGCACCGCGGCCGTGGACAGGTCCAGGAAGTCCGCGGTCTGCCGGTAGATCTCCACCTCCAGCGTCGAGAAGGTGGGCCCGCCCAGGATCTGCACCACCCCGAAGGAGGTGAAGGTGAACAGAAAGACCATCAGGGCGGCGGCCGCGACGGCCGGCCCCAGGGCGGGCAGCGTCACCCGCCGCCAGGCCGCGAACCGGCCGGCGCCCAGTACCCGCGCGGCCTCTTCCTGCCGCGGGTCGAGCTGTCCCCACAGTCCGCCGACGGTCCGTACCACCACCGCGTAGTTGAAGAAGACGTGCGCCAGCAGGATCGCCCACACCGAGGTGTCCAGGCGCACCCCCCACAGGTCGTCCAGCAGCCCGCCGCGCCCGAGGAGGGCGAGGAAGGCCGAGCCGACGACGACGGTCGGCAGCACGAACGGCACCGCCACCACGGCCCGCAGCAACTGCTTGCCGGGGAAGTCGAAGCGCGCGAAGACATAGGCACCCGGTAGCGCGACCAGCAGGGTCAGCCCCGTGGAGGCGGCGGCCTGCCAGACGGTGAACCACAGCACGTGCGCCACGTCCGGGTCGGTCAGCACCGTGCCGATCCGCCCGAGCTGCCACTGTCCGCCGTCCTTGAGCCCGCGTCCGACGATCGCCACCACCGGGTAGGCGAAGAACAGCGCGAAGAAGGCGAGCGGCACTGCCATCAGGCCGAGCCGCACCGCCGTTCCCCGTGCGGGGCGCCCGCGCCGGGCGCCCGTGCCCTCCGCAGGCGCTACTTCAGGACGAGCGAGGACCACTGCTTGATCCACTGGTCGCGGTTCTTGGCGATGGCCTCCGGGGCCAGCGTCTGCGGCTTGTCGATCGTCGTGCCGTACTTGGTGAACACCGCCGGCACCTTGGCGTCCTTGCGTGCCGGGTTGACGAACATCTGCAGCGGCTCGTCCTCCTGGAACTGCCGACTCAGCAGGAAGTCCAGCAGCGCCTTGCCGCCCTTCTCGTTCTTCGCACCCTTCAGGAGGCCACCGAACTCGATCTGCCGGAAGCAGGTGCCGGTCGCGACGCCGGTCGGTGCCTGCGCCGGCGCGGGCTTCTTGCCGAGGACCTCGGCGGGCGGGCTGGACGCGTACGACACCACCAGCGGCTTGTCGCCCTTGTGCTTGCCGGCGGCGGAGCCGGAGAACCGGTCGTTGTAGGCCTGCTCCCAGCCGTCGACGACCTCGACGTCGTTGGCCTTGAGCTTCTTCCAGTACCCCTGCCAGCCTCCCTCAGACTTCGTCCGGGAGGCGCCCCCATCGCCGTAGGCGGCGATGGTCGCGAGCTGGAAGGCGAGCCCCGGCGAGGACGTCGCGGAGTTCTCGGTGACCAGCAGTCCCTTGTAGCGGGGCTTGATCAGATCGTCGAAGGTCTTCGGCGGCGCCATCTTGTGCCGGGCGAAGTAGCCGCGGTCGTAGTTGACGCAGATATCGCCGTAGTCGAGCGGGGTGACGCGGTGCTGCCCCTTGTCGAGCTGTAGCGCGGCCGGGACGCTGTCCAGCCCCTTGGCCCGGTACGGAGTGAACAGACCCTCGTTCAGTCCGCGCGAGAGCAGGGTGTTGTCGATGCCGAAGAGCACATCGCCCTGGGGGTTGTCCTTCGACAGGATCGCCTGGTTGACGGCCTTCCCGGCGTCCCCGCCCCGGAGGATGTTCACCTTGTAGCCGCTCTCCTTCTCGAAGGCGGCGAGGACGGACTTGGACACGTTGAACGAGTCATGGCTGACGAGCGTGACGGTCTTGGCGTCCGCGCTCCCCCCGCCCTGGCCGCCGCACGCGGTGAGTGCGGTCATGCCGACCGCGGCGGCAACCGCGCTCGCGGCGATCCTGCTGGTGGTGCTCACTGATTTCCTCCTGGCTGGCCAGGAAGAGACGCGGCCCTGCCCCGGGTCCGCGGCTCCGTCGTACGAGGACGTACCGGACGGGGGGGGACCCGGGGCAGGGCGCAACAGCATGAGTGACGACCGAACTTCCTACCCGGAATGACCCGGGCGAGGTTCAAGGGTCTGCGGGCACCGAGGACCGGGACCAGGAAGTGGACCAGGACTACGACGCTTCCGCACTCTCAGCGCTGTGGCGCTCCCCTGTCGGAATGTGCATTTGTTCGACCTCACCGTACCAGCGGGCGGTCAGCGTTCCGAGGCCGCGAGCTGGCCGCAGGCGCCGTCGATCTCCTGCCCGCGGGTGTCCCGGACGGTCACCGGCACCCCGTGCGCCTCGATGGCCTGGACGAACGCCCGCTCGTCCTCGGGGCGGGAGGCGGTCCACTTCGACCCCGGTGTCGGGTTCAGCGGAATGAGGTTCACATGGACCCGCTTGCCCTTCAGCAGCCGCCCCAGGAGGTCACCGCGCCACGCCTGGTCGTTGATGTCCCGGATGAGCGCGTACTCGATCGAGATCCGCCGCCCGGACTTCTCCGCGTACTCCCAGGCCGCGTCCAGGACCTCGCGCACCTTCCAGCGCGTGTTGACGGGCACCAGGGTGTCGCGCAGCTCGTCGTCCGGGGCGTGCAGCGAGACCGCCAGCCGGCACTTGAAGCCCTCGTCGGCGAACCGCAGCATCGCCGGCACCAGGCCGACGGTGGAGACGGTGATGCCCCGCTGGGAGAGCCCCAGCCCGTCCGGCTCCGGGTCGGTCAGCCGCCGGATGGCGCCGACCACCCTCTTGTAGTTGGCCAGCGGCTCGCCCATCCCCATGAAGACGATGTTCGACAGCCGCGCCGGCCCACCGGGCACCTCGCCGTCACGCAGCGCCCGCATCCCGTCGACGATCTGGTGCACGATCTCGGCGGTGGAGAGGTTACGGTCCAGACCGGCCTGCCCCGTAGCGCAGAACGGGCAGTTCATCCCGCATCCGGCCTGCGAGGAGATGCACATCGTGACCCGGTCCGGGTAGCGCATCAGCACGGACTCGACGAGCGTGCCGTCGTGCAGCTTCCACAGCGTCTTGCGGGTGGTGTCGTTGTCGCACGAGATGTGCCGTACGACGTTCATCAGGTCCGGCAGCAGCTCGCCCGCCAGCTTCTCGCGCGCCGCCGCCGGGATGTCGGTCCACTGCGCCGGGTCATGCGCATAACGGGCGAAGTAGTGCTGCGACAGCTGCTTGGCGCGGAACGGCTTCTCACCGATCGCGGCAACCGCCTCGCGGCGCTCGGTGGGGCTGAGATCGGCAAGGTGCCGAGGGGGCTTCTTGGCGCCACGGGGCGCGACGAACGTGAGTTCTCCAGGTGCAGGCATGGTGCGTCCAGTGTGGCAGATCGTTTACGGGGGCCCGGGCCGGAGCCGTGAGCGGTGAGGGGCGTTCACCGACTGCGGTCTTGTGTCATCGGCGGTCCACCTCACAGGGCCCAGACACGGCCCCGGGGCGGCGGGTGAACCGACCCAAGCCCGCCGAGCCGGTGGTGCATCCGCGGCTTCGCGGGGCCGGTGAAGGGGAAACTGGGTGTGCAGTCGTCGCCCCCGGAGATCTCGGCTTGGTTGCGTTAGCCGGCGCGTGCGGGGCTGGCTCGCTCACCAGGCGCATACTGCTCGTAATGACAAAGCCTGCCGCAGCCCGGCGCCATCTGCCGTCCAGTCCCTTCAAGCCCCCGGCCACGCGCCCTCCCAAGCAGTTCGCGCTAGGCGACCGGGTCACACACGACGAGCACGGTCTCGGCCGGGTTACCGGTATCGAGGGCGAGATCGCGGTACTTGTCGACTTCGGTTCGCTACAAGCACGGATCATGAGTCCGTACGGCAAATTGGTCAAGCTCTGAGAACCCCGCGACGTTCGGGGCAGCCGCATGCTCAGCCACGATGGCGGGGTGCCTAACGGAGCACCCACGCCGCACAAAGCCGCATAGCGGCAGCAGCCGCTGCCCCTCTCCGGAGCGTCCGGTCCGCTCACCCTGCTGCATCCGTGACGGCAGCGGTCCGGCGCCCCGCCCCTCCTGACCAGCTTCTCTCCCCCCGGGGGACGGCCCGGCCCTGCCCCACCCCTCGTGCCCCGCGACTGCCGCACGGACGCCGCCCACGGATCCGGCAGAGCCTGCTGGCGTACGGCCGTGCGGCAGCGGCCAAGTGGCCCGGCGCCGCGGCCGGTCGCACCGCCCCCGCGGCCGAGCACGCACGGAACCGCCTGCACACCACCCACGCGCGCATCACACCCCGCAACGACAGCCAACGCGCCTTCCTCACCGGCTCACTCGCGTCCCTGCGCGAACTGAACAGAGCACGGACGGAACGCCTGCTGGAGGCACGCAGCAACATCGGCCCGCCCCCGTCCCTGTGGATGGCGCCCTTCTGACCAGCGGGCTGGTCCTCGGGTTCTCCGTCGCCTTCGGCAACCGCCCGATGCCCCGTCGGCAGCTGAATCCGCTACGGCTACCCGCGCCGGGACAAGTCGTCCAGGTGGACGGCCACGGCCCTGGTGCAGGTCTCGGCGCTCAGGAGGTCGGGGTCGCGTACGGCGGTGAGGCAGAGGCCGTCGAGGAGTGCGGTCAGGCGCTCGGTCTCCAGGGCGAGGTCTCGGCCGGGCCGCAGGGTCCCGGACTCGTCGAGCCGGGCCAGGACGCGGTGCACCAGCCTCCTGGCGCCGGCGGCGGTCTGGTGTGCCAGGTCCCGGAAGGCCGGGTTGGTGCGGGCCGCGGCGTTGAAGTCGAGGAAGACGGTGACCTCGGCGCGGCGGCGGGCGTCGAGCGGCAGCAGCTCGGCCAGGAGGCCGGCGGCGAGGCGCAGCCGCTCCTCACGGGGGTGCCGGCTCAGGTCCCCGATCCGCTCGACGTGCTGGAGCAGCCGCTCGGTGAGGCCGTCGAGCATCGACTGCATCGCGAAGTCCATCAGCTCCTGCTGGCTTGCGAAGTAGTGGCGCAGGGAACCGATGTTGAGCCCGGCCTCGTCGGCGACGGCGCGCAGTGAGGTGCGTTGCAGGCCGTCCCGGACGACGACGCGGAAGAGGGCGTCGACGACCTCGCGGCGACGGGCGTCCGGATCCACGACCTTTGGCATAACGCCTTTGTATCACATGCGTGATACATTGTTTTGTATCACATGCGTGATACAAAAAGGAGGGACTCCATGGAGCGCTACCTCAACCTCATGCTGCTCCGGTTCGGCGTCATCGCGGGTGGGCTGGTGGTCCTGGCCCTGGTGATCTTCGCCGTGGCCCTGGCCCTCAAGCGCCGGGGCAGGCTCGACCAGGCCCGCCGGTACGCGAACCCCGCGCTGCGCGCGGTGTGGCGTGCCGCCGCCCGGCGCCTGGAGGACGGCCCGGCGCGGGCCCGTACCCGGGACCGCCGGCGGTGACCGGCCTGGCGATGGACTCGTCGGACCTGGTCCACCACCTGCTGCGGGACTATGCGATCAAGGGCCTCATCGTCGTGGCCGCGGTGGCCGTGCTGGCGCTGGGGATGACGGTGATCTGGCGGCGGGCCGGCCGGACCGGAGACCGGCGGGGCGCCCCCAGCGAGTGACGCCCCGGTGCGGGACCTCACTCCCTCATGGGCCGCACCACCACCCGGCCCACCACACCACAAAGCCCCTTACCTGCGGCAGAACCGCTGGTAAGGGGCTTCGGACCGGGCTGCGGGGACCAGGAGCAGCTACCTCTCTCCGACCGGGACGACCTCAGCCCGCCCCGACGAAGATCACGAAGAGCAGCCAGACCACCGGAGCGGTCGGCAGGAGGGAGTCGAGGCGGTCCATGATGCCGCCGTGGCCGGGGAGCAAGGTACCCATGTCCTTGATGCCCAGGTCACGCTTGATCATGGATTCGCCCAGGTCGCCGAGGGTGGCGCTGGCCGCGACGGCGAAGCCGAGCAGCAGGCCCTGCCACCAGGCGCCGTGCTCGATCAGGAACTGCAGGCACAGTGCGCCGGCCACCATGGCGAACAGCACCGCTCCGACGAGGCCCTCCCGGGTCTTGCCGGGGCTGATGCGCGGGGCGAGCTTGTGCCGCCCGAACCGCCAGCCCACCGCGTAGGCGCCGGTGTCGCTGACGACCGTCAGCAGCAGGAACGTCAGCACCCGCTGCGGCCCGTCGGCCTCCGCGGCAAGCATCAGGGCCACGAACGTCGCGAGGAAGGGCACGTAGAACGCCGCGAAGACGCCGGCGGTGACGTCCCGTAGGTAGTTCTCGGGCGACTCGGTCATCCGCCAGACCAGGACCGCCAGGGCGGTGAGCGCCATGGCGACCCAGGCGCCCTCCGCACCACGTACGTATCCGGCGATCACCATGGCGGTGCCGCCGACCGCGAGCGGCACCAGCGGCACCCGGATGTCCTTGCGCTCCGCCAGCCGCGAGGTCAGCTCCCACAGCCCCACGACGACGGCGATCGCGATGACGCCGATGAAGAGGGGCTTGTAGACGAAGAGCGAGGCGAGGATGACCGCGCCGAGGCCGATACCGACCCCTATCGCGGCACGCAGGTTGCGGCCCGCGCTCTTCTTCTTGGGCTTGTCGGAGTCCGCCGAGCGGTCGGACCCGGGAACGGAGGTGGGCATGGGCTCCTGCGGCTTTTCGTCGCGAAACAGGGGGCCGCTCAGGCGAGCAGCCCCCCGGTCGTCCGGGTGGTCCCGGTCATCCCGGCTGTCCCGATGTTCCCGGTGGTACCGGTCGTCGTCCTGGTGTCCGCCCGGCTCGGGCACGATGGGCATGGGCCGAGTCTGCGCCGCACCGCCCCAGTCGTGCACGGGACCCGCCGGGGCGGTCGACGCGGCTGCGCGCAGCGGGGAGGCCGGTCCGTGGTCGGGCGGTCCCCATTGACCGGCGCCGGGCGAGGCCCCCCAGGATGACTCGTTCATCAGACCTCGAGGAGCTCGGCTTCCTTGTGCTTGAGGAGCTCGTCCACCTGCGCGACGTACTTCGCGGTGGTGTCGTCGAGCTCCTTCTCCGCGCGGCGCACCTCGTCCTCGCCGGACTCCTTGTCCTTGACGAGCTTGTCGAGTGCTTCCTTGGCCTTGCGGCGGACGCTGCGGATCGAGATCTTCGAGTCCTCGGCCTTGTTCTTGGCGACCTTGATGAACTCCTTGCGGCGCTCCTCGGTCAGCTCCGGGAAGGTCACCCGGATGATGCTGCCGTCGTTGCTCGGGTTGACGCCGAGGTCGGAGTCGCGGATGGCCTGCTCGATGTTGCGCAGCGCGCTCTTGTCGAACGGGGTCACCACGGCCATCCGCGGCTCGGGCACCGAGAACGACGCCAGCTGGTTGATCGGCGTCATCGCACCGTAGTAGTCCGCCACGATCTTGTTGAACATCGCCGGGTGCGCACGCCCGGTGCGGATCGCGGCGAAGTCCTCCTTGGCGACCACGACGGCCTTCTCCATCTTCTCCTCGGCTTCGAGGAGGATCTCTTCGATCACCACTTGCTCCTGGTCTTTTCGGTAAGAAGCAGAGCCTCGCCCCTGCCGCGCGTCTTCTCCTGCACGGTGTCCGACCGGCAGGCGGTTGTCCATCCCCGTACCGAGGGTCATCCCCCGGCCGGGGGTTGCCGCCCGTACGGGCCGATGCCCGTACGGAATCGCGGCAGTTGGGGCCGTCAGGCCCGGGTGTCCTGATCGCTGACGAGCGTGCCGATCTTCTCACCCTTCACCGCACGCGCGATATTGCCCTCGGCGAGCAGTTCGAACACGAGGATCGGGAGCTTGTTGTCCCGGCACAGCGTGATGGCGGTGGCATCGGCGACCTTCAGATCGCGGGCGATGACCTCGCCGTATTCGAGGGCGTCGAACTTGACCGCGTCCGGGTTCTTCTTGGGGTCGGAGTCGTAGACCCCGTCGACGCCGTTCTTGCCCATCAGCATGGCCTCGGCGTCGATCTCCAGGGCGCGCTGGGCGGCGGTGGTGTCCGTGGAGAAGTACGGCATGCCCATGCCGGCGCCGAAGATCACGACGCGCCCCTTCTCCAGGTGGCGGACCGCGCGCAGCGGAATGTAGGGCTCGGCGACCTGGCCCATGGTGATCGCCGTCTGGACGCGGGAGTCGATGCCCTCCTTCTCCAGGAAGTCCTGGAGCGCCAGACAGTTCATGACCGTGCCGAGCATGCCCATGTAGTCCGAGCGGGCCCGGTCCATGCCGCGCTGCTGCAGTTCGGCGCCGCGGAAGAAGTTGCCGCCACCGATCACGATGGCGATCTCGTAGCCGTCGCGCACCACGGCGGCGATCTCGCGGGCCATCGCGTGCACGACATCGGGGTCGACGCCCAGCCCCCCGCCGCCGGCGAATGCCTCGCCCGACAGCTTCAGAAGGAAGCGTCGCCTGCCACCGTGACCGGCATGGTCTGTGTGCGCGCCGTCGGCACCGTGATTCATTGAGCTCTCCTCGTGCACATACGAAGAAGGCCATTGCCGTGGGTCCGGTCCAGATCCCTGTGCGGCAATGGCCTCCTCGTCACATCTGCGGTCGGCCGTGGAGCGGCCGACTGCGTACGACCCTAGCGGGGTCGTAGGTCATTCGCTGCCTCCGCGACGGACGGTGTGTGGCCCGGAGGCCGTGGCCCGCAGCGAAGGCTTCGTTCTGCCTCAGATGCCGACCTTGATGCGCGCGAAGCGCTTCAGGGTGACACCGGCCTCCTGGAGGACCTTCTCGACGGACTTCTTGTTGTCGAGCGCGTACGGCTGGCCGAGCAGCGTCGCGTCCTTGAAGAAGCCGTTGAGACGACCCTCAACGATCTTGGGCAGGGCAGCCTCGGGCTTGCCCTCGGCGCGGGTGGTCTCCTCGGCGACGCGGCGCTCGGACTCGACGACGTCGGCCGGGACGTCCTCACGGGAGAGGTACTTCGGCGCGAAGGCGGCGATGTGCTGCGCGATACCCTTGGCGACCTCGGCGTTCTCCTTGTCGAGCTCGACGAGGACACCGATCTGCGGCGGCAGGTCGGGCATGGTGCGGTGCATGTACGCCGAGACGTAACCGCCGGAGAACTGCGCGAAGCGGTCCAGGACGATCTTCTCGCCGAGGTTGGCGTTGGCCTCGTCGACGTACGCCTGGACGGTCTTGCCGGCCTCGATCTCGGAGGCGAGCAGCGTCTCGATGTCGGCCGGGTTGGTGGCGGCGACGTGGGCAACGAGCGCGTTCGCGGCGGCCTGGAACTTCTCGCCCTTGGCGACGAAGTCCGTCTCGCACTTGAGCTCGAGGATGACACCGGAGGTGTTGTCGTCGGCGATGAGGGAAACCACGGCGCCGTTCTCGGCGGAGCGGCCCTCGCGCTTGGCGACGCCCTTCTGGCCCTTGATGCGCAGCGCCTCGACGGCCTTGTCGACGTTGCCCTCGGCCTCGTCCAGGGCCTTCTTGCAGTCCATCATGCCGGCGCCGGTGAGCTCGCGGAGCTTCTTGACGTCAGCGGCGGTGTAGTTCGCCATGGTCTGTGAATCTCTTCTCGAAATCTCGAAGTCGAAAGATCTACGGGTGGACGGCGGGGGCGGTGCTCGTGGCACCGTCCCCCGCCGTCATCACCGGTCCTGAGGTCAGGCCTGCTCGGCGTCCGCCGGCTTCTCGGCCTCGGCGGCCGGAGCCTCGGCAGCCGGAGCCTCGGCGGGCTTCTCGGCGGCCTCGGAGTCGGCCTTCTTCTCGCCCTCGAGCAGGTCGCGCTCCCACTCGGCCAGCGGCTCGGCGGCGGCCTTGTCGCCGGGCTTCTGGTCGCCGGTGGCGGCACCGGAGCGGGCGATGAGACCCTCGGCGACGGCGTCGGCGATCACGCGGGTGAGCAGGGTGACGGAGCGGATCGCGTCGTCGTTGCCCGGGATCTTGTAGTCGACCTCGTCCGGGTCGCAGTTGGTGTCGAGGATCGCGACGACCGGGATGTTGAGCTTGCGCGCCTCACCGACGGCAATGTGCTCCTTCTTGGTGTCCACGATCCAGACGGCGCTGGGCACCTTCTGCATCTCGCGGATACCGCCCAGGGTCTTCTCCAGCTTGGCCTTCTCGCGGGAGAGAACCAGGAGCTCCTTCTTGGTGAGGCCGGAGGCGGCCACATCCTCGAAGTCGATCTGCTCGAGCTCCTTCAGGCGCTGCAGGCGCTTGTAGACGGTCGAGAAGTTGGTCAGCATGCCGCCGAGCCAGCGCTGGTTCACGTAGGGCATGCCCACGCGGGTCGCCTGCTCGGCAATGGCCTCCTGGGCCTGCTTCTTGGTGCCGACGAACATGACGGAGCCGCCGTGGGCGACGGTCTCCTTGACGAACTCGTAGGCGCGGTCGATGTACGACAGCGACTGGAGCAGGTCGATGATGTAGATGCCGTTGCGCTCGGTGAAGATGAAGCGCTTCATCTTCGGGTTCCAGCGGCGGGTCTGGTGCCCGAAGTGGACGCCGCTCTCCAGCAGCTCCCGCATCGTGACGACGGCCATTGCCGTACTCCTTGTTGTTCTCGGTTCCACTGCGGCCGGTCGGCCGCGGTGCCTGACGCCCCGACGCGCCTGCCGGGGAAGACACCTTGCGGAGCCGTCCGAGGACCGAGGAGCGCGGCCGTCGTGCTGCCCGAACGGGACTGCTGCACTGACGGCGGGGCGTGCGAAGTCGACCCGGTGACCCGGATCGCCACCAGAAGTGTACGGGACTGCCGATGCACCGGGCGACACGCGCCATTTTGAACCCGCGCGGGTGAGCAGCATCGCTGGGCGACTGAGCCTCCGGCCACGGACACGCGCGCCGCGACTCACACGCGCAGCCCTCCCCTCGCCCCCACCTCTCTGCCTCCCTTCGCGCCCTTTCCCTCGCCTCCCCACGCCTCCCTCCCGCCGTTCCCTGCCCCTCGCCTCCCTTCCCTCCCTTCCCACCCTTCCCTCGCGCTGTTCCCGTCTTCTGCCTCACGAGGCCCGGCCCCTCTCCTGCCCCTCGCCCTGCCCGTCCCCCCGTCGAGTGACGCCGTTGTCCACAACCGGCCGGTTATCCACAGCTGCCGACCAAGATCCCCGAGCATCGGCCCGCCTACGCCAGGGTCGACCCATGCCACGACACACACGACACAGCACACGAACCTGTCGGCGAGCCCGACACAGGACCGCCACTGCGGGCGGTCGCGGCCGGGGAGCACCGTCCCGCCACTCCCGCCGCTGGTGCCTCCACCACGTCTGCCCTCCCTTCCCCTCCTCTCCACCCAGTCCCCCACCCCTCCCCGCTCCCATTCCGCACTCCCCTCCCGCGCCCGCACCTCCCTGGCCGGGCCACCGACACCGCTTCCGGGCGCCGACGTCATCACCGCCCGCACCCCCTGGCCGGGAGCCGGGAGCCCATGGCCCGAGCTGCTTCTTCCCCGCCCGGGCGGCAGCCGCCCTGCTGGCTCCCGCCGCGGCTGCACTGTTCACCCTCACCCTCCCGCTGCCGGCCATGGCTGCCGCGGCAACGGCCCACACCGCCGCGCACAGCTCGCCGGTAGGAACACCGTCCGCAGCAGCGGAGGAGCCAGAGCGGCGAGCGCCGGCCAGCCACGGGACGAGGAAGCGGACGGAAACCGGGCACGGGCAAGGCCCCGGACCCGGCAGCCAGCAGCCTCACCGGCCCGTGCCCGGACTGACCTCGTCGGACCGGGCCTGGCCGGTGGAAGGGCCGGGGTCGGCAGGCATAGGCCCCACGGTGTTACGCGGCTGGGAACCGCCGCCCTCCCCGTGGGCAGCCGGGCACCGCGGCGTGGACCTGGCCTCGTCCGCGGGCCAAACGGTGCGGGCCGCCGCGCCGGGCCGGGTGGTGTTCACCGGGACCGTCGCCGGCCGGGGTGTCCTGACCATCGCGATCGCCGATTCCGGCCGCCCTCCCCTGCACACCACCTACGAGCCCGTGCGCGCCACCGCCCGGAAAGGCCAACGCGTCACGGCAGGCCAGCCGGTCGCCGTCCTCCAACACGGCCCGTTCCACTGCCGCGCACCGTGCCTCCACTGGGGCCTGCGCCGCGGCAAGACCTATCTGGACCCGCTGTCACTACTGCCACCGAGCATGCGCAATAGCGGCCCCTCCCGACTGCTCCCGGTCTTCGGCATCCCCTTACCGGAAACTGACCGCGCAGGTCCGGTGCCCAGACTCCGGCACACAGAACCAGCAGGTCAGGGGGCTGCCAGG
This sequence comes from Streptomyces sp. NPDC020742, assembly GCF_040641675.1. Taxonomy (NCBI): domain Bacteria; kingdom Bacillati; phylum Actinomycetota; class Actinomycetes; order Kitasatosporales; family Streptomycetaceae; genus Streptomyces; species Streptomyces sp. NPDC020742. Next base: position 109,604 of record NZ_JBFAEA010000014.1, read on the forward strand.
TCCGCACCAACAGGCACCGCCTTGGGAGCTGCGGTCGGCCTTGCGGCGGTGGCCCTCTGGGCTCTCGGGCGGCTCTCCACCCACCAGTCGTCGGTGTGGAGGAGCAAGCACCCGACGATGACGGGTGAGCGCGCAAGAAGCAGCACGCCTCATGACATAGACGGACGCTGAACACTGACGCCGAGGGGAAGGGGAGGAAAGGGGAACGACGTAGACAGGGCGCGGCTGATGCACTGACGACGGCGACGACGGCGCGGCGTGGTTCGCCCAGTCGGACCGCTGTACCTCGACACGCCGCTGCGGGCTGCGGGCTGCGGGCTGCGGGCTGCGGGCTGCGGGCTGCGGGCTGCGGGCTGCGGGCTGCGGGCTGCGGGCTGCGGGCTGCGGGCTGCGGGCTGCGG